>NZ_CP192511.1:0-676727 GCF_050613185.1 Testudinibacter sp. TW-1
GAGGTCATACTGACAGAATCCATTTTCCCTGTCAAGCTTATGACCATTCAAAACAAAAAACAAAAAATCTTTTAATTTCAATTGGTTGCAATAAATGAATGCTTAGTCATGATTATTTCACATGGTTTATGCAAACTTCTTTGGAGCGATTTATTCATACTATTTTTATAGAGAAACATTTTATTTAATCATATCTTATTGTTTTATATTGAATTTTTATAACTAAAGAAAAGCTGCCTAAAGCTGCCAAACTTAAAATAACAAAGTTCAGATTTTTTATGTGACTCAGATCAAAGTTCTGCAATAAAGTCGGGAAACTATTGAAAATGCAATATGTTATTCAATACATTTGCTTACGGATTAAATAATCAAATGCGGTAGAATGTTTGATTCATACCGCACTGTATCGGCGTTTGCGCTATTTTTTATTTTGTTCGGGCTTATAGCCTTTTGGATAGGGATGTTTAGCAAGATAATTCATACCTATCGCAAAAATCAACCCAAGTAAGGCAAAAATGCCAAGTCCAATCGTCAGTTCCATTATTTGCCCTCCATGTTGGTTAAATGCTTTCGAATGAATCTTCCACCACATAAAAATGCGTATGCAGAAAATATCAATGAGATACCGTTGATGACTTTTAAAGAAATTACGCTACTATCCAGTAGCATAACAGGTACTGCCAATATTGCAACTTTGGCAATATCATCGCTCATTTTCGCCCATGCTTCTAACGTTGTGCGCTCTATCGGGCGTTGGATCAGGTTAAACATAGTATGTGCTTTCCTCCGGTTGTGTTAAAAGGAAGGCTAATCTAAAATAAAGCGCATTGCCACACACTGCCGAGCCACTTTTTTTACGATCCGGATCGCATAACAAAAAATAAGCCGAGGGTTTATGTCCGCCGCCAATGTTCAGCTATTAATGGAAAAAATCGAAAGTTACTTTCGGCAACTTTTGCCATACCAACAGCAGCCGATTTCCGCCAAGCTCGATTCGCGCTTATTTGCGACGGAAAATGAAACGGTGGGCGATTGTTTAACACAAATTCAGCAGACATTTTCCATTTTGAGGCAGGCAACGGAAGCGGAGCAAGTCGAGTTTTACACTGAAAAGTTATTGGCACAATATCACGCCCTGCTGGATATGCTGCAACCGACAGCCTCCGTTCAACCGCACTTTGCCGCTAATTTCACGCCCAAAGCAGCGACCAAGAAAAACAAACACCAAGTGCATGATTTGCCGCCCCAAGTGCGGTTGGAGAAATACTATCAATTTTTGCGCCAATTAAATGATTTAATCGCGCAACAGAACGACGCTATGCTGCAAGCGGAACCCTTGCAACAAGCCGCTTGGCTACAACGAATCCAACAAACTGAACAGCGTAAACAACGTTGCCAAGATGCAATTGATAATTTAGAAGAATATCTGCTATTTGTGGCAGAAAGGGACAATCTGTGAGCTTGTGTTTTTTTGATATTTACGATCCGGATCGCAAACATTTTTGTTCAGGCTGCTAATCAAGTCAAACTTACCTTACGCTTATTTTATCTTTTAACTCAATGATAAACCGGGGATAAAACATGAAAAGGCGTTACTCTCATTTCAAAAAGACAAATTGGTATTTACTGAAAAGACCGATAAAAAAAGAAACATCCGATTCATGGGCAAAGAACTTGGAAGATTTAGCCAAAGTTGCGCTGCTTGCGATACCTGTTGTACTATATGGGCAGTATAGTTGGTGGTTTAAGAGCATTAATCTGGTGTTATTGTCTTTCGCTACATATGGAATTTTATTATGCGGTAAAGAACTCAGAAAATATCAGGACAGCCTTTCACAGGAGGAAACATAATGGAAACAACGATTGTTTTGCTTATTCTTCTCGCCATGGTTATCGGTATGCTCCTTGCGATTAAAAGTGCGGTGCGAGATGCCATTAAAGAAGATGAAAAAAATGCGAAAAGTTAAAACATAAAGGCTACCAAGCGGTAGCCTTCTTTCATTGCCTTTTCAAAACTGTTTATAATCGTTCGCCTGTTGTAATAGCTGGCGGCTTTCTTTCATAAATAACGGTGAATAATCGCCAAACCAGTCACTGACTTGTTTAAATGCTTGGATGAATCCGGCACGATCATGTTGTTCAAAAAAACCTAACGCCTCTTCGTAACTTTGCTTCAATGATTCAATCACCGCTAAATTTTCCGGTTTATCTAAAATAATATCGGCATATAACTCCCCGTCTTGCGCAAATAAACGCCCGATCATTGCCAATTCCAACCGATAAATCGGTGAGGATAACGCCAATAATTGCGCCAATTCGACCGGCTGACGGGATAAATGCAAGCCGTTGGCAAAAGTGGCAAAGTGGCGCAAGGCTTGAATATAGGTCATATTTTTATCGTGTTCTGCCGGATCAGTGCGGTAAATCGTTGCCCCCCACAGCTGCATTTGCTGCAACAGCCATTCATAACGTTCCGGATAACGCCCGTCGCAACGTACAATCAGTTGTTTGGCAAAGCTTGCAATATCCGGTCCGAACATCGGGTGCAAGCCCAGCACCGCACCTTGGTGCACCTCCAGCATTTTTTCAACCGGCTGGCGTTTGACTGAGGTGAAATCGAGCAACAGCATATTTTCACGCAAGTGCGGTTGCAAGCGCTCGATGGTTTCTAAGGTGTTGCGAATCGGCACAGTGACAATCACCACATCGGCATTATGCAAAATCTGATCCGCATGTTGCCACTCGGCACGCCCCAAATTTTCCACCTGATAACCGGACAATTGGAAATAGCGTCCGAACAAGCTACCGAGTTTGCCCTTTCCGCCGACAATCACGATTTTTTTAATCGCCGGATTGACGGTTTTAAAACCGCTTTTATGCTCGTTTTGGTAAGATTCGCGCATAATTCGGCGCAACAGATCTTCGATTAAATCCGGCGAAATCCCCATTTTTTCCGCTTCTTGCCGCCGCGCCACCAACATTTCCGCCTCACGCTCCGGCACATACACCGGCAAGCCGTGTTGGTGTTTCACTTGTCCGACTTCTGCCACCAGTTGCAGACGTTTTTCCAATAATTTCAATAAATTGCGATCCAGCTGATCAATTTCATCACGCAAAGGTTGCAGCGGTTGCATGTTGTCCTCTAGTTTCTATTTAATAATTGCTGATGAATTTTACGCAATAATTGCTCGGTTGTCTGCCAATCAATGCAGGCATCGGTGATCGAAACGCCATATTGCATTTGTTCAAACGGTTGCTCCGAGCTTTGGTTGCCGGCAAACAGGTTGCTCTCGATCATTAAACCGGTAATAGAGCGGTTGCCATCCAAAATTTGCTGCACCACCTCTTCCGCCACCAGCGGCTGGCGGCGGTAATCTTTATTCGAGTTGCCGTGGCTGCAATCGATCATAATCGACTGTTCTAAGCCGGCTTTTGCCAGTTCCTGCTCGCATTGTTGCACAAATTCCGCTTGGTAATTCGGCGCTTTGCCACCGCGCAAAATCACGTGTCCGTCTTTGTTGCCTGCGGTTTGCAGTAAACTCACCTGCCCCTGTTGATTAATGCCGATAAAGCGGTGTCTCATCGAAGCCGCTTTCAGCGCATTGATTGCGGTGGCTAAACTGCCGTCCGTGCCGTTTTTAAAACCGACCGACATTGACAACCCCGATGCCATTTCACGGTGCGTTTGCGATTCGGTGGTGCGCGCGCCGATTGCCGACCAACTGAACAGCTCCGCCATATATTGCGGCGAAATCGGATCAAGGGCTTCGGTTGCCAACGGCAAACCCAATTCGACCAAATCAATCAGCAATTTTCTTGCCAGCTGTAAACCATTCTCTACATCAAAACTACCGTCCAAGTGCGGATCATTAATCAACCCTTTCCAACCGACCGTGGTTCGCGGTTTTTCAAAATAAACCCGCATAACAACATAAATAGTGTCTTTCACTTCATCAGCCAATGCCTTTAACTTATGCGCATATTCCAACGCCGCTTGCGGATCATGGATCGAACAAGGCCCAATCACCAACAACAAACGCTTGTCTTGCTTATGAATAATGTTGGCAATATCATGTCGGGATTGTTCGATTTGTTGTTTCAGTTCCAAACTGAGTGGCAGCTTTTCTTTCAACTCTTGCGGAGTCATCAACACTTTTTCATCGTTGATATTCACGTTGTGGATTAAATCTTTATTGGCGACGGCGTTCATAAAATTCCTTATCAAGGTCTTTTTGTAAAAAATTTGATACAATGATTGTATAATTTTAGTTACGATAATCTATTTTAATTGGAAATTCAAGGGGAGATTTAAAGATAGCTGACCGCACTTTGAAATCAAGCTATTTTACGCCCTGCTAATAACATCTAACGAATGCCTTATTACGTGATTTTTCACCCTTTTGATTGCAATCCGACGCAACTCAACGTAAAATGCGCATTCCCTGTCATAGCTGAATTAGAGATCGGCTATTGATGTATTTTCACTAACACTATTTTTAGGAGTTATTATGTCTCTAAGCGCAGAAGCAAAAGCAAAAATCGTTGCTGACTTTGGTCGTGACGGTAGCGACACCGGTTCTTCCGAAGTTCAAATTGCGTTATTAACCGCACAAATCAACCACTTACAAGGACACTTCTCTGTTCATAAAAAAGACCATCACGGTCGTCGTGGTTTATTGCGTATGGTTTCTCGTCGTCGTAAATTATTAGACTACTTAAAACGCACTGATCTAGCACTTTACACTACAACAATCGAACGTTTAGGTTTACGCCGTTAATTTTCTATTTTTGTTTATGATTTCAAAGCCCTGCCAATGCAGGGCTTTTTTATGGCTGAAATTTTCTCATTCAAGACGCTAAAAAATCAAACCTGTCGAAAAATACCGCACTTTGTTTATAATTCCCTCAAACGCAATAAATATTTAAACTTGAGTGTTGACTTGCCCCGACGAAATTTGTATTATCTGCGCCACTCGTTAAGAGTCAACCGTGCGGAGGAATGGTCGAGCGGTTGAAGGCACCGGTCTTGAAAACCGGCGAGGGTTTACGCCCTCCGTGAGTTCGAATCTCACTTCCTCCGCCACTTTTCTGAATGAAGTCGTAAGTAATGGTCGCTAAATCAATAACTTACGGCTTTTTTTATTTTCTGAAATTTCTGTGAACGGTTCGTTTTCTGCAACCAACCCAAACTGGCTAACTGCTGAATATTCCCAAAACATTCCCACATTTGCATAGCTCAAAAGATGACTGGCATTGAGATGGGCATAGCGTTTTACCATCTCCACCGTTTCCCAACCGCCAAGTTCTTTCAATACCATCAAAGGTGTTCCGTTTTGGACATGCCAACTTGCCCAGGTGTGTCGCAGATCATGAAAGCGAAAATCTTGAATATTTGCCCGCGTTAATGCGCGCTGAAAATCTTCGCGATCAATTTCGCTAATGAATTTCCCCTTGCCTCGGTGAAAAACAAAATCAGAAATACGTTCCGCTCGTTTCTGTTTCAGCAGCGCTATTGCATCTCGGCTTAGTGGCAGCGGTCTTGCTTTGCCTGATTTTGCAACATCACTGGTAACGATTGCAATATTTCTCGCAAAATCAATTTTATCCCACGTCAGCGACAAAATTTCCGTCATTCGCGCACCGGTCATCAAAGCAAAAGAGCAAACATCTTTCATCCACCCGAGATTGAGCGATTCCACCAAGCGGAATGCTTCTTCTTTTGTGATCCAACGTACCCGCACTTTCGGTTCAGGATTTTTAGGGACATAAGGAATGCTATCTATCCAACCGGCTTTATGCGCCAAAGATAACGCGCGCATAATTGACGTGCGATATCGGTTTTGCGTTGAGGGTGAGAGTTTTTCTTTCGTGCTGGCTTTGTGCGTAGGCAAGTTATTCAGAATATCATCTGTTGTTAAAGAGCTAAGCGTTCGCCCACTTAACACACTGCGCCAATACTCCGTGTGCCGAATTTTTGTTTCCATATCCTTTTGACCGGTTGAGGTTTCAAGGAATCTAATCAGGGCTTCTTCAATTGTGCGTTCAGGTTTTTTATTAAGCTGATCAACTTTCCACGCTTCATATTTGAGTTTGTCATGGTACTCTTGCGCTAATTTTTTTTCAGTTGTTTTAGCAGAGCGTCTAATTCTCTGACCGCTCGGCGTTCTGAAATCAATCCACCAGATACCACTTGATGTTTTGTAGATCGACATTTTGGATTCTCCTTATCGCCGACCTGCATTTCTAGCCGACAAACATTATTTTGCTTTTTACGGTTTTTTTCAAGATCCGATTGATAAATGCGCCAAATTCGAGACCCTTCCATTTTAAAGAATCCCCACTTATATCGATGGTTATAGACTGTGCCGTAGCTTAAACTCAGCATTTCGGCGACATCGTTTATCGTTAAGGCTTTTTCCATATTGACCCCATAAAAAAGCCACCTTGCGGTGGCGTGGTTTTAAATGTCTTTCGTCTAACTCGTCTAAGCGCTAGACTAAGTTAGGCGACATCGCTTGGCAGGCTTGGCAGCGGTTGCCAGTGTGTAACTTCATCAAAAGATAGTTGTTCACATTCACCATAGTTGAGGTTGAAATCTTCAGTTTGCCAATATAAACGACCTGGAACTTTCTTGCTTTCACATAGTTCGGCAAGGGCTTCATAGCCATTGTAAATCAACACTCTTTTATCTTTTTCGGGTAACTGTTCACTACATTTTATCCAACCGTTATTTTTATTTGTTTTCATAAATACCGCCAAGCCAATATTCGTTGTGGTTTACCTAACTCACGCATAGTCGTGTCGAACGTGAAACCTTTTTTGCTGCTATATTCATTTTCAAAGGAAAATAACCGCCCGTTGTCGAGTTTGATTTGCACTCGATACAAACCATTTTTAGGTGGGAAATTACCTTCTTTTGCGGTTTTCCAGTTATCCATAGGCTACCCACTCAATCCGATTTTTAGATCCTCAATATTTTCAGGTGTCCATAAGTCCCCGCCTAATTGGGCGTAACCGGCAATATCTCGCCAATTATCTTCATAGTGCGGATTACCCGTCAAAATGCGTGCCATTTTGGTAGCAATCATCTCTAATGCCTCTTGCTGTTTCGCATTGAGTTCACCGGCATTGGCATAAATCACGGCTTTGATTTCCTGTGCAACTTTTGCCGTGTCAGCATAATCGCCATAGGTTTGTTGGCGGTGTTTTAAGGTGGTGTTGATGTTAGTCATAGTGTTTCCTTATTTTTCATGGCATTTAATAAAATATCTTGTACCGTGCGTTTGCTGTTGCGCCTTTCAATCACTAACGCATCAACCGTATGCTTGGCGCAGATGTGGTAAATAAAAACCGGACGATGATGTCCGGCTTGTGCTTGTCGTGTCGGCCCGATACGTTCGACGATTTGTTGGTACTGTTCCAAATCCCACCAGTGGCTGAAAAAGACGAGGATATTGCCGCCGTCTTGCAAATTCAGCCCATGTCCGGCACTTGCAGGGTGTGCAAACAAAATCGGGATTTTTCCAGTGTTCCAATCTTTAATCGTTTTCGGATCAGTATCGAGCAATTTGCCTTGTGGGAAGTGTCGTTGTAGCCGTGCCAGATCGCTTTTGAAATGATATGCAACCAACACTGGCATTCCGGCGGCTTCTTCAATAATGCTCTCCAACGCTTGCAGCTTGGCATTATGGGTTTCAATCCAATCACCGCTTTCGGTATAGACCGCACCGCTTGCCAATTGCAGACATTTGAGGGTTTTGGCGGCGGCATTGAGCGCTTCAACCTCTTCATTCTGAATTTGAGTGAACATCTCTTTTTCAAATTGTTGATACTGCTTTGCGACTTTCGGCGGTAGCTCAATTTCAATTACGGTTTGGATCGGTTCTTCAATATCAAAATAATCCGCTGCCTGAATCGACAAGCAGCAATCCGCTAATGCTTTTTGAATTTCAGCTTGTGCATAGCCGTAAGGCTCTTTGCGGCTGAATCCGCTTAAGCCAAGCGGAATCGAACGAAACCATCGCTCGGTAAATGCCGTGAAGGTATGCCCTAATCGTTCGCCTCGGTCGATGAACCATTGTTGCCCCCACAAATCGATTAAACCATTCGGCGATGGTGTGCCGGTGAGATTGACCCAACGTTTCACTTTATTATGCGCAACACTTGCCAATGCTCTCGCCCGTTTGCCGCCTTTGCGCGTGCGATAACTTTTCAACTTGGTGCTTTCATCGGCGATGATCATGGTGAACTGCCAATGATTGCCGAGCGTTTCCACAAGCCAAGGTACGTTTTCATAGTTTGTAGTGTAGATGTCTGCCGGCGTTGCCAATGCTTTTTGACGTTGGCCAACCGAACCGACAATTGGCTGCACAGTTAGATGACTAAGATGCGCCCATTTGCGCACTTCGTCTGGCCATGTGCTTTGTGCCACCCGCAAAGGCGCAAGTACCAAAACAGGCGGCTCAATAACACCTGCCAAAAGTAACGCATCAAGTGCGGTCAGCGTGCTGACTGTCTTGCCTGTTCCCATGCCAGCAAAGATGTTACAGCGTGGGTTTTGGACAATGTAATCAATAATCAGCTTTTGGTATTCTCTAGGGGAAAAGTCAATCATCGAATAACGCCTCAATATCAAAACTATCAACAATCACCACGCCAAACCCTAACTCAGCAATACGTTGATGTTCACGCAGCTGCCCTGCGGTGGCTTTTCGTCTCGGTGCTTTGCATTCGGCAAAAAATAACTTGCCGCCGGGCAACAAAATCATTCTATCCGGCACATTGCGCCGCGAGGGACTGGTAAACTTATACGCAATTCCGCCCTTGGCTTTGACAGTTTTCACTAGATGGGCTTCAATTTCAGATTCTCGAATTAATCTATTCACTACGCCACTCTCCTTTCGGCATCTGAGAGGTAACATCTTCCTTAGCCCACCGTAAAAATTTATCAATTGAAACTTTTGGATAGTGCCTCCCTCTAGCAACTGTTGGGCTATCGTACTGTACTGTTCCCAAAACTTTTTCGATATACAGGATTTGGCGATCATTAACCAACCCGAAGGGATCCACTGACTTTCGTTTTGCCGAATAGATATGACCGACGATCAAATCATCAACAGTTAGTGCTTTTTGTGTGCTTTCCATAATCAATCCTTTTTATACCGATACGCTTCAAACCCTCCGGCATTGAGCGGTAAATCTTGCGCCCATAGAGGATTGGTAGCGAGTAATCGGCTGAGTGTTTCAGGGGTGTATGCAACGGTGTCCGGTGCTTCGGTTAAAACTTCATCGTGTACCGTCAATACGATTTGATAACCGCTGTTTTCAATAAGCTGCATATTGTTCGCCATCACATCACGAGCGGCGGCTTGGGTGATATTTTCCGTCAGTTTTCCGGAATATGTGGCTATCCGTCCCCATTTACGACTGTAGGTATTCAGCCCGAAATAGGTGATTTTGCCGTCTTCAATTGCTATGCTTGGATAGCACAACTGACGACCTGACGGCAGACGAATGCGCAGCCAGTTTTTTGTCCGCAAAAAAGCTAAATCGCGATAGCGGAAGACCTTATCCGACTGTGTAATGGCGTTGCGTACCGCACTTTCCACCTCAGACCACAGCTTGACCGTCTGCGGGTGCGCTTCGCGCCACAAGCGTTTCAGTGCGTCGCAGGCGATATAAACCCGTTCGGATAAATCGTAAGTACGTTTTTGGTCGCTCGCCCAATGCCACGCCGACTTCGCTTGTGCCAAAATGTCAGGATTGATGCTGTCAAACGCATTATCGGCGAGTTCGTCCAAGTCGAGTTTATAGACTAATGCGAAGTTTAAAAACGCCCCGACACCGCCGCCGTAGCCTAATCCCAACTCCATTACCTTGCCGATTTGCCGTTGCGCTTTGGTCACCTTTTCAGGGTTCATACGAAAGGATTTGGCATAGGCTAATTTATACAGATCGTGTCCGCTGCCCTTGTCAAAATCCCGAAAGGCTTGTAGTTTCCATTTTTCACCGGCAAGCCAAATCAGCATTCGCCCTTCGATATTAGATAAATCCGACACCACCAGTTTTTTACCTTGTGGGGCGATTAAGCAACCGCGCAAAGCAGAGCTGGCAAGCTCGGTAACATTATCAAAAATCAAATCGGCGGCATCGGCTTTTAGTGCTGTGATACCAAAATCAATATCATCTTGATTCATACTAGGGCGTGGCAGGTTCTGCGGCTGAAAAATTCGCCCAGCCCACCGCCCAGTACGCCCTGCGCCACAAAATTGCAGCATACCGCGCAGTCTGCCGTCGCTATTTACGGCTTGCAGCAGGCGGCGGTATTTTGCGGTTGCTGTGCCGCTTGAATTGAGGCGATTGCGCAATAGCTCTTTGACCGGTTCGGGCAATTCCGGATCGTCTAATCGCCGTTCAATCGTTGAGGCGGTTAAATCCGGTAACTCAACGCCATATTGCTGTAGTATGTGGTCTAACAGCGCATCGCGTTGGGTGGTGCTGTGTACTGTGCCATCTGTCATGGTCTGCGCTTGTTGGCGCAATTCGGCTTGTTCTTTTGTCACCGCTCGGATAGCCGCTTCCGCTAAAGTGCGGTCCACGGCAACGCCCCGATCGTTAATCTTTTGGTCAAGTTGCCACAAGGCTAATTCCCCTGCGATTAAATTCCATGTCGGCAGTCGTTTATGCACTTCTCGCATGGCGATAATATCGAGCCGTGCGTACGCTTTGAAGCGCAGCCACTCCTCCGGATGTGTGTGGCGGGTTGCCCTGTCCAGCTTGCGGTTTTTGCCCAGTGGTTTGCAAAAAAGCTGAATCAATTGTTTTCCCGCCTTATCTTTGGCTTTGTCTGTCGGCACGCCAAACACCTCACACAGCTCCGCCAGTGCGCCCGGCAAGCTGTGCAGATAGGCGATGATCATCGTGTCTAGGAAACGCTGAATACGAAAATCTACCGTTGGCAATGCGTGGCGCAATACGGTGCGGTCAAAGTGCGAATTGTGAAACATCAAGGTTATCGTCGGGTCGGCAAGATACTGTTTTAAATCCGACGGCATCGGCTCGGCAGTCGCGTCCCACACCTGCACCTCGCCATCATCCAACGCATAGGCAAACAGCAATATTTCTACGTTTTCAGCATAGGCGTGAACCCCATTGCGGATCGGGATATCACTGTAAGTTTCCAAATCAGCGTATAGTATCGGCATTGTGCACCTCACAAAACTGATCGTTATTCTCCACCACCCAAACTCCACCGGCACGTTCGCAACGGTCTTTTTCGGCGGCAACATAATATTCAAAATCGCTATCACTCGCCCACAAAAAGCCGACAAGTACCACGATAAATAGAAGCCAATTTTTCATAATGAATTCCTTATGGCTGAAAAAAGGGTGCAAGAAACCGCACTTTGCCAAAAGCAAGGTGTAAAGTGCGGTGCGGTTAAATTATGGCTTCAATGCCAACTGGGGTTGTTGCGGCTGTTCCGGTTTTGGCTTCGTGCGCATCAGCTCAAACACTTGCAGATAGTTTTGCAGGTGGATATTGGCGGCACGCAGATGTTCATCAACATTATGCCGTGCGTTGTAATTGAGCAGCTTAAGCGCAGGAGAAAGCGTGTCGTTCCACTCTTTTTCAAGGTAGCTGATGTGCTTGGCAACCGCATAGAGATTTTGTCCAAAGGAGGAAAAATCAAAGCTGGCTAAAGGGTGTGCTTTCGCTGTTGGTTGCGTAATAGTCGCTTTCGTCGCCGATTGGTAGGCTGCTAAATAGCAGTCATGGTAGCGCGCGACCTCGCTGCGCAAATGGCAAACCACGTTATCATAAATTGCCGGGTGTAAATCGCGAATTTGGCGCAATCCGTAGTAATCAAAGAACCATTTATAAATGGTGTTGGGGTGTAGCTGGCGCAGATGTGAAATCCGCATAACGTAACCGCTCAGCGTTTCGATTTGGGTTCGTGTCAGACAAGTGTCGGTTGGGCGGTGATATTGCCGTCCTTTCGGAATTTGTGTGAACGGCGGCAAAATCTTGCCTTTCTATTTGACTGCGCTTTTGCCGATGTTGTGCATTTGCATAAAGGCGCGGATCACCGTCAAATGAAATTTCGGGCTGATCCACATGGCGTAGGCGAGGACAAGTTCTTCGCAAGCCCATACACCAGCATTTAATCCGCCTCTGAATGTTTTTTGAGCTAAGCTCATATCTGAGCTTTGGTCTTTTTCAATTTCAGCAATCAGATCTTTTGTTTGTTCGAGGCGAATAAAATTACTAGGGCGATAACTTTCAGTTGTGCCACTAGCTTTGTAAATATCGTTTAATGAGTGTAAACCTTCTAAAGTGCGGATCGAGGTGTTGAGAATTGCTAAGTTTGTCATGATTTTTATCCTACTAGCGATTTTAATTTGCCCCATTGTTCAGATAGGGTGATCGGGTGCTTGAACACTGCTAGTAGACAGCCTTTCGTTTTTCCTTGCGGTCTTGTATGTACGAAACGCCACCCGATCATAAAATCAGGATAAAAAAATACCGCACTTTAATGCGGTTGTTCCGCTACTAGTCATAGGTGTGTTCAGCACCGTTAGCAGAATACTACTGAAATTTTATTTTTTCGTCAATAAAGATTTTCAAAAGTGCAGATCAAGGTATTGAGGATAGATAAGTTTGACATAATTTTGTACCTTAACGTTTAGTAATAAGCCGATCACTTAGTTGGTGATCGGGCTTCAACTACCACGTTAAGATGGCGGAGCTTATTCCCTTACGGTATTCTATTAGGCTCTCTAGACCCGATCATAGACGATCTATAACTAAAATTTAGGTACAAAAAAACCGCTTTATTATCGGAGCGAGATAACCGACTTAACGAGATAGTGGAGTCATCTTAATCCGAAAATGTGCGGTTTGTCAAATACTACAAAACAAAAAATTTATTTTGTAAACACGATTTCAAAACCTATTAGGGGAACATAGCGTTAATAATCTCTTTTTTTTCAGTAAACCGAATATAATTCAGTTCATCTACTGATAACGTAGTTTTTCTTAAATTATCTTTTTCACTTTTTATATCAATATCACCACTTATAAACCTTACAGTAAACCAATAGTTAATATTATTGTAATAATCGGATTCTAGTATCAAGCGTGACTTGGCATTTATAAAACATCCATGAGATCCACCATTAAGTTTTTCCTCTAAGAAACAGACACCCATTTTTGTATTAATATTCGGTTTTTCCAAATCTATTTTTTCTAGAACTTCTCTTAATAATGGATATTTTTTTAGCTGCTGCAAGGTGCTTGCATACATCCAAACCCATTCATCGACGTTTTTTTTATTCTTTGTAATACGTTCTAAATCGTAAGATATTTCCTGTATTTCATTTATATTGTTTTCTGAAATTGCATTTAAATACCGTTCGTTATAGCTCTTGAAAGTATCGTTGGCATAAGCCAACGATACCATAAGAGAAAATATTAAAACTAATACTTTTCTAATCATTTAAATATAAGACTCTTTCTAATCTCTTTACTTGTAGAAGGAACAATCCCACTACCGGAATCATAAGTAAATCTAATATTTAGCACAATAATAATTTCTTTCCCTCGGTGTATATTTGGAATATCCACTTTTAGATCACCTATGTATTTATAGGCTTGAGGGATAACAATACTTTTATCATTAGGAGATAGCCCCCCTTTATAAAGGATTTCATCTCCTACCCGTATTTCATAACTAGATACGCTAAAATCACTACTATTTAATACTTGTTTATTCGGCATGTCAATACTAATTGCTGCAGATAGCTGATTACCAACAAGCGAAATATACCCATATAAACTTCCTGAAGCAGTTGCGCCAACGCCTTCAGCAAGAACATAATTGGGAAAGGTCTCAGATAGTTTAATTGTTTCACGAGGTAGTGCACTAAAAACCTTCTCTAATTCGGGCTTACTAACATTATAAACCTTAGACAGTTGATTAGCTAAGTCTTTTAAAATTATTAACATATCAATTAACTTTTGCTTTTCATTAATCTCAGACATTCTATATTTAAGAACAGAGTGTAGCCATAGTCGTAAGCTACCTGTAACAGATAGCATTAGATCAAAGTCTTCCTTGTGAACTTTAGAAAGTCCAAATTTAGGTATATTATCACTTTCTGCTTTATTTGCAGCAGCACTAGACTGATTGGTTTTTTCTCTCTGCTTAATAATTTCTTCATATAAAACTTTTATTTTATCAAATAATTGATTAAGCTCAGACAACCCCTTCTCAACTTCAGGAGTCTTAGAAAGTTTTCCGTACAGCTCCAATAAAATAATATATTGCTCCTCCATTTCTTTAAACATATTAACTTCACTAGGCATCCTATTTAATTTATTCGTCATTTCTGAACTCAGCTGATTCACTACCGAATGCCTAACAGTTTTATTGGGATCTAGGGATACCCTGTGATTGAAGTTAAGATTCTCAATCCTAAAAGGGTTAGGATCTATTTTGTCTAATGGAAATTTAGTTTCCTTAATCACTAAATAAGGTTCACGAGCAGTTACTACAATTTCAGGAAGAGTTGTGTGGTTCATATATATATATATCTCCGTTATATAAATTAAGTATTATAAATAAGCCTATAAAATTTAGCCCCCAAACTTGAGGGCTAAATAATAATTACACTTCAACAGTGCCTATATTCACGATAATATCCGTTCCGGTTAGGGAGAACCGCACTTTATCAGCGAACTCTTCTGCAATGGCTTCTTTTAGTGCTTCGGCTTTCACCATACGCAACACTAAAATCGGCTCGTCGCTACCGGTTAAAATTCGTAGGCGTAATGTAATGTCACGAATATTTAAGCCGCTATAGGTTTCACAGGTGAAAGTGAAACTGTGTGGGATCGTGAGTTTGCTTTTTGCTTCCACACTTTCCATTGCCGATTTCTTAGCGGCAAAATCACCAACTTCGTGTTCTTCACTTTTAGCATAATCCAATGTGATTTTCCTCACTGCCGCAAGTGCATTGGCAAAGCTGATTTCTTCGCCGGCGTCGTCAAACGCCGTAATGTTGTCCGCCCAATCCTCAAGCCAATCCGACAGTTCGCTTTGTTCCAGCTGTCGCTCGTCAATGCTGCTAACGGCTTCAAACGCAGCGGTAGCAGATAAACTCAGTTCTGCGGCATGCAGAGCGTGTCCCGGTGAAGCTATATCACCAAGGTCAAATAGGGTTCTGGCTGACATGGTGTCAGGATTGACAAAACACTGTGCGCTTGGCTGAACGTTGCGCTCAACGTAGCTGATGTAATCACGATAATGCGAGGTGCGATAAACAACACGATAACTGTTACGCTGTGCTTGATAACGCTCAAGCGGAAAGACCTGCATATCTTTCGGCACAATGGCAAGAGGGTAATCCGTCGGGCTAATGCGCACAGAAGAGAGTGCTAAGTCTTTGATTTCTTGAATGGCTGTCTTATCCATTATGTTTTTCCTTTTGTTAAACGGCTTTGGCTTGTTTGATGTGGATCACATTGTCTTTGGTCTCCACACGCTCAGGAGTAACCGATAAACGTCCGCCTTTGTGGACATACATCGGGGTGGCGGTGGTATCTTCTTCCGATACCTTGCCGCGTTTGGTCGGCTGCGAGTAGATCAGTTTGTGCGAGATTTGCACTTTTGAGTTGGTCGAACTATCGCTATCGCTTTCCATCTTTTTCAAAGTAAATTCAAGAATGACCTTACCTTGTTTGTCATGTGTCACTGTGCCGAGTGCGACTTGAGAAAGTGCGGTTGCCACTTTCGATACAAAAACACTGGCATCTAATTCATCTAAAAAATCTTGTAGATTGGTTTTCATCAGACTGTTTCCTTAATTTAGGTAAAAAAGAAGCCGCCCTCAGGCAGCTCTGTACTTTGGTGAAAAATGCAAAGTGCGATCACATAAAATCATCTGCACCGCTGTCATCAACAGATAAATCATCAAAATCATCGGCACTGGCAACACCGCCACCGGCAAAGGCATCACCATCACGGACGAATTGAATGCCGGAAAGCGAGGCGTTGATGCGTTTGCCGTATTTGTTGTCCTGCGCCCAGATGTCGATTACCGCATTGACATAGCAACCGGCATAAGGCTTACCATCGGCTTGCACCAATTCTTGTCGATTGCGATCGACAACTTTGGGGCGCGCTTTGTTATGGGCGGATACAAAAAACTTGCCTTCAAAGCCTTCGTACTCCGGTTTTTCTGCGCCATCGTGCAAACAAAACGCATTTTTGGCTTTAATGGCTTTCCAGTTTGCCTCCATTTTTTCTTCCCATTTATCTTCGGCAACCGCTTTCATTGCGGACATCACGGCGTTGTAGTTGTCGCTGCCTTTATCGAACAACAAGACAGCACTAAAACGCGGGTCGCCCTCACCGTTAATAGTTTTGGCTTCAAATAATGCAGGGAATGCTAAACGCACATCTTTTAACGTTACTTTCATAGTTTTTCCTTATGGATTGGGTTAAGTTAAATCTTCAAAATCATCATTGCTGATGACAATGGCGGGTCTTTTATCAGAAAGCGGCACAACCGATGGTGAGCCGTCTTTTTGGATAATGAAGTCTTGGATTTTGTCCCATTTATTTGGGGTGGTTTTGAGCAGCTTTTCTGCCTGGGTTGGGCTGATCAGCTTTTTGTTGTACATTTCGTCCACTTTCAAGCGTAACGATTTCAACTTCGCTTCTGCTTCGGTTTCGTCCGTCCAGCTACGCGCGCCTTTTTTACCCGCAACCAATTTGTAGCCCGGTACGTCGTTGCCATTCATCAATTCGGCAGTCGCCCGTATGCGCACCGCTTTGCAGAAACTTTCGATTAAATCCAGTTCCGGCAATAGGTGGGCGATATGCCGATTGTCACAGTTTGCCACTCTCTCCATCGCAGCCTCAAAATTGGTCGGTTTATCCAAATCGACAAAATCGTCAGCAACGGTATTGACAACGTGTTGGGCAAGGGCGTGGCATTTCGCTTTTGCCTTGCAAAATTTGCAGGCTTTTTCTTGCGGAGCAAAATCGCCCTCTTGCACTTCGCCACCGTTTAGCAAACGCACCGCATTCGCTGCCTGTGCTTTTGCACGTTCAGCAAAGGCAAGTAGTTCCTCAATGGTCAGCACCCACTCCGACACCGAATTTAACCGCACTTGATGGACACATAACCGCACTTGACGAATATCATGTACGAACTGATAAATATCGTATGCGCCCAAGGCGTAAAGCTGTAACTGTTCATTGCCTTCGGCATCGACTTTCACGCCTTTTCCATATTTCAGATCGTGAATTTGGATTTCATCGCCATTCAAAATCAATGCGTCCACCGTTCCGAAAGAATCGGGCTGTCCGATATAGTGTGAAAAGTCCACTCGGATTTCGATAAGCAATTCGCCGTTGGTGGCATAATCGCGTACGGCATGAATGTATTTCGGCACATATTCCAGCATTTCTTCATCGACGGCGGGATAGTCCGGTCCTGCCGGTTTATTGCCCAGGTACGCCGGCGCGCAATTCACCTGATTACGCAAACAGAATTCGGCAAGGGCGTGTGCTGTTGTACCTAAATCCGCATCGGGCGAGCTTTTGTCTTCGCTTTCTGCTTCCAATAGCAACGAGCCGTTACACCGCAACCAGCGGTGCGCACCACTCGGTGATAACAATGCGTGTTCACTCGGCATCGTTCACCCCCGCTTTTTCGGCTAAAAGCTGCAGTTGTTCAAGCAATAGCGATAAATCGTTATCCGCAACGGTGGATACCCCTTTCGCCTTGAAACCGCTAAAGATTTCCACCAGTCCGGCGCGATCAACAGACACCAAATTCAGTGTCAGCGCTTGGCATTGTTTGCGCAAGGTTTCGTTATTGACCGCAGGTTCTGCTGCTTTTGTTTCGGTTTGTGCGAGAGAAGTGTCGTCTGCCAGAGGATTTGACGGCGGTGTATTTTCTGATGTAGCCGCTGTCGCTTCGACGGTAACTGCTTCGGTTGCCATAAAATCGGCGAACAGACTGCATAGACGATTAATGGCTTCTGTGTTTGCTTGTAAGGCTTGTTCTAACATGAGGTTCTCCTATAACATGATGAAAATCAGGACAAGTAAAGTAAAATGCAGGGTTGCTAAAACCCAGAATTCAGGCTCTTTCATAAATTTCAGGTATAAAAAAGCCCACGCGAGGTGGGCTATAGTGGGTTGAATTACTAAATTAATTCCCGGCATTGCCGTTGGATTTTTTGCTTAGCATGGATCGTATTGAAATTGTTATTGCTATGTGTGTGCAACTTATGACACACGGTTACCGGTTTTGATCGCTGAGGCAGGGTTTCACATAATACCGCAATCCGCACTTGGTGCTCCCTGTTGCGTTTCGCATTTTGTTGTTCACGGCTTTTTGCAAACATACGCTGCAATCTACCGGCTTTTCCGATTAATTTTTCCGAAGTGCGGTCCACGTAAACCGTTTCGCACACCACTGGACAGACTAATGTTGTCATACTGCGTTCTCCATTAAAAATAACCACTGATACAATGCCTATTTGTAATAGGTGAGATCAGATTGCTTATTAACCACAACACGCCTAGCTGAATAGGCGATTCCGTTGCCGGAACGCTGATCTCATTATTTTGTGTTTGCCTCAGCCCCCCTCGCACACAATGCGAACGCTTTCACGCTATAGGGGGTTAACCAGTAATGTTAAAGAACGGTAGCCAGTTTGGCTTTGTTGGGAATAATACTAATACATTTGTATTTTATTTGCAAATATATTTGTGATAAATTTGCAAATATATTTGTAAATGAGTTGTATTCTATTGTTTTAATACGGAAAAAATTTTGAATTTTTTTGATGATTGGGCGAATTATTGAATTTTAGACGTTAAAAAACCGCTCGATTGAGCGGTTAGATTGGATTTTACACGCTTAAGAATCTAAAAATGACCACCAAAACACTTGGCCAAGAATAGTGACATCTTGTAAGTCCGCCTCTTCATCGTCATATTCTGCAGTGTTGTAGCTGCGAATTCGCACTTGATTATTCGGCAAACGCTGTAATAATTTTATCCGCAAAAGCTCACCGTGATTAATGGCATACATCTTGCCGTCTTTGATCTCTTTACAACCAAGATTAACACCAACTGTTGTGCCATCTGGTAGCACAGGCTCCATACTGTTGCCTTTTGCGGTTAAGCATACCGCCTGATTGTACTGTACACCGGCACGGCGCAATGTTGCTTTGGAAAAACGCAATTTGAAGCCATTATAATCGGCAATATCGTCCGCAAAGCCATTGCCGGCGGCAAGCCGAATATCTTTGTAGAAAGGCACGGCAACCTCGTCTTCATTCAATGGCGTATGACGATCCCATAAGTCAAAGCCACCAATTTCACCAACATTCGATTCGATTTCTTTTCCGGTATCCAAATCTTCAAAATCGTCTATTACCCCGAGCCAACGCCGGGTATCTTCGTTATCTTCGCCGAACTGTAAATAGGCTGCGCTAACCCCAAGCCATTTTGCCACTTTAGCTCGCGCATCCCCTTTTAAATCACTTAACCCTTTATAGTACCGCCGTGCCATTTCGTAGCTCATTCCGGTACCTTGGCTTAACTCCTTTATCGTTAAGCCTTTTTCATTCATCAAGTTCACTAAACGGGTTGTAATCGTGTCTTTACTCATCATCCTACCTCCCTTTGCTATTTATGCCTTTATTCTATCGCAGTCCGCATTTTTTGCAAATAAATTTGCATTTAACTTGCTCAAGTGGTAATTTTGAATTTGTTTTATATTTGATTTTAAGTTGCTTTAAATTAGTAAGGAGTTGTGAAATGACTGCAACCGGAAAAGCTATCTTCTCGTTGGGCGGACCATCTAAAGTCGCCAGATACTTTAATATCTCCCCTTGGGCAGTAAATATGTGGGTCCGAAATAATAAAATCCCTGCGGAACGTTGTCCTGATATTGAGCTATTAACAAAAGGGGAAATCAAGTGTGAAGACCTGCGCCCTGATGTGAATTGGTCAGTTTTGCGCAATAAAAAACGCAGAACCGCAAGAAAGGGGTGATTTATGCCAATAATTTATGGGGCAACCGCCCAACAATGGGATCACTTTGCGAATGCGCTGAACTTAGCGGCAGATTTACTGCCTGTCGTTTCCGATCCAAATGTTAAAATCTCCCCCCGCAGTCGGATCAAACGTGCGGGGAAATTGCCGTCTATTGTCAATAATAACGGTTTTATCGCAGGGTTAGACAGCTGGCCGAATCGAAAAGTGGAAAAATCGAGTATCGAAGCGTGGAAAAAAGACTCACGTTTAGGAATATGTATCCGCTTAGGAAAATCAGAGTACTGCGTTACTACTCGCAAAGTACTGCGTCAAGAGGCAGAAAACAGTAAAAAGTACTGCGTAACAGGTCAAAAAACAACCTACGCAGTAGTTGGCACAGGGTACTGCGTAGATGAAAAAAGTGCTGATGACGCAGTACTTTCAGATAAAGTACGCAGTAGTTATATCTATGCCCTCGATTGCGATCTTGAAGATGACGATTCACTTCAAATGATTAGCAATTCACTATTGCAAGTCTTAGGCTTAACACCGCCGAGACGCTTCCGTTCCAATGCGAATAAATGCTTGTATTTGTTTGCCGTAGAAGGCGAACCGATGACTAAGCGGGTTATGCGTCTTGAAAATGACGAGATAATCGAGTTTTTAGGCAAAGGACAGCACTTTGTTGCCGTCGGTACTCACACCAGCGGCGTGCGCTACGAGTGGGAAAATGGGTTACCAACTGAGATTCCGGTGGTGAGCGCCGAAGCCTTTGAAAACCTGTGGGCGGCATTGGAAATGACATTGCCGCTGAAAAATACTCAAGCCAGTGCGCTCTCTAAAAATCGGGATTTATCGCACGGTGACCGCACTTCGGTTGATGAAGTGACTAAATATTTAGATCAGCATTGGACGGTATTCGGTATCGGCAACCGCGGCGAACGCTTTATTAAATGCCCGTTTGAACATGAGCATACCAGTGAGGGCAACGACACCTCTACCGCCTATTTTCCTGCCGATACCGGTGGTTTTGAGCGAGGTCATTTCAAATGCCAACATGCACACTGCGCACACCGTAACGACGGCGATTTCTTAAATGCGATTGGCTTTCGGGATAATGATTTCGAGGATGTCAAAGAGAACGAGGAAATTGCCGATAAGGTCGCCTATTTCTGCAAACGCTATCTGTATATGGCGGAGAACGACCGTGTTTGCGACCTCGATAGCACCCCGCATTCATACAAATTCAAACTCAGCGAGTTCAAAAACTACACGGCTAATGTTACCCGAACGGTACTGAAAGGTAAACAGCAAGTGCAAGAGCCAATCCATAAAGCGTGGTTGGAACACAAAGACCGTAAATCGGCAATTGGGTCGGTCTATTTGCCAGGGCAACCTCGGTTGATTATGGACGAAAACAAGAACTGGCTACATAACGAATTCTATTTGCCGCAAATCGACACCGTTGAGACACGCGAGTTTTTACCGCACTTTTTGGCGCATTTGGAATATCTGATCCCCAATATCAAAGAACGTAACCATTTTATTCAATGGATGGCGTCACTGCGCAAACACCCTGAACGCCGCAATAAGGTCACGAATATGCTGGTGGCAATTGCACACGGCACGGGGCGTGGCTGGGTCGTCGAACTGCTGCAAAAACTGCTTGGGCATTGGAACTGTAAAAAATGCAAAATGGCGGATTTAGTCGATGGGCAATTTAACGGCTATCTGCACCAATCATTACTCTGTAGTGTCGAGGAAGTCAAAGAGCGCAGTGAACGCTTTGCAATCAGCGATAAAGTGCGGGATACGCTGACGGAGAACTATCTTGAGGTCAATATCAAGTATGGTGCGAAGCGCACACAACCGGTTTACACCAACTTTTTCTTTATGACAAATCATACCGATGCCTTAGTAATCAAACAGGAAGACCGTCGGATCAACGTGTTTGCCGGTCCTGAGCAGGCGAAAGACAAAGCCTATTATGACCGCTTATATCGCTTGCTTGATAACCGGCAATTCATCGCCGAAGTCTATTCTTACTTAATGCAAATCGACTTGAGCGATTACCAATGGACACATTCATTCGATACGCCGGCACGCCGCAATATGATTGAATTCAATATGAATGATACAGAACGTGCCTTTACCGAGTTTATGTCAGATCCGCCGGCGTTAGCGATGACAATGCCTCAGGTCGTTGCGTATCTTAAAGGCGGCAATGATTTTGATAGCGAAATCGACGAGTATCAGGTGAGAAAACTGCTTCAACAGTATGCAACACCTTACACTCGTTTTCGGGTCGGAGATAGACGCGTACGACCTTGGTTGTTATCAAAAGAAGTGAAATTATCTAAAGAATACATAAAACAAGAGCTGCTGAAGATTGCAGATATTTGTCCACTTGAATTTGAAAAATAAAAAGTAGTGGGACAAATAAAGTCTTGTAAAAACAAGATATTAGAAAAATTTTGTCCCACTGTAAAAAATCAAGTGGGACATAAAAAATTTAATTTAAATCAATATGTTATTTTTAAATTTTAGTATTTGTCCCACTGTCCTACTAAAAATAAAGTTATAAAGATAAAAATTTAGCAACGCAGTAGTGGTAACGCAGTACTTATTTTTCTCTATAGAGTTTATAAAAACTACGGGGACACTCAGTTAGTGGGACAAAGAAGCGATTTTCTTAATAAAATTAGTATGTTAAGTGTGTCCCACCAGTGGGACAAGATGGAACGGGAGAAAAGGCGATGACCAAAGATGAAGTGAAAGATACTTTAACGGCGTGGGGCAATTGGGCTCACTGCCGAAAATACGGAACAGAATACCCAAGCAAAGCACTTGGATTGCAAGGGGCGGCAAGCGAGCCGGATCATCGGTTACTCTGTTCGGACGAAAAAGGCTTGGAGGTGGAAAGTGCGGTATCCTGTTTAAAAAAATATGATACGTTGGGACACGCAATGATAAATGCCTACTATATCGACAAAATCTCGATTAATCGGATTATGCGCTCAATCCAAAAATCCAAATCTTACACACTGCAGGTTTTCAACGGTGCAGAAGCCTATATCGGGGGAATTTTGAGCCAATCGCGAAAAAATAAGTATTGACAGTGGTCGTCCAGTCTACTAGTATTTTGCTATATCTTGCGGTAAGCGCAACTCGATAATACCAAATATAGATTTCCATAACCCTGATTGGTTTTCCAGTCGGGGTTTTTTATTGCCTATAGAAAAGGATTTCCCCATGCCAAGCCGTGACCCGAACAACTTAGATTCCTTTCTAAGCTGGATTCCGATTTTGTTGATTTCCGGCTTTGGCGGTGTCGCCAAATATTTAACCGATAGACAGTACAACAAAACACGTTGGAATATTTGGGAATTTCTTTCACAAATTCTCGTCTCTGCCTTTGCCGGTTTTATCGGTGGCTTAGTTTGTGTTTCCAGTGGTTTAGATCAGAACATGACATGGATCGGTGCCGGGCTGTCAGGCTACATGGGCAGTATCGCATTGAATGCGTTTTGGCGTTTCTTTTCAGCAAGAACAGGAGTAAACCATGACTAATTTTAAATTTGGCACAACCAGTGAAATTCGGTTGCAAGGAGTTCACCCTGATTTAGTCAAAGTCGTCCGTCTTGCACTAAAAAAATCCCCTGTTGATTTCGCGGTGATTGAGGGCAAGCGTTCTATTCAACGGCAAAAGCAACTCTTCACCGCTGGCAACAGCAAAACGATGCGCTCCCGACACTTGACCGGTCATGCGGTGGACTTGGTGCCATTGCCGGTGGATTGGAATAATAAACAAGCCTTTAATGACTTAGCAGCAGTGATGTTCGAAGCGGCAAAAGAATTGGGTGTGTCAATTCGTTGGGGTGGAGACTGGAACGAAAATGGGCGATCTGATGACGAACGCTTTTACGACGGACCGCACTTTGAATTGACGTGGAGGGCGTACCCATGAATGCGATATTACTCTCTTTCCTCAAAGCGTGTTGTGCCAATGTTGATAAGGCAGCCAAAGTTTTTGCAGTAATTTTCGTGGTTGGGCTACTGTGGCTGCAATATGAAAACAAAATTCAAATCGAGAAACAATCACACACGATTGATGCACTGCGTATCACGGTTGCCGAACGCAACGCTGAATTAAAACGCTTGAATGATACGCTGGCAATCCAAGCAGATATTACCAAACAACAACTGGCACACGAACAGGAAAAAAGGGAGCAAGCCGATGATCAAGTTAAAACGATTCGCGAGTTGCTCAAGGGCAATGTATGTGGCGATACTCACGCCCCTGCTGCTGTGCTTGAGCAGTTGCGCAAGTGAAGCGGTAATTAAGATTGAGACACACATGATCACCCCACCGCCGTCACTGCTAATCCCCTGCCCTGAGCCAATGCTACACGGTAACACCTACACCGCCATCACTGAGTATGCGGTGTTGCTTAAGCGTGACTTGCGGATTTGTGCAGGACGGCTGCAAGGCATAATTGATTATACGGAGGCGGTTCAGCGTGAAAAGTCGGAGTGATTGGCATCATCTGTACTATCGTAAGTCATGGAAACAGCTACGCTTAGATCACCTAGCCAAAGAACCTCTTTGCGTTTACTGTCAGCGTGACGGCAAAATAACACCGGCGACAGTTGTAGACCACATTACAGCGCATAAAGGTGATTTAAATTTATTCTTTAATCCTAACAACTTGCAGTCATTATGTAAGGTTCATCATGATAGCTCAAAGCAACGAGCAGAATCAAAAAATATTAACGAAATTGGTTGTGATGTAAACGGTTTTCCACTCGACCCTGAACACCCTTTCCATAATTGATAATGAATATCAAATAGGGGGAGGGTGGGTAAAAAGTTCAGCACTTTCGCCTGAACAACCGCCCATGGAACACACTTTTATCGCTAATCCAGTTTTTCCATTGAAAATTAGAGTATTAATAGGTTTTATTTATGAGTGGACGAAAATTAAGAAGTGATAGTGCCGCCGCTCAGGTCATGGCGGCAAAAGCTGCACAAACCCAAATATTACCGCCTGAAAAACTCAGTAAAGTCGAATTACAGTATTGGAATCAAATTATCAACAGCCGTGCCGGTGACTCTTGGACACCCAATGACCTGATCCAAGCGATGAACCTATCTAAGCTGTATGTCGAAATTGATAAACGACAGAAAGAAGTGGAAAAAGTCGGGCGTTATTTTATTGCCGCAAATGGCGAACCAAAGCTGCACCCGCTACACAAAATCATTGAGGATCTGAACTCGCGCGCATTATCGATGTGCCGAGCATTACAGATCCACAGCCGAGCAACTAATGGCGAAAGCCGAGACCAAATCAAGAAAAACAAACTGTACAGCGACACCCGAAAATTCATTGAAGATGACGACGGACTACTGGCAAGAATAAATTAATATGACTAGAGCTGAAAAAGTAATCGCCTTCATTGAGAAATATTGTCTAGTGCCGGAGGGCAAATTAGTCGGAAAACCGATACGCCTACTCCCCTTTCAGAAACGATTTATCATGGAAGTTTATGATAATCCGGTTGGCACTAACCATGGCATGCTCTCTATTGGCAGAAAAAACGGCAAGACCGCGCTTATTGCCTGCTTATTACTGGCACACCTTGTCGGTCCGGTAGCGATTCAAAACTCACAAATTGTCAGCGGCGCATTGAGTCGTGAACAAGCAGCATTGGTATTCAATCTCGCCGTAAAGATGATCAACCTTAATCCGGAGTTGCAGGATATTGCTCGAATTATCCCGTCTGGCAAACGCCTGATTGGTCTGTTGATGAATGTGGAATACAAGGCCCTTGCCGCCGACGGCAAAACCGCACAGGGTTTATCGCCCGTGTTGGCAATTCTTGACGAAGTCGGGCAAGTACAAGGCAGCCAATCGGCATTCGTGGACGCAATCACCACGGCACAAGGGGCGCATGAACACCCGCTCTTACTGACAATCAGCACACAGGCGGCAAACGATGCAGATTTACTCTCAATTTGGATAGATGATGCGCAAAACAATCATGATCCACATACCGTTTGCCATGTGTACACGGCAGATAAAGACTTAAAAATTACCGATCCCTCCGCATGGAAACAGGCAAACCCAGCTTTAGGGGTTTTCCGCAGCGAGGAAGACATCGCAAAACTGGCGGATAAAGCCAAACGGATGCCGGCATTTGAAAATACGTTTCGCAATCTGAACCTGAATCAACGGGTCAGTACGGTTTCAACCTTTGTCAGTGCCGACACCTGGAAAGAAAGCGGCTTAGTGGCAGAAACACCGGACGGCTTAATCGTCTATGGCGCACTGGATTTATCGGCTCGCACCGACTTGACCGCACTTATCTTGGTTGCACAGAATCCAAACGGCACAATTAACGTGTATTCCTATTTCTGGACACCGGAAATCGGTTTGAAAGAGCGCGCAACCAAAGACCGCGCACCATACGATGTTTGGGTCAAACAAGGGTTTATCCGCACTACACCGGGCGCAACCGTCGATTATGCCCATGTGGCCAAAGACATTGCCGAAATCATCAGTGATTTTGATATTCAAGCCATTGCCTTTGACCGCTGGCGAATTGACGTACTCAAAAAGGAATTGGATCAACTCGAGTTAATCCTCCCCTTAGTCCCATTCGGACAAGGGTTCAAAGATATGTCACCGGCAATAGATCGCTTGGAAAGCGATCTGCTCAATGCCCGTTTACGGCACGGAATGAATCCGGTTTTAACCATGTGTGCGGCGAATGCGGTTATTGCGCAAGATCCGGCAGGCAACCGCAAATTTGAAAAACACAAAGCAACAGGGCGAATCGACGGTATCGTCGCATTAGCCATGGCACTCGGTATCGCAGAAACAGCGGTGCAACCACAAGACATTGACAAATACTTAGAGGACATCATCATAGCATGACAACATTAAACGACAGCGGCTGGTGGTCACGCTTTTACGGTCGATGGTTTGGCGGTGCTAAACGACTGGATAAAGGCGATATAGCCACCCCACACATCAGCCAAACCACCGAATCCGGCAATATTGTCAATGCCGAAACCGCACTTAAACTCTCGGCGGTTTGGGCGTGTGTCAAACTGCGCAGCCAAACCATTGCCTCTTTGCCACTCCATTTACGCAATAGTAATCGCGAACAGGCAAACGAACACCCGCTTTACCGGATTATCCACGATTCACCGAATGCCGATATGTGCGCCAGTGAATTTTGGGAAGCGCAAAGTGCCAGCCTCGACCTATGGGGTAATGCTTACAGCTTGATCAACCGCACTTCGGGCAAAATTGTTTCTCTTGATGTATTAGATTCGCAATGTATGCGTGTCAAACGGGGGCGCAACGGCGAAATTATTTATCTCTATGACAAGAATAACAGTGACGGCGGTGAATATCTTGAAAGTGATATTCTGCATTTTCGCGGCTTCACTCTTGACGGACTTATCGGCTTGTCGCCGATTCAGTACCAAGCACAATGTATCGGCGCACAAGTTGATGCCAATAAAGCCGCTTCCTCCGCGTTTAAAAATAACCTGAAAGCCGGTGGCTTTATCAAGACCGGTAGCCGAGTATTGACCGACGAACAGCGCAGTCGAATGCGGCAAAATTTAGCCACATTCAGCGCCCCGGAAAATGCAGGAAAATGGATGGTGCTTGAAGCTGAAATGGAGCCTGCCAATTCAGCAGGCAGTTGGATCAACCCACTAGACGCACAACTACTCGAAAGCCGCTTCTTTGGCATCGAAGAAATCTGTCGAGCGTTTTCCGTGCCACCGCAACTGATTTACCGCACCGATAAAGCCTCATCGTGGGCTTCGAGCTTGGAACAAACCAATCTGGGTTTCTTAACGTATTCGTTGCAACCAACCCTGAAACGGATTGAACAAACGATTAGCCGTAAACTGTTCCAGCCGAGCGAGCGTAAGGAATTCTACCCTTTGTTCAGCGTTGAAGGGTTACTACGGGCAGATAGTGCCGGACGCGCAAACTTCTACGCACAAATGCTGCAAAACGGTGTCATGAGCCGTAACGAAGTGCGCAAACTGGAA
Organism: Testudinibacter sp. TW-1; assembly: GCF_050613185.1. Classification (GTDB taxonomy): domain Bacteria; phylum Pseudomonadota; class Gammaproteobacteria; order Enterobacterales; family Pasteurellaceae; genus Chelonobacter. The sequence continues at coordinate 28,141 of NZ_CP192511.1, forward strand.
AATTTACCACCGGTTGATGGCGGCGACACGCTGACCGTACAACTGAACCTTACATCTATTGAAAAAATCGGGGTGGAAAATGACACTCAAAACTAAAGATCTACAATTCAAAGCCGAAGCCGTCCAAGATGACGGTTTTTTTTCGGGCTATTGTAATGTATTTGACCTGAAAGATAGCTACGGCGACATCGTACGCAAAGGCGCATTTGCTCAAACCCTGTTGGACTGGGCGGGAAAAGGCAAAATGCCGCCGGTGCTTTGGAATCATGACCGCAATCAGCCGATTGGGGTTTGGACATCACTCAAAGAAGACGATCACGGCTTATACGGTGAAGGGAAATTATTAATTAATGATGTAGCCCGAGCGAAAGAAGTCCATGCGCTACTCAAAGCGGGAGCAATTGACGGCTTATCTATCGGCTATCGCCTGAATAAATGGACCTATGACGAAAAGGACGATGTGCTAGAAATCTTAGATGTAGATCTGAAAGAAGTCTCGGTCGTCACCTATCCGGCAAACGTGGAAAGCACGGTTTCCAATGTTAAAACCGCACTTTTACACGGTGAACTGCCGACCCTATCCGAATTTGAAAAATTCCTGCGTGAGGCAGGCTTTTCCAAAATGCAAGCTACAGCTATCGCGGGGCATGGTTTGCGCAAACTCCTTCGGGGCGAGCCTGAAAAAACAGAAGTTGATACCGCACTTACCATTTTAAAATCAATTAATACGGGAGAATAACGTATGCCAGAACAAAATTTAGAACAGCTTGCCACCGAGCTGAAAAAAGCCACTGACGGCGTAAAAGCCATGGGCGAAGAATTGCAAGGGCGCATGGGGAAAGGTGAAAAAAGCCTCGATTCCTTGAAAGAACAAGTGGACGAAGCCTTATCTTCAATGGGCGATGTCAAAAGCCGCTTAGATGAAGCCGAACAAAAATTGGCACGTCGTGGCGCAAGCGATACTCAATCCGGCAAATCATTAGGGCAACAACTGGTTGAATCGGAACAATTCAAAGCCTTTGCGCAAGATCCACGCTCAGGGCGCTCCGCTCGCTTGGACATAAAAGCGACTATCACCAGTGCCACCGCCGATGCCGCCGGTTCAGCCGGTGCGTTAGTGCCGGAACAACGCTTACCGGGCATTATTGCGCCGCCGGATATGCGCTTAACCATTCGCGACCTCTTGGCGAAAGGGACAACCAGTAGCAACTCAATCACCTACATCAAAGAAACCGGCTTTACCAACAGCGCCGGCTATCAGAAAAAAGAGGGCGACAAAAAGGCGCAATCGGATCTGAAATTCGGAGAAGAAACCGTCGGCGTGAAAACCATTGCCCATTTTATGAAAGCATCACGCCAAATCTTAGACGATGCCGATATGCTGCAAAGCTATATCAGTGGACGGCTATTCTTTGGCTTAAAACTGTTCGAAGAAAAACAATTGCTGAACGGCACCGGCAGCAATGGCGAGCTAAACGGAATTTTAACGCAAGCGACAACCTTTGCTGATCCGGCAAAACTGACCGAATACACCATTATCGATCAGCTTCGCCTTGCATTATTGCAAGCAATCATTGCGGAATACCCACCAAACGGCTTTATTTTGAATCCGATTGATTGGGCGAAAATTGAATTGCAAAAAGACGGACAAGGTCGCCACATCATCGGCAATCCGCAAAGTTTGGCGCAACCGACACTGTGGGGGCTTTCTGTTGTACAAACCCAAGCAATGACAGCCGGACAATTCCTGACAGGTGCATTCAACTTAGGCGCACAGATTTTTGATCGCCAAGCGTCCGCAATTGCGGTATCCACCGAAAATGAAGACGACTTCATCAAAAACTTAGTCACCATCTTGTGTGAAGAACGCCTAGCGTTAGCAGTTTACCGCCCGGAAGCCTTTATCAAAGGCACATTGGCGGCGAAAGCAGCAGTCGGCGGCTAATCTCCCTGCCCTCTTCGGAGGGCATTTTTTTGAGGCGGGAGCGATATGTTAATTACGTTGGAACACATTAAACTGCATTGTCGTATTGATCACGATGAAGAAGACAATCTGTTAATCGGTTATGCCAATGCGGCACAGGATTATCTGGAAGCGCAACTCAACCGCAAGCTATATCAAGCTGAAGCACCTGAAAACGATCCGGACGGAATGGTGATCAACCACGCCTTACGCCACGCCATGTTAATGCTGGTGGCGCATTGGTACGAACACCGTGAAAGTGCGGTCATCGGTAATGGCGCTGTCAGCAAAGAGATCGAGGACGGGGCATGGCGACTGCTCCAACCATACCGAATTATGGGGGTGTAGCGTGCAAATCGGCAAACTCCGACACCGTATAACCTTACAGCAGCAAATCAGCACACTAAACAGCTACGGTAGCGCGATCACTGATTGGGAAGATGTCGCAACCGTTTGGGCAGAAATCAAACCACTATCAGGGCGAGAATACTTTGCAGCAGAACAAGTGCAGTCGGAAATTACCACCCAAATCTGGTTGCGTTATCGTCCGGATATTCAGCCGACCATGCGGGTGAAATGGGGTGACCGCACTTTTGAGGTGGTTTCGGCAATCAACCATAACGAGCGGAATACTGCACTGCAACTGATGTGCAAGGAGCGAATCAATGGGCAGCGTCACGGTTAAAGTCAGCGGGCTAAAAGAATTGCAAAAAGCAATGGGGGAACTTGGTAGAAAAGCCAGTAATCGCATCGCCGTTAAAGCCATGCGAAAAGGCGGTGCTATTGTGCGCGACAAAGCGCGCGCCAATGCACCAGTCTTAACAGAAAACGTACCGCACAGAAAAGCAGGTACAGTAAAAAAAGCCATTTCTAGCCGCACCAAAATCGGCAGAAACGGCAAAACCAACACCTATGTTTGGGTGAAAGGGCTTTCTACCAAGCAAATCCTCAAATTCAAGGGCAAAACAGGCAGAAGCGGTGCATTTAATCCGAAAGATCCGTTTTACTGGCGTTTTTTGGAATTCGGCACATCAAAAATGCCGGCAAAACCCTTTATGCGCCCAGCTTTTGAGCAAAGCAAACAACAGGCGGCAAAAGCCATTATTGACACCTTACGCACCGAAATTCTCAAGGAAGGCAATCAATGATCCAAGAAAAACTCTACTCCGCCCTGTCGCCTTTGGTGTCGGGGCGTTGTTTTTATGAGGTCGTGCCGGAAACCAATACCGAGTACCCGGTTATCGTGTATCAGTTTCCACTGATTTCGCCTAATTCCGCACTGGAAGACGGTGATTTAGACGATTTTCAGGTACAGATCGATATTTATAGCCGCCATTCGGACGATGTTTTTAACTTGCGCAAACCGGTCTTTCTGGCATTAGAAAACGCGTTTGAATTTGCGGAACGCATTAACGATCACAGCGATTACGAGCCGGACACCAAATTGCACCGGCGATTAATTTTATACACCATAGCATATGAGGGCTAAACTTATGACAACACAAACCACCCCGTTTCAGGGAACAAAATTTTACTTGGGCAAAGGTATTGTACAAAACAGTGAAAAAACGATTACCGCGTGTGAAGTAACCGATGTCGCTACAATCACCATTGCAGACGGTACCTTTGCTAAAGGCGACTTAATCCGAATCACAGGCTTAGGCAGCCTTGACGGTTACTACCCTGTTAAATCGGCTACCACCACCAAAATCACCTTTGCCGACGAAGTGGATTGGTCGAACTTCGACAAACCAACGGTATTCACCAATGCCAAAGCGGCTAAAGTAGATTGGTCATCAAATTTCTGTGCCATCAAAAATATTGAAATTGACGGTGACACCTTAACCGAAGAAGACGTTACCACCATGTGTTCAGAAGGCACGGAAACCGAACCGGGCGACATCGAATTCGGTTCGGTCAAACTGACCTTTTTCTACGCGCCTGCCACGACAATGCAAGCGGATCTCCGTAAGAAATTCTACGGCAAAGAAACGTTCCCGTACAAAATGGTACTGCGCAAAGAACAAGGCTCTATCTACGGCACAGGCTTCATTCAAACCGGTGCTAATGCCTCCGGTGAAGTCAAAGGCAAATTCGAATCCGGTATCACGATTAAAAAATCAAAACGCGATTACTTGCTGCCGGTGGCGTAAGCCGAACCGCACTTTTATGCCCTGCTTCGGTGGGGCTTATTTTTGACTAAAAGGACATCGTTATGACACAACAAAATGGCAACCGCCAAGATTTATTTGCAATCAAACCTAAATTAACTCCCGTTGAAATTCACGGCAAAACGTTTTTTATCCGTGAACTTAATGTCGGTGAAACCAATAAAGCGCTGTACGGACAGCGTGCTGCGTTGCTTAAACTCGCCCAAGAACAAAGCATTGAGCTGAACATGGAAGACGAGCTGGTGCTGACCATGCAGCTACGCAACGTGTACGATCCGTACACCCTCGCACGCAACATTGCCACACGTTTATGTGACGAAAACGGCAAAAACCTGTTCAATGCCGATAGCCAAGACGACTTAGATCAGATTTTGACCCTCGACGGCTCAGTGCTTGACGCAATCAATAAGGTCTTGGCAACGGAAGAACCGGAAAAAAACTCACCGAACGCCGACGATTCCAACTAACCCTATCGTTGGCGTTAGGCAAAACGCTACAAGAAATCGAAACCATGCCCGAACCGCACTTGCGTGAATATCAGCAATTTTATCAAGAGCAACCGTTCGGGCTGTGGCGTGACGATTTCAGAACAGCACAAATCGCCTATTTACTGGCAGCCGTCAATTCAGATCCGAAAAAATCATCACCGAAACTCACCAACTTTATGCCGTTCTTTACGGATAAAAGTGCGGTGGCGGACGATGACGACGATGGCAGCGAAGAGTTTTTGGCGAATAGATAGCCCGAATAACCGGGCTATAAATTTGATCCGGCTCACTTTAATTGTCAGAAAATTATGATAATGTTGCTCTACATTTTGATAACAAGGAGCAAAAATGAAAAAGGTATTGACCACCATTTTACTAAGCGCATTCCTTACTGCATGTATAGGCAGTCAAGGAATGAAAAAGGATAAATTATTACAAGAAAAACCAACACTTGACCTAATAACCACAAAAACTGTTGATGAATATTTTCAATGTATTAAACCATTTTGGCTACATCATTTAGGTTATCATGAAGAAAAAAGAGAAAATGATATTCGATTAAGTTCTACTCCTAATGTAAATGTTGTCAGATTTATTTTGGATATAAAGAAAGCATATAAAGGCAGCAATATCTTATTTTATAATGGTACGCAAACAACATTTGCTTTAGGTGATGTTTTATACCCAATAGAAAATTGTGCGAAATATTAGGCAGAAAAATGGATAAATTTGTTGTCGTTGACATTGAAACTGCGAACCCCAATTTAACTTCTATATGCCAAATTGGAATCGCTATTTATCATAATGGTGCGCTGGTAAAAACTTGGGATTCGTTGATTAATCCGTGTGACTATTTTGATCCTATGAATATATGTATACATGGAATAACCCCCTCACAAGTAAAAAATGCGCCTACGATTATACAAGTTAAAGACCAAATACTTTCATTATTTAGTAAGTATGTGATCTGCTCATATGGTGCCTTTGACAGAGTATCGCTAACAAGGTTATTTCCGGAAATAGATAATGAGTGGCTTGATATTATGCGCGTTGTTCGGCGTTCATGGAATAATAAATTCTCAGAAAAAGGATATGGACTTGCCAAAGTTGCTAAATATTTAAATATAAGATTAGAAAATCATCACAACGCTCTTGATGATGCAATTATTGCAGGGGAAATTTTAAATAGAGCAATATGTGATAGCGAGCAGGATTTATCTTTTTGGCTTTCTCGCATCAAAAAACCGATGGATATAGAAAAGGCTATAATCAGTAGAATAGGCAATCCTGATGGTATTTTATTTGGAGAAACAGTTGTATTTACAGGAGAATTATCAATTCCAAGACGTGAAGCCGCAGAGAAAGCGGCTATAGTAGGGTGTAATGTCGTAGATGGTGTATCAAAAAAAGTGACTATGCTCGTTATCGGTATTCAAGATAAAGATAAACTAAGAGGCAAAGAATTAAGCAATAAAGAAATAAAAGCTCAAGAACTAATAACTAAAGGTCATAATATAATGATCCTGTCCGAAAGTGATTTTTTCAATTTGATAAATGAATAGTTGACATACCTTCTATAAAAGCGGAAAACCGCACCCGACAGTGATCTGCCCCCAAAAAGTTGGACGATTAAATGATGCTGGGTTGATTTTAATTGATGACCTGTCCGATGCTGGTGGCGAAGATTACGTTGCCCTTTCTCTAATGTGGCAAGGACACGCGTTTCTAGACAAAATCCGAAATGACAGCATTTGGAACTCGGTTAAAAGTACGATCAAAACAAAAGGTGTCGATCTCTCGTTTGACTTGATAAAAACCGTGACAACAACGGCAATTAAAGGGCTATTTAATTGAAAAATCGGCGAAATTGTGTTATATATTGAGTAGTTGATAATGAGGGAGGTGGTTATGTTTCGTTGGCTTGTTGATCGAATGATTGATGCTGCGGCATTGGTGTTTATTCCAATCTTTGCTTTTATTTTTTTAAGCGACTTCTTTTTATCAAGAACTACAAATGAAAGATTATTAATTCTTGCGGTTTTATTTGGACCTTTGATTATTTTTTATTTAAACAAATACCAAAAATATCAACACAGTAAGAATAAATGATTCAAAACATACAAGGTTACTAAGCTCGCTTCGGCGGGCTTTTTTTTATGGGAGAAATACATGGCTGGGGCATTAGGTGGATTAAATATCTGGATTGGACTAGATAGTGTTGCCTTTCAAAAAGGGTTAGATAAAGCAGAATACCAAACGCAAAAATTTGTAAAAAGTACAGATAAGGCGTTCAAAAATGTTGAAAAAAGCCTGAAAAATTTAGAGAAGGCTAGTGGTTGGGCTACTAAAGGCTTTTTAGGCGGAAAGGCTGTAGGTCTAGGCAAATCAGTTATTCAACATGCCGACGCTTATACCGAAATCGGCAACCGAATGAAATTGGTTACTTCAAATTCAGTAGAAAGTGCGCGTGCAATGCAAACGGTATTTGATGTCTCACTGCGCACCAATCAAAGTGTTGATGGAACTGCACAAGTTTATCAACGCTTTGCACAAAATGCGCAGCAACTTGGGATTAGTCAAGCGCAAGTTGCCAGCTTAACAGAAACCGTCTCAAAAGCCGTGGCGATTTCAGGGGCAAGTGCGGCATCGGCGCAAGCGGCATTAATGCAATTCGGGCAATCTTTAGCCTCTGGTGTTTTTCGTGGACAAGAATTTAACTCCGTCATGGAGCAAACACCGGGATTAGCGCAAGCTATCGCTAGAGGCTTAGGTGTTACCATAGGTGAACTTCGCCAAATGGCAAATGACGGCAAGCTGACAATGGACGTGCTTATTCCAGCGTTGGAAAAAGCCAAAGCCAGTGTAGATCAGCAATTTTCAACGCGTGTATTAACGGTATCAGCCGCATTCGAAAATCTGAAAACCGCCACCACCCAATGGATCGGCGAACTCAATACTGGCACTCTCAGTACGAGTACTTTAGCTAAAGGAATTAATATTGTTGCCAATAATTTTGATCAGGCAACAAAAGCTGCCGCTGGTTTTGCGGCAATCGCAGGCTATATCGCGCTACGCTCAAAAATTTCTACACTTGCAGATAATCAAAATCAAAAAATGTTGGCTCAACAACAAGTTGTACTTGAACAGCAAAAAGCAACCGCATTGGCACAAACTACGCAAGCGAATTATTCCAAAGTGCGGTCAGAATATGACTTAGCGAAAGCCGAAATCAGCAGTATGCAAACGACACGCCAACAAATTGTCGTTGAGCGTGAAAAACTTGCGGTGCAAATTCAAGGCGCGGCATCTTATTCTGAGCGTAAGCTCTTAAGCGCGGAATTAGCGTTGCTAACTCAAAAAGAAACGACACTGACGCAACTACAAAGTGCCGCTGAACAAAAAATGATAGCAACCAAAAAAGGGTTAAAAATTGCCTATGCTGAAAATGCTGTAGCACAAAGTGCTTATTCTGCGGGCATGATCAAAGCGGGAACAGCAACCAAACTTTTTCAAGCCTTATCAGTTGGTGTTCGTAACGAATTAAAAATGCTCAAAGTCGCATTTTTAACCAACCCTATCGGAATAATGCTGACGGGTGTAACCGCCTTAGCAGGGCTTTATATGCTACTTGGTGATTCTACCGATGAAGCCAAGCGTGCGCAGTTAGAATATGCTGAAGCCCTTGATGTCAGTGAAAGCGCATTGAAAAGCATGACCGCGGCGCAGGTCGAGGCGAATGTGACGTTGCTGTCTGCCGCAATCGCGGCACAGTCCGCAGCATTGGAAAAATTAACCCAACAATATGAGCGCGCTAAACAAGCCGCGAAAGAAAGTAGCATTACCACCTATGATAGTTTTGGTGGTCCATCTTATACCTACAACAAATCTGACAAAGAGATGGTAACCGCGCGGCAAGAAGAGGCGCGGCTGTTGCTGGCGGTGAAAGAGGCGCAGGATAAGGTAGCGGCTTCCCAAGAGAAATTGGCACAGTTGGCTGGCATTCAAGCTGATAAAATCAAAGATGAGTTAAATGCGGCATTGAAAGACAGCGGCGTTATTTTGCAGCAGCTTGATCCGGATATGCAGAAATTTGCCAATGAGTTGCTCGATGTGAATAGCCATGTGCTGACCCTTAATCCGAATTTGAAAGCCTTAATGGGAACAACCTTGCAATTGGCAAGTGCGGCGGTGCAAGCGGCTTTAGGTTTGGAGCAAATGAACCAAGCCAAAAACCAAGTGTATAGCGACAATGCGCAGCAGGAAATTGAACGGCTACAGCGTCAAGCTAAGATCGCTGGTGCGAAAACTGATAAAGAACGGATCAAATACCAAGTGGAAGACTACCGTGCAGGCTTAGAAAAGCGTGCGGAAAAAGACGGTTTAAGCCAGTACGATATTGACGGTATGGCAGCGGCATATGAAAAGATGTTGGCAACTCGGCAAGGCAATAAGCCGACCAAATCCGGCAAAAAAGAAAAATCCCTTGAAGATTGGAAAACGGATTGGGATAGCTTCCATGATGAAATTCAACGCTCGAATGCATCGGCGATGAAAACGATTGAATTGAATGAGTTGCGTCTGTCGCAAAAGATTGATGAATTTCGGAAAAATGGGGTAATCAGCGAGGCGGAAGCGGCGGCGGCACGGTTGCAGATTGAGCAACGCTATATCCAAGAGCGGTTAGAACTAGCGGGGCAATACAATCAAGCCATCGCGGCACAGCAACGCTACAAAAAAATCATGGAAGATGTGACCGCACTTGAGAAGTCGGGGCATTTAACCAAAGACCAAGCCGACGAGGTGAAATCAGAAGCAAATTGGCAACTGTGGAAAGATCAGGCGGATAAAAGCGACCCGCTCAACGGGGTGACGGTAGCAATGCACGACTTCGGCAAAGCGACAGAAGATGTCATGGGCAACGTTGCCAACATCACGCAAAATGCCCTCGGTGGTATGTCGGACGCGCTGACGGATTTTGTGCTGACGGGTAAAGCGGATTTTCGCGGCTTAGCACAGTCTATTATCAAAGACATCACTGGCATGATTATCAAGATGATGATTTTCAATGCACTGAAGTCCGCTTTAGGTGGAACATCATTGGGTGCCGCATTGGGATTTGATGGTGGAGGTTTAGTCGGTTTTGACGGCGGCGGCTACACAGGACACGGCAATCGTCTAACCCCGGCAGGTATCGTCCACAAAGGCGAATACGTCTTGACAAAAGAAGCAACAAGCCGCATTGGTCGGGAGTATTTAGACTTTTTGAATTATGCCGGTGGCCGTGGTTTTGCCAATGGTGGTGGCGTTGCCGTGCCGAAAGTGCCGAGTATGAATTATCGTGCGCAAAGCGCAAGCAACAACGAAAACCATGTTGAGATTACGGTAAACGTCACGGAAAGCGGTCAGAATGCCGATGTACAAGCCAGCGGCAAAATGGGTGCGGAATTGGGGCGCATGATAAAAAGCAAAGTGCTTGAAGTGCTGAATGAACAAAGTCGAGCGGGAGGTATGCTGCGTGGAAGTATTTAACTATTGCCCTTTACCGGGCATGACGGTGGACAATGAACCGGCGGTAAACGAAGTGCAGTTTAATGACGGCTACGTTCAACGCCGCCCAAAAGGGATTAACAATCTACTAAGGAAATACCCGGCAACCTTTAAAGTGCGGAATGAAAAGCGTCTTGATGTGGACGCTTTTTTTATGCGTCATGGGGGCTATTTGCCTTTTCTTTGGCAAGATCCATACAGCGGAAAACAGGTCAAAGTGATTTGTAGCAAGTGGTCGGCAAAAATGGGGCGCACGCATACCGAATTTAGTTGCGAAATTAAGGAGACCCGATGAGACCGATTAGCACAAAATTTAAGGTGGAATTGAGCAAGCTCACCCAAGATGCGTTGCTTGAGCTGTGGGAGATTGATCTGCGCGCTATCAAAGACAGAGACGGCAGTTACGGCGATATTTACCGTTTTCACAACGGCTTAAATGGCGTGAATGCCGATGTTGTTTTTGCCGGCAACCGCTATACCGCATTTCCAATTCATGCGTCGGGATTTGAATCTAGCAGTCAAGGACCAAGCAACCGTCCTACCCTATCGATTGCCAATTTAAACGGTTTGGTTACCGCCATTTCTGAGCGTTATTCCCAAGCCGTCGGCGCACGAGTAAAGCGGGTGCTGGTGCTGGCGAAATACATTGATGCGGTTAATTTTGCCAGTGGTAAAAACCCCTACGCCGACACCAATGAGGGTGCAATCAGTCATTATCTGATCGAACGGCTATCACAATTGGATAATGATGTCGGCACTTTCGAACTGGCAAGCCCGGCGGAAACCGATAAGGCACGGATTCCGCTACGCATGATCACCGCAGATGTCTGCGCTTTCCAATACCGTAGTCCGGAGTGCGGTTACACTGGCGGCGCGGTTGCCGATGAATTCGATCAACCGACCAACGATCCAAAAAAAGACCGTTGCTCGCACTGTTTAACCGGCTGCCGATTCCGCTTTGGTAATGGCATATTACCCTTTGGCGGCTTTCCGTCAGTGAATAAATTTTAGGATATTCAGATGACACTCGAACAACACATCATCGCTTATGCCAAAAGCTACGAACCGCAAGAAATCTGCGGTTTTGTTGTTTTTGAGGGGGCGCAACAGCGATTTATTGCTTGCGACAATATTGCCGCTGAGCCGGAACGCTATTTTGAAATTCACCCGGACGATTGGCTGAAAGCGCAATTAGCGGACGGAATTGTTGCGCTGGTGCATTCGCACCCCGACGGATTGCCATTTTTATCCGAAGCGGATCGACAAATGCAAGTGCGGTCAGGCTTGGACTGGTGGCTAGTCTGTGATGAAAAAATTCACCAATTCCGCCATGTACCGCACTTGATCGGACGAGAATTTGCGCACGGCACGGCAGACTGCTACAGCTTGTTTCGTGATGCCTATATGCTCGCAGGGTTTGATTTTCCTGAATTTACTTACGATGAAGAATGGTATCGGGAAGAACAAGATTTGTATCTCGACAACATGGCTAAACACGGATTTACCTGTGTTAGCGAGCCGCAACCGGGCGATGTGATCCTTATGCAGATTTCTTCCCCTGTCGCCAATCATGCGGCAATTTATCTCGGCAATCAACAAATGTTGCACCATACCCCGAACCGCTTATCCAAGCGCGATATTTATGGGGGATATTGGCAACGCAGCACGCACAGTATTTGGAGGCATTCACAATGGCAACCGTCAAACTTCACGGCGATTTACAACGATTTGGCAGCCAGTTCGAATTAGCGGTAGAAAGCACCGCCGAAGCGATTCGCGGACTGTGCTATCAAATTCAAGGGCTGAAACGGCATTTAAACAACGGTTTGTACAAAGTGCGGATCGGTAATCGTTATCTTGACAACCGAGATGTTGGCAAAGGGGTACACGAGAAAATTGGCAAGCATACCGTGATCAACATTATGCCGGTGCTGGCAGGTGCGAAAAACGGCGGTATGTTTCAAATTATTGTCGGTGCAATTTTGATTGCCGCCTCATGGTGGGCTGGCGGTGCTGCGGGCTGGGCATATCTCGGCGCAACCGGATACGGCATGGCAACCGCCGCATTCATGATGGGTGCTTCAATGATGTTGGGCGGGGTTTCGCAAATGCTGACCAAAACCCCCAGCATGGATATGAAGCTATCGGAAAGCGAGAAAAAAACCAATACCTCATTTTCGGGCATTAAAAATTTAACCCCGCAAGGACGACCAGTGCCGCTGTTATATGGGGAAATGATGCACAGCTTTGTTTTAATCAGCCAAGGAACTGAAGTTTATACACCGGAGGAATAAAATATGGGTGGTAAAAAAGGCGGCAGCGCAAGAACACCGGTAGAAGCGCCGGATACACTGAAATCAGCGCAAAAATTACGGCTTGTCGGGATTGCCAGCGTCGGTGAAATCCAAGGACCGGAACATACACTCAAAAACCTTTACTTTGACCGCACGCCGGTGATGAATGCGGACGGCAGCTATAACTTCAACAATGTCGAAGTGGAATACACCGTCGGCACGCAAGACCAAGATCCGTTAAAAGGCTTCAACTATTCTGAGAAAGAAATTTCTGTCGGCACCACAATCAAGAAAAATTTGCCGACCACGCGCACCATTACTGATAAAGATGTCAGCCGCTTGCGCATTACGCTCGGCGTGCGCAGTTTGTTTCAGCAAAAGGACAATGGGGATACTGTCGGATCGTCGGTATCACTGCTGATTAAATATGGCGATCTGAGCAAGCCGGTCATAATTGACGGCAAGAGCTCCTCGCAATACTTGCGTCACATCATGCTTGAAAATCTGCCGCCGGTGCCATTTCGCGTGACCGTCGAGCGACTGACAGAAGACAGCAAATCGCAACGCTTGCAAAATGAAACCTTTTGGGGCGGCTACACCGAAATCATTGACGCTAAACTGTCCTATCCGAACGTAGCGTTAGCCGGTTTCAGCTTTGACTCTCGTCAGATCAGCAATATCCCGGATATTACCGCACTTGATCGCGGCATGATTGTCAGCGTGCCGAGCAATTACGATCCGATTACCCGCAAGTACAATGGCTTTTGGGACGGCTCATTCGTCAGAAAGTTCAGTAACAATCCGGCTTGGGTCTTTTATGATGTTGTGACCCGTGCGGATATCGGCTTGGGCGAACGTTTGGGCGTGTACGGCTGCGATAAATTTGCGATGTATGCCATTGCGCAATATTGTGATCAGTTGGTGCCAGACGGTTATGGCGGCAAAGAGCCACGCATGACCTGTAATATCTGGCAAACCGAACAACGAGACGCTTATGACATTATTTATGACTTGGCGTCCATTATGCGCGGTATGCCGGTGTGGGACGGCTCTATGCTGACAGTGGTGCAAGATCGCCCTGGCGATCCGGTTTGTACTTATACACAAGCCAATACCGTCAGCGGCTTTAAACGTGCCTACTCCGCTCTCAAAGACCGTCACACGGCTGTTGAGGTGGAGTTTGCCGACAAAGATAACCACTATGAATCTACCGTTGAATATGTTGCTGATGACGCACTGATTGAGCGTTATGGCTACAACAGCAAAAAGGTGGTGGCATACGGCTGCACCAGCCGCGGACAGGCTCACCGCCATGGCAAATGGATTTTAGAAACTGAACGGCTTGAAGTTTGTACCATTACCTTTACCGTCGGCGCAGAGGGGTTACGCAATCTTCCGGGCGATATTATTGAAATCGCTGACAACCATTTTGCAGGCACGAATATCGGTGGCCGCGTTGAAAGCATTAATGGCATGACGGTAACACTTGATCGGGAAATTGATTTCACTGACGGAATTTACTTCTGCTATGCAGCGGTGATTGATAACGCTTTGGCAAGCAAAAAAATCAAAGTGCGGTCAGTCTCTGCAGATAAAAAAACCGTTACATTGGACTCTGCCCCTGCAGGACTTGAGCCGTTGCAACAATGGACGTTGAATCAAGCCAAGGTCAGCACACAACTCTACCGTGCGATCAATATCAGTGAAAATAGCGAAGACGGCACGTTTACCATTACTGCGCTGCAGCACGAACCGCAGAAAGAATCTATCGTCGATAATGGGGCGCATTTTGAGGCGCGCGAAACTACGTTGCACAGAATGCGCCCAGCACAAGTGACTCACAGTAGCATTGCTGCTGGCACCGACGGTATCATTTTGACATGGGAGCAGCCGACCATAATTGGCACTGTCACTTACGAAGTCAAACTTTATAAAGACGGAAAAGTGTACCGCACTTATACCGATTTGAAAGAGCCTAAATTGACTTTTGAGGGTTTGCCGGACGGTAGCTACACCGCCGAAATCCGCGCTAAAAATCAGCTGGGGCAATACTCTAACCCGGTTAAAAAATCGTTTGAAATTAATCTGACGATCACGGATTTGCGTACCACATCAGAGCTGATGGCGATCAACGTTGAATGGACGTTGCCAGTCTTGGCGACTGTCGGCAATGCTACAGAGATTTGGCACGCTCGTGAGCCGAATTTAAGTAGTGCGGTCAAAATCTCAACGTTGGCATATCCGGCGACAAGCTACGTTAAAGGCAATGTCGGACTATCGGAAAAGCACTATTTTTGGGTGCGTTTGACCGATAAAAACGGTAATAAAGGCAGTTTCACTGAGGCGGTTTTTGGCGAAGCGGATCACAATCCAGATAATCTCGTTAACTATCTCAACGGACAAATTACCGAGACCGCACTTGGTAAAGATTTGATCGCACAGTTGACCGGGTTTGAAAGCGGAATCGAGGGGCTTGGAAATGACCTTTTAGCGGAAACACGCAACAGATCCGCCCAAATTTTGGCAGAAGCACAAGCGAGAAGTCAGGCGATTGCCGCGGAAGCAACTAAACGCAGTGCGGAAGTCAAAGCGGCAGCAGACAAAGCGGCTAAGGATTTACTTGATAAAGCAAAAGAACTTGGCACACAAATCAGCACTGCCCAAAAAACAGCAGATAATGCCGTATCAACAACCACAACACTGACCGCAAAACTGGATAACTTGTCTGTTGGTGGGCGAAACTACTTCTTGAATACCGCCAATATCTCAAGAACTACAATCGGCAGATCGAGTATTGAGATTAGCCCGGATTTTCTTGAAGCGATTAACCGTGAAAAAGTCTTAACACTATCTGTCGATGCCGAGGTTGTCGGCGGTGTATTAGCAACAACAGGATATAACCGGATCATCACTGAGATTAGAGTGCGTTATGAAGATGGTACTATTCAATATCACGCTGCCGCCTTGGGTAACGGATCGGCACTCAACTACAAAGGTAGATTGTCTGTAACCTCTACTATTCAAGATAAAGTTGTCACCAGTGTTGACGCAGGCATGATTCAGATTGCCATGGCGTCTGCAACTAAGTTGTATATCGGTAAAGCTAAACTCGAAATCGGCAACCTTGCAACGGACTGGACGCCAGCGCCGGAAGACAATGAAAGCGCTATCGGTATTGTTGCTGCTGCAGTTGAATCTGAAAAATCTGCTCGCGCCGAAGCCGACAAAGCCGAAGCGAAGGCACGCGAAACCCTTGCCGGACGTGTCGGCAGAGCGGAAGCAGATTTGACCGAAGAAAAACGCATTCGGATCGAAGCAGACGAGGCTCAAGCGGCTGAAAGTAAAAAGTTAGGTGCACGACTTGGTACTGCTGAAAGTACGCTAACTAAGCTCAACGAAACGGTGACGAATAATCAGCGCTCGGCAGCAACACAGTTTACTGAGATGAATAGCAAGTTTGATAATCTGTCTGTTGGCGGGAGGAATTTATTGTTAAGTACGGGAAAACTAACCGATTCTAAACTATGGATTTTTTCTAAACACGCAAATCAAACTCAGGCAGAAATGCCAAGGACTGATGATACGTTAACATTAAAATCTACAAGTGCTTTTTGGGTTCAGTATTATCAGCGTTCTTCACAAAACGCCGTGTTGTCGAATGAGTTAATCCCGGGGAAAACTTACACGATTAGTTTTGAGGCAAAAGTAAATACTTTGACTGTAGGCTATATTCGTTTTTTTGTTCGTCAGTTTTTTACAGGCGGATACGACAATGTAGCCAAATACTTCACAGCATCAGAAGTGAATAAATGGGAGATGTTTAGCTATACATTCACTTTACAAGATAAGCACTCTGCTCATTTGTATTGGCAAGTTATTTTTGAAATCAATAACGCTACGCCGGGTCAGTATGAAGTTAGAAAGCTTAAGTTAGAACGTGGCAATGTCGCAACGGACTGGACGCCAGCACCTGAAGATACCAATGCAGCGATTATTGGGACTAACGCCAAAATCACCGCACTTGAAAGCACGGTTGCAACGGCTAATCAAGCCAGTGCGACACGTTTCGGCACTATCGAAGCCTCTCTCGGTGCAAGCGGAAACTTACTGCAAAACAGTGAGTTTTTATATCCTGATAATCGTAATGTTCCGGAGGGCTATACGCTAACAAATGCAAGCGGCATTACCGGCTACCACAATCTGAAAAATGCACAGTGGACATATGCGTTAAGAGATGAAGCGGTTTTCGGCATCCGTGATAATCGTACTAATGCCGAGAATCCAACAGGTGCAACCAACAGCTACGTTAATAGTATTGCAAGATTTCCGGTGCGTGCCGGGCAGATTTTACAATTTAGCTGTTATGTAACCGGTTGGGGCTTGCGAGCTAATTCGGGTGATTTGTTGTACTTAGATTTTCGTGGCAGCAACGGCACAACTGGCGTTAGCAAAACTCGGGTTAAGAAAGGTAATTACCGATACCCATCGAACATGACGACAATAGCGACAGGCAAATTTGGACGAAAAGCGGCCGCCGATGTTTATACATCAACCACGCAATTCGAACACTTTTATTTTAACGAAGTGATTCCGGATGGCGTAGATTTTGTCAATATTGGTATCGCAATTCGCTCTAATTTCGGCACCGATAGTTATTTGTTCTGCTGTCTGCCGCAACTGTGCGAAGTATCAAGTTTAGATGCACCATTAATACCGTACACACCGGGTTCAAGCAGCGCCAAAATCACGACATTGCAATCCGCTGTCGCAACAGACAAACAAGCAACCGCAACCAAAATCACCGCAATGCAATCATCGTTGAACAATGCAACAGCAAAAATCACCGATGTACAAAAAACGGTGGCAGATGTCGGCGGTAAGCTGTCGGCAACCCGCACGCTGAAAACCGAAGCTATCGCAGGCGGACGTACGGCAATTGCTGGAATCGCAATGGGCGCAACGGCGGATAACAAAACGGTTGAAAGCTCAGTGATTGTGATGGCGAACAAGTTCGGCGTCGTCAAAAATGCCAGTGACGGGAATGTTATCAATATGCTGACAGTGGTAGATAACAAAGTAGCGATTAACGGCAGCTTAGTTGCTAAAGACTCAATACTTGGTACGCATATTCGGGCGGGTCAGACGTTAACATCGCCAAATATTAACGGCGGACAAGCCACAATAGGTACGCTTAGAATTGGAAGTGACGGCAGCATTAACAGTAATAACGGTAATTTCTTAGTTGATAAAAATGGCAATGTGACAGCAAGATCGGGAACGTTTCACGGCACTGTGTACGCTCGGAATATTGTCGGCGATGTAGTTAAAGTTTACAGCTGTGGAAGAAACAAAATCATCGTTATCCCGGCAATGGATTTTAATCGTAGCGTTATCTCACTGCCGTTTAGGTTCTCCTCTAAAGGCGGAAGAAAAGGAGCGATTCTTGGTGACGAAGGTATTTATAAGAGCGGTTGGGCAAAGGTAGAAATCAAGATGAATGGAAATATCGTTTATAGTGATGAGGCAGCCGATGAAGTCGTTTTTGACGGAGGTTTTAAATATAACGTTCCTGCCGGTCAGCAAGTAACAGTGGAATATAAGACGGAGCAACGCTCGTCGAGCACATACAAAGGAACCTCTGCCGATTTCTCACCAGAAATTAATATGCTAGTGGCTAAAAATTAAGTGTCACAATCCCATATCCGCACCCACAAAGTGCGGTTTTTTATTATCAAAAACAAGGAAACTAACCATGAAATACATCGAAAAATCAATCGAAGACGAACAAACCGGCGCAACGTGCAGCTATCATGAAATCACTGGGCTTAACATTGATTTTATCAATAATAACGCGACTGTCGTTGTTGCTTGCTATGTCAGTGCAAAAGCAAAAGCGGCGGGTAAAAATGCGCTCTCGTTTAGCTCGTTTAACCTCAATCCGCTGCCGGAAGACCGCAACGCGGTCAGCTATGACTGGGCATTAACGCAGCTAATTCAAGCGCAGCCGGAAGATTTTACGCCGGAAGATTATCTGGGTTACATTAATCCGTATGCGTTAGCCAGTGGCAAAATCAAAGATACCGCTGCTTAAATAACCTCGGCGCATTGAGTGATATATCTCACTTAGTGCGCCAATTTTTTTGTTTTTGTGTGATATAAGTAATTTTATGAAAGTTATTATGGCGGGAGTTAAGAAAGGAAAATAGTTATGGGTGTAGTGGTAGGAGTTAAAGCAAATATGATTGGTGATATTTTTGGGGATCACAATATTCCCAGAACATTCCCAAAAAGAGCTAAAAAGAGGTATTTAGTTGATATTTTGAATGGAAAAACATATAGTGGATAGAAATGCAAGTCATTGAATTTTATGTGTTTTAAATTAAGTTCTTTTTATGTCAGATAGGACTTGAAAACCGGCGAGGGTTTACGCCCTCCGTGAGTTCGAATCTCACTTCCTCCGCCACTTTTCTGAATGAAGTCGTAAGTAATGGTCGCTAAATCAATAACTTACGGCTTTTTTATTTTCTGAAATTTCTTCCAGTTCATCATTCCCTGCTATGCTTTTTGAGAAGTCAGGCAACGAGTTTGACGAGATTTTGACTTGATTTGCGTAGGTCAGTAAATGCCCTGCATTCAAGTGCGCATACTTCTGAACTATATTGATAGCTTCCCAAGTTTAAGATAGTTGCCATACAAATCGGGAAAAGTGTTGATTTGAGCAGCAAAGTACGGTTTTTCTTGGAAAGTATTTATAGGTAACTCACATACTCCGTCAAATCATAGGTCTTGGCTTTTTCCAATTTTTGCTCCGCCGTGCCCATCATCACTAACGCAATGACTTTATCCTGTTCTTCGCAGCCAAAGGCTTGGCGCAGTTCCGCGCCGTCAATCCAAGGGCCGGTCACCCACACGTTGTCGAATCCCTGTGCATTTGCCGCCAATTGCATGGCGTAGGTGGCGCAGCCGGCGGTGAGCATTTGTTCCCAACCCGGTACTTTCGGTACGTCGGTGTTAATTTTGGCGATCACGGCAATAAACATCGGCACACGATGACTGACATCCTCGGCTTTTTTCTTGCGCTCTTCGCCCAAGCCCAATTCGTCAACCGCACTTTTTAATAAACGCTCTAATACCGCTCTGCCCTCTTTTTCAATAATCACAAACCGATACGGTGTTAAACGACCATGATCCGGTGCGTGCAGCGCCGCTTGTAAAATATTATCCAGTTGTTCACCTTGCGGTGCCGGTTCGACGAGTTTTTTATTTGAACGTCTGCTCAACAACAATTCCAAAGCATCCATTTTGATCTCCGTTTCGATTTTTACATTATTCTCAGCAAATTATTGTTACAATATACCCTATTTTTATCCAATTAAGAATTATTCTTTTTTAAAGGAGAATGGAATGCGTATCTTACTGAACCTCATTAAAACGCTGTGGCGCGGCTTATGTTTTATCCGCGATATCGTGATGAATGTGGTATTTCTATTGTTTGTTTTGCTTTGCCTGAGTGTATTCGGATTAGTTATGCAAACGTCATCATCACCTGAAATCGGTGAAGGTGCTCTCGTGCTGAATCTTGACGGTTATTTGGCGGACAATCGCCCGCAAAACAGCTTATTGAGCGCTTTGCATGAATTGGATAACCAACGGATTCCGCAACAAATTTCAACCTTTGATGTGGTCGGTGCGATTCAACAGGCGACTGATGATCCGCGAATCAAAGGGATTGTATTGGATTTGAATTATTTCAGCGGCGGCGATTTGCCGTCAATGCAGTTTATCGGCGAAGCCCTGAAACAATTCAAGCGGCAAAACAAACCGGTATATGCGTTTGCCCGCACCTATTCGCAGGCGCAATATTTGCTTGCCAGTTATGCCGATAAAATTTATTTAAACCAACTTGGCGAGGTCGGCATTGTCGGCTTGGCGCAAAATAATCTCTATTTTAAATCCTTAATCGACAAACTAAAGATTACCCCCCATATTTTTCGGGTCGGCACTTATAAAGCGGCGGTCGAGCCGTTTATGCGTGATAATATGTCAAACGAAGCGCGCGCTAATACCGCACTTTGGTTAAACCAAATGTGGCAAAATTATCAACGAATTATTGCGGAAAACCGAAATATTTCACCAAGTGCGGTCTTGCCCAACGCCGATGTCTTTTTAGAAAAACTGAAAGCCGTACAGGGCGACAGTGCGCAATATGCGCTACAACAAGGGTTGGTTGATGAAGTGAACAGTGATTGGGAAATTCAAAATCAATTGATTAAGCAATTCGGCTATGACCCGAATCAACACAGCTATAACCAAGTCGCATTTACCGACTATCTCGCCAGCCTGCCGGATCGCACCAACTACCTGAAGCAGGATAAGATTGCGGTCGTCAATGTGGAAGGCGAAATTGTGGACGGCATGAGTGATGACAGTGCCGGCGGCGACAGCATTGTGGCGCAGCTGCAAGAGGTATTCGATGATCATAATAATGTAAAAGCGCTGATTTTACGGGTTAATTCGCCGGGCGGAAGTGCGTTCGCTTCGGAATTGATTCGCCAACAATTACAACAAATCAAACAACAAGGGATTCCGATTGTGGTTTCCATGGGTGGCATGGCAGCGTCAGGCGGCTATTGGATTGCCGCCGAAGCGGATTATGTCATTGCCGATCCAAATACCATCACCGGTTCTATCGGCATTTTTGCGGCATTGTTTACCTTGGAAAACACCTTGAAAAATTGGGGAATCAACAGCGACGGCGTCAGCACCGGTCCGTTAAGCGAATTGTCTTTATTGCAAAAATTGCCGCCGGAAGCCAATCAAATGATCCAACTGACCATCGAAAACGGCTATGATAAATTTTTAACTTTAGTGGCTAGCGGGCGCAAGCTAAGCAAGCAGCAAGTGAATCAGATTGCGCAAGGGCAAGTTTGGCTGGGGCAAGATGCGTTAAACAAAAAACTGGTTGATGAATTGGGCGATTTTAACACTGCCGTTGCGGCTGCGGTTAAATTGGCTAATCAGTTGCAAGCCGAGGGCGAACCTCAATTTGAAACGTTACCATTACAGTGGTTTGTGGAAGAACCGCAAGGCTGGCTGAAGCAGATTCTCAGTCGCGGCAAGAGCGACGTACAAAGTGCGGTATTGAATTTCCTAGGTTTGGCTCCGCAACAAAACAAACAATTGAAAAACGCAATCGGGGTGTTAAAACAATTGAACGACCCGCGCGGACAGTATATTTATTGTCTGGATTGCAGTGTGAGCTATTAACCGCACTTTTATCCCAAAACACAAAAACCCTTGTGTGAAAACACAAGGGTTGGTTTTAAAGCCAATAATTAAGATTTATCAGGCAATGGCTTTTTCAATTAAGCTGATTAATTGGTTTTTCGGCAATGCACCGACTTGGGTTGCCGCCGGTTTACCTTCTTTGAATACCACCAATGTCGGAATGCTGCGCACCCCGAATTTTGCCGCAACTTGTTGGTTTTCATCAACGTTGATTTTAACCACTTTCACTTTACCGTCTAATTCGACTGCCACTTCATCCAAAATCGGGGCAATCATTTTGCACGGCCCGCACCAAGGCGCCCAGAAATCCAATACCACCGGGAGACTTGATTGCAAAACTTCACTTTCAAAGCTGGCGTCGGTTGCGTGTACTACTTCACTCATTTTATTTTTCCTTAGTTGGTCTGTTTCAGTTTGTTTAAGATAAGCACTTCCGAACTGATTTTCAAGCCGTATCGTTAAATAATCCTATAACTTGTTTACCCTTTTTATATAAAAACAATATAAAACAAAGAGTTAAATCAAGACACTCTTATCTATAAAATTAATTCGCATAAAATCAATATTTTAACACAATGAAGGTTATGCTTTAACTTCATTCGGGCTTTCAATGTTACGCACTAAATCGGCAATATTATGCAGTGTAACCTCAGCAATGCTGGTGATCGCTTCCTCGGTTAAAAATGCTTGATGTCCGGTCATCAGTACATTATGTGACGCTGCCAATAATGAGAACGTATCATCTTGAATCACATCGTTTGATTTATCCTCAAAGAACAAATCACGCTCATTTTCATACACATCAATGCCCAAGCCGCGAATTTTACGGGTTTTCAATGCTTGCAGCGCATCTTCGGTATTTAGCAGTGAGCCACGGCTGGTATTGACGATCAAGACACCGTCGCGCATTTTCGCAAATGCTTCACGATCGAGCATGTGGTGATTTTCTGCGGTTGCCGGACAATGTAAGGTGATGACATGGGATTGCGCGTACAGGGTATCCAAATCCACATATTCCGCGCCCAGTTCGACCGCACTTGGGTTGATAAACGGATCATGAGTCAGAATATTCATGCCGAAACCTTTCAGAATCCGCATGACCGCAATCCCGATTTTGCCACTGCCGATCACGCCTGCGGTACGCCCGTGCATATTAAAACCTATCAAGCCCTCGAGCGAGAAATTTGCGTCTCGCGTACGGTTATAAGCTTTGTTAATCCGACGGTTTAACGCCAACATCAAGCCGACGGTATGCTCCGCCACCGCTTCCGGCGAATACGCCGGCACCCGCACCACTTTCAACCCGAACTCTTTTGCCGCTTGCAAATCCACGTTATTAAAACCGGCGCAACGTAATGCCACAAATTTTACGCCAAGCTTAGCCAATGCTTGTAACACCGCCCGATTCGCCACATCATTCACGAAAATACAGACTGCGTCCGCGCCTTCCGCCATTTTAACCGTGCGTTCATTCAACAAAAAATCATAGAATTCCAACTCAAAACCGTACTTCACATTGACCAATTCCAAATAATTTTTGTCATATTTTTTGGTGCTATAAACCGCAATTTTCATCTTCTTTCTCCCCATTAATATTGGCATTCAATGTAACAAAATTTGATAAATTCAACAATAGTTGAATTTTGTAACCGCACTTTGTAGTTAATCATGCGCCAATTAACGAAAGCCTCAAAAAATCGAGGCTAATCATTTGATATAAAAGCTTATTCCCACTCAATCGTCGCGGGAGGTTTTCCACTTATATCATACACCACGCGTGAAATGCCGTTCACTTCGTTGATAATACGGTTGGAGATTTTACCCAATAAATCATACGGCAAATGCGCCCAATGGGCGGTCATAAAGTCGACGGTTTCCACCGCGCGAATCGAAACAACCCAGTCGTATTTGCGCCCGTCTCCCATGACGCCGACCGATTTCACCGGCAGGAATACGGTGAAGGCTTGGCTGACTTTATGATACCAATCGGCTTTGTGCAGCTCTTCAATGAAAATTGCGTCGGCACGGCGCAGAATATCGCAATATTCTTTCTTCACTTCGCCCAATACACGCACGCCCAAACCCGGCCCCGGGAACGGGTGGCGGTATAACATCTCGTATGGCAAGCCTAACGCCAAGCCGATTTTGCGCACTTCGTCTTTGAACAACTCTTTTAACGGCTCGACCAAGCCCAATTGCATGTAATCCGGCAAACCGCCGACATTGTGATGTGATTTGATGACATGCGCTTTACCGGTTTTCGAGGCGGCGGATTCGATCACATCGGGATAAATCGTGCCTTGCGCCAACCATTTCACATTGGTTTGTTTATGCGATTCTTCATCGAATACATCAACGAAAACTTTACCGATCACTTTGCGTTTCGCTTCCGGATCGGATACGCCCGCCAGCTCGTTAAGGAAACGATCTTCGGCATTGACACGGATAATATTCAAACCGAATTTATCACCGAACATCGCCATCACTTGCTCCGCTTCGTTTAAGCGCAACAAGCCGTTATCGACGAACACACAATGCAGTTTTTTGCCAATCGCACGGTGCAGTAAAAGTGCGGTCACGGAAGAGTCCACACCGCCGGACAAGCCTAAAATCACTTCGTCCCCGCCCACTTGCCGCTTAATCCGTGCCACCGCGTCTTCGATAATATTTTCCGCCGTCCATTCGGTGGCGCAACCGCAAATGCCGACCACAAAATTGGTTAATAATGCCAAACCGCTCTTGGTGTGCGTCACTTCAGGGTGGAATTGCACGCCGTAGAAACGTTTCTCTTTATTCGCCATCGCCGCAATCGGGCAGGAGTCGGTTGCGGCGGAAATCTCAAAGTGCGGTGGCACTTTAGTCACTTTATCGCCGTGGCTCATCCACACATCCAATAACGGCTGTTGTTGTGCTGACAAGGCATTTTGTAAATCTTTAAACAATCCGTTAGACTGTACCACTTCAACCGCCGCATAACCGAACTCGCGGTGATCGGACGTTTCGGTCAAGCCGCCCAACTGCATTGCCATGGTTTGCATACCGTAGCAAATCCCCAACACCGGCACGCCGGCATTGAACACATAGTCCGGCGCGCGCGGGCTGTCGTCTTCGGTGGTGCTTTCCGGCCCGCCGGACAAAATAATCCCGCTCGGATTAAACTCACGGATATCCTGCTCGGAAACGTCCCACGCCCACAGTTCGCAGTACACCCCGATTTCACGCACTCGACGGGCGATCAGTTGCGTATATTGCGAGCCGAAATCTAAAATTAAAATTTTATGTTGATGAATATTACTCATGCATTGTTCTCTACGGTTGGGGTGAATAGTGTTTTAATAATGGTTAAAATGTCCGTCATATCTTTGCCTTGATAATCCGCCAAAGACTGATCGATTGCCATACGGGTTTCTTCGTAAGCAATCACCGGAATACCGGCTTGTTTCGCCGCGATAATGCCGTAATAAGAATCCTCAATCGCCACCGCACGTTGTGCCGCTACCCCCAATTTTTGCAAGGTATATTGGTAAATTTCCGGGTGCGGTTTGCTGTGTTCAAACTGCTCGCCGCTGACAATCAGATCGAATTCATCAATAATGCCGCAAGCAGTTAAGATCCGCTGAATATGCGCCAAAGCAGACGATGAAGCTACCGCCAATTTAATCTTATTGGCTTTGGCATACTGAATAATCTGCTTAATCTCTTGGCGAAAAATGGTTAAGTAATCAATAGGATCGAAAATATTATGGAAAAAGACCAAATAGCGTGCGCGAATGTCGTCTAACGGCAACGAAGAACCGCTCAGTCGTTGCATAATCTCAGGAATATCTTTCAGTGATTTACCGGCAACCTGCGAATATTCCTGATGGCTAATCTCGCGATCATGTTCTTGAATGTCGCGAATAAACGTTTTTTGCAACGCAAATTCGACATATTCACTATCAACAATCACACCGTCCATATCAAAAATAATCGCTTGTAGCATTTGAGTTGTCCTTATTGCGTGAAACATTCGCTCATTTTATCGCTCACCTTTCCGCTCAGTACAATGAGCGGAAAGTGATTAAGGCGCTGTATTAGACATTAACCCATACGATAATTCGGGGCTTCTTTGGTGATCGCCACATCGTGCACATGGCTTTCTTTAATGCCTGCGCCGCTGATTCTGACGAATTCCGCTTTGGTACGCAGTTCTTCAATCGTGGCACAGCCGGTTAAGCCCATACATGAACGTAAGCCGCCCATTTGTTGGTGAATGATCTCTTTCAGAAAACCTTTATACGGAATACGCCCTTCGATCCCTTCCGGCACCAGTTTATCGGCGGCATTATCCGATTGGAAATAGCGGTCGGACGAGCCTTTGGTCATCGCGCCCAATGAACCCATACCACGATAAGCCTTGAACGCTCTGCCTTGATATAGCTCGATTTCGCCCGGCGCTTCTTCCGTGCCGGCGAACATCGACCCCATCATCACGCAGGACGCTCCGGCGGCAATCGCTTTTGCCAAATCGCCGGAATAACGGATCCCGCCGTCGGCGATTACCGGAATGCCGCGCCCTTGCAAGGCTTCGGCAGCGTCGGCAATCGCCGTGATTTGCGGCACGCCAACACCGGTGACGATCCGGGTGGTACAAATTGATCCCGGTCCGATCCCGACTTTAACCGCACTTGCACCCGCGTCAGCCAACGCAATCGCGCCGGCGGCAGTGGCAACGTTACCTGCCACAATCGCGAGATCCGGATATTTGGCACGGGTTTCACGCACCCGTTGCAACACGCCTTCGGAATGCCCGTGCGAAGAATCGATCAGCAACACATCAACCCCGGCTTCAACCAAGGCGGCGATCCGCTCTTCATTGCCCGGGGCGGCGCCGACCGCCGCACCGACACGCAAACGCCCGAATTTGTCTTTACAGGCATTCGGTTTGCTTTCGGCTTTTTGGTAATCTTTCAGGGTGATCATGCCGACCAGTTTGAATGCGTCATCAACCACCAGCACTTTTTCAATGCGGTGGGCGTGCATTAAGGAGAAGGCTTCTTCGCGCGGCTCGTTTTCTTTCACCGTGACCAAGCGCTCTTTCGGAGTCATCACCGAGGTAACCGGGCGATCGAGATCGGTGACAAAACGCACATCACGTCCGGTCACAATTCCGACCAACTCGCCGCTTTCGGTGGTGACCGGATAACCGGCAAACCCGTTTTTCTTGCTCAACACTTCCAAATCACGCAAGCTCATGTCAGGGCGAACCGTGATCGGATCGCTCACAATCCCACTCTCAAATTTTTTCACACGACGCACGCGATCGGCTTGGCGTTCGATACTCATGTTTTTATGAATAAAGCCGATACCGCCCTCTTGTGCCAGAGAAATTGCCAGTTTTGCTTCGGTAACGGTGTCCATCGCCGCCGATAACACCGGAATATTCAGGCGAATGTCTTTAGTCAGTTGGGTAGATAAATCAGCCGTATTCGGCAGAACGGTAGAATGGGCGGGAAGCAGTAACACATCGTCGAAGGTCAGGGCTTCTTTGGCGACTCTCAGCATTGCAATATCTCTCTTTTTTGAAAGGGTGGAAAAAATGAAGGTAAAAATATTGCGCTTGGATTATACAGATCTTCACTCGAATTGTGAATTTTTTATTTTGCTTTTTTCGCTGTTTTGCACTTGAGCTCACTCGGGTATTACCGTAGCATGACAACAATTTTTTATGTGTATTTTAAGGGGAAAATCATGCGCTATGACAAAATGAGTGCGTTTATTGTAATGGATATTGTGCGTGAGGCGGGCAAATATCCGAATGCCATTCATTTTGAAATCGGACAGCCTGATTTGCCACCGTCGCCGAAGGTGAAAAATGCACTGCAAAGTGCGGTTGAAAATAACCACTTCAGTTACACCGAAAGTTTAGGCTTGCGCGCCCTGCGTGAAAAAATCTGCCGGCATTATCAGACCACCTATCAAGTCACGATAGCCCCCGAGCGCGTGCTGCTCACGCCCGGCACCAGCGGCGCGTTTCTTATCGCTTATGCGCTGACCTTAGCCAAAGGCGAAAAATTGGGGCTGACTGATCCCTCCTATCCGTGCTACAAAAATTTTGCCTACATGATGGAAGTCGAACCGCACTTTATGCCGGTGGACAAAAGCAGTTGCTATCAATTAACCGTGCCGCAGTTGCAAGCGCAATCTGAAAAAATCCGTGCCTTACAGATTTCTTCGCCGGCAAACCCGACCGGCAATATTTACAGCGCCGAAAATCTGCAAGCCCTCAATGACTATTGCCGCCGACATCAGATTGCTTTTATTTCCGACGAGCTGTATCACGGTTTGGTCTATGAAGAGCACGCCGCCACCGCACTTCAATTCAATCCTGACGCCTATGTGATCAACGGTTTTTCCAAATATTTCTGTATGCCGGGCGCGCGCTTAGGTTGGATTATCGTGCCGGAACACAACGTGCGCGAGGCGGAAATTATTGCGCAAAATATCTTTATCTGCGCCCCGAGTTTGAGCCAATACGGCGCATTGGAAGCCTTTGATAACGCCTATTTAGACCAAATCCAAATCACGTTCCGCCAGCGACGGGATTATCTGTATAACGAATTAAAACAACTCTTTACCATCGAGTTTAAACCGCAAGGCGCGTTTTATCTGTGGGCGGACGTGTCGCGTTACACCGATGACAGCTACCAATTCGCCAAAGACATGCTGGCTGAAATCCAAGTCGCCACTACCCCGGGAATCGACTTCGGCACAAACGGCACAAAGCACTATTTACGTTTCGCCTACACCCGCGAAATTGCGCATATGCGTGAGGGAATCGAACGGTTGAAGCGGTGGTTAAAAAACAAATAGCACTAAGGGTAGCTGCCTGCTACCCTTTATCGCTTATCAATTCATTTTATGCGTTATTCTTAAAACCCAGCATGCGTTTTAAGGTGTTATCTTTGTCGATGACGTGATGTTTCAATGCACCGGCAATGTGTAACAAAATGGCGCCCAGCATAATCGGCAGCAAACTTTTGTGAATTTCATTGGCTACGCCGGCTAAAGTACCATTGACTGCCTCACGTTTTCCATCCACTAAATTGGCGGAAATCAGATCTAAGCCGAACAGCTGCAAACCTTGTCCGCCGCCGTAAGACATCAGCATGCCTGAGATCGGGAACGCCAAGGTGCCGAGAATTAAGATCCAATGGATCAATTTTGCCAGTATTTGTTCCAAACGATTATGCTTGCCGGTCGGTTGCGACCAACCGTTTTTCCAACGCCACAACACGCGGATCACAATGAAAATAAAGATAAAAATGCCCAAGGATTTATGCGTCGGGTATAAGTCGTAACTTGCGGTTTCGCCCATATATACGCCCAACGCCATTAAACCGATGATGAAAATCGCAATCAACCAATGGAGTGATAACGTGATATGTGAGAAACGCTCCGGCGTATCTTTCATTTTTGAAGCCATAAAAATTCCTAACTGTGTTAATAAAACGTAAATTCGGCGCACATTGTAATGCGCTTTGCGTGCAAAATATAGCGGAATTTGCTTAAGAATTGCTTAAGCCTTTAGCGCAAAATTTTAACCACCCGACTTAACACTGCCCCTTGACTAAATCGGGTTAGTAACTGATCATTCAATTCTAGTTGACTGCTGGCGGTAATCGCTTTACCGGCTTGGTTTTGCGAAATCGAATAACCGCGCGCCAACACATTCAATGGGCTGAGGCTGTTTAATTGCGAACACAGTTGCGCCAGTTGATGACCGTCGGTCAATAAGATTTTCTCGATTAAACTGCGCAACCGCACTTGCTGTTGTTGCAACTGCTGTTGCTGCCGCCCGATTCGATACGGTAATGGATTTTGCTGTAAACGCTGTTGCAGATTCACATAATGGTGGCGTTTAGAATCCAATTGGCGTTGAATGCCATGACTCAGGCGTTGCTGCATAAATTGTGTGTGTTGCCGTTGCTGATCCAAACGACGTTGAATCGCCTGTTCCAAGCGTGCGATGATTTGCCGGGTTTGTTGCCGTTGCAGCTGTAGTTGTTTGCTCGGGTGTTGTTGGTTCAGGCGAAGATTCAGCCGTTCCCATTGCTGTTGTTTACGGCCGAACAGGCGATCAAAGGCGATTTCCAGATGTTGTTGGCGGTATTGTAGCTGCTGTAACAATTCGCGCTGATCGCGGCTCACCAACTCTGCCGCCGCCGATGGTGTCGGCGCGCGCAAGTCGGCAACAAAGTCGGCAATCGTCACGTCGGTTTCATGCCCCACCGCGCTGATAATCGGAATGGCGGAGGCAAAAATCGCGCGTGCCACCGCTTCTTCGTTAAAGCACCACAGATCTTCCAACGAACCGCCGCCACGTCCGACGATCAACACCTCCACCTCTTGACGGCGGTTTGCCAGTTCGATCATCTGCGCAATCTCTGCCGTTGCCTCTTTGCCTTGCACTTGTGTCGGGTAGATCACCACCTCCAAACTGGGATCACGCCGTTGCAACACCTGCAAAATATCCTGTAATGCCGCCCCGCTTTTTGAGGTAACCACGCCGACTCGACGGTTAAAGTGCGGTATCGGCTTTTTCAACTGTTGCGCAAACAACCCTTCCGCCGCCAGTTTTTGTTTCAGTTGTTCAAATTGTTGTTGCAGCAAGCCGTCACCTGCCGGTTGCATACTGTCGATAATCAGTTGGTAATCGCCACGCGGTTCATACAAGCTCACCGACGCGCGCACCAGCACTTGCATTCCGTTTTGCGGGCGAAAGCCGACGCGCAAATTTTTCATGCGGAACATAGCGCAGCGCACTTGCGCGTTTTCGTCTTTGAGGCTGAGATACCAATGCCCTGAAATCGGTTGGCTGAAATTGGAAATTTCCCCCGTCAGCCAAATATGCCCAAGTTGCCCTTCGAGTAGCAAGCGCGCGGTGTGGTTCAGTTGACTGACGGAGTAGATAGTTTCTTGCATGAGGTTACCTGTCTTTTCTGTATCGTGCCAGCCTACAGTTTAACTGGAATTCGTAAAAATTACCTACGGCTTTCAAGCAAACATAAAGATAAAAACACACTTCAAGTATCAAAAATACAGTTTACACTCCATTTCGATCATAATTTACGCACCAATTAAAGTAATGATAAGTAATATCATTTATAATTTGTGAAATGGCTCACAAATTTACGCTTTAAAATCTAGTCTTACTGTGTTCTCTTTATATAATCCGTTTTTCTATTATCCCGCTTTATGAATATCTTTTCTATTTTTTGCAAATGAAACAAGTAACGATATGAAATTATATTCTTTGTAAATTATATTGCTAATGGTGCAACAGGGCGTACCATGCAAGGAAAAAAATAATCATTAGTCATTATTTTCTATTGATTATTTCTCAGAGGTAGTTGTGTTATTTGCATTTAAGAAAAAGAAAAAATCCCCTTGGCTCACTTATTCCGTATTACTGCTTGGATTACCATTGAGTTTTGCGGCACAAGCAGTAAACGAACACGAACAACAGCTGCGCGAAAGTGAGCGGGCTATTCAGCAAAAAATTGAAGAAAACCGCTATCAGCAATTATCACCGCATTCGCCGTCCGGTATCACAAGTGAAGAAATCCCGCTTTCCGAGGCATGTTTGCCATTAAATGGGCTTCAATTATCCGGTATCAGCTTATTAAAAGAACAAGATTTAGCCGGATTATCGCCGATTCCGGCGGATTGTATTAGCGATAGTAACGTGAATCGCCTCATTCGCGAAATCACTCAGCGTTATCTAGACAAAGGTTATATTACTGCAAGAGCGGTTTTTGCCCCGTTGGACGAAAATAATACGTTGCGCCTGCATTGGGTCGAGGGCGTATTAGAAGCGATAGAAAGTGAGGATCACACTATCGCCCTTGATTATCTCTTTCCAAATCTGATTGGGAAGCCACTAAACATCCGTGATTTAGATCAAGGGCTGGATCAGCTCAACCGTTTGCAGTCACATCATGCAACTCTGGATATTTTACCGGCAACGCAATTTGGCGGCTCAATTGTCCGCTTACGCAATCAAACCAAATCGCCCTACCGTGTAACGCTTTCTCTAGATAACTATGCCAGTCGGCAACATGGACGCTTGCAGGGTCAACTCGGCTTCAGCATTGATAACCTTACCGGGCGGGCCGATTTTTTAGCCTTGAGCTATGGACAACCGCTCACGAAAAAAGCCGAAAATAATAACCGCACTTACAGCGCATTATATTTGATTCCTTATGGTTATTGGACTGCAAGCCTATTCGCCTCTCAAGCAGAATCCGCCACTCGCCTACCGCTATCCGGCGCACGTTATCAAGGCGCAAGCCGCCAGCTTGGTTTTCGTTTGGATCGCGTACTAAACCGCCACCAAACGCATATTATTACTTTGAGCAGCGGATTGAGCCACAAGCGCAGCCAAAGTGAATTACTCGGTTATCGCCATCCTGATCAAAACCTACGCTTAAGCATCGCCGAACTGAATTTGGATTACCTAAAATTGATAGGCGAGCACACCATTAATGTCAATATCGGCGTGCAGCGCGGTTTGGGGATCTTCGGCGCAACAAAAGCCACATCCGAACACCTGACTGAACCGCACTTTAACAAATGGAGCTTGAATGTTAATTGGCACTATCCAATAAATACGCTGCGATTCCATCACCAGATTGTCGCACAGTATTCGCCGCAGCGTTTGCCCTCAGTGGAAACGCTTGAGCTCACCGGGCG
Source organism: Testudinibacter sp. TW-1 (assembly GCF_050613185.1). Lineage (GTDB taxonomy): Bacteria > Pseudomonadota > Gammaproteobacteria > Enterobacterales > Pasteurellaceae > Chelonobacter. The sequence continues at coordinate 60,626 of NZ_CP192511.1, forward strand.
CAACAGTGTCCGCGGATTTGATTCATTCAGTTTCAGCGGCGACAGCGGTTGGCTACTACGCAACAATATCTCTTATCCAATCCATTATCGCACCCTGCAACTTTCCCCCTATGCGGGATTGGATACAGGGCGACTTTTTAACCGACACGGCAACAATGCTTGGCAAAGTGCGGTCGGAACAAGCTTTGGGATTCACTTGCGCTATAAGCAGCTAAGCGGATCTTTTTCTTTTGATCGCGGTTGGTTTGTGTCGTCACCCGTGCGCCAAAATGAAAGCCGTATGTTAGGCAAAATTACACTCTCTTTTTAAGAGATGCTTTTTAACAATCCTATTTATAATTATCACCTTAAAGGAAAAGAAAATGCGATCATTTAAGTTATCATTCCAAGGGAAGCTCAGTTGTACGCTCAGCCTAGCCTTGTTAGGCGGCATGACATCAGCGCTTTCTCATGCTAATCAACAAATTATTGGCGGCGGCAATCACGCACCAACAACGATTACGACCGCAACAAACGGCGCCGCGGTGATCGATATTGTTCGCCCAAATCCACAAGGGCTATCACACAATACCTACGATAAATACAACGTTGATACCGCCGGTGCGGTATTGAACAACTCGCTCAACGACGGCAAATCCGTACTCGCCGGTGAGCTGAAAGCCAACCCGAATCTAACGCCCAATCAAGCCGCAAAAGTCATTTTAAATGAAGTCGTCAGCCGCAATCCTTCATTATTATTAGGGCAACAAGAAGTTTTCGGCATAGCCGCAGATTATGTGTTGGCAAACCCTAATGGTATCACCTGCGACGGCTGTGGGTTTATTAATATCCCCCGGGCTTCAATGGTGGTCGGCAGTGCCGAAATCGAACAAGGCAAAATCAAAAACCTGCGCACCGCTGCGCAAGGCAACAATAACAGCCTGACCATTAAAGAAAAAGGCATTTCCGGCAGCGATGTATTAGATTTAGTCGCACCGAAAATCACCGCCTCCGGCAAAATTCAGGCCAAACAAGAGATCAACAGCTACACCGGTCGCAACACCGTTGATTATGAAAGCAAAAAAGTGACAAACCGCCACAATAAAGAAGCGGGTTTAGACGGTTACTATGTCGGTGGCATGCAAGCCGGGCGTATCAATATTGTCAGCACCGGCGCAGGTAACGGCGTGAATCTCAGCGGTGATATCCAAACCGCGACGGGCGACGGGTTGAATGTGAATGCAACCGATGTGATCAATTTTGTTGCTGCCGATATTAAAGGCAATGTGAAAGCCATCGGACAAGATGTCAACCTAGATGGCAAACTCGTTGAACAGACAAAACACCGCGAGCGAGACGGCAACTATTCGGCTTATTATGGCGCAAGCAAAAAGCGTAATGAGCAAGAATCGCAACAGTGGAAAAAAACTGAAATTCAAGGGGATAACGTCGTATTGGCGGCAAAAAACAGCGTCAATGCCAATGCTGCCGCTATTCAAGCCAAATCCTTACAGATTGTCGGCAGAAAAGTGGATTTAACCACACAAAAAATCAAAGATAAAGACACGGAGATCGACCACAACTGGAAATATTCTTGGGAATACAATCAAACCAAAGTCAAACACAACGAAAAACAAGAGGGCAACCGTTTTCGAGCCGACGATGTTTCCATTCGTGCGACGGCTGATGATCTCAATATCAGCGGAAGTTTAATCGAAGGGCACGATAAATTGCTGCTCAAAGCCGATAAAGGCAGTGTTCTCACTCACGGCAGTGTTGAGAAACAAACCAGCGTTGATAGCGGTAATAAACGAAACCATACCGCAGCATTGGAAACCGGCAGTTGGAATATCACCAGTGAGAAAGAACATCTGCATAAAACCGAACTGGCGAGTAATGGCAAAATCGGCATTTCAGCGGCAAAAAATGTCGAACTCAGCGGCACGAATCTGAATGGCAGTGACGATATTTTATTACACGCCAACGGCAAAGTGATTATCGGTTCACAACAGATCAACAATAACAAAGTAGTGCGTGATAACCAAACCTACTGGGGCGGCATTGGCGGCGGTTATGACAAAGACAATAATCACAGTGATAAATTGCAGATTGCTTCTGAAATCAATGCCAAAGGCATTGTGGTCGTCAGCGGCGATCAGGGCGTGCAAGTCACCGGCAGCCATATCGTCGCCGCTAAAGGCGGTTATGCGCAAGCCAGCCAAGGCGCAATCCGTGTTGATAATGCCACCGATTTCAGCCATAACATTATCGATCAACGTAATGGAACGGTGTTTAATATCACCAAAGATTCCCAATCTATCAATGAAACCAGCGAGAGTGCTAAACAATCGGAATTAGTCTCTAACGCCAAATTTGCACTGATCGCCAATCAAAACATTGATGTGATCGGCAGCGTGGTTAAAGTGGCGGAACAGCTCAATCTCACCGCCGTCGGCAATATCAATATCGCAGGCGCACAACAGAACTTAGATCGCCAAAGCAAAACCACTGAGCTGAAAGGCACAGCCTATGCCAAACAAGACGGAGATAAGCAATATCGTGCCGGTGTCGGTTTGGAAATGAATTCGACCGCGGAAGCACGCAGCGAAACCAACCATGTTGCCAGTTTAGTACAAAGCGGCTCGCTGAAGATTGACAGTAAAAACGATGTCAATATTAAAGGTTCAAAATTAAAAACCGGCAACGGCGATGCAACCATTAACGCCGAGAACATCCATATCACAGCGCAACAAAATACCACTGTCGTCAATAGCGAAAGTCGCACCGCCGGTTTCGGCGTCTATGCCGGTGGCGGTATGGATCGGGTGACGGTCGGTTTAGAAAGCGGTTTTAACAAAACCAATGTTGAAAAAGAAAGCACAACGGCACTGGAATCGGCTACTGAAATTGCCGGCAATCTACAGCTAAATGCCAAAAACAGGTTGCAATATGAGGGCGGTCGCCATCAAGTCGCCGGCTCCCTCACTGAAACGGCAAACACGATCCAACGCCAAGCCGCAAGTAACGGTGAAAAATCGACCACCACCACCGTCACGTTCAATCATGATGTCGGTACGGGTATCGAACTCAGCGGCATAACTCGTCCAATCGAAAAAGCGGTGAACAACCTTGCCGACGGTAGCCCGGTCAGCGCATTTTCCTCTATCGGCGGCGTCGGTGCGCCGAATGCCGGTGTCACCATGAAATTCGGCGGCGGCAAAAAAGTCGAAAACCTCGACAGCAGCCAAGCCAAAGTGACGCAAATCGAAGCGAGCAGCGTGAACGCCACGGCGGATCGTATTCATGACCAAGCCACACGCTATCAAGCCACAGAGGGGGCGATCACCTTAAACGCGCAAGAATATGCCAACGTCGCGGCAGAAAACCGCAAAAATGTGACCGTTAGCGAAGACAAAGGTGAAGCGAGTCTCAGCGTTGCCACTTCTACCGGTAAAGACGTCACCATCACCGCCAAAGGCAAAGGCGGACACAGCGACAGCCGTGAATATAGCAGTGAAGCCGTTATCGGCGGATTTAACGCCGTTGATAATATTGATATTAATGCGGCAAAAGGCATTGTGTTAGAAGGCAATAAAATTCATAGCGACAATGGCGGCTTCACCCTGAACAGCAACGGCGATGTTAAATTAGTACAAGCCAATAATGTTAAAGAAAGCAGTGCAAACGGCTTTAATCTGGATTTAAGCGTCTCGGCCGGCATGAGCAAAAGCAGTAAATCCGGCTCGGGCGGTTTAGGCGGCGGCGCAAATAATCAGGATGCCCAATCCATTACCGCAACCGCGGGAGAAATTGCGGCGAAAAACATCAATCTGAAAGGCAAAAACGTATTACTGCAAGGCATGAGCGGCAAGACCGGCAATCTGACTATCGAGGCGGATGAAAGTGCGGTTATCACGGCTGCACAAGGTTCAAGCCGTGAGCAAGGTTTAGATTGGTCAGTCGGGATCGGCGGTGGCGGTGGCTCAACCTCCGGCGATAAACCGGCGCAAAACGGTTCGCTTAAATTGAATGTCGGCGTTAAAAAAACCGACCAAGCCGCGATCAACTATCAAGCGACGGATTTAAAAGCCGATAATATTCAAATCGGCGCTAACGGTAAATCGGACAAGGCCATTCACATCGCCGGCAGCAATTTGAGTGGAGATAACGTTGATTTAAAAGCAAAAAATGGCAGTATTGTGATTGAATCCCTCACCAACCGCGAACACAAAGATAACCGCAACGTCAGCTTGGGCGGCAACGGTAATCTCAAAAAAGTGAGCGGTGAAGACAAAACCACACAAGACGGCACCGCCACCTTATCCATCGCGTTGGATAACAAAGAAAAAGCCGAGCAAATCAACAGTCAAGTCAAAGGCAAAACCGTCGCCCTGACCAGCGGAGGCAATTTAACCGTTGCCGGCGCAAATGTGAAAGGCGAACGAGTCGACGCCAATATCGGCGGTAATTTGACGGTGGAAAGTCGAAAATCATCGGAACAATCCCTGACCTTTAATTTGGATCTCAATGCGACAAATGCACAAAATAACGGCGCATTGACCAGTGTGATGAAAGCGGTTCCGTCCACTGAAAAAACCGATGCGGTAAAAGATAAAGTCACGGGGGCGGTTAATTCTGCGGCAGAAAATGCCGGATTCGCCAAACACAATCCGGTGACCGGCAAAACGGCTAAACCATCGTCGTTAACGGTATCCGGCAGCCTTGTGCAACAAGATGAAGTGGTGAATGTTTCCGGTATCCACGGGGATGAGTTGAATGTCAAGGTAAAAGATCATGTGCAGTTAAACGGCGCAAATTTAACCGGCAATAACCGACCAAATGTCGAAAGTGCCTCGGTCGGGGTAAGCAATATCGAGGGTCATCACAATCGTTACCAAGGTAACGTGATTATCTCGAATAATATCCCGCTCTTAATTCAAGAAGGGGTGAAGGATTTGAAAGACGGTAAATTCCCGTTAATCAACGGCAGTATCAGCCAAAAATCCAACACCGCCGTCGCTGAAATTAAAGAGATTGGCAAACGTTAATTTAACGCGTTAAGTAAAAGTGAAACGGAGATCCAATTCGGTATCTCCGTTTTTTTGACTATGGGTTTAACACCAACCAGCCATTTTCCAACCAACTGCACAGCGAATCCAACAGCACTTCCTCTGCCATTTCATCGTCTAAACCGGCGACATAGCCTTGCAACGCTTGCCAATCCAGCACCGCACCGTTGGCGAGATCGGTTAATACCGCACTTTCCAATTCGCTTAACTCGTCTACCCATTCGCCATTGACATACAACGCAAACGGTTGTTCAGTGTAGAGAATCTTACTGTTACTGTCCTGCTGAAGCGTTGCGCCGTTTTGCAACATCCCGCTCAATTCTTCCGGATAAAATTCGTCGTCCGATTGCAACAACTCATAACGACGGCTGCTGACCGCACTTGCCACCGCGTGTTGAAACAGATGATCGAATTGTGGCGATTGAGCGAGATAATCCAACAACTGCCGTTTCATGGTTTGCACCATTGTCGGATCGAGTTGTGCCAACGGTTGCGCATTCGGCGATAAACGCAACGGAATATTCAATTCGGACGGGTTAAAGTGCGGTGTCGGGTGGCAGATTGCGTCGTTGATATTGTCGATCAAATCGCCTAAATTCGGATAACGCAAACCAAACGAAACGGTTAAACACTCGTCCTGCGCCACGCCGTAGTGCGACAAGCGCGACGGCACATACAAGACATCGCCCGGCTGCATGACTTCATCTAACAGCAAGTCGCCCATGTCGTCAAAAATGCGGATCGGTTGATTCGGTTTGAATTCGGTATTCGGATCACACCACTTGCCCAACTGCCAACGGCGATGTCCGTAAGCCTGCACCAAAAACACATCGTATTCATCATAATGCTTGCCGACCGAGCCGCCTTGCGGCGCATACGACACCATAATATCGTCCCGTTGCCATTGCGGAATAAAACCGAACGCTTGCCATAATTCGCCCAATTCCGGCGACCATTGTTCCAAATTCTGCACCAGCACCGACCATTGTTCCGGCAAATTTTTGAAATCTTGCTTGGCAAGCGGGCTGGTTTTCAACGTCCAACATTCCTCACCGTCGGCGTTGATGTCGGTTTTCACCAACCGCGCGGTCACGTCCTCTTGCTGTGCCAAGTCGATAATATCCTGCGGTTCGAGCAAGCCGACAATTTGCGGCAAGCCGTTTTTGATTAACAAAGGTTTTTTCTGCCAGTATTCCGTAAGAAACTGCTCGGCACTGATTTCATTCGGGAGACAATAGGCAATTTTTGACATCGGATTATCCTTTTATTTATTCGGAAGTAGAAGTGGATTCGGCACTTGACCGCACTTTTTTGGCTTGTTCTTTGGCTTCGGCGCGTTGCTGTTTTTCTTGTGCTTTTTGTGCTGCTGCCTCTTGTTTTTGCTGCTCTGCCCGTTTGCGACGAATCTCTTTCGGATCAGCCAGCAGCGGGCGGTAAATCTCAATCCGATCGCCGTCTTGCAACACATCGCTCAACTTTGCCAAACGGCTGAAAATGCCGACGGTATTGGTGCGCAAATCAATCTCTTTATATTGTTGCAAAATTCCCGATTGCAAAATCGCATTTTGGATAATCGTGCCGCTTTCCACTTGGTAACTTTGCAGAAAATAGCTGTGCGGCAGCGCATAAGCAATTTGAATACTGATTTTATCCGACATCATACACCTCTTTGGCACGTTGTTTGAATGCGTCGATCATTTTCACGGTTAACTGTTCGAAAATTTTGCCGAACACCGCGCTGATTAAGGCGCTGGAAAATTCAAAGTCTAATTTCAGCCGAATTCGGCAGCAATGTTCATCAATTTCGTCAAACTGCCAATAACCTTGCAAAAAACGAAACGGACCTTCGACCAGTTGCATTTGGATCCGTTTATTCGGCTGCATGGTGTTGCGCGTGGTGAATTGTTGGCGGATCCCCGCTTTGCTAATCACCAACTCCGCCGTCAATTCGTTATCGGCAGTCGTCAGCGTTTTGCCGGCAACACAGCCGGGCAAAAATTCGGGGTATTTTTCATAGTGATTGACTAATTGATACATTTGCTCGGCACTATAGCCTACCAATGTCGTTTGATTGACGGAGGGCATGATTTTCCTAACACAAAAGAACACAATAATGATAATAATCTGCGTAATATACGCCAAGCAGGGGGCAAGATCAAACTGGAGACACTACCAATCTAAAGAATAACTATCGCTAATTTAATCGGTTCAAAAATCACTTTTTTAAGATTAACAAACATCAACAGATCCTAATAATAAAAGCATCGTTGCGCTTGACATCCCCCCCCCCCCCTTAAAGTAGGATAACAAAACCGTTTATTTTCTTCTTTAAGGGATCATTATGCAACAAAATAAATCACAACAAATCCTAAAAATACTCAACCAAGTTAATTGGGTTTATCGTATCCTATTTTGGGTTATTATTGCTTTCTTTGGTTTAATTGTGGTCGAGAATTTTATCAAAGATTTGACCAATGGCATTATTACCTTAATCATCTCTATTTTTATCGCCTTGTTCTTAATTAAATTGGTATTCGGTATTATCAATTTAACCTACGCCAATCTACAATATATTCGTTGTCTAAAATTAATGAATGAACAACTTAGAGAATCCGGCATTTCCACCACCTTATCGCAGCAATCAAAAGTGCCTCCTAGCCTTTTTGCCATTGATACCATCAACAAATTACTGTTTATCAATAACCAACAGACTGATTATGAACCGCTTATCTTTGATAAAGAAAAGTTAATTTCCGCAAAAGTGGAACGTGAATCAACCGTTCACACCACGACGAAGCATAAAGGCAGTGTCGCCGTATTTGGCTCATCATTTGGTTATAACTTCGGCAGTAAATCAACCTCCACCAGCCATATTACTGAAACTGCTTTTTTAGAGTTGCAATATTTAACCGAGCAGAAAACCAGTTTTACCCTTGTTATTCCATATGGCGGCAATCGCCGTGGCGCAGAAGAAGCATTGAATACCATTCAACAATTCTAAAATGGTATCGCTAAGCAGAGGAGTAAATCTCCTCTGCTTAGCGATCAATAACGTTGTTATTCATTATGACAAACTAATGCTTAAATTGAGATTTTTCCCTAAAGCTGAAAATGCGCGTCCGATTGTGTTCCTTAATTCCGCCCGCTGTACGGCAAAGCGGATTCATCCCTAATCTCAGCCAGCACTGCCCGTAATTTTTTGCCATCGGTGATGTTGATTTGTTGATCTTGTCGGCTGTCTTTGCCCATACTTGGCGATTCGTTGGCCAACATGGCGCTGTGGCGATAACCGCCGGCGGAAAGGTGTAGCTCTTGTGCACCGGTAATTTGCAGGATTTGCCACGCATTGCTTGCATTCACGCCAGCCCCCGGCATAATACTAATGCGATCATCGGCTTGTCGCACCAGTTGGCGGATCAGCGCTGCGCCCTGTACCGCACTTTGTTGCTGTCCTGAGGTTAAAAGCCGCTCGCAGCCCAACTCGATAATCTGCTCAAGTGCGGTTTGCGGATCACGGCATAAATCAAAGGCTCGGTGAAAGGTCACGCCCAAACCGTCAGCAGCGTCGAGCAAACGGCGGCAAGTGGCTATATCAATCTCGGCCTTATCGGTTAATGCGCCGATCACTACGCCTTGCAACCCGCACTGTTGCGCCAAGCGAATATCCGCCTGCATGATCTTGACCTCCTCGGCACTGAACAGAAAATCCCCTGCGCGCGGGCGTATCATCAAATATAACGGAATCTGCGCCGCCGCTACCGCACTTTCGATTAACCCGTAGTTCGGCGTAATGCCGCCCAACGCCAATGCGCCGCACAGCTCGATTCGGCTCGCACCGCACTTTTGTGCGGTATGCAGCGATTCGATATTATCGACACAGACTTCAATCAGCATGATTTATCCTTACTCCGCGATTTTTTATACTATGCTATGCTTTCCGAAACAAAAATGCCAGTCGTTCCTGACCGGCATGATTTTCCGTTTCAAATCGGTTATTTTTCACCAAGCACGATTCTGTCGCCTAACGCTTGCAACGGGCGATTATTTTGCATGCCAATCATTTTTTCCATAGCACGCAGTTGTGCCGCACTCGCTTGCAACGGTTTTTCCATCACAATCCAGTTGACGCCTTCGGTACACGGCGGAGTGGTTAATGAGCCTTTCAAGCGTAGATGTGCCAGATCTTTCGGAAAGAGGTTGCGAACATTTATGGCTTCGCTCAATGCCACATTGTCACCGGCTTTTACGGTCTGCGCCAAAATTTGTACCAAGTGCGGATTTTCCTTACCCTGTTCAAACATCACGGCAACCACGCTGATTTCCCCGTCTTCGCTGGTATGTACGAAATGCAGCTCCATCGGAAAGGCTTTGTTATCCAATGTGTGCTCGCTCGGCGTATGAACATGGAATTGTTGCAAGGTATAAAGCTTGCCGTTCAGCGTTAAATTGCCGATTTTGCTCTGCGGCGTCAACTGTAGCGTATGCCCGTTATTTTCCATGACATAATTCACGGCGGAATAATGATATTGCAAATCGGCTTTTGTCCGTTTGGCTTTGCTTGACAGATTCACCGGTGATTGCAAATGACCGGTGGCGCAGGTTGCAAACTCCGGTGCCAATGTCCCCCAATGTGCCGGAGAAGTATCTCCATGATACCCCCAATGCGGATGGTGTTCCGTAGCCGAATGCTGGCTACAGGCTGATAACAGTACACTAAAAACGGCCGTGGTAACGATTTTTTTCATACGTATCTCCAAACGATATTAATCCAATATGGAAGCGCCAAAACGCTTCAATTGAAATATACACGGCCCTTTTTTCCCATCAAGTTTATTCTTAACAAAATTCATTTTTCTTGATTTAAAACAGAAAACACGCAAACACTATTGACACGGTATCACATCGGATACGCTTGATAAGCGTTGTTTTTCAGCAAGAAAGCCTTTACTATCAAGTAAACTTTCTGCGATGAGGAAGAAAAAATGAAGATAAGCTCCGCATTATTCGCCGAATCTTGGCAGAAATATCTCTTACTGCTTGCCTCTCTAACGGGCGTGGGTTTTCTCAGCAGCGGCGTGGTCACTTGGATCGCCGCCAATTGGGATTATTTTGATAAATTCAGCAAACTGTATGCCACACAAGGTTTATTCTTCGTCAGTATGGCGGCGGGAATGGTGTGTTATTACCGCGAATACCGTAAACTCGGGCAAGTGCGGTTGAAATTTGTCAGCAGCAGTTTTTTCTTTATCGCTGCCGTGCTGATTGGCGCATTACTGGCGTTAATCGGGCAGATTTACCAAACCGGCGCCGATCCTTGGCAATTATTCGCACTATGGTCACTGTTGCAAATCCCATTATTCCTGGCACTGCCGAATACCGCCGCGGTGTTATTACTGCTCGCGACCGGTAACCTGGGGCTGGCACTCTATCTTGAGCTGTTTTGGTTGCAGACGTATTCGTTATATCTGATGATCCTACTCAACCTCTGTTTTGTGATCTTAAGCGAAATTTTCAATAAAACTTTACACGATCAAGATTGGCACATCAGCTCCAAAGTCAGCAATACTGTGCTGATCGGGTATCTGCTCCTGCTCTGCGCCAGCACGCTAAATAGCGCCCCCTTGGTGTGGTTGCTCTCTGCCGTCATGCTTTATTATTACAAACGGCAGCGCCACGATCTGTTTAACCAAAGCGGTTATTGGGCTTGTCTGTTATTCAGCATAGATATTTTTTTGTTAAATGTGAATGGCTGGAATATCGGCGGGGTTTTACTGGCGACAATCATCACTCTCGGCGCTGCGGCTTTCCTCGGTATCCATTTGAAAAAACAATATCAGCAGCAGGGGCAAGGCACGCCTTGGCCGGTGCAAATCCTGTTTACCTCACTGGCAATCCTTGCCACATTGTTGCTGATCATCCTTCTGTTTGTAGCGGACATTTTTGAACCGGACCATCTGTTTCTGATGACATCTCTGGCGTTCCTCGCCATCGGCGCGGCACTCTATGCCAAAAAAGCCAATGAATATGCCAGTGGTCTCTTGATTATGGTTGGCTTGGGGCTTTATGTTTTCCATTATCTGTTTAATGATCTCTTCAGCTTCCGACCGGACGAGGCGTTTTCGGCACGAAATTGGGATTTGCTCGGCATTATTGTCATCAGCCTGCTGTGTTACCTGTTTATTGCGACTAATTGGGTCAAAACCGGCAGCCTTATCCTGCTGCTGTTTATCTTATTATATACTTTCGGTTTTCAAAACCATTACCTGTATGGGCTCGATCCAACTCAAGAGCCGCAATATGATTTTTGGTATTTAGTGTTTGATTATTATGCCGGTTATTGGTTGGCGCTCGGCAGCTTGATTCTGTTCTGTTTGAGCCTGCGCCCGTGGCGTTATCACGCCCATATTCAAAGTGCGGCATGGGCATTTTGGCTGGTTTATATCGGTTTTATCGCAAAGCCGGATATTTATATCTCTTTGAATAGCGTAGAGGCAAATCCGCTCTCCGCTCACAATCATATTCGTGAATTTTTCCATATTATCACCAATTCCCTGTTCACGGCGGAAGGCTGGCGTTGGACGACGTTGATCCTGCTGCTGATTTGCCTGTCCCCGGTGCTGATCCATCTCTGGATCAGCCGCCAGCAACACTTGAAAATACAAAGTGCGGTGACCATCGCCCTGCTGCTGGCGGTTTTCGGACTAGCTTTTATCGCCTCCCCCGGGATTTTGCTCGGCTTCGCTTTACTGCTGATGGCTTACCCGAATCACAATCGACTGCTGTTCGGTTGCGCCCTGCTCGCGATTATCGGCTTTTTGGCAAAATACTATTACTGGCTGGGTTTGCCGTTACTGTATAAATCCTTTTTACTGTTAGCCAACGCGCTCTTGTTCCTGTTAGCCGCGCTGTATTTACAGCGCCAATGCCGGCGTACAAGTGCGGTACAAACGGCTGCCCCGCATTATCAAGGCAAGATCGGTTGGTTTACGCCGTCGCTCGCCGCACTCACGCTGTTGCTGACACTGGCTGTCGGCAACTTCAGCATTCAAAAATACGAAAATGTGCTGAACAACGGCAAAACGGTGATCCTCGCCTTGGCGCCGATCGATCCGCGTTCGATTATGCAGGGCGATTATATGGAACTGAACTACAATTTGCTGAATCAAGTGCGGTCTGAAATCGAGAAACAGCAAGAGGATAAGCGAATCGAGTTTAACGTCGATCAACTGCGCACCATTCAATCGCAAGACAGCGGCGAAAGCTATACTATCAACGAGGTTGACCAAGAAGCCTACGCCCGCTTCAAACAATGGCTTGATCAACGCCCGACACAACTGTACGCACTGTTAAAACAAAACCCTGACGGCACAAGTACGCTTTGCCGTTTGGCTGCAACATTGCCAACGGATTACCACGATTGCCTGGCGGATATTGCCATCAAACTGCGTATCCGTGACTACCGCACATTATGGAACCTGAAAATGCCCGGACAGCAATTCTTCTTTGCCGAAGGACAAGCCGCGCATTTTGGGCAAGCCCAATACGGGGAATTCCGTGTGCTAAACGGCACGGCATTGTTGGCACGTTTGTTGGATAGTGAAATGAGAGGGTTGTAGCAACAAGTTGTCGATTGTAGCAAGTGCGGTTTTAGCGTAAAATACGCCTCTATTTTTAGCTCAAACGATGAAAAATACCGTGTCGCAAATTAAATTAATCGTCGGGTTAGCCAATCCCGGCAGTCAGTACGCACAAACGCGCCATAATGCCGGCGAATGGCTGATGGCGCGTTTGTGCCGTCAACATAACCTCAACTTAACCGCCGACAGCAAATTCTTCGGACATACTGCGCGTGCGTTGATTGCCGGTCAAGAAGTGCGGTTGCTTGTGCCGAGCACGTTTATGAACCTCAGCGGCAAAGCGGTCGGCGCACTGGCGAATTTTTACCGCATTCAGCCGGAAGAGATTTTGGTGGCGCATGACGAATTGGATCTGCCGCCCGGGGCGGCAAAATTGAAACTCGGCGGCGGACACGGCGGACACAACGGTTTGAAAGACATTATCGCCAGTCTCGGCAATAATAAAAATTTCCACCGTCTGCGAATCGGTATCGGACACCCCGGCGATAAAAATCGGGTCTCGGCTTATGTGTTGGGCAAACCGCCGCAAAATGAACTGAATTTAATCGAACAAGCGGTGGATGAAGCGGCATTATGCATTGAGATTATGCTGAAAGACGGCATGACCAAAGCGACCAATCGTTTGAATAGTTTTAAAATTTAATCTGAAAAAGGAAAATATTATGGGATTTAAGTGCGGTATCGTCGGTTTACCGAATGTGGGCAAGTCGACCCTATTTAACGCATTGACAAAAGCAGGCATTGAAGCGGCGAACTATCCGTTTTGCACCATCGAGCCGAACACCGGCGTTGTGCCGATGCCGGATCCGCGTTTAGAGGCGCTGGCGGAAATCGTCAAGCCGCAACGGGTGCTGCCGACCACCATGGAATTTGTCGATATCGCCGGTCTGGTTGCCGGAGCGAGCAAAGGCGAAGGGTTGGGCAACAAATTCTTAGCCAATATCCGCGAAACCGACGCGATCGGACACGTGGTACGCTGTTTTGAGAACGACGATATTGTGCACGTTGCCGGTCAGATCAATCCGGCGGAAGACATCGACACCATCAACACCGAACTGGCGTTAGCCGATTTGGACAGCTGCGAAAAAGCCATTCAACGCCTGACCAAACGTGCCAAAGGCGGCGACAAAGAGGCGAAATTCGAATTATCGATTATGGAGAAAATCCTGCCAGTGTTAGAAAATGCCGGTATGATCCGCTCGGTTGGTTTGGACAAAGATGAGTTACACGCGATTAAAGGCTACAATTTCTTAACCCTGAAACCGACAATGTACATCGCCAACGTTAACGAAGACGGCTTTGAAAACAATCCTTATTTAGATCGCGTACGTGAAATTGCCGCAAACGAAGGCGCTGTGGTTGTGCCGGTCTGTGCCGCGATCGAGTCGGAAATTGCCGAGTTAGACGACGAAGAAAAAGTGGAATTTTTGCAAGATCTCGGCATTGAAGAACCGGGTTTAAACCGCGTGATCCGCGCCGGTTATGCGTTACTCAATCTGCAAACCTACTTCACCGCCGGGGTGAAAGAAGTGCGCGCCTGGACGGTTGCCGTCGGCGCAACCGCCCCGAAAGCCGCCGCCGTGATCCACACCGATTTTGAAAAAGGCTTTATCCGCGCCGAAGTGATCGCCTACGACGATTTCATTCAATTCAAAGGTGAAAACGGCGCAAAAGAAGCCGGTAAATGGCGTTTGGAAGGCAAAGACTATATCGTTAAAGACGGCGATGTCATGCACTTCCGGTTTAATGTGTAACAAAACATCAAACGCTGCGAATGAGCAGCGTTTTTATAAGCTACTTATTTATAAGAACATTACTCGATGACTAAGCTAACCTCTGATCAAATAAGTAAAAATATGAAGGCTAATAAAAGCTCAGGTACAAAACCGGAACTACTGCTAGCTAAGACATTATGGAAAATGGGATTGCGCTATCGAAAAAATGATAAACGTGTTTTCGGAAAACCTGATTTAACATTTTTTAAACATAAAATAGCAATTTTTGTCGATGGTGAATTCTGGCACGGAAAAGATTGGAATATACACAAATACGATATCAAAAGTAATAAAGAATTTTGGATTACAAAAATAGAACGAAACATGGCAAGAGACAACGAAGTCAATAAAAAGTTAAAAGAATCTGGTTGGACGGTTCTACGTTTCTGGGGAAAAGATATACAAAAACACCTAATTTTGTATACAAAAATGATAGAGAAAGTAATTTATGAAAAAAAAATACATGAAAATAGAAAGTGAGCAACTCCCTGTAGAAGATAAAGCTGCTCAATATTCACTATTTCAACATACGGCAAACATCCCCCCTTCAATCAATCCCGATTTTACTTTTATCGATCTGTTTGCAGGTATTGGAGGTTTTAGAATCGCAATGCAAAACTTAGGAGGAGTGTGCGTTTTTTCCAGTGAATGGGACGAAAAAGCACAAAAAACCTATGCTGCTAATTTTGGCGAAGTACCATTCGGTGATATTACTCTTGAAGAAACCAAACAATATATTCCCCCAAAATTTGATGTGTTGTGTGCAGGATTTCCATGCCAAGCTTTTTCAATTGCAGGAAAAAGAGGAGGATTTGAAGATACCAGAGGTACATTATTTTTTGATGTTGCAGAGATAATTAAAAGACACCAACCTAAAGCATTTTTCCTTGAAAATGTTAAGGGTCTAATCAGTCATGATCGAGGAAGAACACTAAAAACTATATTGAATACACTACGAGATGATTTAGGATATTTTGTCCCTAAACCAGAAATAATTAATGCGAAAGATTTTGGAGTACCTCAAAATCGAGAACGTATTTTTATTGTAGGATTTCATTCTGATACACAGGTCAGTGAGTTTTCTTATCCAAAACCACTAGATATTAAAACGACATTTAGAGATATTCGAGAAAAAAATACTGTCCCGACAAAATATTATTTATCAACTCAATATATAAACACTTTAAAGGCTCATAAACTAAGACATGAAAGTAAGGGTAATGGTTTTGGCTATGAAATTATACCTGATAACGGCATTTCAAATGCCATTGTTGTTGGAGGGATGGGGAGAGAGCGCAATTTAGTTATTGATCATCGAATTACCGATTTTACCCCTACAACCAACATAAAAGGAGAAGTAAATCGTGAAGGGATCAGAAAAATGACTCCTCGTGAATGGGCTAGATTACAAGGATTTCCCGAACAATTTATAATCCCTGTTTCCGATGCTTCCGCATATAAACAATTTGGAAATTCTGTTGCTGTACCAGCGATCCAAGCAACTGCTTTTCGACTCATATCAAAAATAAAGGAGATATTAAATGCCAAAAAATAAAGATTTAATTCATATAACCATTATAAAAGAGATCATAGAAAAGCTGCCGATTAATGAAAATTGGAAGCCAAGTGATTTTATAAAAAATTACTGGACTTTTTATAAAGACAACTATCCCAATAATCCTAGTATTAATGGTACTATTTTTGAAGAGCTACTTGTTCTATCCTTACTACGTGAAAATATTTCACCGATTTACGTACAAGCAAAATTAGCATTTGTCCCTAATGTAATTCTTGACATAGTCTTATATAATCGAAAAACACCAATTACTATTAGTGCCAAAACCACACTGCGAGAACGCTGGAAACAAGCAGATTTAGAAGCTATGGCGACAAAATATGTACATAGGGAAGCTAAATGCTATGTTGTTACATTATCACACAATGAAGTTTTTGCCCGACGAAATGAGAATAACAGTTATATGGGAATAAATGATTTTATTTTAGCTGATACAGATGATTATGATCATTTAATAAATAAATTAAAAAAACTACACTTTTCTAAAAGTGAAGAAATAAAAATTATTACTACAGATGAAAAATATGTTGATAAATCAACCATAAAATCAACATATAATCTTTCCTTTGACTAACGGGAAATAAATAATAAACATGAACAACTCAGTATTAACCGTGATCGGTAAAGATCGGATCGGGATTGTGTATGATGTGGCGAAATTGTTAGCCGAACAACAGATTAATATCGTCAATATCAGCCAACAATTAATGAATGAATTTTTTACCATGATTGTGTTGGTGGATACCAGCGCGTGCGCCAAAGATTATCAAACCTTGTCCGCATTTTTTGTTGAAGAAGGCAAAAAATTGGGCTTGGAATTGCGCTTGCAAAATACCGATATTTTTAATGCCATGCACCGGATTTAAAGGATTGAAAATGAGCAACAGTATTCAGTCTTATGAAATTTTAGAAACGCTGAAAATGGTGTCGGATCAACACTTTGATGTGCGCACCATCACCATCGGCATTGATCTGCATGATTGTATCAGCCCCGATTTGGCAACCTTAAACCAAAATATTTTCAACAAAATCACCCATGTCGGCAAAGATTTGGTGCAAACCGCCAAAGAGCTGTCGGCAAAATATGGCGTACCGATTGTGAATCAGCGCATTTCGGTGACGCCGATTGCGCAAATCGCCGCGGCAACCAAAGCGGACAGTTATGTCTCGATTGCCCAAACCTTGGATCGCGCCGCCAAAGCGATTGGGGTCTCGTTTATCGGCGGTTTTTCCGCGTTGGTACAAAAAGGCATGAGCCCGTCGGACGAAGTATTAATCCGCTCGATTCCGGAAGCGATGAAAACCACCGATATTGTCTGTAGTTCGGTCAATATCGGCTCGACCAAAGCCGGAATCAATATGGACGCGGTGAAACTGGTCGGCGAAATCGTAAAACAGACCGCCGAAACCACACCGGAAGGTTTTGGCTGTGCCAAACTGGTGATTTTCTGCAATGCCGTGGAAGACAACCCGTTTATGGCGGGTGCATTTCACGGTTCAGGCGAAGGTGATACGATTATCAATGTCGGCGTTTCCGGTCCGGGCGTGGTCAAAGCCGCATTGGAAAACGCCAATGCGCAAACCTTAACCGAAGTGGCAGAGGTGGTAAAGAAAACCGCATTTAAAATCACCCGCGTCGGCGAATTAATCGGGCAGGAAGCCAGCAAACGCTTAGGCATTCCGTTCGGCATTTTGGATCTCTCCCTTGCGCCGACCCCTGCCGTCGGCGACAGCGTGGCACGGATTTTGGAGCAAATGGGCTTGAGTATCTGCGGCACGCACGGCACCACTGCCGCACTGGCGTTGCTAAACGACGCGGTGAAAAAAGGCGGCATGATGGCGTCAAGTGCGGTCGGCGGTTTAAGCGGCGCCTTTATTCCGGTTTCCGAAGATGAAGGCATGATTAAAGCGGCTGAACAAGGGGTGCTCACCCTCGATAAATTGGAAGCAATGACCGCCGTTTGCTCCGTCGGTTTGGATATGATCGCCGTACCGGGCTACACCACTGCCGCCACCATTTCAGGCATTATCGCCGATGAAGCGGCAATCGGCATGATCAACAGCAAAACCACTGCGGTGCGGATTATCCCCGTGCCAAATAAAGATGTCGGCGACAGCGTGGAATTCGGCGGCTTACTCGGCTATGCACCGATTATGCCAATCAAACAAGGCAATTGCGAAATTTTCATCAACCGCGGCGGCCGCATTCCGGCGCCGGTGCAGGCATTGAAAAATTAATTGATCACCAAAAGTGCGGTCAGAATCTAATCTGAACCGCACTTGATGTTACAAATCAAATCCAATCCGAGTCCCGTCAGGCATGGTTACATCTAAACTCAACTTTCCGCCTAACCCATTGATATACCGTTTTAAAGTAGATAAGCGCGGATCATTATCCGGCTGTTCCATTCTGACGATTGCCGGCTGCGACACACCCATTATGTCTGCCAATTCTTTTTGTGACATATTGAGTTTATCACGTAACATATTCAGCGTGATTTTACGGCTTTCTTCTTCGACTTTGGCTTTAACCCATGCTTGAACTTCAGGACTTTCTTTTGCCAAGAGTTCTTGAAATGTTGACATATTATTTCCTCTTTAAATTATCTAAATGCTTTTGAAATTCACTATCTGCAACTTTAAGCATGTTTTTATAGAACTTCTGCTCATTTAACCCTGTTTTGTCACCTGCACACAACACTATTGCTTGCTGAGCCGGATCAAATGCAAAAAATGCCCTTATTGGATTGCCTTTATATTGCACTCTTAATTCTTTCATATTATTGAAAACAGAGCCTTTAACTGTATCGGCATAAGGACGACCAAGCTGAGGACCATACATTTCTAGCAACGCCATTGAAGCCAACACGGTTCTTCTCAGTTCTGTCTCTTGTGCTAAATACCATTCATCAAAAAACTCAGTTGTGATAACTTGCCACATTTTCCCTCCAAACCATTTCCTTACTGATAATATAACCTATTCATTATATTTTCAAGTAACTCCTTATGCCTTTTCGTTCTAACAAAATCCAATTGATTATTTTCCCTTTGCCGGTTTTATTGTATGTTAATTATTCGTTTATTTAACAAGGAGTCTCAATGAAACCAACCGCACTTTTCTCTTTAACCGCACTTGCGTTATCTTTCTCCGCCGCTGCCGAAGCTGCACCGCATACATTGATTAACTGTATTAGCAATTCGCCGGCACAGTTCAGCCCGGCGATTATTAATGACGCCAATGATTTCAACGCCAGTTCGCAGCAGGTTTACGACAGCTTATTAGCATTCAAACCCGGTTCAACCGAGATTGAGCCGGGCTTGGCGGAACGTTGGGAAATCAGTGAGGACGGCTTGAGTTACACCTTTTACCTGCGCAAAGGGGTGAAATTCCATGCCAATAAAGAATTTAGCCCGAGCCGTGAGTTTAACGCCGATGACGTGCTGTTTTCCTATTTGCGCCAAGCGGACAAAGCTCACCCGTTTCATAACGTGTCTAATGGCACTTACTTCTATTTCAACTGGATGGCGTTGCCAAAACTGCTGAAATCGGTGGAAAAAGTCGATGATTACACGGTGAAAATTAACCTGAACAAAGCCTATTCGCCGTTTTTGAAAATCGTGGCAATGGATTTCTTGTCGATTTATTCAAAAGAATATGCCGATAACATGCTGGCGGCAGGCAAACCGGAAACGATTGATAAAACCCCGATCGGCACGGGTCCGTTTGTGTTTCAGGCTTATCAATTGGATCAGGCGATTCGTTATAGCGCCAATGCCGATTATTGGCGCGGTAAAGCCGATGTGGATCGCCTGATTTTCAGTATCACCCCTGACGCGACCGCACGCTATGCCAAGCTGCAAACCGGCGCATGCGATGTGATCGACTTCCCGAATATCGCCGACATTGACGAGATGAAAACTAACCCGAAAGTGCGGTTGTTCGCCAAAGAAGGGCTGAATTTAGCCTATATCGGTATCAATCACCGCAAAGCCCCGTTAGATAATGTCAAAGTGCGCCAAGCGTTGAATTATGCCACCGATAAACAGGCGATTATCAACGTGGTCTATCAAGGCGGCAGCGGCGTGGCGGCGAAAAATCCGTTCCCACCGAGCGTATTGGGCTACAATGACGCAATCGAGGATTACCCGTTTGATTTGGAAAAAGCCAAGCAGTTGTTGGTTGAGGCAGGCTACGGCGCCGGTTTTGAAACTGAAATTTGGGTGCAGCCGGTAGTGCGCCCGTCCAACCCGAACCCACGCCGCACCGCGGAAATTTTGCAGGAAGACTGGGCAAAAATCGGGGTGAAAGCCAAATTGGTGACTCACGAATGGGCGGATTTCAACAAACGCACCCGTGAAGGCGAATTTTACACCGGCACTTACGGCTGGACCAGCCGCAACGGTGATCCCGACAACTTTTTAGCCCCGCTGTTAGGCTGCGAAAATGTCGGCGGCACAAACTACGCCGGTTGGTGCAACCCGGAATTTGAAAACCTGATCCAACAAGCGGTTGCCACTTCCGACGACGCTCAACGCGCGGCGTTATATCAACAAGCCTTAGTCATCGCCAAAGAACAAGCCCCGTTGATCCCGCTCGCGCACTCGGTCAATTATGTCCCGACCAGCCCGCGCGTACAAAACTTCCAACAAAGCCCGTTTGGTTATACCGCATTTTATGGGGTGAAGGTGGCGGATTAGGTTCAATCACTAATATATAGTGCAACAAAAAATCTAGGGCGCATTTAATGCGCCCTTACACAATTTTATCAATTCACATTGTCAATAAAGCTAATCCCTTAAAATTGCCTCAATAATATCTTGCACTTCATCAACAATAAACGTTGGCGCGGTTTCAAATTTTCTCATCTTTCTCACTCTAAAATCCACCACACGTACTTGATAAGCAATAACCACGCCATGAGTTCGGCAACCGCTACCCATTAAGGACACCGAAAAGCCATTTTCTCTTGCGGTAGCGGCTTCACCCTGCGAAATAGGACAAAGCATCATAAAACCGGTCTGATGAAATGCTTTTGAACTCAGCACCAATGCCGGACGAGAGCCTTTAATTTCACCACCTATACTGGGATCAAAATCAATTTTAATAATATCACCACGATCAATTTTCATCATAATTCGATTTCATCTCCAACTGCTTGCATGCTATCCCAATCGTTTAAACTCGGTAACTCGCCTGTTGTCATTGCTAGGCGTTGCTGCAAGGTTAAGCGCGCTTGTTTCGCCTCTGCGCCAGTACGTTTAATTTGTAGCACAACTCGGTCTTGTTGAATATTTTCTATTTCAAAAAAATCGCCATTGACAAGCTGTAAGCTCGCAATAAAGTCTTTCGGCAATCGCACCGCTTTGCTGTTGCCCCACTGTTTCACTTCTAATCTCATTACCTATCTCCTTTCAACTGTCAATGTATATCCAAAATAATACAATTAACTAGTGTATGGTTTTTATACAGCAAAAGCAATAGGCGCTGTTACTGACTACAAAATATTCCGCAACTCAACAAATTCCGCCAGCGGAAAATGTGTTGTCAGATACTGTTGCAAGTAGGCTTTGGTTTCGTTTTCGATAATCGGATCGATCTGCGGATAGTGGTTATAAATCAAGGCGTGCAAGGCAATGCCGCGCTGTTGGCAGACTTCGAGGCTTAACAACGTGTGATTGATACTGCCGAGTTTGCCCGAAGTGACCAAGATCAGCGGGTAGCCCTGTTGTTGCAAGTAATCCAGCGCGGTCAATTCCTGATTTAACGGCACTGCCAAGCCGCCGGCGCCTTCGATTAACACCACCTCATAATCTTGCGCTAAGGTTTGGCTATCGGCAGTGATTTGTGCCAAGTCGATCTCGGTTTGCGCCAAACGTGCCGCCAAGTGCGGTGAGCAGGGGTAAGCAAATACATAGCGGCAAGTCGTGCCGTCAAGATCACATTGTTGCAGCGGCAAATTTTGCAGTTTGCGGTGGGTTTGAATATCATCGGCAATGCCGGAACAGCCGGTTTGCACCAGTTTTTGTGTGATCACCGTTTGCCCTTGTGCCGTAAGGCGGTTGGCATAAAAACCAGTGGCGATGGTTTTGCCGACATCAGTATCAATGCCGGAAACAAAAAATATTTGCTTGTTTTTCATTATATTATCTTCTTTTGGCTAAAATCAGCAACGGTGCATAAGTCAAACTCACCTTGCCGTCGGCGCGGCTAAATTGCTGTTGATAGGCGTGGCAAAACGTCTGCAACCGCCCTTTCGTCCAAAACGTGCGGTTGGTGGCGGTGACGCCGGTGGCTTGCAAGTGGCGCAACACCGCACTCGGCTGTTCAAACCACAGTGGGATTGTATCTTGTTGTTGTGCAATCAATTCAAAGTGCGGTTCAAGCCACGCTTGCCATTGTTCCGCCGTTGGATAGTGCAAACCGACTGCCGTCAGGTGTTTAATCTCAGATAAATTTTGTGGTAAAAAGGTGCTGAATAACAAGCAACCGTTTGGCTTAAGCGCTTGTTGTGCGAGCCGAATAATCCGTTGCGGTTGCTGAAACCACTGCACGGTCGAAGCCGAAACCAGCAGATCAAATTGCTGAGTAAGAGCAAAAGTGTGGTCGAGCCGTTCCGCGTCGGTTGCCAACACTTGCACCTCCGCCGTCGCCAATCGCTGTTTTGCCTGTGCCAGTGCGGTTGAATTGAGATCATTTAAACACCATGACCGCACTTGGTAAGCTTGCGCCAATAATCGGGTTAAATCGCCGCTACCGCAGCCGATTTCCAGCGCAGATTGGAATTGGCGTTGTCCGCTTCGGCGCAATAAATCCGCCAAACGGCGGTTGATCTGTTGCTGTGCCAACGCTTGTTGATCGTAACTGGTTAAGGCTTTGGCAAAACAGTTGCCAATCCGTTTTTTATCCAACACCGCTAGCATAAATCAGCCCAATCGCTAAATATCGGTAACGCAAAGTGCGGTACGGCAAGTTGGCGGATTTCACACGCGGTTTGCTGCCAATACTTGAGTTGATTGGCTGTCGGGAAGATCTGATCCTGCGTGCCGACAATCGCTTTTTGCCAGCGGATCGAAGCCGGTTTGGCATGGGGAAAAGTGCGGTACACCGCTGCCAACTCCTGTGCGATTTCCTCGGTCGGACGTGCTGGAATCGCTTGGTACTGCTGTAACAATTCACGTTTGCCACACATTCGCCGTTCAAATTTAGCGCGGGTAAGCTCATTAAAACCGTCTAATGTGCCTTGAAAAATCGCGTGCGGAATGCCGTGTTGATCGTCAATTAAACAGGGCGTGCCGTTAATTGCCACGCTGCTGGCAAACGGCAATTCTGCCACGGTCTGCTCCGCCGCCCACACCCCCATGGACCACGCCACCAAATGCAAAGTGCGGTAGCGGCTGAGATCAAGATTGAATGTTAAATCACGGTAATCCCAACACAACAATAGATCGGTGTCAGACGGAATCTGCCAATGTTTCACCAGTTCAGGCGATGTGCCCCAACCGGCAAAATAGACAATCAAATTCGGGTTATTTTCTGCGCTGATCTGCCATTCCGTTTGCATTATGCACCTCCTTGCAAGACATCAACCAATTGCGTCACCTCATCGGCGGTCATATCGGCGGTTAAGGAAAAACGAATGCGCGATGTGCCGTTCGGCACGGTCGGCGGACGGATCGGCAAACAGTAAAAACCGCACTTTTGCAAGCGTTCGGCCGTGGCAACCGTTGTCGCATTATCGCCTAAAATATAAGGTACGATTTGGCTATGACTGAGTATGGCTTGTTGTGTCAATTGCTGCACGCTCTGCCGCAATTGCGCACTCAATTGCTGCAAATGTTGCCGTTGCGCTTGCATAGTTGGCAAGCGTTGCATTAGAAAATGCGTCCATTGCACCACCAATGGCGAAAGTGCGGTCGAGAAGATCAACGGACGCATTTTATTAATCAAATAATCCTTAACTACTTGCTCGCACAACAGGTATGCGCCCATCGCTGCCAGCGCCTTGCCAAACGTGCCGACCAAAAAATCAATCTGCCCGATACAACCGCACTTTTCCGCCAAACCCAAACCGTTTTGCCCGAACACGCCAAGTGCGTGCGCTTCATCAACGTATAACATCACATTGCGATACTGCTGTTTCAACGCCACCAGTTGCAATAAGTCCGCCGTATCGCCGTCCATGCTGAACACACTTTCGGTGACGATAATAATCCGTTGGTATTTTTCGCTGTTTTTTGCCAATAATTGTTGCAAATGGGCGTAATCATTATGGCGGTAACGCTGATAATCGGCGCTGGCAAGGCGAATGCCGTCAATCAAACTGGCGTGGACGAGTTTGTCGGCTAAAATCAGAGTATGTTTATCCGCTAACGCCGGCAAAATGCCGATATTGGCATGATAACCGCTGTTAAACAACAGACAGGCTTCACGCTGAAACCGACTCGCCATCAAGCTTTCCAATTCGGCATAAATCGGGAAATTGCCGGTCAGCAAACGCGAGGAAGACGAGGTGAAACTCGCCTGTTGCCAATCGGTTTGCGCTAAAAATTGCTGTTTTAATGTGTGATCGGCAGCCAAGCCCAAATAATCATTAGAGGAAAAATTCAGCATTTTGCGTTCATCGCGCCAGATCCATTTTCCCCCGTGGCGAATGTCAGGCAAAGTGCGGTATTGTCCCTGTTGTTGCAGCTGCGCCAACTGCTCGGCATAAAAATTCAGCATAAGCCATACTCTTGTTGCAGCGCCTTCAGCACGCCGTTTATCAGCTGCGACAATTGTGCGGGAGTGATAATAAACGGCGGCATGAGATAGACCAATTTACCAAACGGACGCACCCACACGCCCTGCTCGACCAAACGTGGCTGTAAGCTGCGCATATTGACCGCACTTTGCATTTCAATCACACCGATTGCGCCCAACACCCGCACCTCCGCCACGCAATCCCACGCTGCCGCGGCTGCCAATTCCCGTTTTAACTGCGTTTCGATACGGGCGACATTCTGTTGCCAATCGCTTTCCAACAATAAGCGGATCGACTCGGCGGCAACTGCGCACGCCAACGGGTTTGCCATAAAAGTCGGACCGTGCATAAAACAGTGCGCGACGCCGGCGCTAATGGTATCGGCAACCCGATTGGTGGTGATCGTTGCCGACAGCGTCAAATAACCGCCGGTCAAGGCTTTGCCTAAACAGAGAATATCCGGCACAACCTCGGCGTGCTCTAAGGCAAACAACTTGCCGCTGCGCCCGAAACCGGTGGCGATTTCATCAAAAATCAGCAACACGCCATAGTGATCGCACAGTTTTTTCGCCTCACGCAAATACTGCGGCGAATAGAAATACATTCCGCCTGCGCCTTGCACAATCGGTTCTAAAATCAACGCGGCAATCTGTTCGCCGTGTTGTGCCAACAAGTCGGCTAACGGTGCAATATCCGCTTGATCCCATGCTTGATCAAAACGCGTTTGCGGCTGCGGCAGGAAAAATTGGATCGGCAACCGTTGGCTGAACAAACCGTGCATGCCGGTAATCGGGTCGCACACCGACATCGCATGCCACGTATCGCCGTGATAGCCGCCGCGCATAGCGGCAAATTGGGTGCGCTGCGTTTGCCCCAAGGCGTGCTGATATTGCAGCGCCATTTTCATCGCCACTTCCACCGCCACCGAGCCGGAATCGGCATAGAAGATTTTTTGCAATTCGGACGGCAATAATTCGAGTAAAAGTTGCCCTAAACACACCGCCGGTTCATGGGTCAGCCCACCGAACATGATATGGCTCATTTGTTGCAGCTGATCGATTGCCGCTTGGTTTAAACGCGGGTGATTATAACCGTGCAACGCCGCCCACCACGACGACATGCCGTCAATCAGTTTGCGCCCGTCTTGCAGCATGATTTCCACGCCGTCGGCTTTTGCCACCGGATACACCGGCAGCGGATCGAGGGTGGAAGAATACGGGTGCCATAAATGTTGGCGGTCAAATTCAGTTAAATTCATTGTATTTTTATGTTTGCTAAAAAATTGGCAAGCATTTTAGCACCAAAATTCAATAGATAAAAAAAGGATACCGCACTTTGGGTATCCCTTTACTAAAAAACGCGTTAACGTAAATTTACTTCAGCAGCTACTTTAACTGCGCCAAGGCTTGCGCCAAATCCGCTTTAATATCAGCCACGTTCTCCAAGCCGACCGAGAAACGCAATAAGCGGTTGCACACACCGCGCGCGATCCGTTCCGCTTCCGGAATGTCCATGTGGGTTTGGGTTGCCGGATAGGTGATAAAACTTTCCGTACCGCCCAGACTTTCGGCAAAGGTAATCAATTTAATCGCTTTTAAGAACGGATTGACCCAGCTTTCCTCTTTCAGACGGAACGACAACATCCCGCTCTTGCCGGAATATAGCACATCTAAAATTTGATCTTGCTCGGCTAAGAATTTGGCGATTTCCCGTGCGTTTTGTTGATGGCGTTCCATGCGCAATGCCAAGGTTTTCAAACCACGCACCGCTAAGAACGAATCAAACGGCGATAAAACCGCACCTGCGCCGTTTTGCAGATAGAACAAACGCTCGCCCAGTTCCTGCCCTTTGGAGACGATTAAGCCCGCCAACACATCGTTATGACCGGATAAATATTTAGTCGCGCTGTGGATCACCAAATCCGCACCGTGTTCAATCGGACGGAATAATACCGGGGTTAAAAAGGTGTTATCCACGATTAATAACAAATTGTGTTTTTTGGCAATCTTGCTGATTGCCGCCACATCGCACTCTTCCATTAACGGATTGGACGGGGTTTCGACAAAGATCGCTTTGGTATTCGGTGTGATCGCCGTTTCAATCGCGGCTAAATCGGCGGTGTCGACATACACCGGTTTCACGCTGTTATTATTTTTATAACAGAAATCCAGCAGACGGTAAGTGCCGCCATAGACATCGCTGGAGATAATCCATTCGTCAGGGGCTTTAAACAGCGACATTAATAATTGAATCGCCGCCATACCTGAGGCACAGGCAAAGCCGCGATCCCCGCCCTCTAAACGCGCGATTCCTTCTTCCAACACGGTGCGGGTCGGGTTTTTGGTACGGGTGTAATCATAGCCGGTCGATTCGTTAATGCCGCGATGACCATAAGCGGTGGAAAGGTAAATCGGGGTCGCCACTGCGCCGGTTTTTTCATCGGTGCGATTGCCCAGTTGCGCCAGTTCGGTTTCAATAGAATAAGTTGTCATAATCTCGCCTTAACACAGTCTAATTGTAAATAGTGCATTATTCTGACATAAATAAAACACCTAATCTACACGCACAAATGAAAACCGCACTTTTGGCTAAATTTCGATAAAACCACTCATTTTTTCGGCAATTAAACAAAAAAATGCAATCAGCCATTGACAGCCAAATAGAAGTCAGTAAAATGCGCACACACTGATTAACAACAGCCTGTCTGTTGTGATGTGCGCGGGAATAGCTCAGTTGGTAGAGCACAACCTTGCCAAGGTTGGGGTCGCGAGTTCGAGTCTCGTTTCCCGCTCCAAATTATGCCAAGCATAAACGGCGTGTTAGCAAAGAGGTTATGCACTGGATTGCAAATCCATGTAGCTCGGTTCGATTCCGGGACACGCCTCCATCCAATCAGTGCCCGAGTGGTGAAATCGGTAGACACAAGGGATTTAAAATCCCTCGACTTTCGAGTCGTGCCAGTTCAAGTCTGGCCTCGGGCACCATTTAAAAATAAGTTAAACTTCAAAAGATAGCTACTTTCGGTAGCTTTTTTTATGCCTGCAATTTCTCTTCTTTTCTTTCTGATTTGCCGATAACGGTTATCAGAAAACATAACACCAACAAAATATTGCAATATCAGCTAACAAAATCATAAAAAATATGCTTAAATTACGCAATTAAGTCTATTTTTGATCACGTTGAATTTTCATCTATCGCTCGGTAGGTTATTTTTATGCCTAATATCAGATCTTTTTTAGATAAAATTAAGCGCAACCGGCACACATTATTTCTGCTTGCGTTATTTTTATCCGCATCGCCATTTCTGTCGGCACAGTCTTATGTGGTGTATGATTTTACCCATAACAAAGTGTTGGAAAGCAGTTCAGCGAATCGCGTTCGTCCGATTGCTTCGGTCACCAAATTAATGACCGCCATTGTCTTTTTAGAAAATAACCGCAATGCCAAATGCCGTGCCAGCATTACACAAGAAGATCATGACTATATTAAAGGCACAAGCACCAAGTTGCCGAAAAACACGCCTATCGCCTGTTCAGAATTATTAAAGGCAATGTTGGTCTATTCCGACAACTACGCCGCCCATGCCCTCGCGCGCTCCGCCGGCATGAGCCGCGCCAAATTCATTCAAAAGATGAATGAAAAGGCAAAAAAATTAAAGATGAATGCCACCCGTTTTAGCGACAGTTCCGGCTTGTCCAGCCAAAATGTCTCGAGCGTGATGGACTTGGTGAAACTGGCGAAATATGCGTTAAACAAACCTGAACTGAAAACGCTGTCCAACACGCGCAACACCTATATCCGCACCAGCCGCAATAATGTGTTTATGCAAAACACCAACAAATTAGTACGCGAAGAGATGTTCGACGCCGCCATCAGCAAAACCGGCTATATCCGCGAATCGGGTTATAACTTGGTGTTTATCAATAAACACCGTTGCGATGATGGTGCCACCATCGGCGTGATTAGCCTAAACAACAAAAGCTCCGCCGCCCGCTCCAATTTCACCAAAAACAAACTGCAAGCCCACGGCTGCCTTGCGCTCAATGATTTGATTATTAATGAAAGCAACGATCAAGATATTGAAGCCTATGATCAGGTTGGGCTGGATATGTTGATCGAACGGGTGGCGAGTTAAATTTAAAAAAGTACGGTGAATTTGACCGCACTTTAGGGCTGTATAATGAAAAAACGCAAACTGATTTTCTTCACTTTAACCATTACAACCTTGTTTGCCTATACCTCTCAGCCGGCAAAAAAAGTGCAGACCGGTTATCTGAAAAATACCATCAGCCAAGCCGAACTTTCTAATATCGCCGACTACAAGCGTTATTTTTATTCATGCAATAACTTTGAAACCAGCGGCACATCCTTTTTATCGACCTATTTTCCACTTTGGCGAGAAAGCCGTTTAAAACACAATTTCGGCATCTATTTTCAGTTAGACGGCGGAAAAGCAGAACCTTTTGATCATATTGCCAACGTCCCACTCAATACCCGCGGCTCACGTTTTGAAGTCATTTACCGCTCATACCACCCCGTTCAAGGATATTCTATCGAGCTAATCGCTCGTGAACACCGCTCCACTTACTATAAAAACATCAACGGGGCAAAAGTGGCGTGGTTGGAGTGTAGGGAGGGGTAGAAATTTAACATATTCAATAGTTGTATTGCTTACATACATTCTATCTCTTAAAAGTTAGAAGGCTTTTAACACTTTCACTAAAGATTCTATTCCATCAAAAGTTTTGATAAAGTAAGTTCTATTATCAGTAATAGTATAAAGGATAATATTATGTTTCCAAACGAAAATACTAGAGATGAAAGTATTGTTCTTAAAGAACTAGAAGAGTTATGTTCCCAACCAGGGTATGCACATGTAATTGCATTTTTTTGTTATCGAGATAATAGTCTATTCTTTGATTCAGATATAATTACCACTGAAGATATATTAAGGCAATACAATACTTCAGATAGATTGCTTAGAAATGAAATATCACTATTAATAGGTTTAATGTGTAAACATAAAATAAACTTAACATTACCTCAAAATCATCAATTTCAAAGCCATATCAACCAGACTGAAATATTATTAGATGAATTACACTCATCAATAATAAAAAACACTATTAATATAAGCTCCATTGAAGAATTAAGTAATATTCTAACATCAGGAAAAATGTTAAGAGAACCAATTTTTTATGGTGGTGAATCAGCCTATTCATTTCAGTATAGAAATTTTTCAAAACTGAAATATAGTTATGATAATGAATGGTTTATAAAAAACAAAGGATACTCAACCGAGCAATTATTCAAGATTATTGTCGCATTAGAAGAAATTCAGACAGCAAAAATATATGAGACATTAATTAACTTTAAAAATCAAGATCCTAAAGAATGGAGTATCCTTGAGGGATATATATTTTCAGTGGAAGACATCATATCCAGGACTAATTTAGATGAAATAACTATAAAAAACTTTTTGGATTCATTTTCATTACAAAAGCATCAAAATATATCTTCACTAAAAAAATTTGGTGATTTTAATCCTACTAATGCTTATCCTTTTTTGGTTTTAAAGGATAATCGTTATTTACTATTTCAATATTATAGCTTAGTTGAGGCTGTATATGAAACACCTTTCTTTTGGTTTAATCAAGATAGTAGTTATAAAAACACAGCAATGGAACACAGGGGGAAATTTACAGAAAACATCTCGTTTAAACGTTTGAAACTAGTTTTTGGTGATAAAAATGTATTCAAAAATATTGATATTAAGGATACAAATAATAATAAACTTGGTGAAATAGATGTATTAGTTGTTTTTGCGGATAGAGCTATTATTTTACAAGCAAAATCTAAGAAACTAACCATACCAGCTAGACAAGGAAATGACGATGTAATAAAAAATGATTTTGAAAAAGCAATTCAATCGTCATATGAACAATCGGTTTCATGTGGAAAACTGCTATTAAATAATAAAAACAGACTAATCTCAACCTCTGGTGAAGAAATATTACTCAATAGAGATTTTTCTGAAATATATCCTTTCTCAGTTATTTCTGAACATTATCCTGCCTTACATACACAGGCAAGACATTTTTTAAAACAAACAGAACATAATGTAATTAAACCAGCATTTGTTATTGATATTTTTACATTAGATGTGATAACGGAACTATTGCAGTCACCATTATATTTTTTAAGTTATATAAACCGTAGAATTATTTATAAAGATAAATTAATTGCAAATCATGAATTAACGATATTGGCATATCACTTAAAAAGTAATTTATATTTAGATAATGATTATACAGCAATACATTTAGCTGATGATTTAAACGCTGATCTTGATTTAGTTATGCAATCACGAAGAGCTAATTTATCAAATAAATTACTTCCAGATGGAATTTTGACAAAATATCAAGATACATTCTTTGATAAGCTAATAAAAAACATTGAGAAACTTGAAAATAAAAATGTTATTGAATTAGGATTAGAATTATTAACTTTAGGAGAAGAAACAATTTCGATTTTGAATAAAAATATAAGAAAAGTACAAGAAAGAAGTTTACAAGATAGAAAACTCCATGATTTAACACTAACTTTTGATGAAAATGATACTAGTGGATTGACTATCCATTGTACAGATGAACCGTACTCTCAAGCACTGAATAAATTAAGCAATCATTGTGAACGCAGAAAGTATAAACATAAATCAGAGCGTTGGTTTGGAATCGCAATAGATATTGATAATGCAGAAGTAAGATTTGGAATCAATAAAATTTACACCTGGAAGCCATCCTACGATATGGATATAATTTGTAGAGAACTTTTTTCCTCTAGCGAAGTAATTGTTCCTATTAACCAACAAAAACGAAAAAGAAAGATTGGGCGTAACGCTCCTTGTCCTTGTGGTAGTGGAAAAAAATACAAAAAATGTTGTTGTTATAAACAGATCAATATTATAAATAATATTTGACTACCATAAGATAATTGATGAATTTATCAATTGTTTCAGTAAAATTCTTCAGCGTTTAATTATCATCTATATAGCTTTCCGAGAGAGCGTAATAAATTCGATTAATTTGGTTATAAGGGCGGATTCAATCCGTCCTTACTATATAATTTATATTTCAGTTGTTATTTCATCGCCACACCCAACCACTTCACCATTTCCCGTTCACTCCACCCCTTACGCTCTGCATAATCCTTCGCCTGATCTTCATCAATTCGTCCTAAGGTGAAGTATTCGCTGGCGGGGTGGGTGAAGTACCAGCCGCAGACACTTGCGGCGGGCCACATGGCGTAGCTTTCGGTGAGTTTCATGCCGATACGTTGTTCTACTTCGAGTAAATCCCAAATCAGTTGTTTTTCGGTGTGTTCCGGGCAGCTTGGGTAGCCGGGGGCGGGGCGGGTGCCGAGGTAGTTTTCGGCGATTAAGCCTTGATTATCAAAGGTTTCATCGGAATAACCCCACACTTTGGTGCGGAGTTCAAAATGCAGATATTCCGCCATGGCTTCGGCGAGGCGGTCGCCGATGGCTTGTAGCAAAATCGCATTGTAATCATCGCCTGCGGCTTTAAAGCCGTCCACTAAAGCATGTTCTTCCACCCCGGCACAGACGGCGAACATACCTAAATAGTCTTGCTGACCGCTTGCTCGATCAGCGATATAGTCGCTTAAACACAGGTTATACGGGCTTTTGCTGTTTTTGCCCCGCTCCCCTTGTTGGCGTAGGTGATAGGCTTTGCCTACCACTAAAGTGCGGTCGAAATTTTGATAAACTTCAATATCATCACCTGTGCGATAGGCAGGGAATATCCCCATAATACCGCTTGGATTTAATTTGCCGTTTTGCTCGAATTCATCGAGCATCACTTGCGCGTCATTCCACACACGGCGGGCTTCTTCACCGCCTTCAGGGTAATCAAAGGCATCGGGATAACCGCCCATTAAGCCCCATAAGCGGAAAAACGGAGACCAGTCGATAAATTGGCGCAGTGTGGCAATCGGTACGTTTTTATATTCTACAATGCCGGTTTGTTTGGGTAGTGGCACCTTGTAATCCGCCCATTCGCCACTAAAGGCATTAAACCCGTTGGCTCTGGCTTCTTCAATGCTCAACTGTTTACGAGCAGGTTTGCGATTAGCAAAGGTGTATTGAATTTTTTCATACTCTTTTTTCGTGCGTTGCCACAATTCAGCCTTGCTTTCCGGGTTCATCAAAGCGGCACATACCGTCACCGTACGGGAAGCATTGGTGGTGTAGATCACTTCATGGGCGTATTTAGGATAGAGTTTGATCGCCGTATGCTCTTTCGAGGTGGTTGCCCCACCGATAATCACCGGGATATCCAATTTCAAGCGAGTGAGTTCGCCTAAAAAATATTCCATTTCGTCCAGTGACGGGGTGATCAAACCGCTTAAGCCGATAATGTCGGCTTTTTCTTGCAGTGCGGTTTCGATGGTTTTATCCGCCGGCACCATCACACCCAAGTCAATCACTTCAAAGTTATTACATTGCAGCACCACGCTTACAATATTTTTGCCGATGTCGTGTACATCGCCTTTCACGGTGGCAATCACCACCTTGCCGCTGGAAGATCCTTTTTGCTTGGTGGAGTTGATAAACGGCTCAAGATAGGCGACAGATTGCTTCATTACCCGTGCCGATTTCACCACTTGCGGCAGAAACATTTTACCGTCGCCGAACAAATCGCCCACCACGTCCATTCCTGCTATCAACGGCCCTTCAATCACTTCCAACGGCGAACTGAATTGCTGGCGTGCTTCTTTCGGTATCTTCAATAATAAAATTGGTGATACCTTTGACGAGCGCATGTTTTAACCGCTCGGTCACGTCCCATGTCCGCCATTCGGCAACGTTGGCATCCTCTTGCTCGCCGCCTTGGTTACGGTATTTTTCCCCGATTTCTAACAGGCGATCGGTGGAATCGGCACGGCGATTGAGCACCGCATCTTCCACCACCTCACGCAGTTCGGAATCCAAATCATCATAGATCGCCAACTGCCCTGCATTGACGATGCCCATATCCATACTGGCTTTAATGGCATAATAGAGGAACACGGCATGGATGGCTTCACGCATAAAATTGTTACCACGCAAAGAAAACGAGACATTAGATACGCCGCCTGAAATTTTGGCGAACGGTAAGGTTTGTTTAATCCGTGCGGTGGCGTTGATAAAGTCCACACCGTAATTGTTATGTTCTTCAATGCCTGTGCCGATAGCGAAAATATTGGGATCGAAAATAATATCTTCCGGCGGAAAATCCAGTTGATCCACTAAAATCCGGTAAGCACGGGTACAAATCTCTACCTTGCGTTGTTCCGTATCCGCTTGCCCCACTTCGTCAAACGCCATCACCACCACCGCAGCTCCATAACGGCGCACCAATTGGGCTTGGGCGATAAATTTTTCTTCGCCCTCTTTTAAGGAAATGGAATTGACAATGCCCTTGCCTTGAATGGATTGCAACCCAGCTTCTATCACTTCCCATTTGGAAGAGTCGATCATCACCGGCACTTTTGCCGCATCGGGTTCGGTCGCCATAATATTCAAAAAGCGTGCCATACAGGCTTGTGAATCGAGCAAGGCTTCGTCCATATTCACATCGATAATTTGTGCGCCGTTTTCCACTTGATCAATGGCAATTTCAATCGCTTCACCAAATTTATCTTCTTTAATCAAACGTTTGAATTTTGCCGAACCCGTCACGTTATTGCGTTCGCCCACATTCACAAACAGGCTGTTTTCATCAATGGTGAGCGGCTCAAGCCCCGAGATTGATCTGCACCCAAAAAGCTTGGGTGCAACTGGTTCGCTGCTGTATTAAAGACTCACCATTATTGCTTGCCGACGAACCGATTGCAGAGCTCGATCCCTATTATCAAATCGACATCATGCAGCAATTGCAAACGCTCACACCGAACCGCACTTGCGTGATCGCCATTCACCACCTTTCACTTGCCTACCGTTTTTGCGATGAAGTGATTCTGCTCGGCAATAACAACGTGATTGCTAGCGGTGCAACCCAAACGGTGCTGACCGCTGAAAATTTAGCTGCTGCGTTTGGCATTCGCGCCGAGATTGATCCGATGAAGCGCGAGATTTTTGCTGTGGAGAAGTTGTAGAGACGATTTGCCGATTTATCAATTTGCCGTCCTTACATCTACCCCATCAATCATTCGCCATGAATCCATGCGCTGCATAGTGTTTTTTGTTGAAAAATAGTTGCTGAATCAACAAAAATCACTCCTTATTTTTCACCAGTTGTGACTTACTTCTCACTTTCTGCAAAAGCTTCCGTATTTAGCCGAATTCTTATTGACCCTCTCAAAACGGAGAATTATGATAGCTACACTTCATGATATTTTAATCATGGATAAAAACACTTCATCATGAAACTTTCTTATTTTGAATATGATGAAGTGGCTTGATTCCGCATCTGCCGCCGAGTCATTAACGTGGTAAGGGCGTATCAAGGCGGAAGATGAATTCACTGTTTGTTTTTGTGATAAACAGCTAGAAAATTCGATAAAACTTTAAGTTTCATCAGAACTTGAAGTCAAACACACATAAAGGAGCGTTGCATATGACTACTTCACATAACGAATCACGTCGCCATTTTATGAAATTAATGGGCGGTGTCGGTGCCGGTTTAGCGTTCTCTGGTACATTAGGAACATTTACTAACCCGGCTTTTGCAAAAGTCGCTACTTCAGGCAGTATCGAAGCAGGGATTGCTTATCCGTTATCCACCGGATTTGATCCATTAACCTCGAGTGGTGCTTCTTCCTACGCTGCTAACCTGCACATTTTCGAAGGTTTGGTTGATTTACATCCAGCCACTCGCAAACCATATTTGGCATTGGCTGGCACAGAACCGGTACAAAAAGATGATACCACTTGGCAAATCACCTTGCGTGACGGTGCAACGTTCCATGACGGCAAACCGGTGACTACCGAAGACGTGGTTTACTCATTTGAGCGTGTTTTGAACCCGGATAACAAATCCTTATTTGCCCAATTTATTCCTTATATCGACAAAGTGACCGCACTTGACGCAAAAACCGTCGAATTTAAACTGAAATATCCGTTTGCGTTATTCACCGACCGTTTGACTATCGTCAAAATCGTACCGAAACACGTTATCGAGGCTGTCGGTCAAGCCAAATTCGACGCTGAGCCTGTCGGTTCCGGTCCGTTCAAATTTGTTTCTGCCGTGAAAGATGACCGTATCGTCTTTGCCGCACACGATGCTTACAACGGTATCTACCCTGCTCAAGTAAAAGACATGACATGGTTCTTATTGTCTGACGATTCCGCGCGCGTCACCGCACAAGAATCCGGCCGTACTCAAGCAATGGAAAGCGTGCCATATTTGGATATTCCGCGTTTACAACGCCGTCAAACCGTTGAGTCGGTACAATCTTTCGGCTTGCTGTTCCTGATGTTCAACTGTGAAAAAGCGCCGTTTGACAATCCGAAAGTGCGTCAAGCGTTACACTACGGTTTAGACACCCAAGCAATGATCAACACCGCATTGATGGGCAACGCCGAACCGGCGACGTCATTCTTACAAACCACTCACCCTGATTACGTCAAAGCCAGCACCCAATATGACTATGATGTGAAAAAAGCGGAAGCGCTATTGAAAGAAGCCGGTGTGCCTGAATTATCATTCAAACTGTTGGCGACCGACCACTCTTGGGTCAAAGACTGTGCGCCATTAATTTTAGAATCTTGGAACAAAATTCCGGGCGTGAAAGTGACCCTTGAACATCTGCAATCCGGTGCACTATACGGTCAAGCCATTCCGTCAGGCGATTTCGGTGTGGTTATCGCCCCGGGCGATCCGTCAGTGTTCGGTAACGACGTCGACTTGCTGATGAGCTGGTGGTATCGCGGTGATGTCTGGGCGAAAAACCGTTATCGTTGGAGTAATACGCCTGAATACGCAAAAGTTCAAGAGTTGTTGGACGAAGCGGTTAAAGCGAAAACCAATGATGATGCGAAAAAAGCCTGGTCCGAAGCGATTAACATTATCGCTAAAGAAGTGCCGCTATATCCGTTATTCCACCGTAAATTACCAACCGCTTGGGACAGCAAAAAACTGTCTGACTTCCAACCGTTGCCAACAACCGGCTTATCGTTCATCGGTACCGGTCGTAAATAACATACTTTAGTTGTACCCGCAGGTATCGAAGATCGTCAAAAGTCGATACCTGCATTTTTTCACTTTACTGCTTGATTGGAGAAAACCATGGAAATTGTGTTGCGTTTGTTGTTACGACGCTTGCTTGCATTACCGGTTATGATGTTTGGGGTAACTGCATTAGTGTTCGTTATTTTGCAACTCAGCCCCGGAGACCCTGCGATTATCGCCCTCGGTGATAGCGCCAGTGAAGCCGCCAAAGCCTTATATCGCGAAACTCACGGCTTAAATGATCCCATCCTAGTCCAATACGGACGCTATATCGTCAATCTGTTCTCGCTTGATTTCGGTGTCACCATGCCGCCTGAGCAACCAATCAGCTCGCTGATTGCTAAAGCGTTTCCGTTGACGTTACAACTCACCTTTATCGGAGTATTTTTTGCGGCTATCGTCTCATTCAGCTTGGGCGTGTTGGCGGCGTTGTACCGCGATCGTTGGGTGGATCAAGTCATTCGTTTGCTTTCCGTTGCTGCGGTTGCAACTCCGTCATTCTGGTTGGGGATCTTATTAATCCAATGGTTATCGTTAGATAATGATATTTTCCCGTCAGGCGGTTTTGTTCCTTTTAGCGAAAGCCCGAAAGATTACATTTTATCAATGACGCTACCGTCATTGGCACTTGCCGTGCCGGTGTGCGCTTCCCTGATTCGGGTGGTGCGCACAACGATGGTGGAAGAAATGGATAAAGATTATGTCCGTACCGCAATCGGTAACGGCGTGCCATACTCGACTGTAATTCGCTACAACGTGCTGCGTAATGCGCTGATCACCCCTGTGACCGTACTGGGTCTGCGTGTGGGGTACTTACTCGGCGGTGCGGTGGTTATCGAACAAATCTTCGATTTGCCGGGTATGGGCAAACTGATTTTTAACGGCATCGTGAATCACGACTTGCACTTGGTACAAGGGGTTGTATTGACTATCGCGTTTACCTTTATTTTGGTGAACATCATCGTTGATATATTGTATTTATTGATTAATCCAAGAATTCGGAGTCTATGATGCTACGTCAAGGTTTAAGTAAACGTTTAGCCGCCGGCGGTGCTCGCTTCCAAGCGTTACCGTTTAGTGCAAAACTCTCACTCTCCTTTATTTTTCTGATTGTGTTGATGGCGATTTTCGCTCCGTGGGTTGCCACCCATGATCCACTTGCCACCGGCATTCCGGCACAAGCGCCAAGCGCAAACAACTGGTTCGGTACCGATCGTTTAGGCCGTGACGTGTTCTCACGTATGGTATACGGTTCGCAAACCTCGTTGATTATCGGCTTAGGTTCGGTCGGTTTGGCAATTCTGTTCGGCGCCATTCTCGGCTCAACCGCGGCAACGGCAAGCAGATGGGGCAACGAAACCATTATGCGTTTGATGGATATCATGATGTCCTTCCCGGCGATTGCCTTGGCTGCGGTATTGTTGGTGACTTTCGGCAACTCGTTACCGATGATTATCCTCGCGATTGCGGTGGTTTACACTCCACAACTGGCGCGTGTGGTGCGTGCCAACGTGGTATCGCAATGGGAAGAGGACTATATCCGCGCCGAACGCGTGTTAGGCGCAAGCCGCCCTTATATCTTAATCAAACACGTGGTGCGCAACACTGCCGCGCCGGTATTGGTATTTGCCACCGTGATGGTTGCGGATGCGATTGTGTTCGAAGCCTCGCTCTCCTTCTTGGGTGCGGGGGTGCAAGCGCCTGCGCCGTCTTGGGGCAACGTTATCGCTTACGGTCGTAACCTGGTGTTAAACGGCGGTTGGTGGGCGACCACTTTTGCCGGTCTCACGATCTTATTAACCGTATTAGCGTTAAATATCTTGGCGGAAGGCTTAACCGATGCGTTGGTGAATCCAAAACTGAAAAAATCCACCCAACCTAAAGACGGCAATGAAAAACCGGCAACGCTATTAGGGTCGGATGTGCAAGAAGCGATGGCGGAAGGCTTGGCGTTGAAACGCTATCTGTTCAACTTGCATAACAAAGAGATCACCCGCACTGACCGCATGCAGCTTGACCCGAATGCCAAACCGATTTTACAAGTGAAAAACCTGTCGATCCGCTTCCCGAACCGTTACGGCGAAACGCCGTTAGTGGACAACATCAGTTTCACCGTCAACGAAGGCGAAACCATGGGCTTGGTGGGCGAATCCGGCTGCGGTAAATCGATTACAGCGTTTTCTATCATGGGGCTATTGCCGAAAACAGCGAAAATCACCGGCAACATCACCTTCTGTGACCGCAGCGGTAAAGAACATGATTTATTAAACTCAAGCGAAATGAACCAACTGCGCGGTACCGAAATTGCGATGATTTACCAAGACGCTTTGAGTGCCTTGAACCCGTCAATGCGAATTAAGGCGCAAATGGCGCAGATCATCAGCCGTGGCAGCAAACACACCGCGGAAACCTTGTTGGAGTGGGTGAAACTCGATCCGTCGAAAACCTTGAATCGCTATCCGCATGAGCTGTCAGGCGGGCAACGCCAACGGGTGCTGATTGCGATGGCATTGGCGCGGGAGCCGAAACTGGTCATCGCCGACGAACCGACAACCGCACTTGATGTAACGGTACAAGCGGAAGTGATCAAACTGTTGAACGAATTGCGCCAAAAACTCGGTTTTGCGATGGTGTTCGTCAGCCACGACTTAGCCTTAGTCGCCCAAATGGCGCACCACATCACCGTGATGTACGCCGGTCAAGTGGTGGAAAGCGCGCCGACTTCGCCGTTATTGGCAAATCCAATGCATGAATATACCCGCGGTTTGTTGGGGTCAGTATTATCCACCGAAGAACGTGCCGAACGCTTATATCAAATTCCGGGCAGCGTGCCGTCGCCTTACGACTTTGCGGTCGGCGACCGCTTCGCAGGGCGTTCGTTACGGCCTGACGCCAATCCGGATCAAAAATTGCCGCTCGTTCCGGCAGGCGATGTGCCAAACCACTTCTGGGCTTCCCATTTAGCCGCATCAAATTCAGCAGACAGCCGTAAAGCTGCACAAGGGGAAAATGTATGAGTAGTAGTATCAAAGTCATCAAACCGCAACATATCATTGATTTAAAAGATATCGTGGTGCAATTCCCTTCCCGTGACGGTTCGCTGTTCAGCCGTAACAAAGTCACGGCGGTCGGCGGGGTCAATTTCCATGTGGATGCCGGGGAAACCGTCGGTATCGTAGGCGAATCCGGTTGTGGCAAATCCACCCTCGCCAACGTGATGATCGGCTTGCAGCAACCCACCGGCGGCGAAGTGAAATTCAACGGCTTGAAAATGCAATACGGCAGCGCACAAGCTCGTAAACAGTTCGGGCGCCAAGTGTCGGTGATCTTCCAAGATCCGGCAACCGCACTTAACCCGCGCATGAAAGTGTTCGATATTCTGCGTGATCCGTTGGATATTCATAACATCCTGCAACCGCATGAACGGGAAAAACGGGTGTATGAATTGCTGTCGCGCGTCGGCTTGCCGCGTTCCGCCGCCGCGGTTGAACCGACCCGTTTATCCGGCGGACAGAAACAACGTGTCGCCATTGCCCGTGCCTTGGCACTCAATCCGTCGTTGATCGTTGCCGACGAACCGACTTCCGCATTGGATGTATCGGTGCGCGCGCAGGTGTTAAACTTGCTGGCGGATTTGAAAAAAGAGCTGAATTTGGCGATGGTGTTTATCTCGCACGATATCCAAACCGTGCGCCAAGTGTCGGATCGGATCGTAGTGATGTTTGCCGGTAAAATCGTGGAAAGCGGCTCGGCAGAACAAATCTTCGAAAACCCGAAAGAAGATTACACCCGCCGTCTGCTCGGCGCTGCGCCGTCATTATTGTAAACCGACGGTCACGGTTATCCGTCAAACCGCACTTTTTCTGCCTATATCTCCTAACGGCAGAGAAAGTGCGGTTAATTTTTAGCATACTTTCTCCATTTATTGCGGTAAATCTTATGAAAAACACATTTCAGATTCAAACGGTGATTGAAACGGACATCTTGGTCGTCGGTTCAGGCATAGCCGGACTCAGTGCGGTGAAACAAGCCTCCGGGCAAAATTTACGTTCGGTCTTAATCACCAAAAACAAGATTGCCGGCGGGGCGAGTTTTTTTCCGTTAAAAGCCACCCTCGGTATTCAAGTCACCGGCGATGAAGATGACAAAGTGCAGTTTCGGGAGGACATCACCCGTGTCGGCAAAGGGATGAACAATCCTGATGTCGTCGAAAATTATCTGAATGAATCCAAACAAGGCATTGGATTATTGCAAGAGATCGGCTTTCAGCCGTGGTTGCGGCAAGATAACCGCCCTGCCTGTTTTGCCAAATACCCACGCCCGATCTATTTAATTTCCGAGTGGACAAGCGCGACAAAAAAGGCGCGTGAAATTTTAGATCATAATGAGCTGAACCGCTATTACGAACAAGCCACGTTAGTCAAAATTATCGCCCCGAACAATCGAGTCGCCGGTGCGGTATTCCAACTGGAAACGGCTGATGGCGTAGAACTCGTTTTTTGCCGTTGCCATGCCGTGATTTTGGCAACCGGCGGTATCGCCTCATTGTATAAAAACAATCTTTACCCCAATGATATTGTCGGCTCGGCACACGCAATTGCGTTAGATGCCGGCGCAAGCGCAATCAATATGGAATTTATTCAATTCATTCCGGCATTTCTAGCCCCTAAGCGCAAAGTGCTGTTTGGCGAACACACCCTAAAATATTGTACGGCAGTGTATGACAGCAATGATCAACCGCTGTTTAACGATATGTCGGAGCAGGCGTTTCGGGCAATGATGGACGAACGCAGCGATTATGCGCCGTTTAGCGTCGATTTTGCGGCAAAACGTTTTGATTTGACCGTTATGCAGGCAATTCAGCGCGGCAGCAACGGGGCTCGTTTAGCCTTTTCATCGGCATTATATCAAGATCAAAGCGAATTTTATCGCGTCTATTTGGATTGGCTGAAACAAAAAATCGGTGTCGATCTGCTGCAAGATCGTGCGGTCATCGAACCCTTTGCGCACAGCTGCAACGGCGGAATCGAAATTGACGGCAACAGTGAAAGTGCGGTCAACGGACTGTTTGCCATTGGCGAAATCTCCGCCTGTATTGAGGGCGCAAACCGCTTGGGCGGCAACTCGGTCGGCGGCAGCTTGGTTTTCGCAACCCGTGCCGTGCAGCGTGCCAAACACTATTGCCAAACCGCACTTTCAACCCTCGCTCCTGCCGATGTCACGCAGATACTGATACAAACCATCCCGGAACAACCAAGCACCGCACCGCTCAGCGCCAGCGCCAGCGAAATTTTAACCCAAGTGCGGGAGACATTATCGTTAAATGCCAATGTTTACCGCAATCAACAAGGGCTGCAACACGCGTTGGGGTTAATCGAATATCATCTCCGCCACTATAGCGCCAGCCGATACGGTATCGAATTATATTGGTCATTGCGTTGTGCCGAAATGCTATTGCAGGCAATGCTTGCCCGTCGAGAAAGCCGTGGTGCGCATTTCCGCTCGGATTACCCGAATGAGAGCCCCAATGTGGAAAAATTACGGCTTAACTTACGGCATGGAAAAATAAAAATCACACGCTTGAAGTCCGCTTTTTAAACGACAAGCCGGCTTGACGGTTGACTAAGCACCTTAAAAACGCTACTTTTATTCATCACAATCCTTTTTAATATCATTTAATTATAAGGCTATCATTCAGATATGGCGCAGATTGATCCGACATTAGCGGGCAAGACACCGACAAAAATCGAAAAAATCCTGTGGAGTTTACTACCGCTTTTCGGGTTAATTGCCGTTATTTTTTTATGGTTCGATAATCAGCCGTTCTACCAATACCAATATTCTTGGTTCAGCCTGATTGATCTGAATATTTTGCTGTATGTCGACGGGCTTTCCCTGCTGATGTTATCCTTGATCACCGGTATCGGCTGTGCGGTTTATCTGTATGCCGCGGGCTATTTCGCCGATCATCCGCAGTTGCGCCGTCTATATGTTTTATTAAGCATTTTTATGCTTGCCATGATCGGCTGCGTGATTGCCGATCATCTACTGCTGTTTTTCCTGTTTTGGGAATTGACCAGTATCACTTCATTTTTGTTAGTGCTGTTTAACTATCAAGCGGAAGAAAACCGCAACGCCGCCAAACAAGCTTTGCTGATCACCGGCAGCGGCGGTTTATGCCTGTTAGCCGGTTTTTTATGGCTCTGGCATTTAACCGGCACGGCGCAAATTTCCGAGTTGATCCGAATTCTGCCCGATTACATTGCCGAACCGCACTTTAAGTGGATTTTAATCCTGATTCTACTAGGCGCATTTACTAAAAGCGCACAATTTCCGTTCCAATTTTGGCTGCCGAACGCCATGGCGGCACCGACGCCGGTTTCCGCTTATCTGCACTCGGCAACCATGGTCAAGCTGGGGATTTTCCTGTTGGCGCGTTTGGATTATGCCCTGACGGATTGGGCGCTGTGGCAGCAAATTCTACAAACCGTCGGTTCGATTACCGCCGCTTGGGGCATGATGTTGGCATTAAGAGAACGGGATTTGAAGAAAATTCTGGCGTGGTCCACCGTTGCCTCGCTTGGTACAATGGTGGTGTTGATCGGCTTGGACAGCAGCTCGGCCTCAATTGCGGTGATAACTTTTGTGTTGGCGCACGCCTTATACAAAGCGCCGCTGTTTTTTGTCGCCGGCAATATCGACCACGCCACCGGCACGCGGATTATCGATCATCTCGGCGGTTTAAAACGCTATATGCCGTGGACGGCAACGGTTGCGATTTTAGCCGCACTTTCCATGGCGGGTATGCCGACCTCGTTCGGATTTATCGCCAAGGAAGCCCTGGCAATCGCCAAAGAAGCCGATGATACCCTGCCGTTTAGCGCTTATGGTAACCTTATTTTTAGTATCATTGCGGTTGCCGTTGCGGCAGTAGCGGCAATTCGTGTTTTTTGGCTACATCCCGGCAATAACATTACCCCGTCCGTACATGAGGTAAAAATCAAAATGCTGCTCGCTCCCGCTTTAGTTGCGGTTACCGGGTTATTTATCGGCTTGACTCCGCAATTGGCGATTCCGTTTATCAAAATTGCGGCACAAACCATCACTTCACAGCCGATCGGCGATGTCGATCTCTATTTTAATTTGGAAGCGTTACAAACCACCGGGCTAACGATTCTGGCAACGGTTGTATTCGGTTTATTGGTTTTCCACTTTTGGGATACCTTGCATTTTGCCTTTGACCGTTTCCTGAATTTGTTTCCGCACTGGGGCGGCGCGGCAACCTACCATCGGATCGTTGATCAAATCCCGGCATTGACCTCGAAGGTAACCGGGCGGTTCCAACATGGATTACTTTCCGGTTATATCCAATGGTTGCTCGGTTTTACCTTACTCAGCCTCAGTTTGAGCCTGCTGTGGAGTCTTCGGCAAGGCGTGAGGATCGATCTCAATTTCTCCGCCTTATTCGAACCGCTGCCAAGTGCGGGATTAATCACCGCCGCTATCATGATTAGTCTCGGCGCGATTTTTGTCATGCTTTCGGGCAAGCCGTTTATGTTGTTA
Source organism: Testudinibacter sp. TW-1 (assembly GCF_050613185.1). Classification (GTDB taxonomy): domain Bacteria; phylum Pseudomonadota; class Gammaproteobacteria; order Enterobacterales; family Pasteurellaceae; genus Chelonobacter. The sequence continues at coordinate 105,196 of NZ_CP192511.1, forward strand.
CTCAACTCCGGTTTGGTCGGTTTCGGTTCCGCCTTGCTGTTTGTGTTTGTGTCGGCACCGGATGTGGCATTCACCCAGTTTGTGGTGGAAACCATTTTGGTGATTATTTTAGCGTCGATTCTCATCATCTTAATTCGCAACAATTCGGCGGATTTTAACCGCCCGCAAGATCGTCGCAAACATCCGAAACGCCTGTTGTTCACGCTGTTGCTCGCCATGTTGGTCGCCACCATTATTGTGATCACGCTGTTAGTCGTATTAGATTTGGATTTCAACAGCGCCGTGTCTGACTTTTATATTGAAAACAGTGTGCCTCAGGCATACGGGCGCAATATCATTAATGTGATTTTGGTCGATTTCCGTGCGCTAGATACGTTCGGTGAAGTCGCGGTCATGTTGTTCTCGCTGTTGGCGGCGCGACCGTTATTGCGGGAATTAAAACGCCAAACCGGCTTATTAAAACGCAGTAAAGCAGCCGAAAAAGAGGTCAAAGATGAAAAGTGATGTGCTACTACTGCGCAAAACGGCGCGTCCGCTTTACTGGATCGTACTGCTGACCTCATGGGTGATTCTGCTGCGCGGGCATAATGAACCGGGCGGTGGTTTTATCGCCGGATTACTGGCAGCGTCGGCGTCGGTATTATGGGCAATCGCCTTTTCCACCAAACAAGCGATGCAAAAATTACCACTCTCCTCGCCGTTGAATCTAGCGGCAAGCGGCTTATTAATTGCCGCCGCCGCAGGTCTGCCTGCACTGTTTAGCGCCAATGCCTTTTTATACCATTTTTGGGCAAGCATACCGCTCTTCTGGTTTGATTATAAAATTTCTACCGTACTGCTGTTTGATTTAGGCGTTTACCTCTGCATTTGGGGCGTGGTGAGCGGTTACGCCATTATGTTGTTAGAAACCACGGAATAAGGCGAATCGAATCTTATGACATTAGTTATTTTAGTTACCTTATGGATTACCTTGGTCGCAGCGATTTATTTGCTGCTATCGCGTCATGCCTTGCGTATCGTAATCGGCTTGATGTTGCTCGGCAATGCGGTCAATTTTATTATTTTACTGTCGGGGCGGGTGTCTTCTACCGTGCCTGCCGTTGTTCCGCCCGGCGAACAATTGATTGCAAATTCGGCGAATCCGCTGCCGCAGGCGCTCATTCTGACAGCTATCGTCATTGGTTTTGCCCTGACCTGTTTTTCCGTGGTACTGATGATTAAACTGATTCGCCGCTTGAACACCGATGATGTCAATGCCTGGCGTGAGGCGGAACCGTTGAATAACGACGCTGAAAAACCGGCGATTTACAATGATCAGGATGAGCTGAAAGGCTATCGTAAGGATTTATGTTAATGTGGATGAATGTTTGGGTGATTTCCCCGGTTTTAATACCGCTGTTTGCCGCCGCCGTCGCTGTGTTATTGCGCTATCGCCAGGATTACCAATATTGGTTCAGCTTGGCGATCAGCCTATTCATGTTAGTCAACCACATCATGCTCTACGCCCCGCTCCAGCAACACAATCTCAGTTCCCATTTTGGTAACTGGGCGCTACCGTTCGGAATCGGTTTTCAAATTGATCCGCTGAGTTATATCATGCTGAGTATTTCAGTGGTCATGACATTAATCTGCCTGTTATATATGTTATCCGGCTTGAGCACCCGCCCGCTCAACTCGTTGACCTTGCCGCTGCTCTTCGGTCTGATTAGCGGCGTAAACGGCAGCTTTATCACGCAAGACTTCTTTAACCTGTATGTTTGGTTTGAGGTGATTTTAATCTGTGCCATCGGTTTATTGGCGATTGGCAGAAAAATCTCACAATTGGACGCCGCCTTTAAATACATGGTGCTCAACCTGTTCGGTACGCTGTTACTACTGACCTCCATCGCCCTGCTCTACGGCGCTACCGGTCATCTGAATTTCAGTGCGGTGCAGCTGGCGCTGCAAGATTTGGCGGAACATAGCAAGCTCTTGATTATCACACTGTTTATCGCTGCCATATTGATTAAAGTGGCGGCATTTCCGGTGTTCACTTGGATGCCGGCGTCTTACCACACACTGCCGATTCCGCTGATGGCACTGTTTTCCGCGTTGTTGACCAAAGTCGCGGTCTATACCTTGCTGCGCACGCTAGCACAAGTGTTCCTGCCAAGTATCGACATCTTGCAAACCGCACTTGCTTGGATCGCCGTCTGCACCATGGTCGTGGGTGTGCTTGGCGCGGCTTACCATTGGGATATGCGCCGTATTTTGGTTTTTCACAGCGTATCCCAAATCGGCTATATTTTGTTAGCCGTTGCCCTCGGCACGGTTGACGGCAACAGCGCCGCCATTTATTACACCGTGCACCACAGCTTAGTCAAAGGCTGCCTGATTTTGCTTGCCGGAATTATTTATCTCTATGCCGGCAGCTATGATTTGCGCAAAATCGGCGGCTTATACAATATCAAACCGTGGCTTGCCGTTTTATTTGCAATTCCGGCATTATCATTGGTCGGAATTCCTCCGTTTTCCGGTTTCTGGGCAAAAGTCGTGCTGTTAAAAGAAACCATTAACCAAGACCAGTGGCTCTGGACGGCAATCGCCCTGCTGGTCAGTGTATTGACATTGTATTCGATGATGAAAATCTGGTTCGAAGCATTTTGCAAACCACACCCGCACGTTTGTGACTGCGACAGGGTTTGGCAACCGTTCATCCGACAAAATATCAAACCTGCCGTCACCGCCGTCAGCTTACTCGGTCTATTGATTTTATTTATCAGTTTCGCGCCGAATCCGCTTTACGCCTTAAGCCGACAAGCGGCACTGGCATTGGGAGCTCAATAATGTTCATGAAAAAAAGTTACGTCGCCGTCTTGCTCGGTTTACAATTTCTGTACTTAATGGTGAAATCCGGTTTTACCACCCTTTGCCTGATTCTTAAATTACAGTTGGGTATCAAGCAATCGCTACGCGACAGCTATATTGCGATCCAGATTCCACAAATCGGCGAAACCGGCTTGGTTGTCTTATCTTGCTTGGTTTGCCTGACACCGGGCACAACGGTATTGGATATTAATAACGAAGATAACCGAATGCTGCTGCATATTTTGGATGCAGAACAGACTGACTTGGCAATTCAAGAGATCCAAACAAAATTCGTGCCGTATATTTCAACCCTGTTTGCCAAATCCGCAACAACCTAAGGAGAGTTGCCAAATGCTAGAACCAAGCCTGATCTTTGTTGTGCTATGCGCCCTTATTGCCATTCTGTTCGTGATTTCGCAAATTCAACGCGGCACGGATGATGGCGATCGGATTGTCGCTCTGGATATTCTATTGGCTGCGGCGCTTATTTTATGTGTGGTTGCCGCTCTGTTGATTCAACGTACGGTCTTGTTGGACGTCGCCATCGGTTTGTCGCTCGTCGGTTTTATCGGCACCGTCGGTTGGTCTGCGGTAATTCGGCGGAAAAATGACAATCAGGCGTTGCAGCGACAAAAGGATGAACACCATGATTCTTAATATGTTAGGCATAATGTTCTTATTGCTCGGCGGCTTCAGTTTGGCGATCTCCGCGCTGGGAATCCATATCCTACCGAACACCCTCAGCAAACAACACGCCGCAACCAAAGCAGGCACGCTTTCAATCTTTCTGGTTTCAGTCGGGGCTATGTTTATTGTCTGGGATTGGGCGTGGACGATTCGCTTACTGATCATGAACCTATTCCTGATCTTCACCTTGCCAATCGCTTCGCATATGCTCGCTCGGGCGGCAGTAAAAGACGCAACGCTACTCAATGACAAAAACCACCGTGCCATTCATCGCGATAAAACGGAATAAAAGTGCGGTTCGGGCTCGCGGTTATGTGATGAGCCGCACGGCTTTGCTCCTACGCCCTAAGCTCTACATGGCTTTAAAATAAAAAACCCTGCATCGGGGTAAATGCAGGGAATATTACGGCTATTTTATTGAGTCATTATTTTTGTTCGTTGTAAGCTTCCAATGCACGTAAAGAATAAGTGTAAGCCGCACCGGCATTTAACGCGATTGCGGTTGCCAATGCCGCCGCCACTTCTTCTTCCGTCGCGCCGGCTTTAATCGCGTCGGCGGCATGTACGCCGATACAGCTTTCGCAACGGGTGGTTACTGCCACTGCCAATGCAATCAATTCACGTGTTTTTGCGTCTAGCACATTGCCTTCCGCCGCTGCGGCATTCAATGCGCCATAGGCTTGAAGCATTTTCGGGTATTTTTTCCCTAATTCGCCGAATGATTTTTTCACATGAGTAACGTCATTTTTCCAATCTGCAAACATAATATTTTCCTAAGTTTAAAAGTAAGTAAATAGGCTGGTTGATGGGTGCTATTATTGATATTATTTAACAAATTATATTGTTTTATAGTATCAATCTTTATCTCTTTCATCTTAAAGGATAATTTTTCATTTCATTCAAGGAGAGCCACTATGGACTATTTAGATCGACTGATTCAACTCGCCCAAGTCGAAGGCGAAATCAACGTTCTCTGCCGTTTCCAAGGCGACTGGCAGATTAAACACAAACAAGAACCCAACACCTTGGGAATCTTTCACATTATCTCAAAAGGCGAATGCCGCCTAGTGTTGGATAACCAACGTAGCTACCAGTTGAAGCCGGGTGATGTCTTCTTCCTCCCCCATGGTCTCGAACACCGCGTTCAAAGCAGTAAAAGTGCGGTCAGCGAAGACACCCCGGTCACCGCCTTGCAACAATTGCAGCACGGGCCATTCACCCTGCGCACCAACAATCAAGCCTCGCATGATTTTGAAATGTTCTGCGGTTATTTCCGCTATTCCGGGCATTCTACGCTGCCTGCCATTCTGCCTGAATACTGGTATTTGTCCGGCAATAACAGTTCGGTCACCTCGCTGTTATCCTTGTTACAACGGGAAGCAATTTTGGAAATCGGCACCGCCTCGGTCGTGAATGCATTATGCAATGTCTTGTTCACCTATCTGGCGCGCGATTATATCCAACAAAGCAATGAAGTGAACAATGGCGTGCTCGGCGCACTGCAAGACAAGCGTTTATACCACGCCGTCAACTCAATGTTGCAACAGCCGGAGCATAACTGGAATATGGAAAGCTTGGCGGATCTGAGCGCCATGTCCCGTGCCAATTTCATCCGCCTGTTTAAAAGTAAAACCGGTACGTTGCCCGGCAAATTCCTCACTAGCTTGCGGATGCAAAAAGCCGAGTTATTACTGCGTAACACCAATAAATCGATTCTCGCCGTTGCGCTCGAGGTCGGTTACCAGTCCGAAGCCCATTTCAGCAAAGCCTTCAAACTGAAATACGGCACATCGCCAAGCAAATATCGAGTTCAAAAAATTGAGGAATAACGGTTGGTCATATGGCGGATAAGGGAAGTGCGGTTTCTCGTTAAACCGCACTTTTGCATGGTTTTCCTTAGCTCAAATCCACATCCTTGGCGAAAAAGTAGGTCGTTAAAAAACCGACGCTATAAGCGGTTATCGTGCCAATGAGATAAATTGCAATCGCGCCAAATACGCCGTTTGGTGAAATTAAGAGCGGAATTGCCAGTAAACCGGACGGACCGAACACACTGTTTAAGCCCATCGGGAAACCGAAATAAGCAAATAGGCCAATCACGAAACCGCCTGCCGCACCGCCGATACACGCGGTAATAAACGGTTTTACCCGTGGCAAGGTTACGCCATAAATTAACGGCTCGCCGATCCCCAAGAATCCCGGTAAAATCGCCCCCTTGATTTGTGCACGCAGAACCGCATTTTTGTTCGCCAGCGTATAAAGCGCAATCGCCGCGCCGACTTGCCCTGCGCCTGCCATTGCCAGAATCGGAAACAGCGCATTAAACCCTTGCGTTTCCATTAAGGCGAAATAAACGGGTACAAAGCCTTGGTGAATACCGAACATCACCGAGAGTAAAAATAGTCCGGCTAATACCGCACTTCCGAACGGATTGCCGTTCAAATGGCTAAATAGCCACGACATGCCGTTAAACAACAGCACGCCGACCGGCATAATCAGTAAGAAAGTAAACGCGCCCATAATCAACAGCGTGACGGTTGAAGTCAGCAGCATATCCAAATTGTCCGGCACGAATTTGCGCACCCACTGCTCCACTTTCGCCCCGACAATGGCGGCAATCAGCACCCCGATAATATTACCGCGCGGATCAATTTCTAGCCCAAAGAAGGAACTCATGCCCGAATAAATGCCTTTAGTCGCCTCCGGGTTATACCCCAAGATAAAAAACGAGGCAATGATGGCACCGTTCACGCCCGTGCCACCAAACGCTTTGGCCGCATTGTAACCAATCATAATACTGAGAAAACTGAACAAGCCTTTGCTGAACACTTTGAGATAGCCGATTAATGCAACCAAAGTAGCATTCGGATTTTCAACGCCGGCAACAAAAGACTGATCCAATAATGTCCCGATCCCTAACAGTAGCCCCGCGCCGATAAAACCCGGAATCAACGGCGTAAAAATGGTGGCGAATTTGGTTAAAAATTGATGTACCTTACTGCTTTGCTGCTGCTTGATTTGTTGTTTATTGGCTTTGGCGATCACTTGTAAATCGTTAGCCACACCGCTTTCTTGCAACAACGTACGGCACAATTCCGCCGCTTTGCCGGCTTTGCCCGGCCCCAGAATCAATTGCACCTGATCTTGACTCTTGACCACGCCCAACACCCCGGCAAGCTGCTTTAATCGTTCATCTTCAATCCGATCCGTTTGGTTAATTCTCAGCCGTAGCCGGGTCATGCAATTCCCGACGGAAGCGATATTTTCTGCGCCCCCGAGTAACGCGATCACCTGTGTGATAAATTGCTTATTGATCTCTGCCATACTAACCTCCTTGCTGATGTTGAAAAGACGCCGCTAATGCCTGACGGATAAACCCGCCGTGCTGCGCCAATAACTGTTTTGCTTCGGAATAAGATAACCGGGCCAAAATCATTAAAATTGCGGTTTTGCAATGGTTGCCACTGGCGGCAAGCGCCTGTTCCGCTTCATAGCGTTCACAACCGGTTGCCTGCATGACAATATTTTTCTGCCGCGCCAGCAGTTTTTCATTGGTTGCCTGTACATCGACCATCAAGTTGCCATAGACCTTACCGCTTCGAATCATCGAAGCGGTGGTGAGCATATTCAGCACCAACTTTTGTGCCGTACCGGCTTTCATCCTCGATGATCCGGTCACCACTTCCGCGCCGACCGCAATACAAATCGGGATTTGCGCCTGTTGCAACAACGGCGCATGTTGATTGCAAGCAATCCCGATCGTGACGCAACCGAGCTGCTTGGCATAGTCAATTCCACCCAATACGTAAGGCGTACGCCCGCTGGCGGCAATGCCGACCACCACATCACGTCGAGTTAAATTCAAGCGTGCCAAATCGGTTTTTGCCGCAACCGGATCATCTTCCGCCTTTTCCACCGCACTAAACACCGCACGTTGCCCGCCGGCGATCACGCCGATCACTTGGTTCGGATCAGTGCCGTAAGTCGGCGGACATTCGCTGGCGTCCAAAATCCCCAACCGCCCCGATGTGCCTGCGCCGAGATACAACAAGCGTCCCCCCTGCCGAAACGCCGCCACAATTTGATCCACCGCCTGCGCAATCTGCGCAATTTGTGTCGCCACCACCTGCGCCACTTTCTGATCTTCCTGATTAATCACTTGCAAAATCTCACGCGTCGTAAGATTATCAATCTCAGTTGAATTGGGATTACGGCTTTCGGTGGTGAGTTGGTTAAGCGAATTATGCATAAAATATCCTTAATTAAACATTGATTAAAGACTAGTTTAATTCAGATTGAAAGATAACTGTAAAAAACCGCACTTTGGGTTGCCAATCTAAAGTGCAATTGAAGCACGCTCAACTATTCTAGTATTTAATCTACTTAATGGCTAAATTTATTTTTTACTATTTGTCTGAATAATTTACTTACATCTTCTGCGATATTTTCTAAACTAAATTTACTAGCTCTTTCTAGTCCTTGTTTTGAATAATAAGCATATTTATTAGGATTATTTACTAATGATAAAACAGAATCAATAAACTTTTGTTTATTATGCAATTCAACCAACACCCCATATTCACTATTTCCTAATATATCTTTCGGACCGGTAGGGCAATCCATCGCAACAACGGGAACACCTAACGCAAGGCTTTCTAATAACACCATTCCTAATCCCTCATATTCTGAAGCATGCAAAAATAAAGTAGCATTCTTCATATAAGGATAAGGATTATCTCTATTACCAATTAAATACACATCATCGGCTAAATTCAATGCGGCTATTTTTTGTTCTAATACTTTTCTATTATCCCCATCTCCCACAAAAATTAACTTTTGTTCTAGTCCCTGATTTTTTAGTTCTGCATAAATTTCAATAAGCTCTTCATGCCCTTTCCCTTCAACCAATCGGGAAACCTGTATAAAATAAGGATAATCAATATTAACTTTTTCATTTGCTTTATGTTTAATACTGTCTAAATCAATCGGATTATAAATAACATCAATATTATCCTGATTAATATTTAGCTTACGTAATAAATCCAATTTCATTTCTGGCGATATAGCAATAATTTTATCAAATTGAGAGTATACATGGCGAAAGTAATGTATTTTTTTGTTCGTTTGATTAGCAATAACATTAAGATGTCCATGCTCCCAGCGAATTAGAGGCACATGAGCTTGTTTAATGTTCAAATGCCCTTTTTTTATAAAAGAGTTTAAATTATCATTAAAATCAATAATTAAATTATAATCAGATGCTAGTTTTCTTTTTATCACCTTATCAAATGATATTTTTTCTTTTATTTTTAGATATTTATTTAAAAAATAATAGAAACATGATGATTTTCTTTTAGCTGTATCATTAATTCTTTTTACATGATAGTGTTGAAAAATAAAACTAACCTGAACATTATCCGGCATATTATCAAAAAAGACATTATTAGATGCCAAATCATAAGTAACCAGTAATTCAATATCATAATTTAGCTGATGAAATACTTTCAAATAACTAAACAAAACACGTTCAACACCGCCTACAATAAGCTTTTTATGTAAAATTAGTATTTTCATGCCATAACCATTCCTGTTTTATTCTCTTATTAAAAAATATTATGACTATACATAACGATCCTCTATTTTATTTATTTCCGAATCTGATCCAAGACCTTGAAAAACACACGGAGGCTCAACGCCATAAGCAGCTAATCCCGTCTTTTGAATTAGCCCTGTTAAATAATCCGCTGGCATTCTTATCGGATAAGCATAATCTAAAAGTTTCTGCGCACCTGATAAAGTGAGCATATATGCTGCCGCACAAATAATACAACGTTTAGAATTTTTAGACGGAGAGCGATAACGAGCCAATTTATAACCTTGAAATAGTTTTTTAGGGAAAGGATATTTTTTCACTTTTCCATGATCTAAAAATACAATATCATTCTTAGATGAGATTTTCTGTAAAATATCATAAATAATAAATTCAAAATTTTGCGAAACAATCACATCATCTTCTAAGATAATTGCTTGCTGAATATGATGTTCAATCATATACTCATAAGTCTTAATATGACTGGCAGCACAACCTATTTCCCCTAACGTGAGTGGCTTTGCATTATATTGTTTATAAAATTCATAATCGACTTTACTTAATTCTTCCGCTGATAGATTTTTTCCATATATCGCATCAATAAATTGAAATTCAAACCCTAAACCAGAAAGCCTATGAGAAATTATTTCTCTACGTTTTGAATTCAACAAACTAATAATTAAAATTGGTGGAATGGTTAATTTATCCATAGTATAACTCCAATATTTATTCTAGTAAAAAATAGCTGTCTAAATTTTATTTTGATTCTAACAAATTAGTCAATTTAAAGCGAATAATTCTAATACCACTCATCTTTATTTCACAAAAAACCGCACTTTGATCGCTCAAAGTGCGGTATATAACAGCTAAAAACTAACTTAATAACCCAGAGCCGCCATCCCCACTGTCATATGCAAACCGTAGAAAATCACGCGTGCCAGCAGTTCCGCGGCGACGACTAGGATAAAGCCGATAAACGGCAGTGCGGTATTGGCTTTTTTCACGCCGATGGTCAGTAGCAACAAGCCGATTGCGATCAGTACAAAGCGGGTGATCATCACCGGTACGAAAGACGGTACCAGGTCTAACGCGTGGTGAACCGCGCTGCTGACGCCGCTGAGGTAGCCGTGTTGTTGATAAGTCATCACCAAGGCGACGATAAATGCCAGCCACGCCACGCCGAGCAACAAGCCGTTCAACTGTTTGCCGATCTTCACGCTGTTCAGCAAGGCAAGCGCCAGCACCGAACCGCTCAAAAGTGCGGTCAGCACAAAGGAAGCCGGGGTGTAAACCGAGTTCCAGGTCGGCACGGTGTCAATCATATACAGTTTCGACATGGCATAGATAAAGCCTGCGCCGACAAGGCTGACGACCAGCACGCCTAAGGTTTTCCAACCTGACGGCAACTTGGCGGAAATGTTCGCCAACAAACGCACCACAAACCCAATCAACGGCAGTTTTTGCCACGCTTCCGGCAATAAGCGTGATGTTGCCAACGCCCAATAACCTGCGCCAAGGGCGAAGAACGCTGAACCGGCGGCGATTTCATTACTCAAGCCCGAGGCGCCAATACGGTTTAAGGCATTGAACGCGCGCTGCGGCGAGCCTAAGTGCAAGGTGGAAAAGACAAAACCGATTGCCATAAACACCCACAACACGGTCATCACATAATGAGTACGGCTTTCAACCGGCTTACTTTTGTCCGTCAGCAACAGCAGGCTGAACGCCCAAAATGCGCCGACAGCGGTTTGTGCCAACACGGTGAAGAACACCAAAGGCCATTCGTGTAATCCCATTCCCATTTTACACCTCCTTCGGGTTGGCTAAGAAACCGCTGCGATCATCAGTCGGTTTCGCATTGTGATTTAAACGCAAGGCGATATTCGGTTGCGTATAGTGCGACGGTGGCAACGGCGCGACATCTTTCAGATCACCGTATTTGGCTTTCAGTTCGTCCATCGGCAACAGATCTAACGCACGCAACGGACAAGATTCGACGCACATCGGTTTTTTGCCCACTTCCACCCGCTCAAAGCAGCCGTCGCATTTGGTCATGCGCCCTTTTTCTTCGTTGTATTGCGGCGCGCCGTACGGACACGCCATGCTGCAATATTTACAGCCGATACACACGTCTTGATCGACCACCACAAAGCCGTCTTCACGCTTGTGCATTGCGCCGCTCGGGCACACTTTGGCACACGCCGGATCGGTACAGTGGTTACATGAAATCGAGAGGTAGTAAGAGAACACATCTTGCGTCCACGCCTCGCCTTCTTGTTTCCAGCCGCCGCCGCAATATTCATAAATGCGGCGGAAACTGACGTCCGGGGTCAAATCTTTGTAGTCTTTACACGCCAATTCACAGGTTTTACAGCCGGTGCAGCGTTGTGAGTCGATATAAAATCCATATTGTTTCGCAGTCATCATTCACCTCCCACGCGCGCGACTTCAACCAAATTGGTATGTTGCGGATTGCCTTTCGATAGCGGCGACGGACGTTGTGTGGTCAGTACGTTAAAGCTGCCGTTTTGATCCACCCGTTGTCCGTCCGGCGTGTACCACGCCCCCTCGCCCATTGCGATTACGCCCGGTAAAATCCGCGGCGTAACATTCGCCATAATTCGGGTTTCACCGCGGTCATTGAAAATCCGCACCATATCGTTATGTTTGATACCGCGTTTTTCCGCGTCAATCGGGTTGATCCACAAGGATTGCAACGAAGCTTGATCCAGCACATCCACGTTGGCATAGGTGGAGTGCACCCGTGATTTAAAGTGGAAGCCGACCAACTGCAACGGATATTTTTCCGCCAGCGGATCATCGAACCCCTCCACCGCACGCGCATAAATCGGCAACGGGCTGATAATATCGCCTTCCGGCAATTCCCAGGTTTCCGCAATTTTTGCCAACCGTTCGGAATACACTTCGATTTTGCCCGATGGCGTCGTCAGTGGATTGGCGACCGGATCTTGGCGGAATTTTTTGAATGCCACCATATGCCCGGACGGATCTTTCTGTTTGATAATGCCGCGCTGTCTGAATTCTTCGAAGCTGATGTCTTGGAAGAACGGGTTTTTCTCTTGGGTCAGTTTATACAGATGACGCAACCACTCTTCTTGGGTACGCCCTTCGGTGAATGCCTCTTTCGTCCCCATTTTTTCTGCGATACCTGACAAAATTTCATATACCGGCTTGCATTCGAATTGCGGTTCAATCGCTTGATCGGCAAAAATCACATAGCCCATGTTGCCCGCCGAACCGTCCATGCAAAAATCCGCTTGCTCGGAGGTGGTGCAATCCGGCAACAGAATATCCGCACATTTGGCGGTTGAGGTCATGTGGTTGTCGATCACCACCAACATTTCGCATTTGCTTTCGTCGCTCAAAATTTCTAAAGTGCGGTTGATGTCGGAGTGTTGGTTGATAATACAGTTTCCGGCGTAATTCAAAATAAACTTAATCGGTTTATTCAGTTTTTCCGCACCTTTCAAACCGTCTTTTAAGGCGGTCATTTCTTCGCCGCGCACCACGGCGTCGGTCCACATAAAGATTGGAATTTTGGCTTTAATCGGGTTTTCGCCGACCGGCAAACGCACAAACGGAATGGTGTAGAAACCTTCGCGTGATCCGCTGTTACCGCCGTTAATGCCAACGTTACCGGTTAAACACGCCAACATTGCAATCGCACGCGCGGCCTGTTCACCGTTGGCGTGGCGTTGCGGCCCCCAACCTTGGCAAATATAGGCGGGTTTGGTGGTGGCGATTTCGCGTGCCAAACGGATAATGGTGTCTTTCGGAATCGCGGTGATTTTCGATGCCCATTCCGGCGTTTTGGCGGTTTGATCGTCGCCCTCGCCCAAAATATAGGCTTTATAATGTGCGTTCGCTTTCGCCGAAGCCGGCAAGGTTTTTTCGTCGTAACCGACACAATAGGTATCAAGGAAGTCTTGATCGACCAAATTTTCGGTGATCATCACATACGCCATCCCTTCAACAAACGCGGCGTCGGTGCCCGGACGAATCGGCACCCATTCGCCTTCGCGCCCTGAGGCGGTGTCGTTGTAACGCGGATCAACCATAATCATGCGCGCTTTGGAACGTTCCATCGCTTGTTGCGCTAAATAGGTGACGCCGCCGCCGCTCATACGGGTTTCCGCCGGATTGTTACCGAAATAGACCACCAATTTGGAGTTTTCAATATCCGTCGGGCTGTTGCCGGCGTTGCTGCCGTACATAAACGGAATGGATTCAAAGATTTGCGAATAGCTGTAAGTGCCGTGGTGTCCCAAGCAGCCGCCGATACTGTTCATAAAACGGCTGGAAATGCTGCGTGGCGGCGGATAAGAGGCGGCAACGGTGGCGCCCAAGGTGCCGGTGGCAAACGGCATATACAGGCTTTCATTGCCGTGCTCGGCGATAATCCGTTTCAGGTTGTCGGCGATTTCAGTAAATGCCTCGTCCCAAGTAATGCGCTTAAATTTGCCTTCGCCACGTTTGCCAACGCGCTTCATCGGGTATTTCAAGCGGTCAGGATTATACACCCGACGGCGCATTGAACGCCCGCGCGCGCAGGCACGCACTTGATGGAACTCGCCATAGACATCATCGCCCAAGTTGTCGGTTTCCACATATTTAATCACTCCGTCCTGAACGTGCATACGCAACGGACAACGGCTGTGGCAGTTTACCGTACACGCGCTCCACACCAGTTTTTCTTCGTTGGCTTGCGCCGCAACCGCACTTTGTGCATTTTTAGGCGCAGTATTGGCGGAGACAGGCAACTGTACCGCACTTGCCGCCAACGCCACCCCGCCTAACGCCGCACTGCCTTTCAGCAAATCACGGCGGCTGGTTGAAAAACTCGGATCATGTTTGGACATTTTCTCCATAAGATCTCTCCCACTAGTTAAAAGTAAACATAAAATTTAAATAAAAGAAATAAATCGGGGGAAATCATAGCGAAATTTACCTACCTCATATTGATTAATATCAAATGAGAATAGTCACGCAACTAAATCGAAATAAGTTGAGATTTTTTAACCTAAATAGTTGAAGTATCGCTATATTATATTTTATATAGCGATTCCGTTTAAATTTTGCGTTACACTAACGCAATTGACTGATCTTTAGTAACTATTCGATATCTTAAATGAATAAAGCCATTCTACTCGGGTTGCTCTCGTCCCTCTTTTTTGCCGCCACCTTTGTCTTAAACCGCAGTATGGCGTTGTCGGGTGGCGACGCCTGGTGGTCAGCCGCCTTACGTTTCGTCTTTATGCTGCCGATGTTGTATCTGCTGTTAGGCGCGCGCAACAACAAAAGTGCGGTTTACCGCGAAATTCAGCGTGCACCAAAACCGTGGCTGCTATGGTCAAGTGTCGGCTTCGGGCTGTTTTACCTGCCGCTTACGCTGTCGGCAGACTATGCTTCCTCGTGGTTGGTCGCCAGTTCATGGCAAATCACGATTATCGCCGGCATTTTGCTGACGCCGTTATTCGGGCAAGCCATTCCGCATAAAAACCTGTTTTTTTCCTGTGTGATTGTATTGGGTATCCTGCTATTGCAACTCGACAATTTGCGTACCTTTTCCATCAGCGACAGCCTTTATCCTTTATGTCTAATCCTGATTGCGGCTTTTGCCTACCCGCTCGGCAACCGCAAAATGATGGCGTTGGTCGGCGATAAACTCAGCACCCAGCAGCGAGTGTACGGCATGGTTCTCTGTTCCATGCCGTTTTGGGCGTTGAGCATGCTGATCGCCTTGGCAAAGAGCGGGTTGCCATCAAATGGGCAATTGGGACAATCGTTTTTAGTCGCCCTGTTTTCCGGCGTGATCGCCACCTTACTGTTTTTCAAAGCCACCGATTTAGTCAAACATAATGTAAAACAACTTGCCGTGATCGAAGCCACCCAAGCCGGAGAAATTTTGTTCACCCTGCTCGGCGGCGTACTGCTGTTAAACGACCCAATGCCGAGCGGGCTGGCATTCCTTGGACTGCTTATCGTCATTGTCGGGATTTTTATCAACGGATTTACGGCAAAAGATTAAAAATTGCCAATATCTCGGGGCGCGGAGTATTTATTTTAACGACAAAATCATTCATACTAGCCCCGTTTTCAAACGACATTATTTATCTCTATTTAAGGAACTTTTATGTCTAATACGACCAATAACTATGCCAATCCGGGGCCGCTCGGCTTATGCGGCTTTGCTTTAACCACTTGGCTGCTGTGCTTAATCAACGGCGGCTTTTTTGACACGAGTTCACTCGGCTTAGTGATCGCGATGGCATTTGCTTTCGGCGGTACGGCACAAGCAATCGCCGGCATTATGGAATTCAAAAAAGGCAACACCTTCGGCTTCACCGCGTTCATCAGCTATGGCGCATTTTGGTGGTCTTGGGGCTTGTTCGTTGCGTTCTTCAAAGGCGAAACGCCGGCAACGTTCGTCGCTTGGTATTTAGCCGCATGGGGCACATTCACTCTGATGATGTTTATCGCCACCCTGCCGAAACCGCGCGCGTTGCAAGCGATTTTCTTCTTCCTGACCTTAACCTTCTACGCCTTAGCCATCGGCGACGCCAGCGGCAGCCACGCCATTGTCAATCTCGGCGGTTACTTAGGTTTGATCACCGCACTTTGCGCCTTCTACTTGGCGGCCGCGGAAGTGATTAACGAATCCTACGGCAGAAGCGTATTGCCGATTGGCGAAAAGAAATAAATTGGTTTTGATTTCTTCATTTTGATTCAAGCGATACCGCACTTTGCTGAAAAATAAAAGCAAGTGCGGTATTTTTTACCGAATATTCGGCGGCGTAGTAGACAAAAAAAACGGCTAACGAAGTAGCCGTTTTCCATCAATCAAACCAAAGTGCGGTTTAGCGCCACGCTTTAAATCGGTTGATTAAACCGTTGGTCGAGCTGTCGTGGGAACTGATGGTCGCGTCGTTTTCCAGTTCCGGCAAAATGCGGTTGGCAAGTTGTTTGCCCAGTTCCACGCCCCATTGGTCGAAGCTGAAAATATTGAAGATCACGCCCTGTACGAAAATTTTGTGTTCATACATTGCAATCAGTGCGCCCAAGCTGAACGGGGTGATTTTTTGTAATAAAATCGAGTTGGTCGGGCGGTTGCCTTCAAACACTTTGAACGGCACGATATGCGCCACATCGTCCAGTGTTTTGCCGGCGTCCAAAAACTCTTGTTCCACCACGGCTTGGCTTTTGCCGAACGCCAACGCTTCGGTTTGCGCGAAGAAGTTGGATAACAGCTTGGCATGGTGATCCGCCAGCGGATTGTGGCTCTGCGCCGGGGCGATGAAGTCGCACGGAATGCGTTGCGTGCCTTGGTGAATCAGTTGGTAAAACGCATGTTGTCCGTTGGTGCCCGGTTCGCCCCAGATAATCGGGCCGGTTTGATAGCTGACTTTCTCGCCGTTGCGCGCCACAAATTTGCCGTTCGATTCCATATTGCCTTGTTGGAAATAGGCGGCGAAACGGTGCAGATATTGATCGTACGGCAGGATCGCTTCCGATTCCGCACCTAAGAAATTGCTGTTCCAAATGCCGACCAACGCCAAGGTTGCCGGAATATTGTGTTCAAGTGCGGTATGGCGGAAATGGTTATCCATCGCGTGCGCGCCGCTTAACAGTTGTTCAAAATTATCAAAGCCGATAGACAGCGCAATCGACAAGCCGATCGCCGACCACAGCGAATAGCGACCGCCGACCCAATCCCAAAACTCAAACATATTGGCAGTGTCGATACCAAATTCCGCCACCGCCTTGCCGTTGGTGGACAACGCGGCAAAGTGTTTGGCAACGTGTTTTTCATCTTGCGCCGTTGCCAAGAACCAATCGCGTGCCGACAAGGCGTTGGTCATGGTTTCTTGGGTGGTGAAGGTTTTGGAGGCGACCAGCACCAAGGTGGTTTCCGGATTGACTTTTTTCAGGGTTTCGGCGATATGCGTGCCGTCTACATTGGAAACAAAGTGCATATTCAAGTGGTTTTTATACGGACGCAAGGCTTCGGTCACCATATACGGCCCTAAATCCGAGCCGCCGATACCGATATTAATCACATCGGTAATCGCTTTGCCGGTATAACCTTTCCATTCGCCACTAATCACGCGATTGCAAAAATCTTGCATTTTCGCCAACACCGCATTCACTTCCGGCATCACATCGCTGCCGTCGACGATAACCGGCGTGTTGCTGCGATTGCGAAGTGCGGTATGCAGCACGGCGCGGTTTTCGGTGCGGTTGATTTTCTCACCGCCGAACATCGCTTCGATCGCTTGCGGCAAGGCGCATTCGTCGGCTAGTTGACGCAACAGCTTCAGCGTGTCTTGATTGATTGGATTTTTAGAAAAATCGACCAACATCTCATCGTTAAAAAGCAGAGAATAGTCGGCGAAACGGTTCTTTTCTTGCGCGAACAGTTGCGCAATCGTTACATCTTGTTGCTGTTGTTTATGCGCTTCCAATGCTTGCCAAGCGGCGGTTGTTGTCGGATTGATATTTTGCATTTGATACCTCGTTAGTTAATTAATATTCTGTTGCTATCGATATTCCATTATGACTCTTGGCGTTATCTTGGTGACCAGTTCATAACTGATTACGCCGATATGCCGTGCCACCTCTTCAATCGGCAGCACATTACCTTGTGAATCTTTTCCCCAAAAAATCACTTCATCCCCCACTTGCGCACAACTATCCGCCCCCAAATCGACGGTGATCATATCCATTGAGACCTTGCCGACAATCGGCACACGTTTGCCGTTAAGCAACACCGGCGTATTCGGCGGCACGTCGCGCGGATAGCCGTCGCCATAACCTAACGCAATCACCCCGATTTTGGTCGCTTTTCGGCTGATCCACTTTCCGCCGTAACCGACCGGCTCACCGGCGGCGTGTTCGCGCACCGCAATCAGAGAGGAACTCAAGGTCATCGCCGGTTGCAAGCCATATTCGCCGGCTAAAATCGTATCGTTCGGCGAAATACCGTATAAAATAATCCCCGGACGCACCCAGTCAAAATGCGACTCTTGCCAATATAAAATCCCGTTCGAAGCCGCCAAACTGCGCTCTCCGCCTTTGCCAGCGCATGCTTGTCGAAAGCGGTGCAACTGAATTTCGCTGTAACCGCACGCCAACTCTTCGGCACGGCTGAAATGGCTGACAAAACCAATATCCGGCTGCACATGATGACAGGCTTGCAAGCGTTGGTGTATCGAGTCAACCTGCGTTAAGGCTACGCCTAAACGGTGCATGCCACTGTCGATTTTGATCCAAACTTTTATCTTTTTGTCTGATAACGCCTCGGGCAACATCGCACTTTCCAGCGCTTCCAATTGATATTCGCCGTGGATCACCGTTTGCAAATCATATTCGGCCAACAACGCAATATCTGCAGGATTGAAAAAGCCTTCCAATAATAAAATCGGTTTACTGATCCCTTGCGCACGCAATGCCAACGCTTCGCTCAAACGTGCCACACCGTAACCGTCGACTTGATTTACGACCGCACTTGCCACCCTCTCCATACCGTGCCCGTAGGCATTGGCTTTGACGATTGCCATAATCTTACTGTTTTGCGCAAGCTGTTTTACCCGCTGCAAATTGTGACGCAACGCGGCTAAGCAAACGGTGGCGGTGGCGGTTTTAATCCTATTGTTCATCTTAATCTTCTTCGTTATATTCCGGCCCGGTGTAATTATCAAAGCGTGAGAAGCGCCCTTGGAACATCAACCGCACTTTGCCGATCGGCCCGTTCCGTTGTTTACCGATAATAATTTCGGCGATATTCTTCAATTCGCTATTGTCGTGATAGACCTCATCACGATAGATAAACATGATTAAATCCGCATCCTGCTCGATAGATCCCGACTCCCGCAAATCCGAATTGACCGGACGTTTGTCCGCACGCTGTTCCAAGCTACGGTTAAGTTGCGACAACGCCACCACCGGCACTTGCAACTCTTTCGCTAACGCTTTCAGGGAACGGGAAATTTCGGCAATCTCCAACGTGCGGTTTTCACTGTAACCCGGCGCACGCATCAGTTGCAGGTAGTCGACCATAATCAGGCTGATACCGCCGTGATCGCGATACACCCGGCGTGCGCGGGCGCGCAATTCGGTCGGGGTCAAGCCGGAGGAGTCGTCAATAAACAGATTCGGTTTATTGCTGAACATCTGCACCGTACTGTTAATTTTCGCCCATTCGTTTTCATCGTCAATTTTGCCGGTACGGATTTTGGTTTGATCGACACGTGACATCGAGGCAAGAATACGCATCATAATTTGATCGGCGGGCATCTCAAGACTGAACACCAACACCGGCTTGTCTTCGCTCATCATCGCATTTTCGCACAAGTTCATGGCAAAGGTGGTTTTCCCCATCGACGGACGGGCGGCAACGATAATCAGATCCGACGGCTGCAAACCCGCGGTTTTGCGATCTAAGGCGGAAAAGCCGGTGGAAACGCCGGTCACGCCGTTGTTGTTTTTCGATTTGGACAACAGCTCGATTTTATCCAGCGTGGTTTCCAAAATCGTCAACACGTCTTTCGGACCCTCGTTGCTGCCGGTACGTTTTTCCGCAATTTCAAACACGCTCCGTTCCGCTTCGTCCAAAATCTCTTTGATTTGCTGCCCGTTCGGGTTATAGCCGCTTTCGGCAATTTTATGTGCCGTGGAAATCAGCTCGCGCAGCACCGCTTTTTCACGCACAATATCGGCATAAGCTAAAATATTGGCGGCGCTCGGAGTGTTTTTCGACAGCTCGGCAAGATAGGCAAACCCGCCGACATCGTCTAGAATGCCTTTGCTTTTCAAGGCTTGATCGAGGGTGATAATATCAATCGGTTGGTTGTTGCGCGCCAAATTTTCCATTTCACTGAAAATCAGGCGATGTCCGTAAGTATAAAAATCGGCGGCAATCACGTGTTCGGTAACCGGATCCCAATGCTCATTACTCAGCAACACTCCGCCAAGCACCGCTTGTTCCGCCTCAATCGAATGGGGCGACGTCATGCCCTGTTCGCTTTGCTTTGCTCTCGGTTTGTCTTTTTCGGGAAATGCCGCACTTGCGTTTGCCATTGTTGATCCTTTTATCCTTATCATCGGCGAATATAAGTCGGCATTATAGCAAATGATTGTGCGCTTTTTTACTGCCGGCGTAAAAGTTTGTTTTATTACGCAATAAAAAACCGCACTTATCAAGTGATCAAGTGCGGTTTGAAGTTATCTACACGGCTTAAAATACTCGAGCTTTATGAAAAATATAGGGGCGGATAGATAATCCGCCCTACTTTGCTCATCAGCTACTGTGAGTATGCGTCGGTTCTGCGAACACGTGGCTGCTGGCGCTGCTGTGTCCTGCCGCGCCTTTCCCGTGGAAGTGGTAACGCGATTCCTGCCATTGCACAATCGCAAATGGCGGCTGTGCCGCCGCGGACGGCGCTTGAGTCATTGCCGCGCGGGTATGTGTTGCTTTGGAATAGGTGCCGAAGCGATTTTCAGCCGCTTGTGGCGTTTGTGCGGCGACAACCGCCTCTGGCGCCACGCTAGCAACTTGCAGCTCTTCCGTTTTCAGGTTCTGCTGCGGTTCTTCTACCCGCGTTGTAAATTCAGGGTGTACCGCACTTGGCACGGGCTCGGATTCCGCTTCTGCCTGATTCAGCTGCTGTTCACGCTCCAATACCGCTAGCGACGCCTGAATTTTCTTCTCTACCGACTCGTTGGCTTGTTGCGTGATAAAACCTAACGGCTGTACGCTTTTCTCACTGTCCATCACCAACGACACCGCCGGCGTGCTCAGACTATCGGTCTTTTCAATTTCAACTTCAGCCGTATTATCCGCTTTAGCCGGCCGTCCTTCCGCTTGTTGCTGTTCTAACAATTGTTCCACCGGCACAAACGGAGTATTGCTTTCTTCGGCTTCGGTTGTTTTAACCAAGGTTTGCGGATCGATCCAGACTTTACCGCTCGCCAATTCAGGCGAGGCAACGGCGGCAAACAACGGCATTGGCGACGCAGTTTCATCTTGATTTTGACGGCGTCGGCGCTGATTGCCGGTGCGCAAATGGCGCGGCAGACGGCGACGGCGCGAATTGCGCTGACGGCTGTCTTCTTTGCTTTCGCTTTGGTTATCCGTTTCCTTTGTTTCAATCGCTTCAACCGCTTGAATGGCTTGAACCGCACTTTGCCCAACCGGCGCGGCAAACTCGGTCACCGCTTCGCTTTCAGCCGGTGAGTCTTCCGCGAATTGCGCAACCGCACTTTCGTTTTGGTTTAAACGCACTTTTTTACGCAGATTACGACGTTCACGGCGCACCGCAACCGGTGGCGTATCTTGGCTTTCAACCGTTTGAACCGTGCTGTTTTCTTGCAATTCGACTTCGTTTACCGCGACCTCATTGCGTTTGCGGTTACGTTTGTTGTTATTGCGTTCGTTGCGGCTATCATTACGGTTAGTGCGGTTTTCGCTCTCGCTTTCCGTTCTTACGTCCTCAACCGCACTTCGCTTGTTGTCGGCTTTGGCGTTGCGTTGTTCGCTGCGCTCATTACCACGCTCGTTACGATCACTGTTACGATCATTGCGACGACGATTACGGTTTTGATTACCACGGCGATCATTATTACGACGGCGTTGGTTATTGCGCTCTTGGCTCGGTTGCTGTTCCGCTTCGCTGCTGTCGGCGCTGAATAAGCCTTTCAGCTTGCTGATAATACGGCTGAACAGCGAGACTTTCGCTGTAGTTTCAACCACCTGCGGCGCAACCGCACTTGGTGTTGGCGCAGAAGCCGGCATGTTCAATTCACCGGCGGCGGCTTTTTCCAGCACCGATTCCACGGTCACGGCAGCGGTATCCGGCTGACGGGTCAGCAGGCTCTCTTCCGCAGCCAAGGATAGATTTTCTTCCTCTTGCGAGTAATATTTGCCCAAGTTGTAGCTCAAGGTGTTGCTCGCTTCGCCGTCGCGCAGACGGAACACCGAGAAATGCGGGGTTTCCATTTGCTCGTTCGGCACAACCACGATTTCAACATCGTGGCGTTTTTCAATGCTGTAAATCGCTTTGCGTTTTTCATTCAGCAAGTAAGAGGCGATTTCCACCGGCACAATCGTGTGTACGCGCGAGGTATTGTCTTTTAACGCTTCTTCTTCCAACAAGCGCAAAATCGACAACGACAGCGATTCGTTATCACGCACCTTGCCGGTGCCTTGACAGCGCGGGCAGATGTGGTGCGACGATTCGCCCAGCGACGGGCTTAACCGCTGGCGCGACATTTCCAATAAACCGAAACGGGAAATGCGGCTGATTTGAATGCGCGCACGATCTTGGCGCACCGCGTCACGCATACGGTTTTCCACTTCGCGTTGGTGACGGATCGGGGTCATATCGATAAAGTCGATCACGATCAAACCGCCCAAATCGCGCAAACGTAACTGGCGTGCGATCTCGTCCGCCGCTTCCAAGTTGGTGTTAAGTGCGGTTTCTTCGATGTCGCCGCCGCGTGTGGCACGTGCCGAGTTAATGTCGATTGCGGTCAAGGCTTCGGTCACGTCGATCACAATCGAGCCGCCGGACGGCAAGCGCACTTCGCGTTGGAACGCGGATTCGATTTGCGATTCGATTTGATAATGGCTGAACAGCGGCACTTCGCCTTGATACAGTTTAATCCGGTTGATAAAGTCAGGGCGCACCAGTTTGATATGCGCTTTGGCTTTTTCGTACACTTTGGCGTTGTCGATCAGAATCTCGCCGATATCACGGCGCAAGTAATCGCGGATCGCGCGCACGATCACATCACTTTCCTGATGAATCAAAAACGGCGCGGCACGGGATTCGGAGGCTTGTTTAATCGCTTCCCAATGGTGCAACAGCACTTTTAAATCCCATTGCAACTCTTCCGGCGATTTGCCGACCCCTGCCGTGCGTACGATTAAACCGACACCGTCCGGCACGTCTAACGAACTCAAGGCATCTTTCAGCTCTTGGCGTTCGTCGCCCTCAATACGGCGCGAAATACCGCCGGCGCGCGGATTATTCGGCATAATCACCAAATAGCTGCCGGCAAGGGAAATAAAGGTGGTTAAGGCTGCGCCTTTATTACCGCGCTCCTCTTTGCTGACTTGGACAATCACTTCTTGTCCTTCTTGCAGCACATCACGGATATTCGGGCGACCTTGGAAGGTGTAACCTTCGGGAAAGTACTCGCGCGCGATCTCTTTCAGCGGCAGGAAACCGTGGCGATCCGTGCCGTAATCCACAAATGCGGCTTCCAGACTTGGCTCAACGCGCGTGATTTTCCCTTTGTAAATGTTGGCTTTTTTCTGTTCGTGCCCCGGGCTTTCGATATCCAAGTCGAACAAACGCTGTCCATCAACCAGCGCGACGCGCAACTCTTCTTTTTGAGTTGCATTGATTAACATTCTTTTCATTGTTAGTGATACTCTATTATTTTGCTTATTATTACAGCGATAATTTGTACTGGGCTTTGCCATCGACCTCGTGTCTATCAGCTACAGTCAATCTCACGACTCTCTCTTGCCAGAGGTGCATTGATGGCATTACCGAACGCATAATGATTGAACATAACTGCGCCGGTAGAAACAAGATTTGCTTATTCATCCAATCTTGCAAGCGGACAAAAATTATCCCTAATTAAACCGAGACCCGAGAACGTCTTACACTAATTGTTGCGCTCAACTTGTCGCCTTCGGCAGTAGCTCGGGGCAACGCTCGGTTAAATGCCGCCAAGCGGCAAATTCTTTTTAAATCTATTTTGTTAGACATAATAAAACGAGTCATTATTTCATTTTACCCCCACACTTGGCAAGGCAAGATAAGAGAAATTTGCGCCGAAATCGCTTTTCTTGCGACTTTTCTTTATAATATGCGGTAAATCTCCTCAACCAGCCATAAGACAATGAAAGCACAAGACGAAATTCACCACAGCGTTCGCCTCCAAAACATTAACGCCGATCAAGCCGGACAGCGGATTGACAACTATTTGTTAAGCCAACTGAAAGGCGTGCCGAAAAGCCTGATTTACCGCATTATCCGCAAGGGCGAAGTGCGGGTGAACAAAGGGCGGGTCAAAGCGGAATATAAACTGCAAGCCAATGATA
Organism: Testudinibacter sp. TW-1; assembly: GCF_050613185.1. Lineage (GTDB taxonomy): Bacteria > Pseudomonadota > Gammaproteobacteria > Enterobacterales > Pasteurellaceae > Chelonobacter. Next base: position 129,453 of record NZ_CP192511.1, read on the forward strand.
TTGTGCGCATTCCGCCGGTGAAAACCTCGAGCAAAGAACAAGCGCCGATTTCCAATAAATTGCAGCAAGTGGCGCAACTGGAACAACAAATCCTGTTTGAAGACGAGGTGTTGTTGGTATTGAACAAACCGTCCGGTTTGGCGGTGCACGGCGGCAGCGGTTTGAGTTTCGGCGTGATCGAAGCCTTGCGCAGCCTGCGCCCGGAAGCCCGTTTTTTGGAATTGGTTCATCGTTTGGATCGCGATACCTCCGGCATTTTATTGGTCGCCAAAAAACGCTCGGCATTGCGCAATCTGCACGAACAACTGCGCAATAAAACCATTCAAAAAGAGTATCTGGCGTTGGTGCGCGGACAGTGGCAATCCCATTGCAAGGCGATTAATGCGCCGTTGAATAAAAACGAATTGGCAAGCGGCGAGCGGATTGTGCGCGTCAGCGAGCAAGGCAAACCGTCGGAAACCCGTTTCAGCGTGGAAGAACGCTACGGCGAACAAGCCACCTTGATTAAAGCCATGCCTATCACCGGACGCACCCACCAAATTCGGGTGCATACCCAATATGCCGGGCACCCGATTGCCCTCGACAGCAAATACGGCGATCAGGATTTCGATCAAAAAATGCAGGCTCTCGGCTTAAACCGCCTGTTTCTGCACGCCTACGCCATTCGCTTTGAACACCCGAAAAGCGGCGAAACCCTACGCCTGAGCGCAGAATTGGACAGCGGCATGAAAGGGATTTTGCGCCAGTTGCGTGAGCAAAAATAGACAAGGACAACAGCATGACCGACCGCACTTTCTCTGCGAACAACTCGCCCAAAATTGTGGTGCTGACCGGGGCGGGCATTTCCGCCGAATCGGGCATTCGCACCTTCCGCGCCAGCGATGGACTGTGGGAAGATCACCGAATTGAAGATGTCGCCACGCCGGAAGGTTTTCGCCGTAATCCCGAGTTGGTGCAACGTTTTTATAACCAACGCCGCCGACAACTACAACAGCCCGACATTCAGCCCAATCCGGCGCATTACGCCCTTGCCGAATTAGAACGGAAATTCGGTAAAAATGTATTAATTATCACGCAAAATGTGGACAATTTACACGAACGCGCCGGTAGCAAAAACCTGATTCATCTGCACGGCGAATTGTTAAAAGTACGCTGTGTGCATTGTGCGGCGGTCTATGAATGGCATAATGACATAACCGCAAGTGATCATTGCGCAACGTGCGGTGGCGGCTTGCGCCCGCATATCGTCTGGTTCGGTGAAATGCCGTTTGAAATGGAACGGATCTACAGCGCGCTGCACCAATGCGACTATTTTCTCTCGATCGGCACCAGCGGCAATGTTTACCCCGCCGCCGGTTTTGTCGAGGAAGCCAACTTCGCTAACGCCACCACCGTCGAACTCAACCTCGAACCCAGCAAAGGCAAAACCGCTTTCCAACAAAGCCGCTACGGCTTGGCAAGTGAAATTGTGCCGGAGTATTGTCAGATGTTGCTGAAAAAATATCAAATGAGTTGATTTGATTTTTATTCAAGCAGTACTTTATGTATCTACCAGTCACAGACTTTCGCCATCATTTTTTTATGTAAATTATCACAACGTGCACAACAAAACCCGATTTCTTGTGCACGTTATTTTAATATGCACAAAAAATGAAGATTTTTGTATGTGAGAAATACCAATCCCCGACAGCCATTTCACCGCAATCGGTTAGGCGCAGATGAGCAGTTTCTCTGACAGCCCCAGAGGGGCTGACTCAGCCGCAGGCTGCTTAACCGATTGCGACCGCAGGTCGCTGTCGGAAAACAAAAGTGCGGTAAAGTCCTCGGTTTATTTCCTACAACTCTCTCTTTTGCTCCAATCCCAAATACAACCCGCTCCTGCGCCGTATCGGTTGCTGTACCGCACTTTGCCAAATGCGTTGCGTGCCGAACAGGGTGAAGTGCGATTTGGCGCGGGTGACGGCGGTGTAGATCAGTTCGCGGCTTAAAATCGGGTTCATCGTCAACGGCAGCACAAGTGCGGTATGGGCGAATTCCGAGCCTTGCGATTTGTGCACCGTCATCACAAAGGCGGTTTCATGGGGCGGTACGCGGCTTGGGGAAATATCGCGATATTGCCCCTCACCATTTTCAAACCACACCCGGCTGTTGCCGTGTTTATCGGTTAAAAACAGACCGATGTCGCCGTTATATAACTCCACGGCGGTATCATTGTGAGATACCATAATCGGCTTGCCGTGATACCATTCATGGGCGTGGCGGAACTGTAATTTGCCCTGTTGCCGCAGCCGTTCGCTGATTGCCAGATTGAGTTGTTCCACGCCTAAATCCCCTTGGCGCAAGCCACTGAGCAAGCGCACTTGATTAAATGCGCTGAAAACCGCCTCGATTTTTTCGGGGGTGAATTCGTCCAGTGTCTGCACTTGCCGCAAATAGTCGTCGTACCACGCTGCTGCTTGCTGCAAAATCAGATTGACGGCAGTTAAAGTGCGGTTTCTTGCTAGAGAGATATTGTCTTGTAAATGATCCGAGCTTGGCAGCACGAGATTATAATCAAAGCAGGTCAGATCAGTATAATTGGCAAAATCCGCCCAACTCTGCGCACGCCCTTGATTTACGCCTTCGGCTAAGGCTTTAATCCCCGAATCGGCGCGGAAACGGTAGCTTTTGCGCAAAAAGCTCAGCCCATCGCGAATCGGATTGCCGTTCACTTGCGGCTCTAGCCGCTGCCCGGTCGCCAACCACAGATAATCACAATGTGCTGCGCTGTAGCCTTGTTGCAAAAAGCGGCACAATTCCGCCATCACTGCCCCCGCTTCCACCGAGCTGAGCTGATCCTTATCGCCCAATAACACCAGACGGGTATGCGGCGACAGCGCATTTAATAAGATCGCAAACAAATTGAGATCGACCATCGAGGCTTCATCGACCAACAGCAGATCCAGCGCTAACGGTTTGTCCGGCTGATAACGTCCGTTCGGGGCGCGTGGCGTCATGCCGAGCAAGCGGTGCAGAGTTTGCGCTTGCGTTGGAACTTGCCGTTTTAATTCGGCGGAAACCGCACTTGGCATAGCCTGCAACGCATGGTTAATCGATTCGCTCAAGCGTGCCGCCGCTTTGCCGGTCGGCGCGCTCAGGGCAATGTTCAACGGCGGTAATCCTAATTGTTGCCGCTGCCATTGCAAAGCGACTAATAAACTGCACACGGTGCGGGTTTTGCCGGTGCCCGGTCCGCCGGAAATCAGGCTGAACGGCTGGCGAAGTGCGGTCGCCACCGCGATTTTTTGCCAGTCGATTTCATCATTTTCAGATGTAAACAACAAATTTAAAAACGCGGCTAATTGTTGCGGCGCAAGGGATTGGGCATGCATTGCCACGCGCTGCGATAAACGCTGTACAATCTGCTGTTCGTCCCGCCAATTACGTTGCAAATACAACAAACCGTTCTCCCAACGTAACGGCGCAGATTGTGCGTTGTTTGAATCGCAAAACGCAATATGTCCTTGTAATACGTGCTGCCAGTCTGACGGCGCAAGATCGCCGAGCAAGCCGCGAAGTTGCAATAAGTGCGCCCGCTGTTCCGGCTGCATGGCGAGATCAAAAAAATCGCCGTGAGCGAAATCTTGCGGATCAAGGCAAGTGCTGCCGTTTTGCGCGGCATAGCTGGATAACGCCGCCAATAACACCGCTAAATTGGCAATCGGTTGCGGATAGGCATAGGTTTGTTGTTTATTGTCGATTAAACGGGCGAACTGGTAATCGAGCGGGCTAATCAAGCCGTTTTGTTTAAGTTGCGCCAAAATCGTGATCATACTGCCCCCACCAAAAGTTTATCCAGTCCGTCGATTAACGACCAATCCGGTTTATCAAAATACACGCCGCTATCGCTGCTTACGCCGTCCATGCCGCGTAAAAACAGATAATACACGCCGCCGAAATCACGCTGATAATCATAGTGCGGATCGCGCTGTTGCAAATAGCGGTGCAGTGCCAAGGTATAAATCAAATATTGCAAATCATAACGTTGATAGGCGATCACATTGGCAAGTTGCGCCGACTGATAGGCTTGATAGCCCTCGCCCAAATAATTGGATTTATAGTCGATCAGATAATATTTGCCGCTCACACGGCAGACCAAATCAATAAAACCGCGCAACATGCCTTGAATTTGATCCAGTTGCAACGGCGCTTGTTGTGCCGCCAACGGGTGATATTGTCGCAATAAACGGTTTAACTGCGGCACATTCAGCGGCGCGTCCATGCTGATCATAAATGCCATTTCCTTGAGGCAATCCTGAGCAGGCAAATCCGCCAACCGCACTTTTGTTTTCCCAAAAGGCGCTGTTGTCAAAAACGGGGTTTGGTACAGTTGTTGTAACCAGTATTGTAACGGCGCAAGCCATTCGTCCGCCGCTAAATTCAACTGTCGGCACAAATCGGGGAGCGCCTCCGCCGACGGAGCTTGGCTAAAATCGGCATATTGCAGCCAATGGTGCAGCACATTCCCGACCTTCGCCCCTTGCGGCAAAGTAAACGGATTATGTATTTGCCCTTGCCACTGTTTCAGCTCAATCTGCGCCGACGGCTGATTAAGCCATAAACTGAAATCCAGATGTTCACTGTCATAATCCGCGCCGCTATCGTGATAATGTTCGCTTTTTAAGCTGTTTTCGCTTGGCTGCTGACGGTTTTGCCTGCGTTGCTGATTACGCTGCTGCATGGCGGCAAGGGCGGTAAAACTGCCGACCGTCCAGTTTTGTTCAATCTGCCCGTCAAAATTCGCTGCCTCTAAGGTTTCGGCTTGCGCAACCGCAGCACGCCAATCATCGGCTTGCAGATCGGAAAGTGCGGTCAGGCTGTAATCGTCGTCCGCTAAATAACGGCTGAGTTGCGCAGCGGTGTTCCATTCAAGATTATTTTTCGCTTGTAACAACATTGCGTTATCCGACAACAAATACGCCAGCGCATTCCAATTGGATTTTGTATTTAATTTCGTAGGGAAACCGATATTTAACTGATAACGGGCGCGGGTTAAGGCGACGTATAATAGGCGCAGCTCTTCCGCCAACCGCTCTTGCAGATTTTCTTGTTGGTGGCTGTCGTCCAAATCGTAACAAAGTTGATTTTGCCCGTCGTGATAGCGTTGCAGCCGCTGAGATTCGCCTTTTTTCTTGGCAAAACCACTGCCGAGAAACGGCAGCCACACCACGCCATATTCCAAGCCTTTGGATTTATGAATGGTGACGATCTTGACTAAATTGCGCTCGCTTTCCAAACGCAACCGCACTTCGTCCGCTTCGGGATCGTGGTTGTTGATCATCGTTTCAAACCAACTCAACAAGGCGTGTTCGTTCTCGTTCAGGCTCGCGCCTTGTTGTAAAAATTCCGCCAAATGCAGAATATCGGTGATGGCTCGCTCGCCGTCGGGCATTGCCAACAGTTTCGCCACCAGCTTTTGTTGTTGCAACAGGCGATGAATCATCGGCAACACGCCCTGCGTCTGCCACAAACGTTGATAATAACTAAAATCGCGAATCCAACGCTCCCACGCCCGTTCGTCTTGGCGCAATTGGCTTAACTGCTGTGCATTAAATTGGAACAAGCGGCTCGCCAACACTTTCATCAGCGTGCTTTCCTGCTGCGGATTCAGACACGCCGCCAGCAGATAGCTGATCGCCTGCGCCCAATCGCTTTCTAACACCGAGCTACGATCCGACAGGTAAACGCTTTGAATGCCGAGATTTGCCAACGCTTGTTTAACCTGTTTCGCCTCATTAACATTGCGCACCAGCACCGCCAAATCCTTTGCCGCTAATGTCAAATTCGGATCGCTAAACCGCACTTCACCCTGTTCAATGCCTTTCAGCCATTGTTGAATCGAGGCGGCGCACGCCGTTGCCATATCGGACTTATCGTCTTCACTCAACATAACATTCAGCGGTTTTTGCTGAACGCCGTTCAAATGTAATTGCACCGCACTTTTACCGGCATTGACCGCTTGGAATTGGATTTGAGGATAGATAAACGGCGTTGCGGCATGAGCGAACAGTTTGTTCACGGCGGCAATTAATTGCGGAGTGGAACGCCAATTGGTATCAAGGGTGAAGCGTTGCTGCGCCTGTTCGGCAGCGGTGAGATAGGTGAAAATATCGGCATTACGGAAAGCATAAATCGACTGTTTCGGATCGCCGATCATAATCATGCCGCTGTCACGACTGTCCGCCTGATCGAGATACAGCCGTTTGAAAATCTGATACTGCTCTAAATCGGTATCTTGAAATTCATCAATCATCGCGAACGGAAACTGTTGGCGGATCAACTGCGCCAAACTCTGTCCGTTTTCGGCATAAAGTGCGGTTTTCAGCCGTTGCAACAGATCGCCGAAGCCCATTTCTTTATGGCTCGCCTTGTGAGCGGCGATCTTAGCGCGCACGCCGTGGATATAGTGCCAAAGCAGCATTTTTGCGAAAAACGCCTCGTCTGTTGCCGCCAGTTGATCCACTTGCTGAAACAGGTCGTGCGAGATTTCTGCTGCGCCTTTGCTTTTTTGATCCAGTTTTTGTTGTGAAAAATAGTGAATGAGTTTTTCATGCAAACTGCTGTCTGAACCGTTCGCCCATTGTGCGATCGCCTCAAACGCCGGCTCAATATAGCGCGTTTGATAACTGCGTCCGTCCAGTTGCTTTTGTTGCATGGCTTGTAAAATTAAGGCTTGAATATCCGCGTGTTGCGCCAACCAATCTGCTTTAAAGCGCGCAATTTGAGCAAGATGTGCCATCAAATGGTGTTGCAAAAAAGCGTTTAAATCGCCCTGCGTAAAATCCGACCGCACTTGTGGCATTTCGCCGCTGAGATCGGCTTTAATCCGTTTTAATACCTCCTCCGGCGACTTTAAATGCGTCGCGATAAAACGGCTGATCGCCAAATTTTGCGAATAAAACTGTTCACGCCAATACTCTCGGCAAAAGCGCAACAGCAAATCATCATCTTGCGTTTGCAATTCCAAATTAAAATGCACGCCGGAATCAAAGGCATAGCGCATTAGCATACGGTAACAGAAACCGTGAATGGTGAAAATCGCGGCGGTATCCATATCCTGCTGCGCCAGTTCCAAGCGCAACACCGCACTTGGCAAATCGGCTTTGACCGCGTGGAACAGGTCTAAAATAAACGGATCTTGGCTTGGCGGTTCGGCTAATTGCTGCTGCAAGACTTGGTTAAACAAGCCTTTGACTTCCACGATCCGAGTGCGAATCCGATCTTTCAGCTCTTGCGTTGCCGCTTCGGTGAAGGTCATCACCAAAATCTGCTCCACCGTTAAGGCACGGCTTAAGCCGTTTTCACCGGCATTGAGCAATAAGCGCAAATACAAAGCGACCATGGTGTAGGTTTTGCCTGTGCCAGCAGAGGCTTCAATCAGGGAAACGCTGTTGAGAGGGTGAGTAATCGGATTGAGTTTTTGCATGGGCGCGGTGTTCCCTTTAAATATCAATGGATATTCCACCGCCAGCGTTGAATAATTAACCAAAGGTTAGCGCTATTGTAGGGGCGGATGATATATCCGCCCGACCGCACTTTATTCTGCTTCTAGCTGGCAAAATAGCGTATCCCGTCAGTGGGCGATATCATCCGCCCCTACTTTAATCATCAAAAATGGTTGTGCATATCCATTCTGGTGTTATTAAATCAGTGCATAATCCCTTTATCAATAAAGATGATTTTCACCAAGAACAGAATCGACACCACCCACACCGGAATCGAGATTTGTGAGGCTTTGCCGGTGAATAATTTCATCACGCAATAGCTGATAAAGCCAAACGCAATCCCTTCGGTGATGGAATAAGTAAACGGCATTAACGCCGCGGTAATAAACGCCGGCGTGGCTTCGGTCAAATCGTCCCAACGCACTTTAATCAGGCTGGAAGACATCAAAATCCCCACATAAATCAACGCCCCGGCGGTGGCATACAACGGCACTAACGCCGCTAATGGCGACAGGAAGATCACTAACAGGAATAAAATCCCGGTCACGATTGCGGTTAAGCCGGTGCGCCCGCCGACAGACACGCCGGAGCTGCTTTCGATATACGCCGTCACCGATGATGTGCCGATATACGCCCCGGTTACCGAGCTGATACTATCGACAAACAACGCTTGTTTCATTTTCGGGAAACGCCCTTTGTCGTCGGCTAAACCGGCTTTTTCGGTCACGCCCAATAACGTACCCGATGAATCGAACAGGTTGACTAGCATAAATGAAAACACGATTCCCAATAAACCGATATCCAAGGCACCGGCTAAATCAACCTGCCCGACCACATTCGACACGCTCGGCGGCATTGAGAAAATGCCTTGGTATTCTACATTGCCCAATAACAACGAAAGTGCGGTCACCACCGCAATCGACACCAGCACCGCGGCATGGATATTACGCGACGCCAAAATCACGATAATAAAGAAGCCCAAAATCGCCAATAACACTTGTGAAGAATACAGATTGCCCAAGGTCACTAAGGTTGCCGGGCTTGCCACCACGATACCGGAATTTTGGAAACCCATTAAGGCGATAAACAGCCCGATCCCGGCGGTAATGCCGACACGCAAACCGGTCGGAATGCTGGCAATCAACCAATACCGCACTTGGAACAATGTGAGCAAAAACAGCCCGACTGCGCCCCAAAAAATCGTGCCCATGCCCACCTGCCAAGACAGACCGAGTTTCGACACCACGGTATAAGCAAAAAACGCGTTCAAGCCCATTGCCGGCGCAAGGGCGACCGGTAAATTGGCGAATAAGCCCATAAAAATACTGCCGAACGCCGCAATCAGTGCGGTGGTGATAAACACGCTTTGGCTGTCCATTCCGGCGACACCCAGAATCGACGGATTGACAAACACGATATACACCATCGTCAAAAACGTGGTGATCCCGGCGATAATTTCGGTTTTCACCGTTGTGCCGTGCTGTTGCAGTTTAAAAAAACGTTGCAGTAAGCATTGATTTTGCATAGTAAGTTCCAGTTATCAATAAAAAAGAATCAAAAAAGAATCAAAAAAGAGACAATAATAAATTGGAAAAACCGAAAAATTTTGCGTTTGGCTTTTCGTCAGTATGGTAGCAAAAACCCGCCGGAGCCGCGATGTGTTTTTAGTCGGAAAAAGAAAAGTGCGGTAAAAAAGTGCGTTCAAACAGAAAAACGAGGAAAAACGGAATTACGCCACGCCTAAAAAGCCAAAACCTGAATCGAGGTTTTCTCTTTTCAGGTTTTGTTTATTCAGCTTTCTCATCGCTTTGTAGCTTTTTTCGTGAATCTGATGACGGGTGAACTTCGCCATATTCTTCGCCACAAAGTTATTCACCGCACTTTCATGCGGTTGCGCTTGTTTTTTCTTCTTCATACTCATATTTCCTTTTAGCAATAAAACAGTGTTGATAAATTAAACAGCTGTTCAAGCCGCTATTTTAGGGGAAACGGATGGTTTGTCAATACAACTTAATAAATATATATAATGCTTATTTAATATTCTATTTATTTATAATTATCTTTAAGTCAGCACCATCTAATCAAAGCTTAATTTATTTGAATTGTTGGTTCCGTTAGAAACATCTTCGTTCAAAGAACTTAATCCCTTTTTAGTCAGGGCTTATATTTGAATAGAGAATTTAACCATGAAACCATTCAATCCGAACTGTCTTAATCCCTTTTTAGTCAGGGCTTATATTTGAATCAACTCCTTTTTGTTTAGTTTGCCCTCTTTGTGAGGTCTTAATCCCTTTTTAGTCAGGGCTTATATTTGAATTCAAGCATGCTTAGCATCTGTGTAGATTACAATGGGTCTTAATCCCTTTTTAGTCAGGGCTTATATTTGAATTGACCGAGTTCACAGATATTATCAACTCGTTCTGTCTTAATCCCTTTTTAGTCAGGGCTTATATTTGAATACAGATAACACTGTGCCTTGGTGGGAGCAAGGTGTGTCTTAATCCCTTTTTAGTCAGGGCTTATATTTGAATCCAATTCTCCTCGCCTACATCTAACACCTTTAACTTGTCTTAATCCCTTTTTAGTCAGGGCTTATATTTGAATTCCGACGGGTACTGCAAGCGGGCGGAGAAGTCGTGTCTTAATCCCTTTTTAGTCAGGGCTTATATTTGAATACATGAACCCGACACGGGAACAATTCATCAGTGCGTCTTAATCCCTTTTTAGTCAGGGCTTATATTTGAATTTTTTACAGGGCGTTGGTGACAATCTTTGACTTGGTCTTAATCCCTTTTTAGTCAGGGCTTATATTTGAATATTACAGTCGCCGTTATAAAGATACGGAGGATTTTGGTCTTAATCCCTTTTTAGTCAGGGCTTATATTTGAATTAGGGTCGCATTGGTTCACCGAGTCAGAAGCGTCTTAATCCCTTTTTAGTCAGGGCTTATATTTGAATAGCAGACATTAATAAAAAACTTTTTAATCAATATGTTATATTGATATTTCCCAATTTTTAAAGAACCATAAAGAGCTGGTTCAAGTTTTGATGAAATAATAGTCAATTTATAATCCGTCAACGCTCATTGGTGATCCAACAGGTTGATATTATAACGGTATCACTCAAGTGAGTCCAGCGGGTAATCCTGTCCAATAAATTCCCTCTGGCATAAAGGATTTCCCCAAGCGCCATTGAATTCCTTGTGTTGGAAGCTGGTACACTCGAAAATCATCTTCTTTTTTATTTATAAGTGCTAATACTTCATCAATACAAGTTTGTAGCTGTTTCTTGTTACCTTCAAACAAGAAAATACTGTACTGAATCGGTGTCGCATAGTGGCATAATTTCTTATATGCTCGTTGCAAACGCTTTGGATCACTCACATCATAACCTAATAAATACATATCAACTCCTCCCTATTAAAAACAAAATTCAACATTTTCTAACATAGTGCGTTGATTAAAAAAGTAAGGTGCAAGTGCGGTCTCCCAATTTTGTTGCAATAATTGTTGGGATGTTTCACTACTACGTCGTTGAGGCAAGAGCATGTTTAAACTACTTTGCTTTAACACCAATGCTAAAGCCCGGCAGTTTTCAGTCAACATTTTCCGCCAAAGCATAACCGCTTTTTCATAGGCAGAATAAAATTGAACCCGTCCTGTTTTACCCAACAGACACCCTTCATTTGTGGTACTAAAATATTCTTCACGTAAAATGCGGTCACGAAAACAACCAAGCAGCCAATTATCAACTAAAGGGCGCAATGGCTCGATTAAGTCACAAGCTAATGACTCGCGTCCAAAATCTAATCCGTGAAAAAATCCAATATAGGGATCGAGCCCAGCTCCATAAGCAGCCAACACAGCTTCGCCATGTAAGAGCGTATAAGCTAATGATAAAACGGCATTAAATGGATCACGTGGCGGGCGACGATTTCTACCGGCAAATTTTAAATGTGACGGTAAATAAATACTTAATGCGGTGAAATAAACAGCAGCCGCCCGCCCTTCAATTCCCCGTAAGGAAGCGACTGTCGATTGCTGAAATACACGCTGAATTAAATTATCTAATTCTTCAGCACGAGCCGAAAGCAAACATTTTTTATCCATTCGTTTATGACTAGCTTGCCACATCCAATTTTTTTGTGTAACTAATTTCAACAAAACAAGTTTTTTGGCAAACGTTAAGCAGAAAGATTCATCACTTGCAAGGGCATATTGAGCTAAACGTCGAGCTGCATCGTTATGTGGTCGAGACATAAATAACGTTGGGCTATTTTTTCTACCTGAAAGACAGATAATGCCAATATTTTTTTCGCCTAATTTTGCAAGCAATGACGCCTGTAATTTCACATCGCCTTTAATATAAATACGTTCAATTGGGGCTAGTGGAATCGTACCAATACGTTCATCATTTTCATAACAAATCAAAGCTTCATTTTGTAGTTTTAATTCCGTTCCTTTGCGATCAATATAAAGACTAGACATCATAGCTCCTTAAACCCATAAAAAAGGCTCTGTTGATTGCTGTTTTGCTTTGCCAAAAAATTGTCTTTCACAATTGTCATATAGTTGAAAAATATAAAGTCGATCCTGTTCTGTATCAATAGAATCTAGTAGATCTGACTTGAGCTTCAATAATTCATGTTTTGTCAACCAGCAGTCATAAAATGATTTTTGCCCACTTACCGCATAGCTTTCAATTTTCTTATGCACACAACGCAGCCGTTTGCTTTCTGTAATATCATAAGCGATTAAATAAAAAGAACGCGTGCTATCCATCAATATTCCTTCGTTCGTTTAACAAGAAATGCAACCACAAGGTTTCATTCCTACTAATTTTAAAAAACATTCATCTAAATTAAGCTCTTGCTTGGAAATATGATGAAATTAATACTAATTTAAAATGCTTGCAGTAATACTTCTAATTGAATCGCCTGCTAACATTGCAAGTATTTAACAATTTATTCCACTGTTTATTCTTGCTCAACCAATTATCTGAATGGCTGTTATACAAATAATAGGCTTCTACGCCATAACCAAATCCTTCCGGTGCTGATACAGATAATTCATCGTCATCAATATAACGAACATAGTCTTTATTTAATTTTCTCCGTAATGCTTCAATATTATGAATCCATTTTTTCCCATCTTTTATAAAATAGCGACCATTAAAAGCTCTCTCATCCTGAATTTCAGTATAGCCCAAAGCAATAGCTTTAATTTCACTATCCGTATAAGGTTTGAAAATATAAGGCAGTGTTGAATTTTCCGTATTTTTATTGGTATAAAACTCACTTCTCATTATATTCTCCTTACCAATTCTTGATATTCAGTAATAGAAATTATAGTGAGTGTGAGCCTAAATTGAGGGTATTACAAATCTGTAATAGATGATAATAAAAATCCAAGAATGGAAAAATAAAAAAGGAAAATATTACCTATCTTCCTTAAAACATCCAATCTATAAGATAGGCTAATCTTGAGCCACGGGGATAGGGAACCGGCAGGCTTTAATCTCTGCTTCAATCGCAGTTAAATCAATATGTTCTGCTTCAACCCCCAGTGTATAACACCGGGATTTAGACGATGGTATATAAGGTACATTTTTAGAATTATTATTTAGCCCAATTGCCGCTTTATATTTTTTAGTGATATCCGTTTTTGATTCAGAAAGTAAACTTTTAAAATCCTCGCCTAGACGAGTACTTTCATTGCCCACAGATTTTAGAATAACCATATAAAGATCAATAACTTTCTGTATCTTATTTTCATCAGGGCTTTCATATTGATAGGATAAACCCCGTTTTTTAAATAAACATAATGAAAGTAATAAAGCATAGCCACGCGGTGATAGACGTAATATTTCACAACCAAAGCGCACTTTTCGATCATCAATTGGCGTTAAAAAGGTGATTGTTGGCGTTTGCAAGGCATTTTGTGCTTTCTCAACCGATTGACTATAAGATAAATGGCTTCGCAATAAGCCGTCAGGCACGCCTAAACCAAGCCGCACCCAAGGAATTTCGGCTAACATCACTTTTGCCTGTGACACATCAATTTCTATCCCCTCGAGATCATTGATCATATGTGTATTCGGTTTTGGATAGAAAAATGTTGGCAAATTTTCATAACGCTCTTCCACCAAAACATGGGAAAGCGAATCCTGTTCACGCCCATACAATGACAACGCATAGCCTAAGAAAAAGCCCATCGTTTTGCGCCCGCCTGCGATCGAAGCATGAAGTGCGGTATCTTGTCGCTGACAAAATTCACTCACCAAACCAACAATTTGATCCGCAGCTAATTTATTTTCTTCAGGCGTGCGAATATCAGTTAAATCCATATTTTCACTATTTTGAATAACATGAATACAGCTTTCATCAAAATGGATGGCTGGCAAATGGTAATCTGCACAAAACTCAGCCAATGCACCTTCCGCCTTTTTACGCCCGCCTTCAATCCCAAGCAACGCATCCATAATCTCCTCTTTGCCCGGCAAGGTAGTAATCACATGCAATTCTGTTGGGATAAATTTTTTCTCCGTAACTAACGCATAAAGTGTTTCCGTGATCACCGCCGGGGACATTCCAGTGACTGAAAGCAGTATATTTTTCTTAATCTGGCTCATTATTTTCCTATCCAATTTTGAATTTTACTTTTCAACTGTTGCAATTCTTTTCCATGAATCACTTCGATTTTAAGTTCTTTTGCACGATTTCGATCGGCTTCATTCAGTTCGAAATAACTGACTAAACATTTTTTCGTCATCAAACCGCCATAATCTTTGAGTGCTTCCAGTTTATAGAGAATGCTTTCAGGTTTATCCGCTGATTTTTTACTCTGCATTATAGCGGTTTTGCACTCTACAATATGTAATTTATTATTGGCAATGAACACCACATCAAACTCATTTTTATTGCCTTTATTTTTTTCATCCCACGTTGATTTATTCGGGTTGTAATTGGTATTTCCCACTTCCAAATTCAGTGAAATATCTTGTACTTTATTGATATTTTTAAGCTCACTAAATACCACTTCTTCTAACCAACCGCCATTGAGTTTTTCCTTGGTTGCTTTATTTTTGAAATTGACACGCTCCCCATCAAATGCAATTATCTCTTCATCATGCAGTTCAAATAAGAAGTCGGTTAAGCCATTTTGTTTAAGTTCTTTATGCTCAAGTGCGGTTTTGTAGCCTGAATTTTCAGAACGGCTTGCAATACCATTTAATTGAGGAATGAGATTTCGATAGCGATCATAATAGTGAATAAATTCCTTAACCAAATCTAATTCAGATTCATTCACTGCTAATTTTTGCTCAGACACCACCGAATGCCCATATGCCATCAAATAGTTTTCCATGGTGATTTTAGTTGAGAGATGAATATCAGCCATTCGTTTTTTCTCTGCTGATTGGGATACAAAAACAATGCGATTTTTATCGGTGTCCATATAAAAAATCGGTTTATCTGCCATTGAAAATACATTTTGAGCAGCTATTGCCATCAGTTTTGTGCCACCCGTTACATTCAGCGCAATATCCTCACTTTCATATTGCGAAACAATATCTGCAATACGATCTTCAAGCTCTGCAAATTCAAATATATCGGCAAGATTTTCTAAAACAACATTCACACCTAATTTTTCAACGGTGTTTTTAAGAAATTTGGCTTGTTCTTTCATCTTGTTGGAAACCAAAAAAACCGCTTTTTTCGGTTTAAATTGCGGATCTAAGATCGGTAGTAAATTGGCGGCTGCTTGTACTGAAATTAAACAAAAGTGAATATCATATTTTGCGGCCATCATTTTCTCCTGAATTAATTTTTACTGTTCTAATGCTTTCACATAAAAAGGCATTAATCGGCAAGATTGCTGATTAAGTTGTTCTCTCGTTAATTCTTTCCCACGCTGATGTTCTTGCACGTTTAGCGACAAAAAATAAACTTTAGCCCCTTTTTGACACACTTGTGCAGCTAAATGGAGCGGTAATGTGCCCATCACAATATCCCCTGCTTGGATCTGCCCAACCTCTAAATGGCTAACCCAATGATCCACCATAATCGGCTGTTGTTTCATCCACTCCACTGTCCCTTGATGACGGGAAATAAACCATGTTGCCATATTTTAAATGTTAATTACCTTATGTTATTAATAGAAAGCCTAGCATAAGGTAATTTTTGCTTAGTCGGCAAAATTACAAATTTGTAATTTGGTATTTTCCTAAACCAAAAGACGCATTTTTTCCCACGTGTAGCCATTGTCCTAAATAAAGTAATTGAGCAACCCGCGATGAAACCCGATTCAATTGCCATTCCCCCACTAAACCACCTAATTGCATGGTTTGCTGTTGTCTTGACGAAAATCTTGTCCAATCTCGCCAACGCAGCCGTTTATGATCCGATATGTTGTCAATGTGCTGTTTCAACCCATTAAAATCCAGTTGCAATGTCTCTGTAGTATGAAATTCGGTGAGCAATACCAACCGCTTTGCCAAGCCAATTATTAAGCGTTCAATATGCAGTTCATCCGCAGATAATGGATGTCCGTTGCGTTGAATTCGCATTGGGGTTGATGTTTCACCGCACTTCGTATTTTTTCCGTATTCGGTGCAACAATTAAAAACTTACCTGCCGCATTGGTGATTTGACTTGTACTTGGCAATTCGCAAGCCTGTAGTACTTTAAGAGCAGCTAACTCAGAAAATAGCGAAACTTGAAATGAGCGTCCACGCAGTAACTTTGCCGCTTGTTTATTAGTTTCACTACCCGAAGCAAAAATAAAATCCTGAATACCAAAAAAATCACCTTGGATTAATAAGAACTTATCTTGCCCCCAGCTAATTTCTCGATTTTTCAGTGATTTTGCGGCTTCCCCATCGATTTGTCCGTTTTCATGGTGCCAACGCCAAAGTGCGGTCGCCATTGCCGCTGTAGTTTTAGAATGGTCGTATAATGACACTTCGGGTTTAACACCAAATGCGGTCGCTGACGGAATCGCGCTAGTATAACTTTGCCAAAGACTATCAAAATGATCGAGCCACAAAGACCAAGACTGACGGTGTGAATGCGGAATCTGTTCTAATCCTTGTAAAAAGGCATTCCATAAAGCATGGTACTCTTTTTGCGCTACACTATTTTCAGAGGGCTCATATCCTTGCCGCATTACTGGAAAAATCGTCTTGGCAGAAAGTGGTTTTAACGGATAGCAATAGTCGTTTTTATCCTTTTTCTCCGAAGTGAATGATATTTGCTCTAACAAACTGAATAAACGCGCTTGATAATGATTTTTTTGTTCACGACGACTTTCACCATTTTCTTTTGCCTGATTATATTGTTCAAACGTTTCTCTTTCAAAACCCGAAGCCACGCGATCTGCCGTCGCCACCACCCATTGCAAAAAGGTATCTGGTTTATGGTGTGCCGCTGCGGCATTAATCATTGAGTCTGTAATATCATTATTCTTATCACTGCGATTTGCAAAAGGAAATACATCGTCTTGAATTAAATCAGGAAGACGACGCTCAAGTAAATCTATCGCCCACCCAGTATAAGCTGCGTGCTGATGAGAATGATACTGCCCTTCCTTATTGAAATTAAAATGAGCAGCGAGATAATCTTTTGGTATCTCAATCTTTGCCCGTTGTGCAAATTTACCTAAATCGTGCAGAAGTGCAACCAATGCTACCCGGGCAGAGGCATTTAATAAATTCGTATCCATTTCAACTCCTTTTCTAATAAGATAATGAGCACATCATACTTAAAATACGATATAAATTATCTTTTTACAGATTTGTAATTTCAATAATTTGAACCAGCTCATATTTTTACCTGTACTACTTTAAAATACAGCCTAATGTATATAAAAAACCGCACTTTACATGTTAATTGCAAAGTGCGGTTGTGGTTAATTCGCCTCGAATAAACGTTAGTTCGTCTCAAATAAAAACACGGTGGTTTTGTGATAAGGCTCGTTGGCTTTACTGATTCCGCCGTATTTAAACCATTCGGGGTGATTCGGGGTGTCGGGCAGGGCTTGGGTTTCAAGGGCAATGCCGGCGTGGTTGGCGTAAGTTGAGCCGAGGCGGTTTGGCGTATTGGCGAGGAAGTTGCCACTGTACACTTGGATCGCCGGCTGATCAGTGAAGACTTTCAAGCATAAATCACCGTTGCTTGAACGCAGTTCCACTTGCGCCTCGGCATTTAACCCCGGTTGTTTGAGTAAAAACGCGTGATCATAGCCGGCAACCAGCTGTTGATCGCTGTCGTTTAAGAAATCTTGCACAACTGTTTTGGCGCTACGGAAATCAAAACCGCTGTTTGCCACCGATTTTAGCGGTGCTTTCGGGATACCTTCGCTATCCACCGGTAGATAATAATCGGCGTTGATTCTTAACTGATGTTGCAGTGCGGTTTGATCCGCACTTTCGCCGTCGAGGTTGAAATAAGCGTGGTTGGTGAGATTTAGCGGCGTGTCTTGATCCGTTTCGGCGTTAAAAATAACCAACAACGCATTATCGTCACGCAATTGATAGCGCACTTTGACCTGCACTGTGCCGGGAAAACCCTGATCGCCATCAGCCGAATGTAGCCCGAACTCAATTTGGTTATCATCATGACTTAAAATCTGCCAACGGCGTTTATCGAATGCCTGTGAACCGCCGTGCAATTGGTGCTTGCCTTGCTGGTTAGCAGCCAGCGGATAATCTTTACCGTTTAAGTGAAAAGCGGCATTGGCAATACGGTTGGCGAAACGCCCGACCGTTGCGCCCAAATAAGCCCCTTGTGCACTGTGCTGTTGTAAGTTTTCACACCCCAAGACGACATCACGCAAGCTTCCGCCAATCGGAATTTGACAGGAGAGCCACGTTGCCCCCCAGTCGGTAAAGCGAACCCGCATTCCCCGCCTATTCGCCAACGCCACCACCTGAAACGGTTTGCCGTCCGGGGCTAATTCTGCATTGTAAATATTGATCATAAAACACTGACTCCGGCCGAGGCATGGCAAACATAGAAGGTTTCTTTCAAGCCGGTGCGTTTATGATAATGCCCGGCAATCTGGCGGCGCACCGCGTCGATTTTATCTTCCGGCGCCAACGCGACGATACAGCCGCCGAAGCCGCCACCGGTCATACGTGCGCCGCCGCTGTTACCAATCACTTGCTGCGCCAATTCCACCAAGTAATCCACTTCCGGCACGGTGATTTCGAAATCATCGCGCATTGAATCATGCGATTGTCCCATCAATACGCCCAGTTGCTGTAAATCGCCGTTTTTCAACGCTGCCGCCGCATCCAACACCCGTTGGTTTTCGGTAACAATATGCCGCGCACGCTTGGCGACAATCGGGTCAAGTGCGGTCAATTCCTCTTCCAACGCCTTAAACTGCGCAATCGAAACATCGCGCAACGCTTTCACGCCGAAGAATGCCGCCGCTTGTTCGCATTGCTGGCGGCGGCTGTTGTATTCGCCCGCCACCAGATCATGTTTCACATTGGAATTGACGATCATCACCGCCACACCTTGCGGCACCGGCACCGCTTCGGTTTCCAAACTGCGGCAGTCGATTTTTAACAGATGATCTTTTTGTCCTAACGCCGAAATCAACTGATCCATATTGCCGCACTGGCAACCGACGAAACGGTTTTCCGCTTTTTGTCCGATCAGCGCAATATCAACATGGCTTAACGCCAATCCGCCCAATACTTGACAGAATTTTCCGGTCGCCACTTCCAACGCGGCTGAGGAGCTTAAACCGGAGGAAAGCGGTACATTGCCGCTGATCGCCAAATCCGCCCCGGTCTTAAACTCGGGACATTTTTCTTGTATATATTTCACCACTCCGCGTACATAACCGGTCCATTTATACTCGCCGTCCGCCTGCAAGTGCGGTTCAATCGGTCGGCTTAAATCAAATTCGTCCCATTGTCGCAAATCCGCCGCATACACTCGGAAAATATTGTCTTCGCGTTTCGCACCGCTGATTGCCGTGCCGTAATCAATCGCACAAGGCATCACGAAACCGTCGTTATAATCGGTGTGTTCGCCGATAATGTTCACCCGCCCCGGCGCATAAACCAACAGTTCGGGTTGATACTCAAATTGCTCGATAAATTCTTTTTGTGCTTGTTGCTGTGGTAAAAGCATGTCTTCATCTCCTTTCTTATTTTGCTTTGTAATGAATATCGCTTAGTGCCGCCAACCGTGCGGCGGCTTGCTCAGCCGTCAAATCCCGTTGTGATTCCGCCAGCATTTCATAACCGACCATAAATTTTCGCACGGTGGCAGAGCGTAATAACGGCGGATAGAACACGGCGTGCAACTGCCAGTGATCCAAATTGCGTCCGTCTTGGAAAAACGGTGCATAATGCCAGCCCATTGAATACGGGAACGGGCATTCAAACAGATTATCGTAGCGAATAGTCAATTGTTGAATTATCAAGGCAAGATCATCACGTTGTGCGTCCGTAAGTTCATTCATGCGTTTTACCGGCATTTTCGGCAACAGCATGGTTTCAAACGGCCATGCCGCCCAATACGGCACGACGGCAAGCCAAAACTCCGTTTCAACCACAGTACGGCTGCCGTCTTTTTGCTCGGCATTGACATAATCCAACAGCAGATTGCTGCCGTATTGTTGGTAATATTTCAATAAATTGCGTTCTTTGGTGGCGATTTCGTTCGGTAAAAAACTGTTCGCCCAAATTTGCCCGTGTGGGTGCGGCTGTGAGCAGCCCATCGCTTCACCTTTATTTTCAAAGGCTTGCACCCAAAGATAATCTTTGCCTAATTCTTCGATTTGCTCGTTCCAGGTTTCCACAATTTGGCGTAATTCCGGCACACTCAATTCCGGCAAGGTTTTGCTGTGATCCGGTGAAAAACAGATGACACGGCTCAAACCGCGCACGCCCATCACTTGAAACAGCGGGTTGTCACTCGGCGGCGCGTCGGGACTATCGGTCATTAAAGCGGCAAAATCATTCGGGAAAACATAGGTATGCTTGTAGTCCGGATTGACTGCGCCGGAAATCCGCTTGTTAGTCGGGCACAAGAAACAGTTTTCATCATATTGCGGTAACTGATGAGTTTCCAATTTTTCACTCTGCCCACTCCAAGGACGTTTGGCGCGGTGAGGGGAAACCAAAATCCATTCATCTTTCAATGGGTTATAGCGGCGATGCGGGTGTTCCGTCGGATCAAAATTTACACTATTCATCTCAATTCACCTATTTATTTATATTCAAATAAAATGTAATCGGTTACATTATCGGCGTTAAATATAGCATAATCCAGCAAACAAACCGTTAATTAGATCACAAAACGCCTAAATACTTTGCCGTTTACTCTCGGAAAATAAAAAAATGGCGTATGATAGGAAACGGTTTCAATTAATCTGATGTGAGGATAGTAAAAATGGTGACGATTCGTGATGTGGCAAAACACGCCAATGTTTCAGTGGCGACAGTTTCGCGCGTGTTGAATGATCACCCTTCCATCACGGAAAGAACCCGTGAAGCGGTATTAAGCGCGGTGCAACAACTCGGTTATTATCCCAATGCCAATGCGCAGGCTCTCGCCTCGCAAAGCAATGATACCATCGGTGTGGTAGTGACCGATGTAACCGATTCGTTTTTTGCCATTTTGGTGAAATCGGTTGATCAAGTCGCCGCTAAACATAAGCGCAATATTTTGATCGGTATCGGTTATCATGATTTGGAAAAAGAGAAGCAAGCGATTGATCTATTGTTAAAAAAACGCTGTAATTCTTTGGTCGTCCACGCCAAAGCCCTGAGCGACGAGATGTTGCAAGACTACTTAAGCCACCATCCGGGCATGGTGATTATTAACCGTACGATTCCCGGTTTTGAACACCGTTGCATTGCCTTGGACAATGAAAAAGGCACTTACTTGGCGACCACCACCTTGATTCAACATGGACACCGTCACATCGGTTATATCGGCTCCAACCATCATATTAATGACGAAAGCGAGCGTAAGTGCGGTTATTTAAAAGCGTTATCCGATAACCAACTCCCGCTCTGTTATCATGCCATCGCCAATTCCTCTCCCGATTATCAAGGCGGCGAAGAAGCGATGATCAAACTATTGAGTTACAACTCCAATCTGACGGCGTTGGTTTGTTACAATGATTCCATGGCGGCGGGCGCAATATCGATCTTGAATGAAAACAACATCAAAGTGCCCCACCAATTTTCGATTATCGGATTTGACGATATGCCGATCGCCAGTTACTTAGTGCCGAAACTGACCACTATTAGGTATCCAATTGATTTAATGGCAAGTTATGCGGCGGAACTGGCACTCAGTTTAGTCAATAAAGAAGTGGCGTCACCGGAAAATATCACTTTCAACCCGACCCTGGTGAAACGTTTCTCGGTCAAGTCCATTTAATTTGGAATGAAATTGTGATCCACGCCACATATTTTTTAATTAAATTATGTAATCGTTTTCATAATGTGAATAGGATCACATACTTTTAAAGACAGCTTGAGTATCCTATACCCTGACATTATCGCTCAAAGCAGATAATACTCTAAGTATCGGTTGCAGCAAAACCGATGGCATTTATCTTTATATAGCAAAGATGGAGAGAATTACCATGAAAAAAACCGTATTGACTTCTGTTGCATTGGCTGTCGGATTAGGTATTGCAGCAACGTCTGCGCAAGCCGCCAATCGTATCGGTGTAACTATCTACAAATACGACGATAACTTTATGTCCACCATGCGTCAGGAAATTGAAAAAGAAGCCGAAGCATTGAAAGACATCGAGTTATTGATGAACGATTCACAAAATGCCCAATCCATTCAAAACGATCAGGTGGACGTATTGATTTCCAAAGGCGTAAAAGCCTTGGCTATCAACTTGGTTGACCCGGCGGCGGCACCGACCATTATCAAAAAAGCCTCTGAAGAAGATATCCCGGTGGTATTCTTCAATAAAGATCCGGGCCAAGCGGCGATCAACAGCTACGATAAAGCCTACTATGTGGGCACTGAGCCGAAAGAATCCGGCGTGATCCAAGGTGACTTGATCGCCAAACAGTGGAAAGCCAATCCGGCTTGGGATTTAAACAAAGACGGTAAAATCCAATATGTGTTGCTGAAAGGCGAACCGGGACATCCGGATGCCGAAGCGCGTACCGAGTTTGTTATCAAAGAACTGAACAATCAAGGCATTCAAACCGAACAACTGTACATCGACACCGGTATGTGGGACGCGGCAATGGCGAAAGACAAATCTGACGCATGGTTATCCGGCCCGCATGCCAACACCATTGAAATGATCATCGCCAACAACGATGGTATGGCAATGGGCGCCCTAGAAGCAACCAAATCCCACGGTAAAAAACTGCCGATTTTCGGGGTTGACGCCTTGGCGGAAGTATTGCAACTGGTTAAATCCGGTGCGATTGCCGGTACCGTATTAAACGACGGCGTAAACCAGGCAAAAGCAGTGGTGCAATTGGCTGACAACTTGGCAAATGGTAAAGATGCTGCCGAAGGTACCGAATGGAAATTGGAAAACCGTGTCGTCCGTATTCCATACGTCGGTGTTGACAAAGACAATTTGGATAATTTCTTAAAATAATATGTTGTAATCTTGGGGAGAGATTCTCTCTCCCCTTTTTCGCTTGAGGTTGGATATGAGTGTAGAGCAATCCGTGCAAACAGAAAGTAAAGTTCTGTTGGAGATGAAAGGGGTAAGTAAAACCTTTCCCGGCGTAAAGGCGCTGGACAATGCCAATTTGACAGTGCGATCACATTCGGTTCACGCCCTGATGGGGGAGAACGGAGCCGGAAAATCCACATTACTGAAATGTCTATTTGGTATTTACGCCAAAGACGAGGGCGAAATTCTTTTTCTTGGAAAGCCGGTTAATTTTAAAACCTCAAAAGAAGCGCTGGAAAACGGAATTTCAATGGTACACCAAGAGCTGAACTTGGTTAAACAAAGCAGCGTAATGGACAATCTCTGGTTGGGGCGTTATCCGACCAAAGCCGGGTTGGTCGATCACACAAAAATGTATAACGACACCCAAGCTATTTTTAAAGAACTGGATATTGATATCGATCCGAAAATGAAAGTGGGCAAACTCTCCGTTTCCCAAATGCAAATGATCGAAATCGCCAAAGCCTTCTCTTATAATGCCAAAATCGTGATCATGGACGAACCGACGTCCTCGCTTTCCGAAAAAGAAGTCAGCCACCTGTTTTCGATTATCGAAAAACTGAAAGAACGTGGCTGCGGCATTATTTATATCTCGCACAAAATGGACGAGATTTTCAAAATTTGCGATGAAGTCACGGTATTGCGCGACGGTAAATGGATTAACACCATTCCGGTCAAAGGCGCAACCATGGACGGTATCGTCGCGATGATGGTCGGACGTGAGCTGACCCAACGCTTCCCGCCGAAAATCAACCAACCGAAAGAAGTGATTCTGACCGTTGAAAATCTGACCGCACTGAATCAGCCGTCAATCCAAGACATCAGTTTTGAACTACATAAAGGTGAAATTTTAGGCATTGCCGGTCTGGTGGGCGCAAAACGTACCGACATCGTGGAAACGATTTTCGGGATCCGCGAAAAAAAGAGCGGTGTGGTCAAACTACACGACAAAGTCATGCGCAATAAAACCGCACTTGAAGCAATCAACAACGGTTTTGCTTTAGTAACCGAGGAACGCCGTTCCACAGGGATTTATTCCAATTTAAGCATTGAATTTAATTCACTGATTTCAAATATAAAATCCTATATGTCCAAATTCGGACTGCTGAGTTCGACTAAAATGAAAAGCGACACCCAATGGGTTATCGATTCGATGAATGTGAAAACACCATCGCATAAAACCAATATCGGCTCGCTTTCCGGCGGAAATCAGCAAAAAGTCATTATCGGACGTTGGTTGTTGACCCAACCGGAAATCCTGATGTTGGACGAACCGACACGCGGGATTGATGTCGGCGCTAAATATGAAATTTATCAATTGATTATGGAGCTGGCGCAAAAAGACAAAGGCATTATCATTATTTCTTCCGAAATGCCGGAACTGTTAGGGATTACCGATCGGATTATGGTGATGAGCAACGGCAAACTCGCCGGTATCGTCAACACCAAAGAAACATCGCAGCAAGAAATTTTACAGCTTGCCGCTAAATATTTATAAAAAATAAGAGAAGGGATAAAACCATGGCTGACTTAGGAAAAAACAAATCTCTTGATTTCCTCAAACAAAATGCAATTTATTTCGTATTACTGATTTTATTGTCGATCATCATCATTCAGGACTCCAGCTTCTTGAGTTTGATTAACTTCAGTAACATCTTAACCCAATCGTCTGTTCGATTGATTATCGCCCTTGGGGTTGCCGGTTTATTGGTGACACAAGGCACCGACTTATCCGCCGGGCGTCAGGTCGGTTTGGCTGCGGTGGTTTCCGCTACCTTGCTGCAAGCGATGGATAACGTCAACCGCGTGTTCCCGGACATGGCTGAAATTCCAATTCCGTTAGTGATTTTAGTCGTCTGCGCCATCGGTGCGGTGATCGGCCTGATGAACGGTTTCATTATCGCAGTATTAAACGTAACGCCGTTTATCGCCACCTTGGGTACGATGATCATCGTGTATGGTATCAACTCGCTGTATTATGACGCGGTCGGTTCTTCGCCGATTGCCGGCTTCACCGCTTCATTCTCCGAATTCGCACAAGGCTATTTCCGATTCGGCAAGTTTAGGCTGTCATACATTACGATCTACGCCACCATTGCGACTATCTTAGTCTGGATTATGTGGAACAAAACCCGCTTCGGTAAAAACATCTTCGCTATCGGCGGCAACCCTGAAGCCGCGCGCGTATCCGGTGTAAACGTGACCCGTAACTTAGTCGTTATCTACATGATCGCCGGTATGTTCTACGCCTTCGGCGGGATGTTGGAAGCCGGTCGTATCGGCAGTGCCACCAACAACCTCGGCTTTATGTACGAATTGGATGCGATTGCCGCCTGTGTGGTCGGCGGGGTTTCCTTCGCCGGTGGTGTGGGCACGGTTATCGGGGTGGTAACCGGGGTATTAATCTTCACCGTCATCAACTACGGCTTAACCTACATCGGTGTCAACCCATATTGGCAGTACATCATTAAAGGCAGCATTATTATCTTAGCGGTAGCGATTGACTCGCTGAAATACGCGAAGAAAAAATAAGGCGTAAAAAGCAGCACTAGCAAGCTGACCGCACTTGGGACTCCTCTAACCAAGTGCGGTTTTTTTATTCTTTCGGCAACGGCGTATCTTGCGGATCAAAAGCCAATACCTGGGTTAAGGATAACGGACTGACCAATATTTTATCGATCCGTTTCTCATCCATATCAATAATTTCAAAGCGCCAGCCTTGCCAATCAACATAATCGCCGGTATTCGGTATCCGCCCCAACAGCAACATAATCATGCCGCTGAGGGTGTAATATAATTCTTTATCCTCTTCCGGTAATATTTTCAGCGCCAAGCGGTCTTTCATTTCCGGAATCGGGATCGTACCGTCTAAAAGCCACGAGCCGTCTTCACGCTGAATCGCCCAAGCGTCGGCTTCATTATTCGGGGTAAATTCGCCGGTCACCGCTTCTAGAATATCTTGCAGGGTAATAATGCCCTCCACTTCCCCGTATTCATCGATAACGAACGCCATCTGCATATTCTGCAGTCTGAATTGCTCCAACAGCTCCATGCCGGTCAAGGTTTCCGGCACATAAATACAAGGGGACAAATTAGCCGAATAATCAATTGGTTGCCCGCTGGCAATGTAAATAAGCGCCTGCTTGGCGTGAATAACGCCTAAAATTTTATCCAAACCGCCGTCGCAGACCGGAAAACGGGAATATTCCGAAGTAATTAAAAGTTGTAAATTATCTGCCGCCGCATTTTTAATATCAATAAACACCACTTCCGAGCGCGGAATGATTAATGAGCCTAATTTACGATCATCAAGCCGAAAAACATTGCGCACCATTTCATGCTGGTTTTGTTCGATAATGCCGGCTTCCGATCCCTCCTCTAACATCGCGTGAATCTCTTCTTCGGTCACGCTGGATACTTGGTTTTCCTTCACGCCGATTAATTTTAATAATGCGTGGGTCGAGATCGACAACAACTTAACAAAAGGTCGGGTGAAAGCTGCCAGTGTCTGCATCGGTTTCGCAACCAGACAAGCGATCGATTCGGGGTTAATCTGCCCCAAACGTTTCGGCACGAGCTCGCCGATCACGATCGAGAGATAGGTAATCACAATAACAACAACGGCGGTTGCCGTGATATTAGCTGTTTTTAGCGCCAAACCGAAAGATTGCAGCCAAGCCGATAGCGAACCGGCAAAGACGGCTTCACCGACGATACCGTTTAAAATACCGATTGAGGTAATTCCGATTTGAATAGTGGACAGAAAGCTCGTCGGATCTTCACCCAATTTAAGTGCGGTCGCTGCGGCATTATTGCCTTGTTCGGCAAGTTTGCTTAAACGTGTTTTGCGGGCAGTCACCAACGCAATTTCAGACATGGCAAAAATAGCATTCAATAAAATAAGTCCTAATAAAATCAAGACTTCCATGATTTCTCCCTTTGAAGTAAAAAAATGCGGTAAATAAAAAATACAATCGCTAGTGTCACGCTAGGATTAAAAAAGTAAGAAGGTGAGGGGGGTACGCTGTCAGCATTCATATCAGGTTAATATGTTGTCGTTATATCCTATTTATTTTTTTAAATAATTAAATTATCGCATAACTTAATATTCAATACCGTTTTCTACACTATTTGTTTCATTGGCTTTTCAATATAACCGTTTTTTATTTTATGTCAATAACAGCTATTTTATGATAGTACTATATCGGACAACGCAGAACTGAATAATGCAAAAATTTATTTGCCGATACCGTATTGTTTTAATTTATTGGCAACAGTGGTGTGCGACACGCCAAGGCGTTGTGCCAATTTGCGCGTGCTCGGGTAGTGTTGATAGAATTTTTGCAGCAGCTCACTTTCAAACTGCCCGATAATCTGCTCCCAGTCCATGCCATCGAATTGGCTTAATTCAAGATCAGTGCGCTGCGCTGGCGGGGCCGAAGTAAAGTGCGGTTTGGATAATGTTTGCTTCTCGCCTAACGAAGCGCAACTGCGATACAGTAAGTTATACAACTCACGTACATTGCCGCGCCAGTCGTGATTTTGCAGCGCATTCAGATAATCCTGATCGTATTGCGGCACGCTGATATTCAACTGTTGGCTAATCTTTACCAAGAAAAAATCGACCAAGTGCGGTATGTCTTGTTTATGTTGGCGCAACGGCGGAATATCGAGACTGAGCACATTTAAACGGTGATACAAATCCTCACGCAGTTCGCCGTTTTTGACATACTCCGCCAGCGGTTTTTGCGAGGTGCAAATCACGCGTACATCGGCGTAATGCTCCTGTTCTTCGCCCACACGACGATAGCTGCCATCGCTGAGAAAACGCAATAATTTGGCTTGCAAGCCCAATGACAATTCATTGATCGAATCCAATAACACCGTGCCGTGATTGGCATACTCAAAAAAACCGGTGCTGTGGTTGCCGTGGGTGCTGTCGCCGAACATCTCTTGTTCTGCCGCTTCCGGCGGCAAACCGGCACAGTTCACTGCAATAAATTTTTCTGTGCGGCGGTTGCCCCATTGATGACAGAGTTTAGCCAACAGATCCTTGCCTGTACCGGTCTCGCCTTGAATCAGCAGCGGCGCATCGGATTGGGCAAACTGTTTCAGTTGCTGCAACAAACGGCGCATTTCCGCACTTTGCGCTACGATCTCCGCTTGCGGATCGGTTTCAATAAAATTGTCGTGCTTTGTCGTCATTATGATGATCTCTTTCTTCTGTTCATTATTCTGCCAAACGATTCACAAAACGGTAAAACAGCCCCTGTGGATCAGCCGCCAATTCGGCATAGCTGCCTTGTTGTTGCAATTCGCCGTTGTCCATTACACAAATGCGGTCAAACTGCTCAAGTGCGGTCAAACGGTGGGTGACCATAATCAGGGTTTTGTCCCGGCAATGCCGTAACAGCAGTTGCAACACTTGCCGCTCGGTTTCGCGATCCAAGCCTTCGGTCGGTTCATCGAGTAAGATAACCGCACTTTCGCTCAATAAAATCCGTGCAATGCCTAACCGCCGCTGCTCACCGCCGGATAACGGACGGCCGCCGTCGCCCAACCAAAGATCCAAACTTTCCGCCTGTTCGGTCAATTGACTTAAACCGACTTGTTGCAGCACCGTGATCATTTGCTGATCGCTTGCCTGTTCGTTTGCCAACAATAGGTTATCACGCAGGGTGGCGCTAAACACATACACTCGTTGGCTGAGAAAAGCGATTTGTCGGCGCAAAAAGGCTTCGCTGTAATCCGTCAGATTATAACCGCCTAAGCACACTGCACCTTGTTGCGGATCATAATTTCGCAGAATCAGTTGTAACAAACTGGATTTGCCGCTGCCGGTTTTGCCAAGCAAGGCGACTTTTTCCCCTTGCGCCACTTGCCAGTTCAGATCACGCAAGACCGCACTTTGCGTTTCCAATGAAGCACTTGGATAAGTAAAACGGATATTTTGCAGACTTAACAATGGGTTGCTTAGTAACGACCGGCTTAAATCCGAATGCGCGCGCTCGCCGTGAAATGCCACCAAGGGTTGCTGTTCGATAATCTCATTGACCCGTTCGGCAGAGCTGATCACCTGCCCCAAACGCAAAAACGCCGCACCCAACGGCATTAAAATTTCAAAAGCCGCCAAGGCGGAAAAGGTGAACAGCGCAATATTGGCAAGGCGCAGATAATGGCTGTCGCCAAAATCCGTCGCGCCGGCAAGCCATAACATCAATAATAAAATCGAGCCGTTGCCGAACAGCAACACCGCCGCCGACAAACCGCTAAGATTGGCTTCTTTGGCTTGCAATCGCTGCCATTGTTGCTCGCTGTGTTGCAGTTTTTGCCGTTGCGGTTGCGCCACGTTAAACAGCAGCAATTCCGCTTGATTTTGCAACCAGTCGATAAAACGCACCCGATACGCGGCACGTTCCGCCGTCAGCGGTTCGCCGAATTTTTTGCCTAAACGGTAAAACACCGCCGGAATTAAGATCATCAAGCCGAACAGGGTTAAAGCCAAAATCAAAGCCAAAGTGCGGTCAATCAGGCTTAAACCTAAGAACAAAAATAAAATCACCATGCCGGCGCTGATAAACGGCGCAAGCAGGCGCAAATACAGGCTGTCGAGAGTATCGACATCGGCAACCAAGCGGTTCAATAAATCGCTGTTGCGGTAACGCGCCAACACCGCCGGAGAAAGCGGAATCAACTTTTGGAACACCGTCATGCGCAAGCGCGCAACCACGCGGAAAGTGGCGTCATGGGTGACAATCCGCTCAAAATAACGCAACGCCGTGCGCCCGATCGCCAAGCCGCGCACCCCTGCCGACGGGTAGAAAAAGTTAAATAATATATTCGCTCCGGCAAGGGATGCCGCCGCCAAGAACCAACCGGATAAGGTGAGCAAGCCCACACTTGCCGCCAAGCCGCACATCATCAGCACTACGCCGAACACTAAGCGCAACGCATTATGTTTAAACATGGCTAAAAAAGGCAAAATCGCACGCATAATCTCTCCGTCACTCAATCGTGTGCCGGCGTTCCGCCAATAAATCAGCAAAATAACCCGGCTGTCGGCGCAGTTCGTTAAAACCGCCCTGTTGTAAAATCTCACCCTGTCGCATTACCCAAATTTGATCGCACTGTTGCAGATCTTCAATGCGGTGAGTCACCATTAACGTGGTTTGGCGTCGGCTCAAGGTTTGCAAGGTTGCCAAGACCGCACTTTCCGAATGGGCGTCAAGGCTGGCGGTCGGTTCGTCCAACAGCAACAAACCGGCACTACGCAACAACGCCCTGGCAATTGCCAAACGCTGCGCCTGCCCGCCGGAAATACCGGCACTGCCCTCTTGAATTTGATAATCCAAGCCCAGTTTATCGGTAAATTCGCTGGCATACGCCGCTTGTAACGCCTGTTGTAATTCGGTTTCCGTTGCATTCGGGTTGCCGAGCAACACGTTTTCACGAATTGATGTCGCTAATAATAGCGGATTTTGCCCGACCCACGCGATTTTTTGTCGCCATTGGTGAAGATCCAAATCACGAATTTCAACGCCGTTGACCTGTAAACTGCCGCGATACGGCAAAAAGCCGAGCAGCACATTGAGCAGTGAACTTTTGCCTGCGCCGCTCTGCCCGACCAACGCCACATTTTGCCCTGCCGCTAAGTTGAAATTGAGTTTTTGGCTTAACGGCTGCCCTTGCGGACTGAGAATTTCCAAATCCCGCGCCTGCAATGAAAGCGGATTTTCAACCGTCTGCACCGCACTTTCGCTTTGACTGTACAAAAAATCTTGTCGTAAGAAAGCTTCAATCGCATCGGCGGCGGCAATGGCGGCGGCACGATCGTGGTAATATGTGCCGAGATCGCGCAACGGCTGGTAAAATTCAGGCGCAAGAATCAAGCTGAAAAAACCGACGAATAAGGCGAGAGTTACGCCGTCGTAACCGAAACTGAGCTGCCCCAGATAGCTGAAACCGAAATAAACCGCCATCAGCGCAATCGAAATAGAGGTGAAAAACTCCAACACCGAAGAGGACAAAAACGCAATTTTCAACACGTCCATCGTGCTTTCGCGGAATTCGTCTGCCGCCTCGCCCATACTCTGTTGTTGCTGTGCGCTGCGCCCGAATAAACGCAGGGTATCCAAACCGCGCAAGCGATCCAAAAATTGTCCGCTCAGCCGCCCTAACACCGTGATATTGCGCTGGCTGGTTTCCGCCGCTTTCAACCCGACCAATGCCATAAAAATCGGAATCAACGGTGCGGTCAACAGCAGGATTAATCCGGCAACCCAGTTGATCGGAAAGACCGCGATTAAGATAATCAACGGTACCAGCAGCGACAAAAATTGTTGGCTGAGATAACGGGCGTAGAAATTATGCAGATTTTCCACTTGTTCCAACACGATCGTCGCCCACGTGCCTGCGGGGTGGATTTTCATCGCCACCGGTCCGATAGCCGCCAGCTTATCCAGCACCTGCTTGCGCACCGCTTGACGCAACCGCTGTCCGCTGTAAAAACCCAGTTTTTCGCGCAGATATAACATTAGCGCACGCACGGCAAAAATCGCCGACAGCGTCGCAAAGTGGGGTATAAACTGCTCGCGCGCCAGTTGTTGCATAATAAAACCGTCTAAAATCAACGCCAGCAGCCAAGTCTGCCCGACCAATAACACCGCACTCAGACAACCGAGCAGCACATTGAGGTAAAGCGGACGTTTGATGATGTTTTGTTGCTGGCGCAACCATTTGGCAACCGTTTTTTGACGGGTTTTATTCATGGGTGATCCTAGTTTTTAATCAATGGCTTGATAATGTCATCTTCGCTTCCTCCGCATGCGGAGGGAGTACCATTTTTCGCGAGAAAAATGGGGAGGGAGGGGAAAATAGAAGAATAAATATTGATAAATTTGCCTCCCTCCGTCCTACGGACACCTCCCTCCGCAAGCGGAGAGAGGGAAGATGAGAATCAAATACGGTTAATTTTGCTGTGCGTCCAAAAACCGTTCCGCATCTAACGCCGCCATACAGCCTGTTCCGGCGGAGGTGATCGCTTGGCGGTAGTTGTGATCCATCACATCACCGGCAGCAAATACGCCTTCGACCGATGTGGCGGTGGCATTGCCCTCCAAACCGGATTTGACCACGATATAGCCGTTGTTCAAAGCCAGTTGCCCCTCGAAAAGTGCGGTATTCGGCGAGTGTCCGATGGCGACGAACACGCCGTCCAGTTTCAGCTCTTCGGTTTGCGCCGATTGGGTATCTTGCAAGCGCACGCCGGTAACACCCATCTCATCGCCCAACACCTCCTGCAAAGTGCGGTTGGTGTGCAATATGATTTTGCCCTCTTCCACCCGTTTCATCAGGCGATCCAACAGGATTTTTTCGCTGCGGAACTGCTCACGGCGGTGGACTAAATGCACTTCGGAAGCCACGTTGGCTAAATATAACGCTTCTTCGACCGCGGTATTGCCGCCGCCGATCACCGCAACCGGTTTGTTGCGGTAGAAAAAGCCGTCGCAAGTGGCGCAAGCGGAAACTCCGCGTCCTTTGTAGCTTTCTTCACTGTCTAAACCGAGATATTTTGCCGACGCGCCGGTGGCGATAATCAAGGCATCACAAGTAAATTGCTGCACATCACCGTTCAGTTTAAACGGACGGCTGGTGAGATCGACGTTGTTGATGTGATCAAACACGATTTCGGTATTGAATTTTTCCGCGTGCTGCAACATCCGTTGCATTAATTCCGGTCCGGTGGTGTCGCCGTAGTCGCCCGGCCAGTTTTCAATTTCGGTAGTGGTAGTGAGCTGCCCGCCCTGCTGCATGCCGGTCACCAGCACCGGATTCAAATTGGCACGCGCGGCATACACCGCCGCAGTGTAGCCGGCAGGCCCCGAACCTAAAATCAATAAGTTGCAATGTTTAACGGTCATTCCATGTCTCCTAACATAATGTGTTCGGTGATTATAAGCGAAATTAATACAATAACGAATAAAGCTGACGGCGATATTGATTGGCAAGCGGATCGCTGCTGCCGATTGCCGATAAAATCGACAAATATTGCTGTTTCACTTCGCCATTGGCGGCATTTAAATCTTGTTTTAAAAAGCCGAGCAACAGCGACAACGCTTCTTCGTTGCGTGCGGCTTGGTGCAGTTGTAACGCCAGTTGCAAGGCAATTTCAGGACTCGGGTTACGGCTGAAATCCTGTTGCAATTGTTGAATTTCGGGGGTGTCCGCCGCTTGGATCAACAATTCAATCTGCGCCTGCAAGCCCTGCCAACGGCTGTCGCGATCCTGAATCGGGATCTGCTGCAAAATCTCGCTCGCCGCTTCGGTATTTTTCATCGCAATATAGGTTTCGGCGTACAACAGTGCAATATCGCTGTTTTTATGATCGGACAAATTCCACGCCTCTTTCAGTAAGGGCAAGGCTTGATCGTAAGCTTCCGCTTGCAGGAAATCCAACGCTTGGTTGAATTTAATCTCTTCCTCTTTCGGCAGGATCACGCTCAAGCGCACCTTTAGCTCATCTTCGCTCAACACGCCCGGAAAGGCGTCAATCGGCGCGCCGTCTTTAAACAGATAGGTGGTCGGCACGGCTTGAATTTGGAATTGGCGCGCAATCGCCTGTTGCTGTTCGCAATTCACTTTCACCAACACAAATGCGCCCTGTTGCTGATCGGCAATGCGTTGTAAAAGTGCGGTAAATTCTTCCGACTGTGGGTGTCCCGGCATATAAAAACTGAACACCAACGGGAATTGTTGGCTCAGTTGCAGCACGTCGTTGAAATTTTGTTCCGTCAGATCAAGAATATAATTTTTGTTATCAAGCATTATCAGCCCCTTATACGATGGTTTCGGCTATTCTAGCAAATTTTGAGATGAAAAATAGAGATAGGCTAATAGATGGGGGCGGATTGGAAGATTTAAACCCTGACATGAACGTCAGCGATGATCTCCCTCCGCACGGGGAGGGAGAAAAGGAATTTATCCGTAAAATAACCTAGTAAACACGAGGCTACTTGTATTTCTTATGAAACTCATCACGTAACTCGAGCAATTTTTCAGCGTGTTTTTTGGCTTGTGCCAAGTCGCCTTGTTCAGCAAGTTTTACGCTTTCGGCGGAAACATCAGCCAGCTGTTGCAAGCCGGATTGATAATCCAGCACTGCCGGGCTGTCTTTGGCTTGATCGTGCAGCTTATAAGGCAAAAATTGCTTTGCCGCTTCCGCCGCTTGGCTTAGTTTTTGTAACGATTGTACAAATTCCTGTGCGTTATCGGTTTTCATTGCCGCCGTTGCACTGCCGGCAATGGTACGCATTTCATCTTTCAGTGCCGCTGAAGCAACGTTGCTACTTAAGGCGGCGACGGCTAACACGGCACCAAATACCACACTTTTCCAAGATTGAGTCATTTTCATCATATTTCCCACTAATTAAAGTAAAATTAAACTAAAAAGTAAACAAGCGGTTATACGTTTTTCACCGTTTCCGCAATTCGTTCTGCCGAGCGTTGAGCAAGCTCTCCGTCAGCGCATTCTACCATAACACGGATTAACGGTTCTGTGCCCGACTTTCTTAATAAAATTCTACCGTTTCCGTCTAATTCTTTTTCCACTTCCGCCGCCACCGCTTTCACGCTGTCGTGTTCCAAGGGGTTTGCACCGCCGCTAAAGCGTACGTTAATCAACACTTGCGGGAACAGTTTGACCGCACTTGCCAATTCATTCAGCGACATTTTTTGTTGTACCATCGCCGCCAGCACTTCCAAAGAGGCGATAATGCCGTCGCCGGTGCTGTTTTTATCTAAAATGATGATATGTCCCGAATTTTCGCCGCCAAATTTCCAATTGTGCGCTTCCATTTGTTCCAACACATAACGGTCGCCGACATTGGCGCGCACAAACGGGATTGAAAGCTGTTTCAACGCCACTTCCAACGCCATATTGCTCATTAATGTGCCGACTACGCCGCCGGACAATTTTCCGGCGCGCAACGCTTCGCGTGCGATGATAAACAGGATTTGATCGCCATCAACGACGTTACCTTTGTGATCGACCATCATCAGGCGGTCGCCGTCGCCGTCGTAAGCCAAGCCGACATCGGCTTTGGCTTGCAACACGATTTCACGCAAGGCATGAATATCGGTCGCACCGCACTTTTCATTGATATTTAAGCCGTTTGGTTTGGTACCGATTTCAATCACTTCCGCGCCCAGTTCACGCAACACATTTGGCGCGATATGGTAAGTCGCGCCGTTGGCGCAATCGACCACGATTTTGTAATTTTCCAAGCTAAGGTGTGCCGGAAAGGTGCTTTTGCAAAATTCGATATAACGTCCGGCGGCATCGGTGATACGACTGGCGCGCCCTAATTCCGCCGATTCGACGCAATCCATCGGTTGATCGAGCATGGCTTCAATCGCCGCTTCCACTTCGTCCGGCAATTTGGTACCTTTGCTGGAAAAGAATTTAATGCCGTTGTCCCAATACGGATTATGCGAGGCGGAAATCACGATCCCGGCCTCGGCACGGAAAGTGCGGGTTAAATATGCCACCGCCGGGGTCGGCATAGGGCCGATAAATGCCGCCGACAAACCGGCGGCGGTCAGACCGGCTTCGAGTGCCGATTCCAGCATATAGCCGGAAATGCGCGTGTCTTTGCCGATCAGCACTTTACGGCTGCCTTGGGTTGCCAAGACTTTGCCTGCCGCCCAGCCTAATTTCAGCGCGAAATCGGGGGTGATCGGGTATGTGCCCACTTTGCCGCGCACGCCGTCGGTGCCGAAATATTTACGTTCTGCCATTGTTTTTTCCTCTATTGATTTTAGGCGTTTTGCATTGCCTGCCAAATCTTCAATGCGTCGGACATCGCCGCCACATCATGTACTCTTAAAATCGTTGCGCCGTTAATCGCCGCCAGTAAGGTTGCGGCAACGCTGCCAACCATGCGCTGTTCCACCGCTTTATCCAACACCTGCCCGATCATGCTTTTGCGCGACAGCCCGACGAGCACCGGATAACCGTACTGACAGAAAAGGTTCAGTTGTTGCAACAACTGATAATTATGCCGCACGTTTTTGCCGAAACCGAAACCCGGATCAAGGATCAGGTGCACCGGTTTAATCCCTGCGCTGATACACGCCTGCGCCCGTTGCAACAGGTAATCTAAGACTTCCTGCACCACGTCCTGATAGTGCGGATTATGTTGCATGGTGCGCGGCTGTCCCTGCATATGCATGATACACACCGGCATATCCAGTTCCACTGCGGTTTGCAGCGCATTTTCTTCCGTCAGTGCACGAATATCATTAATCAAATTCATGCCGACCTTTGCCGCCTCACGCATGACCTGCGCTTTTGAGGTATCAACCGAGATCCAGCAATCAAAGCGTTGCCGTACCGCGTCCACCAACGGTACGACACGGTTTAATTCTTCCTCTAACGAGACTTCCGCCGCCATCGGGCGGGTCGATTCGCCGCCGATGTCGATAATGGTTGCGCCGTCCGCCAACATTTGTTCGGCGTGAAATAACGCGTTGTCTAATTGATAAAATTTGCCGCTGTCGGAAAATGAATCGGGCGTAATATTCAAAATCCCCATAATTTGGGGCGTAGATAAATCCAAAGTGCAGTTTTGGTGTGTGATTTTCATATTATTTTATATCTTCCAGTGCAAAAACTTCCTTGCTCAGAATGTCTTTAATTTTAGTTTCATCTAATCCGGCTTCAATCAAGCCTTGTTCGATAGAGGCTAAGCGTTTATTAAAACGTTGTTTAGCGTCATAAACTTGCTGCGCAATAAAATCCGCATTTAAATCACTTTCTAAACGGTAAAATTTAATATTTGATGTGCAATGATAAAACCAATCAAATTTAGCCGTGAGTTCTTGAATTGCAATTGTTCCGTGCGCTTCACTAACCCCCTCATTGCCTAAATAAACACTGCCTTGTATATTTTCAAAACCGTGTTTTAACAGCATGTTTTTAATGTCGTAATAGGCATTATTATAGTTATTGCCGTGATAATTATCTTTTAGGCAATTGGTATCCATATTAAACGTGATTAAATAACGGCTCATGTTCAGATCTTAAATTATCATAATATTGTTGTATATCGACGGAGGAAAATCATGATCAAATCGAGATCCTATTCCTGATGAAAATACTGCTCGGCTTGCGGCAGCATTTGGTACGGATCAGGATAACGGTATTCAAAACCGAGTTCTTGTACAATTTTATTGCCGTGTACAAGCCGTTGCAAATCGGCTTCGTCCTGCTCAAATTGCGGCGGTTCTAAATCCAGCACTTGCGCCATTTTGCGGTAATAATCGGCACGGTTAGGGTGCTGCGGCGCACTCAAATGGTACAGACGTTTATGTCCGCGCGTTTCCAGCAATAACTGAATTGCCAAAATACAATCGGTTTGATGAACCAAATTCACCGGTTGATTACCGCCTTTGACCGCACTTCTGCCCGCCAATCGGCTTACCGGATGGCGATCGATACCGATTAAGCCCGACAAGCGCAAAATATCACAATCGACATCATTTAATTGTAACAGCCAATTTTCAATTTCATACAACGCCCGTCCCACATCTGATTGTGGCTCAACCGCACTTTCTTCATCAAATTCGCCGTGCCGCTGCGGAAAAACCGAAGTGGAACTGATAAACAACAAATGTTGAACCCCGTGCAGTAACGCCTCATTCACTAAATTTTTCACCCCCTCGACATAACTGCGGGTATCGAAAAAATACTGGCTCGGCGGAATATTGATAATCAAAGTATCGACATCCAACAGGGCGTGCAAATCATCCGGATCGATGTCAAGCTCTGGGGTCAGTTGCAGGAAATATGCC
Organism: Testudinibacter sp. TW-1; assembly: GCF_050613185.1. Taxonomy (GTDB): domain Bacteria; phylum Pseudomonadota; class Gammaproteobacteria; order Enterobacterales; family Pasteurellaceae; genus Chelonobacter. The sequence continues at coordinate 167,479 of NZ_CP192511.1, forward strand.
TCAAAGCCATTCAAACGCATACTTTCCGCGCCGTCATGGCTGCGTTTGCTGCCCTTGACTTCCCAACCGACCCGTTGTAAATGTTTCGCCAACGGAAAACCCAGCCAGCCTAAGCCGACAATTGCCACCGAATTCATCTCACTCTTGTCCTATCTTTCGTAATATCAAATGTTGCATTTGCCCATGCAATAAACCGTACCGCTGCATTATCGCCAATGAATGCGGTTGTAGCAAGGGATCAATCTGTAACAACAGGGTTGTGCCGAGTTTGCGGCTGACATAATCCGCCACTTTACGCAGTACACCGACATCTTTTTCCGGCGGGACAAATTTATCCCAAACCGATATTATGCCGTTTGGTTTCAGCACCCGCACCGCTTCCGCCAGCAGCCCTTGCGGATCGTCGGTGACTGCCAGAATCAAATGCAGAATCACCAAATCCATACTGTTGTCGGGTAAGCCGGAAAGTTCCGCCTGCCGTTGTTGCAGCGTGAGTTCCAATTTATGCCCTTGCTTTTCCAATTGTTTCGCCTGTTGCTCGCACTTTGCCAACATTGCTTCGGAAAAATCAACCGCGTGCACCTGACTACCTTTAGGCAAATACGCCAAATCCAAACCGCTGCCACAGCCAGCCAAATAGATCCGCTGCGGCTCATTCAACGCAAGACGGGCAAAAACTTGGCGTCGTGGTGCCGCCGCCAAACGTAGTAACGGATTATAAAATCCGGCGTAAAAATCCCAACGTTTGTCACTCACCATAGTTTCACTCCTTACCAAGTGCGGTTTAAGCGGTTTCTTGTGCGGAGTTAGCCTGTTCGGCTCGCTGCCGCAACCACTCACAAGGGCGGAAACGTTCGCCGTGCTGCCGTTGCAGCAATTCCAATTCGGCTACGATAGTCTCTGCGCCGATGTCGTCGATGTAGGCATAAATACCGCCGCGAAATTCCGGGAAAAACATGCCTAAAACCGAAGCCACATTGCCTTCATCCAGATTGGTGATCACCCCTTCTTGCGCACAATATGCCGCTTCGTTTAATAACATCAAAAGACAACGGCGTACGATCTGCTCCGGTTCAAGATTATTTTCGGCAATGACTTCCAATACTTGGTAAACGCTTTTATCCACTTGGGTGCGATCGCCGCTGCGTGAATGATAGAGATAAAAACCACGCCGGTTTTTGCGCCCTTTGCGTTCATTTCTCAGCAAATAATCCACTTTCGGCGGCGGGGCGAAACGTTCGCCAAACGCCCGTTGCAAACTCGGCAACGCTTTTACCAAAATATCCAAGCCCATTTCATCAATCATTGCCAACGGACCGCACTTAAAGCCGAATTCCTGTAAGGCGCGATCAATCGTACCGACCGCTTCGCCGTCCAGCACACAATAAAAGGCTTCCAACAGATAGGGAATCATAATCCTATTGATAAAAAAGCCGGGCGAATCTTTCACCAATAACGGGACTTGCCCTTGCTCAATCACTAAACTGATGGCTTTGGCAATGGTTTGCGGCGAGGTGGTCGGATGCGGCACGATCTCCACCATCCGCCGCTGGCTGACCGGCGTGAAATAATGTACGCCGATGACGTTTTGCGGCCGCCGGGCTTTCGAAGCAATTGCCGCAATCGGCAACGTTAAGGTATTGCTGGCAAAAATCGTATTCTGATCATAATAGTTTTCGCTTTCTTCGATCAAATTCTGTTTCAGCTGCAAATCTTCGTACACCGCTTCAATCACGATATCGGCGGTTTGTTTACCGATAAAACGTTCGCCGCCGCTGATCAGATAGATTTTCTGGCGTAATTTTCCGTAAGGCAAATGCCCCTGCTCCACTTCTTTTTGCAACAACAGATAGCTTAAACGCAAGGCTTTCTGTACGCCGTCCGGATTAATGTCTTTAATCCGCACCGGCAAACCGGCGCGGGCGGCTGTAATATAAGCGATACCCGCGCCCATGAAACCGCTGCCCAACACCGCCACTTTTTTAATTTTGCCGTCGCTTTGCAAATCATGGTATTGATGGCGCATTTCGCGGTTGGTGCGTTCCATTTTCCGTAACATTGCTGAGGTTTTATCATGGAACAGGGTGACAAAGCTTTCTCTGACCGCACTTGGCACATCTTGTTGCTGCCGTTTGAATAAATCCAAAATCGCTTTGGTTGCCGGATAATGATCAAACGATTTCAGCCAGATTTGTTGTTCGACCTGTTCGATGATATGGCGGCGCAGCCACGGAATGCTTTCGCTTTTACCCGTGAAATAACCGGTTAAGTGATGATAACCGCTTTTCACCTTTTGGCTGGCGGACATCGCCTCGCCGCGGATATAACGGCAAGCGATTTGAAATAACATGGCACGCGGGACAATTTCATCCAGCAAATTTTTTGCCAGCGCGTCACGGGCGCTGATCTTATTGCCGGATAGCAACATTAATAAGCCGGCTTTCAACCCGATTTGTTGCGCTAACAGATGGCAACCGCCGGCAAACGGCAACAGCCCGGATTTCACCTGCGGCATCGAAAAACGGGTTTCCAAATCATCGGCGGCTAAGCGGTAGTCGCAGGCTAATGCCAGCTCCAGCCCTAAGCCGAAACAAGTGCCCTGCACTGCGCACACCGCCGGGAAAGAGAGTTTTTTTATTTTCTGCAGTAATTCTTGGCTCTGTTGTGCAAAATCGTATAATTCGTCACGGCTTTTTTGTTCCAAACCGGTCAGACCGAATCCCTGTACAAAACTGTTTTCCTTGCCGGAAATAAACACCAATCCGCGCAACGGCCAATTCGATAATTGTGCCAACAACGCATTAAGGTAATAAACCGCTTCCTGATTCAGCCAATTTTGTTTTTTTGCCGTCACATTCAGGGTGATGACCGCAATATCGCGCTGATAAAAACTGAGTTTGAACAGCTCGGTATGCTGTTCGCCCTGATAGTCAAATCTTGCGTCATTTTGATTATCTGCTTGCATTTCCATACCTCAACTATTCCCGTTCCAACACCATTGCCGCACCTAGCCCGCCCAACCCGCTTGAGGCGATCAAAGCGGTTTCACCGCCTTGCCGCTGTAACTGGTGCAAGGTTTGAATCAAGACGCGCAAACTGGTAATCGCCCGCGGGGAGCCATATGCCAACGAGCCGCCCAACACGTTAAATTTATCCATATCCACACTGCCAAGTGCGGTATCACGCTGTAACTGTTTTTGTGCAAACCGTTTTGACTCGAACAGGTGTAGATTCGCCAAAATTTGCGCCGCCGAAGATTCGTGCATATCGATCAGATCAATATCGCTCAACTCCATATTCGCCCACGCCAATGCTTTGGCGGAGGCATGGGTTGCGCCCAATAACATATTATGCCAAACATCGTTGCCGGTCAGCGCAAAACTACGGATATAACCAAGCGGTTTCAACTGGTACTGCTCGACTAATTCTTCTCGCATTAATAACACCGCAGCCGCACCGTCCGCCGGCTCGGATACGCTCCAAGCCGTCACCGCATTATGCGATCCCGCCTGCAATGGTTTGAAGTGGTTGTAATAGTCCGCGTCAATCCGTGCGCTGATCATATTATCCCTTGCCACATAATGACGGTAAGGCGCCGGATGGGACAACATCACCTGTTCGCTCATCAGTCCCTGTTGCCACGCCAGTTCCGCAAGTTGGTGGGAACGGGCGCTGTATTGATCCAATTGTCCGCGGCTCAAGGCAAAATTCTGCGCCATCTGTTCGGAAATATCGCCCAACGAATAGTTGGTCATTGCGTCGCGTAAATTGACTTGTTGCAGTTTCAAATCTTGGCGTGACAGGCGTTTAAACAGATTCCATTTGCGACTGTAGCTGGAGGTGCGCCAAATATCGCGCAAGGTGCGAATCACTTTCGGTTTCAAACTGAACGGCGCATTGGAAATCGAATCCGCCCCCCCGGCAAGCCCGCAAGAAATCGAACCGCTGATAATCCCGTTACACACATTCGCCACCGCTTGCAACCCGGTGATACAAGAGCTGCTCAAGGTATACGCTTGCGTGTGCGGCATTGACAGAGCCAAGGCGATTTCGCGCGCCAAATTCGGCACATCCGGCTGCTGAATCACCTGTCCGAAAATAAATTTATCGACCACGCTACGATCAAGCGGCAAACGGTTTAACAGCTCGTTCGTCACCATAATGCCCAAGTCGGTGGCATAACACGCTTTAAATCCCGAATTACGGCGTACAAACGGCGTGCGCAACCCCGCCACCACGGCAATCCGCTCACCGCGCGCATTCACCAATCTTTGTTGGATAGGCATAACTGCACCTTTAACTATTGCTGGTTAAATATCGCATAGCATAACAAATCCGTATCAAAATAAACGAAAATTTTTTATTTCCGCTGTAATTTTCCCGCTTTCGCTTTCTAGTTGGGCAGCTTATTGATACAATTTCGTCCTATTTGAAAAATTTATGACTTCGAAGCATTAAAAAACGAATTATTATGACTAAGAAAAAAGCAAAAGTCGGCTCGAATACCATTGCCCTGAATAAACGGGCGCGCCACGATTATTTTATCGAGGACGAAATCGAAGCCGGACTATCCCTGCAAGGTTGGGAAGTGAAATCCATGCGTGCCGGTAAAGCCAATATCAGCGACAGCTATGTGATTTTTAAAAACGGCGAAGCCTATCTGTTCGGCGCAATGATTACCCCGTTAAATGTTGCCTCAACCCATGTTGTCGCCGATCCGACCCGCACACGCAAACTGTTGTTAAGCAAACGCGAGTTGGCAAGCCTGTTCGGTAAAGCCAACCGCGACGGTTACACCATCGTCGCCTTATCGTTATATTGGAAAAATGCCTGGGCGAAAATCAAAATTGGTTTGGCGAAAGGTAAAAAACAACACGATAAACGTGATACCATCCAAGACCGCGAATGGCAACGCGCCAAAGAGCGGATTATGAAAAACAGCAACCGTGGTTAGTATCGAACGGATAAAATAAAACCGCACTTTGAGGTTTGATCAATCTCAGATCGATTCCCAAAGTGAGGTTTAACTATCCCGCTCGCCAAATCCGCTATTTATTCAATAGTTAGGGGTAAAGACTATGTGATACTTACAGTTCCATCTTGTATGTGATAGACTTGAACCGTCATTGGATTTACTTGCTATTGGCATATCCTCCTATATCTTGAATTTTGGTTGTCAGCCTTGTTCATTATATCGGAGGATTTTTTCTACTATGCCAGCTCTTTGATTCCATACGCATAGCGTATGGTTTTTATAGGCAGCCTTTGTCTGCTATAACAAAAAGTGCGGTATTTCTCTCGAATTACCGCACTTTTTCTTTTTAAATCAATGCTTTTTATTCATCCAAGAAACTTTTCAGGTTTTCCGAACGGCTCGGGTGGCGCAGTTTGCGCAGGGCTTTGGCTTCGATTTGACGAATCCGTTCACGGGTGACGTCAAATTGTTTGCCCACTTCTTCCAAGGTGTGATCGGTGTTCATGTCAATACCGAAACGCATTCTCAATACTTTCGCTTCACGCGGGGTCAAACCGTCCAACACTTCTTGGGTTGCCATTTTCAGGCTTTCCGCTGTGGCGGAATCCAACGGCAGCTCAAGGGTGCTGTCTTCGATAAAGTCGCCTAAATGCGAATCGTCATCGTCGCCGATCGGGGTTTCCATTGAAATCGGCTCTTTGGCGATTTTCAGCACTTTGCGGATTTTATCTTCCGGCATGTTCATGCGTTCCGCCAACTCTTCCGGCGTGGCATCACGCCCCATTTCTTGCAGCATTTGGCGCGAAATACGGTTGAGTTTGTTAATGGTTTCAATCATATGCACCGGGATACGGATAGTACGCGCCTGATCGGCGATCGAACGGGTGATCGCCTGACGAATCCACCACGTGGCATAGGTCGAGAATTTGTAACCGCGACGGTATTCGAATTTATCCACCGCTTTCATCAAACCGATATTGCCCTCTTGAATCAAATCCAAGAATTGCAGACCGCGGTTGGTGTATTTTTTCGCAATCGAAATCACCAAACGTAAGTTGGCTTCCACCATCTCTTTTTTGGCACGGCGGGCTTTCAATTCGCCCTGTGAAATACGTTCGCCGATTTCACGGATTTGCGCCACTGACAAGCTGCTGTCTTTTTCGATTACTTCGAAACGCCCGATAATCTCACGGATTTCCGGCTCGTAGTTCTGTAATTTTTCCGACCACGGTTTGCCTGCGCTTAACGCTTTCACTAACCATGCGTCGCTGGTTTCGTGTCCGATGAAGCCTTTCGGGAAGTGCGTGCTCGGCACTTTGCTGTAGTCGCTGACCAAACGGCGCAATTGGCGCTCTTCGGTACGGATTCGTTTTAACATGCCGCGCATTAACAAAACCAAACTGTCGAATTGTTTCGGCACCAAGCGGAATTGTTGGAATACTTCCGACAACACCGCAATATGCTCTTTGGCTTTTTTACTGGTTCGCCCATGTTTGCGGATTACTTCCAGCGTCACGCTGTAATGTTCTTTTAATTCGGTGAATTTTTGACGGGCAAATTCCGGGTCAATGCTGTTATCAGAGTCATCGCTATCGCCGCTATCGTCACTTTCGGCTTCTTCCTCGTCGTCATCCAAATCGGCAACGTCGGCAGCGCCGTCCTCGTCCACCTCGGCAAATTCATCTATTTCAGCCGCTTCTTCTGCCACAATATCGTTTAAATCCACAAAACCGGTGATCAAATCAGTCAAGCGGATGGTACCGGCTTCTACTTGGTCGTACTGTTCCAATAACGAGGTGATCGCTTCCGGATATTCCGCAACCGCACTTTGCACTTCGTTAATGCCTTCTTCAATGCGTTTGGCAATATCGATTTCGCCTTCGCGGGTCAGCAATTCCACGCTGCCCATTTCGCGCATATACATCCGCACCGGGTCGGTGGTGCGCCCCAATTCGGCTTCCACGCTGGACAGCACTTGGGTCGCTTCTTCCACGGCGTCTTCATCGGCGATGGTTTCATTCAACATCAAATCATCGGCGTCAGGGGCGGTTTCCAACACCTGAATCCCCATGTCGTTGATCATTTGAATAATATCTTCAATCTGCTCGGCATCGACCAATTCTTCAGGCAGGTGATCGTTCACCTCGGCAAAGGTCAGATAACCCTGTTCTTTTCCCTGAGCAATTAGTAATTTTAGTTGAGATTTAGAGGTTTGCTCCATAAGTTAGACACCCGCACTTATTGATTATTAAGGTTAAAAGGCAAATTACAGCGTGCTATTATAACATAACCGCCGAAGCTTACCCAATGGATTTATTTGCTTGCCAACAGCAATTGCGCCAACTCTTTTTTCTCGTCGAGACTCAAACTGTGGTTGCGATCTTTGGCAATTAGCAGTTCCATACGTTTTTCAATTAATTGGTTATACAGATAACTGAGATTATCGGTAAAGGTTTTTTCGACGTTTTCGTCATTGATTAAATGATCCCACAATGCCAACATTTCAAGGTGTCGGCTGTTTTCTTTTCCGCGCCAATGTTCCAAAATCTGCCCGGTGGTCAGCCCCACCCGCTCCCTGCACAAATTCGCCAGTTCGTAAAACAGTTGAAAACCGGGATCTTGCAATGCCTGTAGCGATTCAATATCAGGGATCAGCTCCACCAATTTCGGATTTTGTAATAACAGCGCAATCAACAAGCGCATTGGCGTTTGTTTGATTTTGGGCTGCCTAAAGTGCGGTTTTGCCTGATGTTCCGGCGCCGCCAATAATTTCTGTAGCTGGTTCGGATCTAAAATCCCCAATTTGCTACCCAACATTTCCACCAAATAGGTGCGCAGCAATTTGCCCGGAATTTTTTGAATCAACGGCTCGCTCAACGCCGCCAGTTTCGCCTTGCCTTCTTTACTGGTGAGATCCACCTGCGCCAATAAATGTTCAAACAGAAATTCATTCAAGCTTTTGGCTTGCGCGACAAACTGTAAAAACGCGTCTTTGCCGACTTGGCGGATATAGGAATCGGGATCTTCGCCGTCGGGCAAAAATACGAATTTGAGCTGCCGCCCGTCTTGCAAGTGCGGTAACGCATTTTCCAACGCGCGCCACGCCGCCTCGCGCCCGGCACGGTCGCCGTCGTAACAGCAGACAATCTGTTCGCAACTGCGGAACAACTGATAAATCTGCTCCCCGGTGGTCGCCGTGCCTAATGCGGCAACCGCATTATTTACACCGAATTGCGCCAACGCCACCACGTCCATGTAGCCTTCCACCACCAGCAGAAATTCCGGTTCGGCATTGTCTTGCAAGGCTTCGTATAACCCGTACAGCTCGTTGCCTTTATGGTAAATAGCGGTTTCCGGTGAGTTAAGGTATTTCGGCTTTTCATCACCCAACACGCGCCCGCCGAAGGCGATCACCCGCCCGCGCTTATCGCGAATCGGAAACATTAAACGGTTGCGAAAACGATCATAAATATTGCCGCGATCATTTTTCGACAACATTCCGCTGTCGAGCAACTGCTGCTCGGTATCTTTGCTTTTGGCGAATTTGCGCAACACCGAATCCATGCTGTTCGGCACAAAACCGATTTGGTAACGCCGCACCACCTCTGGCGACAGTCCGCGCTTTTCCACATAGGCTTGCGCCGGAATATCCGCTTGCAGATTGTGCTGATAAAAATCGGCGATTGCTTGCATTAATTGGTGGAGATCGCGCTTACTTTGATAAGTTAAGTGCGTACCGCCCTGCTCGGCTTTGCCCTGCTCACGCGGCACGTCCAAACCGTAGATTGCCGCCAGTTCTTCTACCGCCTCGACAAATTCCAACTTGTCATATTCCATCAAAAAGCTGATGGCATTGCCGTGGGCACCGCAACCGAAGCAGTGATAAAATTGTTTATTTTGACTGACAGTAAAAGAAGGCGTCTTCTCATGATGAAAAGGACAGCAGGCTTGGTAATCCCGTCCGGCTTTTTTCAGCTTGACCCGTGTATTGACCAACTCGACAATATCGGTGCGCGCCAGCAAATCGTCAATAAAGGTTCTGGGGATTAGTCCTTTCATATAATGCAATTGCTCCGTGATAAGGGCTTATTCAGCAACGAAACAGAAATCGATAAAAAGGAAGAAAGCATATAGAATAAAACCGTGAAGCCTGAGGGATCACGGTTCTATCGAATTTTAGCATTCAACCGCCAAGTGCGGTCGCAAGCTGAAAATTAGTATAAACGAGTGTGACGTGCGTTTTCACGAGCCAATTTTTTCGCATGACGTTTTTGCGCGGACGCTTTTTCACGTTTACGGATTGTTGTTGGCTTTTCATAGAATTCACGGCTGCGAACTTCGGCTAAGATACCGGCTTTTTCGCATGAACGTTTGAAACGACGTAATGCAACGTCAAAGGATTCGTTTTCACGTACTTTAATTACAGGCATGTGCCATTCACCTCAAAGGAACTTTGTTATTTTAACGTAATTGCCGCAATTAAAGCGACAGGACTATATAAAGGTTTGCAATTCTAATGCAAAAGACGGGTAAAAGTCAAAGCAAAGTTTGCTTTTTTGCTAAAAATTTGCCCGCTGCTTAGCCTCGCGGAAAGAGAGAAAGGTTGCATAGAAATCGCGGCATAGTAGAATAATCGCTTATTCCAATACATTAGACCACAGGAACAAAAAAATGCGGATTTTAGGCATTGAAACCTCCTGCGATGAAACCGGCGTTGCGATTTACGATGAACGGCACGGCTTGATCGCCAACCAATTATACACGCAAATTGCGCTGCACGCCGATTACGGCGGGGTCGTGCCGGAACTTGCCTCGCGCGATCATATCCGCAAAACCGCGCCGCTGATTCAAGCCGCATTAAAAGAAGCCAACCTGACCGCCGCCGAGATTGACGGCGTGGCGTACACCGCCGGACCGGGTTTGGTCGGGGCGTTGTTGGTCGGTGCAACCATCGCCCGTTCGTTGGCGTATGCCTGGAATGTGCCGGCGTTGGGCGTACATCACATGGAAGGGCACTTGCTCGCGCCGATGTTGGAAAGCAATCCGCCTGGCTTTCCGTTTATCGCATTATTGGTCTCCGGCGGACATACCCAGTTGGTGCAAGTCGATGGCGTTGGGCAATATCAGTTATTGGGCGAATCCATCGACGATGCCGCCGGTGAAGCCTTCGACAAAACGGCTAAGTTGCTTGGTTTGGATTATCCTGGCGGCGCGGCATTGGCAAAATTGGCGCAAAAAGGCAACGTGCGGTTTAAATTTCCGCGCCCGATGACCGATCGTCCGGGCTTGGATTTCAGTTTCTCGGGCTTAAAAACCTTTGCCGCCAACACCATTGCAAACAATCCGAATGACGAACAAACCCGTGCCGATATTGCTTTCGCCTTTCAAGAAGCTGTGGTCGATACCCTAATGATCAAATGCCGCCGCGCCTTGCAACAAAGCGGCTTAAAACGCTTGGTGATCGCCGGCGGCGTCAGCGCCAATACCGCACTTCGCCACGGATTAGCCGAATTAATGCGGCAAATCGGCGGGGAAGTATTTTATCCGCAACCGCAATTTTGCACCGACAACGGCGCAATGATTGCTTACGCCGGATTTTTACGCTTAAAGAGCGGTCAGCAATCGGATTTGCGCATTGACGTGCGCCCGCGTTGGAATATGACGGAGCTTCCGCCGTTAACTTCCAGCTAATTTAATGATTTGATTAAACGAAAAAGGAAATGATGATGAAAAATTGGCACACTTGGTTAATAATCGGTTGTATTTCAATCCTGTTCGGGCTATTTGCGATTATCAATCCGTTCGCCGCCAGTATTGCGGTAGAACAATTGATTTCGTGGATTTTTATCGTGATCGGCTTGATTCAAATCTACTCGGCATGGAAAACCCAGCGTCTCTCTTGGGTGATGTTGTCCGGCGTAATCGGCTTGCTGGTCGGTTTGGTAATGTTGACTAATCCGCTTGAGACCTTGTTTTCGCTCACCGCCACGATTTCGATTTTATTGCTGTTAATCGGCGGCGCCAAATTGTTGGCGTCATGGCGCCTGCGTGCCACTCCGTTCTTCGGCTTCGTGATGTTTTCCGGCTTGCTTTCGATCCTGATTTCCATCGTTATCTTCGCCAATCTGCCGAACGCCGCCGCAATGCTGCTCGGTTTGCTGCTGGCGATCGAACTGATCTCCAACGGCATTTCACTGCTTACCTATGCGGTGATTATCAAGAAAATGGAACAGGAATAAAGCGTAGAAAGGGGGATATATTCCCCCGTTTCGCAACCGCTTTTTTGAAAGCTAATAATAGTTTTTACCCGCTTTTTCAATCAGCTTGCATAAATACGGAATATCATCATGGCTGAGCATATCAATCAGCCCTTCGCGCAGCCAGCCGATAATTTCGCTTTCCACATCAAAACCGTATTTTTGATTATAGACTTGAGTGATTTCCATCTCAGGCGGCGATTCGTGCAGATATAAACGCACCGATAAACCGGCTTTTTTATAGGCGATCAAATCGTCACGGTGAATATAATGGTATTCGACACACACGCTATCGGCATTTGAGGCTAAAACCGCCTCCAATTGCTTGTTATAACGTGCCAGTGTCACCACTTGCAATTTCACCTGCGGCACAATCGTTTTAACACGGTTGATCAGAACGTGATCGAACGCCAACAACAAAACATTATCCAGCGCTTCGGTTTCCAACAACAATGCCGCCAGCACTTCGGCGCAACGTTGATGGTGCTGTTTTTGCTTCACTTCCAATACCAGTCCGACATTGTTTGCCACCGCCCATAACAGCACTTCGCGCAGCTCGGGCAATTTAGTACCGGCAAATTCAGTGCCGAATTTAACCCCATAGTCATACTGTTGCAACTCCGCCAACGTCATCTGCTCAATATAACCGCTGCCGGTCGAAACCCGATCAATGGTGAAATCATGATGGACCACCAACTTTTCGTCTTTGGTCATGTGCACATCCAACTCCACCGTGTGCGTTCCCGCCGCCAGTGCCGCTTCGAACGCCGGCATGGTATTTTCCGGATAACGCGAACTGTATCCGCGGTGGCTGTTGGCTAAAATAATGCCTTGATCGGCAACAATAAAATTAAAACCCATTTTTTCCTCACTTAGTCTATCACTCATATTTGAATTTAATTATCAAATAATTGAAAACAAATTAGTAGCAATATACCAGATAAATGCGATCGAAATCACAAATTAAATAAAAATTTGAGTTTATTTTTTAAATCGTAATGAAACTGTCATATTTGTCCTGTATTATCGCAGCAACCAAGCCGTCCGGCTTACTGATTTCTTAATGGAGGAATGTATGGCAACTTTGACGATTAACAAAATCACCAAAAAATTTGGGGATTATTATGCGGCAAACAATATTTCGTTTACCGCTAACGAGGGGGAATTCGTTACCCTGCTCGGTCCGAGCGGCTGCGGCAAAACCTCGTTGCTGAAACTGATTGCCGGTTTTCATGTGCCGGACGCCGGTGAAATCCTGATCGACGGCAAAAACGTCAACAATGTGCCGCCGGAAAAACGCAACACGGCGATGTGCTTTCAATCCTATGCCCTGTTTCCCCATTTGAATGTGGCGCACAATATTTGCTATGGCTTGCAACAGCGCAAAATCGCCGCTGCGGAACAAAAAAACCGTTTGGATCTGGCGCTGAAACAGATGGATTTGGAACTGCACCGCCTGAAATTGCCCGGTCAGCTTTCCGGCGGACAACAGCAACGGGTCGCTTTAGCCCGCGCGATGGTCACCCGCCCCGACGTCATTCTATTCGATGAACCGCTATCAAACCTCGATGCCAAGCTGCGTGAAAGTGTGCGTTTTGAAATCAAACAACTTTCCCGCCAATATAATTTGACCAGTATTTACGTCACCCACGACCAAGCGGAGGCGCTGGCGATGTCAGACAAAATCATTGTGTTGAACAAAGGCAATATCGAACAAATCGGCACACCGGAAGAGATTTATTACCGCCCGAAAAACCGGTTTGTCGCCGATTTTATCGGCGTTGCCAACATCACCCGCGCCAAAGTGCGGTCTTGCGGCGAACAATTGTATCAGGTCAGTTCGGTATTCGGTGATTTTATCGTCGAATCGGAGATCACGCCGCAAGCCGAGTGGATTTATATCTGTTTCCGTCCCGAAGATGCGGAACTTTGCACGGATTCGACGGCGGAAAACCGCTTTAGCGCCGACATTCTGCAAACCGCATTCATGGGCAATTTAACCGAAATCCAAGCGCAAATCGAACGCGGCACAGAGAGTCAAAAAGTGCGGTTGCAAGTAAAAAACTTCTTGCAAATCCAAGGCAAAACCAAGCTGGATTTTCGCCTGCCGCGCACGGCAATTCACTTTTTGGAGGCGGTCTCATGAAAAATATCCGTAACGATCTCAAAGCGTGGTTGCTGCTCGGCAGCGGTTTAGGCACGATTTTATTGTTGATGGGATCGACCTTCTATATTGTGGTGGCGCAAAGTTTCGGGCTACACAACATCAACAATGCCGAACCGCACTTTACCCTCGAATTCTGGCGTATCGTACTGGCGGATTCTACCTTTCAAAAATCGCTGACGTATTCGGTTAAGGTTTCGCTGCTCGGGGCGATTTTCTCGATTATCGTGTCCTACCCCATCGCCATGTGGCTGCGCAGACCGATTGCGGGCAAAGTCGTTATTATCACTATTTTGCGGGCGCCAATGCTGGTGCCGGGTTTGGTTGCGGCATTTCTGTTTATCAACGTGATTTCCTATCACGGCATTCTGAACGAATCGCTGGTGTGGCTGGGTATCTGGGACGAACCCAAATCGCTGCAAAATGATGAATTCGGCTGGGGCGTGGTGATTTTACAGATGTGGAAAAACATTCCGTTTGCGCTGATTCTGATCGGCGGTGCGGTCAACGGGCTAAAAAACGATCTGCTCGATGCTGCCGCCAATCTCGGTTCGAATGCGTGGCAGCGTTTCCGTTATGTCATTTTTCCGATGACGTTGGGCGCGGTGCAAGTGGCGTTCGTATTAATTTTTATCGGCGCATTGGGCGACTTCGCTTTCTATACCATTGCCGGACCGCGCAGCACCTATTCGTTGGCACGGCTCATGCAAATGACCGCTTACCAATTTGAAGAATGGAATCAAAGTGCGGTGATCGCCATGATGATTATGCTGACTTCCGCCTTCTTCACTATCTTGATTTCCGTCCTTATCCGTCCGCTGGCAACCAAACGGGGAGACATCAAATGAGCCAAGTTAAAACCAAAAACGGCAGACTGATTGCCAACATTTCTTTGACCTTTTTTATTCTCGTCAACGTGGTTTGGCTGGTGATTCCGTTGCTGATGGCGGGGTTATGGTCGCTGGTCGATCCGGAGCACCCATGGAGCTATCCGGATATATTGCCGCAATCGCTTTCGTTCGCCCGCTGGTTCGAGGTTTGGGAAAATACCGCCCTGCCGGAAGCCATGCTGAACAGTTACACCATCGCACCCGCCGTTTCCGCGTTGGCAATTGCGCTGGCTTTGCCGACGGCTTACGCTTTCGGACGTATGGATTTCCGTGGTAAAAAAATCGCCGAAATGCTGACCCTGATCCCTTTGGTGATCCCCGGCATGATTATCGCGCTATTTTTCAGTGCGGTGTTGATCGATTTAGAGATTCGCAGCCCGTTTGTCGGTATTGTCATCGGGCACACCGTGATGACCTTGCCCTATGCGATCCGTATTTTGTCCGCCGGTTTTTCCTCCGTGCCGCAGGATTTGATCGACGCCAGCCGTGACTTGGGTGCGTCACGTATCACCACGTTTAAAGACGTGTATTTACCGATGTTAAAACCGAGTTTTCTCGCCTCGATTATTTTCTGTCTGGTAAAAAGTATCGAAGAGTTTTCCATTTCATTCGTCATCGGATCGCCTGATTTCATCACGGTACCGACGATTCTGTATTCGTTCTTGGGTTATTCGTTTGTGCGCCCGAACGCAGCGGTAGTGTCGTTAATCCTGTTGATTCCGAATATTATTTTATTGTTGATTATCGAAAAATTGCTGAAAGGCAACTACCTTTCACAATCCGGCGGTAAAGGCTGATGGTCATTCACCGTTTTTATCCATAAAAAGGAGCTATATATGCGTTATTTAAAAAAAATGACTCAACTGGGTTTAGCCGTTTCAACCTTAGCACTGGCCAGCGTATCCCATGCTGATTCGCTCGCCGGAAAATCGTGGGCGGAAATCGAAACCCTTGCCAAACAAGAAGGCGAAGTGACGTTCAGCGTTTGGTATCTGCAACCGGCTTGGCGTAGCGTCGTCAAAGACTTTGAACGGCAATACGGCATCAAAGTGCGGATTCCCGAAGGTACGCTGGACGGTAACGTCAATAAGCTGATTGCCGAGAAAAATCTGACCCCGGGCAAAATGGACATCATCGCCATCTCTGCCGATCGGGTCAATATCGTCAATAATTTTGATGTTGCCACCGATCTCAGCGGCTTACCGCACTTTGACAAGCTTAACCACTATTTGCAAGGCGTGGATCTGGGCAACAACGCCATCGGCTTTTGGGGCAACCAAACCGGTCTGGCGTATGATCCATTACGGGTGAAAGCGGAAGAGTTGCCGCAAACTTGGCAGCAAATGGAAGCCTATATCCAAAATAATCCGAAAAAATTCGGTTATTCCGATCCAAACGGCGGCGGTTCGGGCAATGCCTTTATCCAACGCGCGATTGTTTACACCTCCGGCGACTATGATTACCAACAGCCGAATGTGGATAACGAACAAGTCAAAAAATGGCAGGCGGCCTGGCAGTGGTTTAGAGACAATAGCGCCAACATGACCCGCACGTCGTCAAACGCCGACAGCCTGACCCGTTTGAACGACGGCGAATTAAACCTGGTTGCCGCATGGCAAGATCACCTGTTCAGCCTGCAACAGCAAGGCGCAATCACCAAACGGCTGCAATTTTATGTGCCGGAGTTCGGCATGTTGGGCGGCGGCAATGCCGTTATCGTAGCCAAAAATGCGCCGCATCCGGCTGCGTCATTGCTGTTCACCCAATGGGTAACATCGCCTGAAACCCAACAAAAATTGAGCGGACATTTCGGCGTGCGCCCGTTAAGCAGCGAATCAGGCAAAAAAGACATCGTCGGGTTCTCCGCCGATTGGGCGAAAGCACAAGTGCTCGGCTTCACCAAAGAAGTGGTTTCTCACTAGAATCCTGCCGCAGAATAGGGGATAATGCGTTATCCCCTTTTAACCAATGATCGGATCACCATGTCTAAAACCGCTTATTTCAGCTTTGATTTACGTCCCAGCCAAAAATTATTACTCAATTTAATCCGTCAATATTCGCCGTCCCGTGCCGAATTAAGCCAGCTTTCCGGTTTAACGCCCGGCGCCGTCACCCAATATTGCCGTGAACTGATGTTTTCAGGGTTAATCAAAGAGGGAGATAAAATTGTCGGTAAACGCGGTTTGCCGTCGTACCATTTAGAACTGAATCCGACCGGCTGTTGTTCTGTCGGCGTATCTTTTTCCGAAGAGTATTTCGATGTATCGATTGTCGATCTCTGCGGCAAAAAACTGGCGACCTACAGCGAAAAATACCAAAACGCTGATCACTTCGAACAAATCGTGCGGCAGATCAAAAGTGCGGTTTTCACCTTATTGGAAAAGAAATTTCTGACCACCGCACGTATTCTGGGCATAGGCTATGCCGTGCCCGGCTATCTGCTGGCAGACGGATCACGCTCTTCCCCTTGGCTGCCGGTGCTGCAACACAAACCGGATTTATCTGCGATCTTCGAACAACAACTGGGACTGCCGACATGGGTGGAAAACAATACTAACGTCAGTGCAATCGGCGAATTTTATTCCGGCAACTGGAATAAAATCAAAGATATGACCGTAATCAGCATTGATTACGGTTTGGGCGCCGGTATCATCACGCAAGGCAAACTGACCAAAGGCGGCTTCGGCAATGCCGGTGAAATCGGCGCGTTTTTCCCGAGCGGCGATCAGCGCCCGACCTGGAAAGATTTGAAAAAAACCTTGCGCGCCGCCGATTTGCCGCTCGAACAATTGGATGAATTAATCGCCACACAACACCCGATTATCGAACAGTGGCTACAGCGTGTCTGTGAGCAGCTGCAATTGGTCATTCAATCGGTTCTTTACTGGCTCGATCCGGAAGTGATCGTTATCACCGGACTGCTACCGCCGGCATTGAGCGACAAAATCATCGCCAAAATCAAACAATCGCCGCTCTACCAAGATCCGCCGAACAAACCTAAACCGATTTTATATTGCCCCGACAATAACATCGAAAGCATTTCACTCGCCGCCGCTTGTTTACCGATTTATCATTTGCTGAATTGAGAGTTGCCAATTGATAAAATGCAACCGCCGCAAGACAAAAAAGCGATAGTGATAAGAAAAATCGCCAAAATCACTTCCGCTTAAACTTATCCCACATCTTCCCTTCTTGCCCGCGCCACAGGCGTTGGATATTTTCGTGGTGGCGGTAGATTAACAAACAGCAAACCAAGGCAACCGGAAAAGTGAATTCCGGTTTGAACAGATAAACATATAACGGCACTAAAAGTGCGGTGATGATGGCGCTGAGGGAGGAGTAGCCGCTGATTAAAAACACCAACAACCAAGTGCCGAACATGCTGCCGGCGACTCCCCATGCGATTGGCGCAATTGCCCCGAACGCGGTGGCAACGCCTTTGCCGCCTTTGAAGCCGAAAAAGATCGGAAAACAGTGCCCCAAACAGGCGGCAAGCGCCACCATGCCCAGTTCAAATTGGGTCAGATTTAAATAATACCCCGCCCAAACCGGCAACATCCCTTTCAACAGGTCGAATAACAACACCGCTGCCGCCGCCCATTTTCCGCCGTTGCGCAACACATTGGTCGCCCCGGGATTGCCCGAACCGGCGGTGCGCGGATCGGGCAATCCGGCAAGGCGTGAAATCAGAATTGCACTGGAAATCGATCCGATTAAATAGGCAAAAATCATATAAAAAACCGCAAACAGGCTCATAGCGACCTCGTAAAATCGACAATAAAATGCAGAATGCCATTCATTGTACCCAAAATTGGTGGCATAATCTGCGTTAAATTTTCTATTTCGAGCAAAATGAGCAAAATGAGCAAAATGAGCAAAATGAGCAAAAAAATGTACGATACCATTTTTATTGAAAAATTAACTGTGTTCGCCACCATCGGCGTTTACGATTGGGAGCAGCAGATTAAACAGAAACTGGTGTTTGATCTGGAAATGGCATGGGACAGCAGCCGAGCGGCGGCGACTGACAATGTGCAATATTGTTTAAATTATGCCGACGTCAGCCAATTTATTTCGGATTATGTCAGTAGCAAGCCGTTTTTGCTGATTGAAACCGTCGCGTATCAGGTTGCCGAACAGTTACAACAGCGCTTTGCCATTCCGTGGCTGAAGTTGAAACTCAGCAAGCCAAGTGCGGTGGCGCAAGCGGCGGCAGTTGGAATTATCGTCGAACGGGGACAGCGTTAAGGTGTTGTACGGCTATTTAGGCTTGTTATTTGCCGCGCTGTTTTGGGGCGGCAATTTTATGTTCGGCAAAATCATTAGCAGCGAGATTTCGCCGATTGTACTGAATTTCAGCCGTTGGTTTCCGGCGGCGCTGATTTTGTTGCTCCTGTTTCGCCGTCAAGTGCAAGCCAGCCTGCCGTTACTGCGCCGTTACTGGTTGCTGCTGACCGCACTTGGCGTGTTAGGCATTATTTTCTTTCCGGTTTTTCTCTATCAAGGCTTGCTCACCACCACCGCGCTCAACGCCAGCATTTACCTTGCCGCCGTGCCGATGGCAACCTTATTGCTCAACCGTTTGCTGTTTCGCGATCCGATCGAAACCCGCATGTTACTCGGTGCCTTGTTAAGTTTTGCCGGTGTGTTGTATCTTTTGGTGCAAGGCGAACCGAGTAATATTCTGCGGTTGAATATCAATATCGGTGATCTGTGGGCGATTGGCTCGGCATTGAGTTGGGCACTGTACTGCGCGATTGTGCGCCTGAAACCGCCGCAACTGGGCAACGCTGCGTTTGTTACTGCGCTGGTTACTTTGGGCATGCTGCTGTTCACGCCGGTCTATTTGTTTGCCGTTGCACAAGGGCAAAGTGCGGTTTATGCCGAATTAAATGCCGCGCAATGGGGCATTATCGCCTATCTGATTCTGTTTCCGTCGATTTTATCCTATGTGTTTTGGAACTACGGCATTAGTGTGGTCGGCTCGGCAAAAGGCGCAAGTTTCACCAACGCCGTGCCGCTGTTTGCGGCGGTGTTGAGTATTTTGGTGTTGCGCGAACCGATTCGGGTTTACCATTTAATCAGCAGCTTATTGATTATCGCCGGTTTACTGTTGTGCAACCGTAAGGCTTGCTCACGCCAAGCGTAGCAACTGGCTCAAATCGGTTAATTCCAGCGTCGGCAAGTTACGGCTCTGTGGGTTTGAATGCAGATGATCGTCCGTGAGATTGAGCCAAACCGCCTGACAACCGGCCTGAATCGCACCTTGTACATCGGTTTGCAGATTATCGCCGATATGTAAAATCTGCTCTGACCGCACGTTAAAGTAGCGTGCCGTCTGCTCAAACAGATCGAAGTGCGGTTTTGCCCTGCCGTGTTCGCCACCGCGTAAACATAAGCTGAAGTGATCCAAGCCGATTTTTTGCGGATCAACATTGCCGTTGGTGATCGCCGCCAGCGGATAACGCTGTGCCAAATAATTTAGGATTTCCAAACTCTGTGACGGCACGCTAATTTGATGTCGCCAATGCACGAAATGCGCCATCACCTGCGTGATAATCGGCTCAATCTTATCGGCGGAAACCGCACTTTGCCGTAACAACCATTCAAGTGCGGTGATCCGCCACCGCACCACATCTTCGCTCAACAACGGATCAGCCAGCGCAACCGCACTTTTCACCTCACGCCAACGCTCTTTCAACAGCTCAGCCGGCAAGTGCGGTAATGCCAAACGTTGCAACACCGCTAAAAACTGCGTTTCCGCTTCCATAATCACGGCATGGTTATCATATAAGGTATCATCCAAATCAAAACTGATGATCTTGAACGGCTGTAGCTGGCGGTAAAAACGCATAAGTGATCCTAAATAATAAATCAAGCCGCTATTATGCCATTAATTCGTCAAGTGCGGTTTAAAAAAGAAATTTCAATTTTGCGATCGGGATCGAAAGAAAAATCAGTGGCAAAAGACGGCAAGAAAAAAAACCGTAAGCTCGAAATTTCTCATTTTGGCAATCGGTTATTACTATTATTTAACTCTTGTCATAATGTAATCTACAGATTACAATCAATAGGAATTGAAAATCGATGAATATGATTTTACAAAGCGAATTGTTTAAAAAATGGTTCGCACAACTCAAGGATAAAACAGCTGTGGCGCTGATTAGCCGCCATTTAGACCGAGCCAAACTTGGCAATTTCGGCGATTATAAATCCTTAGGCAGCGGCATTTTTGAAATGCGGATTGACACCGGCAAAGGCTACCGAATTACTATACACAAGAAGGTAAAATCACTTACTTGCTGATTATCGGTGGCGATAAAAGCACGCAACAGCAAGATATTGCACGCGCTAAACAACTTTGGGCAGATTATAGACAGGAGAAAAAGCATGCAATTTACTGAATTTGATGCCGCTGAATATTTCACTGATGAAGAAACCATTGCGATTTATCTCACCGATGCGCTGACAAACGGTTCGGAAGAGGAATTTATTTTAGCGCTTAAAAATGTTGCGCGCGCCAGAGGGATAACCCAACTGGCAAAAGACACCGGGTTAGCACGCGAAAGCCTGTATAAGACCCTTTCCGGCGAGAGCAAACCGCGTTTTGAAACTATCAATAAAATTGCTGCAGCTTTAGGTTTAAACGTGGTTTTCACACCAAAATCGGTAGCGCTTTAGCTAAAATCCCCTGATATTGCTGTCAGGGGATTCTCTGCTACCGTTTAAAATCTATTCCTCAATCGCTTTCGCTTTGTATTTCGGGTTCATCAGGTTTTCCGGTGATAAAATATCGTCCAATTCGGCTTCGGTCAGCAAACCTTTTTCCAGCACCACGTCTTTCACGCTTCTGCCGGTGGTGGCGCAAATCTTACCGATCAGATCGCCGTTATGGTGACCGATAAACGGGTTGAGATAAGTAATAATCCCAATTGAATTAAATACATAGCTTTCGCAAATTTCTTTATTGACCGTGATCCCGTCAATACATTTATCGCGTAAATTGACGCAGGCATTGGTCAGTAAGGAGATGGTTTCGAACATCGCTTGCCCGATGACCGGCTCCATCACGTTAAGTTGCAACTGCCCGGCCTCCGCGGCGAAAGTGACGGTCATATCATTACCAAACACTTTGAAACAAACTTGGTTGACCACTTCCGGAATCACCGGGTTGACTTTTGCCGGCATAATCGATGAACCGGCTTGCAATTCCGGCAGGTTGATTTCATTCAAACCGGCGCGCGGCCCGGATGAAAGCAAACGTAAGTCATTGCATACTTTGGATAATTTCACGGCGGTGCGTTTCAGTGCGCCGTGCACCATCACATATGCGCCACAGTCGGAAGTCGCCTCAATCAAGTTTTTCGAGGAAGTGCAATTCAAACCGCTGACTTCCGCCAGGTAACGGGTTGCCAATGCCGAATAGCCGCTTGGCGTATTGACGCCGGTACCGATTGCAGTCGCGCCCAAATTGACTTCCAGTAACAATTTGGCGGCGTGGGCGACGTTCAAGATTTCCTCTTCAACCAACACCGCAAAGGCTTGGAATTCCTGACCGACACTCATCGGCACGGCGTCTTGCAATTGGGTGCGCCCCATTTTCAAAACACCGGAAAATTCTTCGGCTTTTTGTTCGAATCCTTTTCTCAAGTAACGCAACTTTTCAACCAATTTCATCAAACTGTTATAAACCGCAATGCGGAAGCCGCTCGGGTAAGCATCATTGGTCGATTGGCTGGCATTGACGTGATCCATTGGATCGAGATATTGATATTCGCCCTTTTGGTGCCCCATCAACTCTAAAGCCAAATTGGCAATCACTTCATTGGTGTTCATATTCACCGACGTGCCGGCGCCGCCCTGAAATACATCGGACGGGAATTGATCCAGACAACGCCCTTTCTCCAACACTTCATCACAAGCGGCGATAATCGCATTGGCAATTTTTTTCGGGATCACTTTCAGCTCGACATTCGCCATTGCCGCCGCTTTTTTCACCATCACCATACCGCGTACGAATTCCGGAATATCGGAAATCACCGCATTGGAAATCTTAAAATTCTCCACCGCTCTGAGGGTGTGAATGCCCCAATAAACCTCTGCCGGCACCGCTCTTTCACCCAATAAATCTTTTTCCATTCTTACCGCTGTCATATTGTTTTCTCCTCTGCTTATAGGGTTGCTCAATTAAGTTTGAATCCTGTTTTAATACTATCTGGGGACTATTCTATTCCTTTAAAAACTTTGATCATCGGATATAAATTGATTGTATTGATTAGTTTTTCTAATCCGAATTTAGTTCTTGATAAGCTTGAAAAGTGCGGTTTTTGCCTCAATACTAATCAATATGATCGATGACTGAGGCTCAATGCTGAGTGAGGTAAAATATGCCATTGTTAATTCTGCTAGCGATTTTCGGGATTTATGTTTATCTGGAATTGTCGCTGTTGATCACGATTGGCAGTGCAATCGGGGTTTTCCCGCTAATTCTGTTGCTGATTGTCTCGTCAATGATCGGTTTGGCATTAATCCGTCTGCGCGGTTGGTACACGCTCAGCCGTGTGTCGCAGCAATTGCGCCAAGGGGAAATGCCGACTCACAGTTTGGTGCAAACCGCACTTTGGCTGCTGGCCGGGATTCTGTTTATTATTCCCGGACTGCTGAGCGACCTAGTGGCAATTCTGCTACTGCTGCCGTTCAGCGCCACGCTGTTTGAAAAACTCATAGCGAAAAAAATCCGTTCCTTTACGTTTGTCAGCGGTTTCGGACAAAGCCAACCTCAACGCCATCATGCTGAAGAGACGATTTTTGAAGCGGAATATGACAAAAAAGCCGACGATGACAAACGCTTGCCGTAATTTTTTTATTTTGTCCCTTGAAACTCTCAAACCGCGCCCATATTAAGGTTTCACAACTACCGCACTGATTTTTAGTTTTTATCGGTGCGTTTACTTATCTATCATTATAACTAACCAGGAGAAAATTAAGATGAATATTCGTCCGTTACATGACCGTGTGATTATCAAACGTGAAGAAGTGGAAACCCGTTCGGCCGGTGGTATCGTCCTGACCGGTTCCGCCGCCACTAAATCCACCCGTGCTAAAGTATTGGCGGTGGGCAAAGGTCGCATTTTGGAGAACGGCACTGTACAGCCGTTAGACGTTAAAGTCGGCGACACCGTGATCTTTAACGAAGGCTACGGCGTGAAAAGCGAAAAAATCGACGGTGAAGAAGTGTTGATTATCTCTGAAAACGATATTTTAGCTATCGTAGAATAAAACATTGATTTTAATATTACTATTTAAATAAAAGGAATATAACATGGCAGCAAAAGACGTTAAATTTGGTAACGACGCTCGCGTAAAAATGTTGGCGGGCGTGAACGTATTGGCAGATGCAGTAAAAGTAACGTTAGGCCCGAAAGGCCGTAACGTGGTGTTGGATAAAGCCTTCGGCGCACCAACCATCACCAAAGACGGCGTATCGGTCGCTCGTGAAATCGAATTGGAAGATAAATTCGAAAATATGGGTGCGCAAATGGTGAAAGAAGTTGCCTCTAAAGCCAACGATGCCGCCGGTGACGGCACCACCACCGCAACCGTATTGGCGCAAGCGATTGTCAATGAAGGGCTGAAAGCGGTTGCCGCCGGAATGAACCCGATGGATCTGAAACGCGGGATCGACAAAGCCGTGGTCGCTGCGGTTGATGAGTTGAAAAAACTGTCTGTCCCTTGTGCCGATTCGAAAGCGATTGAACAAGTGGGTACAATCTCTGCCAACTCCGACACTATCGTGGGTAAATTAATCGCCGAAGCAATGGACAAAGTCGGTAAAGAAGGCGTGATTACCGTTGAAGACGGCAGCGGCTTGGAAGACGAGTTAAACGTAGTTGAAGGTATGCAATTCGATCGCGGTTACTTATCGCCGTATTTCATCAACAAACCGGAAACCGGCAGTGTCGAATTGGAAAATCCGTACATTTTATTGGTTGATAAAAAAATCTCTAATATCCGCGAATTATTGCCGGTATTAGAAGCCGTTGCCAAAGCAGGCAAACCGCTGTTTATCGTCGCCGAAGACGTGGAAGGCGAAGCGTTGGCAACCTTGGTGGTCAACACCATGCGCGGGATCGTGAAAGTGGCTGCGGTGAAAGCGCCGGGCTTTGGTGACCGTCGTAAAGCGATGTTGCAAGATATTGCCGTGTTAACCGCCGGTACCGTGATTTCCGAAGAGATCGGGATGGAACTGGAAAAAGCCACGATCGAAGAATTGGGTCAAGCCAAACGTGTAGTGATCACCAAAGACAACACCACCATTATCGACGGAATCGGTGATCAAGCGCAAATCAGCGGACGTGTGGCACAAATTCGTCAGCAAATCGAAGAATCTTCTTCCGATTACGACCGTGAAAAACTGCAAGAGCGCGTTGCCAAACTGGCAGGCGGCGTTGCGGTAATCAAAGTCGGTGCGGCAACGGAAGTGGAAATGAAAGAGAAAAAAGCGCGTGTTGAAGATGCGTTGCACGCAACCCGTGCTGCAGTCGAGGAAGGCGTGGTTGCCGGCGGCGGCGTGGCATTGGTGCGCGTAGCGGCAAAATTAGCCAACTTGACCGGTGATAACGAAGAGCAAAATGTCGGGATCAAACTGGCATTGCGCGCGATGGAAGCGCCATTACGTCAAATCGTGACCAACGCCGGCGAAGAAGCCTCAGTGGTGGCACGCAACGTGAAAGACGGTGAAGGCAACTACGGTTACAACGCCGCGACCGAAGTGTATGGCGACATGGTTGAAATGGGAATTTTAGATCCGACCAAAGTGACCCGTTCTGCGTTACAATTCGCAGCATCTATCGCCGGCTTGATGATCACCACCGAGTGTATGATCACCGAGTTACCAAAACCTGAAACCCCGGATATGGGCGCAGGCATGGGCGGCATGGGTGGAATGGGCGGCATGATGTAACCGCACTTTCACTGATTAAAAGCCTAACAAACCCGATAACACATTGCGTTATCGGGTTTTTGTTTGCCAAAATGAAAATATTACGGACAATTTTAACCAAATAAAATCGGTACGACCAACACCGTCGCAACCATCACAATAATGGTAAACGGCACACCGATTTTGAGGAAGTCTGAGAATTTATAACCGCCCGGCCCTAACACCATGGTATTGACCGGCGATGAAACCGGAGTCATAAAGGCAGCCGAAGCCGCAACGGCAACTGTAATCACAAACGGCAGCGGTGACGTCTGCAATTCGTTTGCCAATGCCACGGCGATCGGCGTCATTAAAATTGCCGTCGCAGTATTGGAAATAAACAAACCGACTGAGGCGCATAAAATAAACAAACTGACCAAAATCGCATGAATCCCCCACTCGCCGACCAAATTCAACAAGCCGTTGACTGCCAAACCAATTCCACCGGTTTTATCCAATGCAATTGCAAACGGCATCATGCCGACAATCAGAATCAGACTTGGCCAATGTACTGAATTATAGGCACTTTGTGCGTCAATACAGCGAAATTTTGCCATCATCAAACACGCAATCAACGCCGCAATCACATTCGGAACTAAGCCCGTCACCATCAAAATAACCATGGTAAGCACTGATAAAATCGCATGGGGCGCTTGGCTTAGTGCCGGTGCAACCCGATCAATCTCGCTCGGATAATTCAGCATAAAAAAATCCTGATTACTGCCGCGCAATTCATTGATCTGTTTCCATTCACCAATCACCAGATATTGATCCCCGGTGCTAATCTCCACATCACCGAGATCACTGGTAATCAATTTATTGCCGCGCTTGACGCCGGCAACAATCAGCCCGTATTTATTTTGAAATTCAATTTGCCGGATCGTTTTGCCTAAGTTGACACTCTCCGGAATCGGAGAAATTTCTGCCATTCCCACCGATTTCGACTTCTCACTAAAATAGTTACCGCGCACCGCCATCGGTTTAAGTTTGTATTGCTCACAAAAAGACAGCCAATCCAAACCGTTGTCTGCCAAATCAAGCAACAGGATATCTTTTTCATTCAGCTCGGTTAACGCGGAAGCGGTAACCACAATATGCCGAATCCGCCGCCAGCGTTCGACCGCCACCACTAAAATATTGTATTTGGAATGCAGGTGCAGCTCATCCAGGGTTTTGCCGATCAAGGGGGAACCCGGCATAATCAATGCCTGTTTAGAACGCCCTTGCAATTGATAACTGATAATCAAATCATTCATCGAAGTGCGGTTATAGTTGGCTTTGGTATGATCGCCACTATCACCGCGATCCAACAAACGACGCGCCACCAACATATAGCCAATCCCCAATACCAACACCATTAAGCCGATCGGCGTAAAAGAAAAAAAACTCAGTGGCGCTTGCCCGGCACGCACTAATTCGGCATTGGCAATCAAATTGGGCGGGGTGGCGATTAAAGTCATCATCCCGCTGATCAAACCCGCAATACTCAACGGCATCATCAGGCGTTTCGGCGAAATATTCATCTGCGAGCAGATTGCCAGCACCACCGGAATAAAAATTGCGACAATACCGGTTGAACTCATAAATGCGCCAAGTCCGGCAACCGCCAACATTAATAACACTAAAATTTTGACTTCGTTGTTTTTTGCCGCCTTGATCAACCCTTCGCTGACTTGATATGCCACCCCGGTACGCAGCAACCCCTCGCCGACCACAAACAGTAAGGCAATCAAAATCACATTCGGGTCGCTGAAACCGCTCAAGATTTCCGGCACGGTTAAAATCCCGCTCAGGCTAAATGCAATCATCAACAGTAAGGCGACGGCATCCATACGCAATTTATTGGTCATAAACAGCCAGATGGCAAGCAATAAAAACAGTAATACCAAAAACAACGGCGGATTAAATGACCAGATTTGCGTCAACCAAGACATGAATACTACTCCAAACTCAATATTGCGGGATTTACTTTTTGCTTACTATAGCATAGATAGCAAGGCAACTTGAGCCGGAATCAAAAAATTATCTTATGCCGCTTTACGTCCGCGAAATTGGTGAATGGTATTGGTTACCACCCCGCGTATTGCCAATTCCTGCAACGAAGCGACATATAAATTGGCATGTTTCGAATCCAAGGAAAAAAAGATCAACGCTTCTGCTTGCGCGGAAAAAAATTCATATAATTGAAAACCGTTGTCTTGTTCTATCACCACTAAATCACCCGGCTCGATCGGCGATTGCTCCTCAATCACCAACATATCGCCTTGCCCGATTCCCCATGAGGTCAAATTCGGGTTCGTCACGCGCATAAAAAAAGTTTGTTTGGGTTTTTTAATACAGTATAAATTCAAATCCATTTTGTATTTAACCGCACTTTGCTGATCAAAGTGGAACTGATTTTGCCGATGATCATCGTATAACGGCATTGGTTGGTAGGAATAACTTCCATTACTCAAGTTTGCTTGATTATTCATTGCGTTATACATTTCCGAACCTCTGCATTTAACTGATTGGTGATTAAGTTGGTACTGCCCGCAAGCGCACTGTTTTTATATACAGTGATTTATACTGTATATAAAAACAGTAATCAAGTGTTTTTTTAGGATGATACTGAAAAAATCCAAACAAGATCAAAAACACCGCCTTATCAGCCGCAATACTTTAGCAAATCGTTAAAAAAAGCGGACAAAAACCGACATAATCCCAATAAAACCCGACTTTATTTAATTTTATGTTTTATTCTTAAAAATTTTGCGCTAATCTTAGGTTCGATCTCGTATCAGAGACGATGTAAAAAGACAATTCCATCCACCATAAAAAGAAGAAAACTATGAGTAACTCAAATCACTTTTTAACCAAACTTTTGTTTCAAGGCAGTTTGATTACCAAAATCGCGATTGGTCTCGTACTCGGGATCATCGTCGGTTTAATCACTCATCCCCTCGCGCCGAGCCTCGGCTTCAATCTTGCCGAAAGCGTCAGCATCTTAGGAACCTTGTTTGTGCGTGGCTTGCGTGCCATTGCGCCGATTCTGGTGTTTATTCTGGTGCTGTCCGCAATCGCCAACCGTAAACCAAGCGAGGCGGAACACAATAGCAGCACAATGAAATCAATCATTATTTTGTATATCGCCGGCACCTTCTTGGCAGCATTGACCGCGGTGATCGCCAGCTTTCTGTTCCCGACCCAATTGACGTTGGTGACCGGTGACGCCCAATTAAGCCCGCCGCAAAATGTCAGTGATGTGATTATCACCGTACTGATGAACATTGTCGACAACCCGATTCAAGCCTTGTTTAATGCGAATTATATCGGCATTCTGGCATGGGCAATCGGTTTAGGTATCGCATTACGCCATGCTTCCGACAGCACCAAACGGATTATTCATGAATTGGCGGAAGCGGTCACCATGATTGTGAAAGTCGTGATCGCTTTCGCACCGTTCGGGGTTTTCGGTTTAGTTGCCGCGGCAATGGCAGATAAAGGACTGGAAGAATTAGGTGCCTATGCCCGCCTGATTTATGTGCTGGTCGGTTCAATGCTGTTTGTTGCCTTTGTTATCAACCCGATTCTGGTCTTCTGGAAAATCCGCCGCAATCCGTATCCATTGATTTGGACCGCTGTGCGTGAAAGCGGCTTGACCGCCTTCTTCACCCGTAGCTCCGCCGCCAATATTCCGGTGAATATGAACTTGGCAAAACGCTTAAATTTGAGCGAAGAAGTCTATTCCGTTTCAATTCCGTTGGGCGCCACCATCAATATGGCCGGTGCTGCGGTAACGGTGACGGTATTAACCTTAGCCGCCGTCGCCACCCTTGGCATTCAAGTGAGCTTTGCTACCGCACTGTTACTCAGCGTGGTTGCCAGCGTGTGTGCCTGCGGTGCTTCCGGGGTTGCCGGCGGTTCATTATTGCTGATTCCGTTGGCGTGTAGCCTGTTCGGGATTCCGAATGACATTGCGGTGCAGGTGATCGGCGTTGGCTTTATTATCGGTGTGATTCAAGATTCGGTCGAAACCGCCTTGAACTCCTCCACTGACGTGGTGTTTACCGCTGCGGCCGATCTTGCGGAACAACGCAAAAACGGTTAGTTTTATCTAATCCTGAAAAAGCGAATCCATCGTTCAGCGCGGATTCGCTTTTTTATTTAGCTTAATTTCGTAGAGAAAATCGATGTCAGCCATTCAATTACAGCAAGCCGAAATAAAAATCACCAGTAAACTACGCCTGAAAATTGATGATTTTCAGCTTAAATGCCATGAATTTGCGGTGATCGTCGGGCATAACGGCAGCGGCAAAAGCACTCTGGCAAAATTTTTGGCGCAGAAAAATTCGCCTTATTCGGGGACATACCACAATCACTTTGAACGGGTCAGCCTGTTATCGTTCGAGCAACAGCAACAATTAATTGAGCAAATCTACCGCGATCTGAATAACGACTGCGTCGATCCGGATTACCACGGCAGAACGGCGGCAGAAGTGATTTTAGCCGGGCAACCAGACAAGCATGGATTAATCGAATTGGCGGAAAAATTGCACATCACCGCCCTATTGGATCGCCCGTTCAAATTGCTCTCCACCGGCGAAGGACGCAAAGTGTTGCTGGCAAGCGCCTTAATCAGCCAACCGCACTTGCTGATTTTAGACGAACCGTTTGAAGGCTTGGATCACGCTTCGCAAACTTTCTGGCAGCAATTATTAGCCGATCTGTGCCAACAAATGACGGTGATTTTAATTATCAACCGCCTGAATGATATTCCGCCGCAAGCAGACAGTATTGCGATGTTGAACCAATGCAAACTGCTACAGCAGGCAAGTGCGGTTAAAATGCTCGCCAGCCCGGTGTTTCAACAGCTGCGCAATGCCGAAAGTGCGGTCTGCCAACCGGTTCCCGCCGCCGCCCAAGCGCCGCAAACCCTCCCCGCTCACTTGGAATATGTGTTTGATCTGCAAAACGTCACTGTCCGTTACGGCGAAAAAACCATACTTAACGGTTTGAACTGGCAAGTCAAAACGGGCGAAAATTGGTGGATTAAAGGCCCGAACGGTTGCGGCAAATCAACCTTGTTGTCTTTAATCAGCGGCGATCACCCGCAAGCCTTTTGCAATGCGGTGAAAATTTTCGGCAAACAGCGCGGTAGCGGCGAAACCGTATGGGACATTAAACAGAAAATCGGCTTTCTCAGCAACCAATTGCACTTGGATCATCAGGTCAATTGCAGTGCGCTGGACGTGATCGTCTCCGGTTATTTCGACTCTATCGGCATTTATCAAAAGATTCCTGACAGTCTGCGCCTGAATGCGTTACAATGGCTGGAACGGATTAAAATGCAGCCGTTTGCCAATGCGCCGTTCCGCTCGCTGTCTTGGGGGCAACAGCGCCTGTTGCTGATTGCACGCGCGCTGGTGAAACACCCGCCGATTTTAATTTTGGACGAACCGTTAATGGGGCTGGACGGAATCAATCGCCACCTGGTGCTGACCTTTATCGAACAATTGATCGACAACAGCCAAACCCAGTTACTGTTTGTGTCGCACCACCTTGAAGATCAACCGCAATGTATCAACCGCACTTTTGAATTTATTGCAAACGCAAGCGGTTACGCTTATTATCAAACGGATGTTTAATGTTTAACTCAATCAAGGAGCTGAAATTATGGAATTTTTAGACGGTCTGCCGGTTGTCGCCCTGTTTTTTGTTCTGTTTGTTATTTTCACCCTGCTCTCCGCACTCAAAACCGTGCCGCAGGGCTATCACTGGACAATCGAACGTTTCGGGCGCTACACCCGCACATTAACCCCCGGCTTAAATTTTATCGTGCCGTTTATCGATCGCGTCGGGCGTAAAATCAACATGATGGAACAGGTGTTGGATATTCCGTCACAAGAAGTGATATCCAAAGATAACGCCAACGTATCGATTGATGCGGTCTGCTTCGTGCAGGTGGTCGACGCACGCAATGCGGCGTATGAAGTCAACCATTTGGAACAAGCGATTATCAACTTAACCCTGACCAATATCCGTACCGTGCTCGGTTCGATGGAGTTGGACGAAATGCTGTCTCAGCGCGATTCGATTAACAGCCGCCTCTTGACGATTGTCGATGAAGCCACCAATCCATGGGGCGTAAAAGTCACGCGGATCGAAATCCGTGACGTGCGCCCGCCGAAAGAGTTGATCGATTCGATGAACGCGCAGATGAAAGCCGAACGGAATAAACGTGCCGATATTTTGGAAGCGGAAGGAATTCGCCAAGCGGCTATTTTGCGTGCCGAAGGGGAAAAACAATCGCGCATTCTGCAAGCGGAAGGGGAACGGCAAGAAGCCTTCTTGCAAGCGGAAGCTCGCGAACGGGCGGCGGAAGCGGAAGCCAAAGCCACGCAAATGGTTTCCGAGGCGATTGCCCATGGCGACACCAAAGCGATCAACTATTTTATCGCGCAAAAATACACCGAAGCCTTACAGCAAATCGGACAAGCCGACAACAGCAAAGTGGTTCTTATGCCGTTGGAAGCGGGCAATCTGATTGGTTCGATTGCCGGCATTAGCGAATTATTAAAAACAACCAAGTAATGCAAACAAACGAGGTGGCAAATGGAATGGTTTAACACTTGGGCGTTCTGGTATTGGCTGGTTTTCGGTTTTGTGTTGCTAATTGGCGAAGCCGTTATTCCGGGAATTTTCCTGTTATGGTGGGGACTTGCCGCTTTCGTTGTCGGAATTCTGAATGCGGTTATCGCCATTCCCCTCGCTTGGGATTGGATTATTTTCGCAGTATTGGCTGTGGCTGCCAGTGTGATCTGGTGGCGCTATCAGCATAGCAAGGATCAGCAAGAAGATCCGCATACCGCACTTAACCAGCGCGGCATTGCGATGTTGGGACAGCGGGGAGTTGTTACCGAAATCCAGCAAAATAATATCGGACGCGCGCATTTTGGCGATACCACTTGGCGGATCAAAGGCGAACAACTTCAAACGGGCGATGTCGTAAAAGTCAAGTCCGTGAACGGGATCACCCTGAACGTCGAAAAAATGTCGGAGTAAGCCAATATGCAACATCTGATTATTTATGCCCATCCCAATTTTCACAGTTTCAGCAAAGCCGTGGTCGATACGGTGGCGAATGCCGGCAAAAAGTGCGGTTACGATCCGCAAATTCGCGATCTGTACCGTCTGAATTTCAATCCGATCCTGTCTTATGCCGAGCTGCAAGCCGCTTACCAAGGCATTATTCCGGAAGAAATCCGCCACGAACAACAACTGTGGCAACAAGCCGGTTTGATCAGCTTGATTTATCCGCTATGGTGGATGGGGTTTCCGGCGATTTTAAAAGGTTATTTGGATCGGGTCTTAACCCACGGCTTTGCCTATAAAACGGAAAACGGCGTCTCGCAGGGATTACTGTCCGGCAAAAGGTTACAGCAATTTATTTTAATCGGCAGCAATGTGCAGGATTACCAAAAGTGCGGTTTTGCGCAATCGCTGCAAGACACGCTGGTGGACGGCTTGTTTAACTATTGCGGCATTAACGAGATTCGGCATAGCCTTTTCGGCGATATTCATCTGATAAGTGATACCGAGCGGCAAGCGCTGTTGCAGCAAGCCGCCGAAACCACGCAACAATTCTTAAACGTTTAATTAAATTGGGCGAAACGCCCAATTTATTACTTCTTCCCGTTCACATTTGCCACGATTTTATACAAAATGGCAGACAATTGCTGCATTTCCTCCACCGAGATCCCGCGAAATACTTCATGGATATTCTGCCACTGCTGCGGCAAGCGCGCTTTGATAAAGTCTTTGCCATAGTCGGTTAACTTCAATTCAAAACAACGGCGATCACTGCTGCTCACCACCCGCTCAATCCACTTTCTTCCGACCAATTCATCGGAGATTCGCGTCGCATTGGTGCGCGAGGATCCCAAAATATCACTCAGCTTCGACGGTTGAATGGCATGATTCGGTTGGGTATACAGCACCACCAATGCCATAAACAAGGTATCGTTCAAATCAAATTGTTTTAATAAACGGTTGCGGTGTTCCAAATAACTGCTGGTAGAGTGTAATAACAAACGCAACAATAACACTTTTTCTAACGGCAGATCCGGCTCGGATTGCGCACATTGTTTGATCGATTCTTCTATTTCTGTGAAATTTCGCATAGCAACTCCTTTACACGCTAAATAATTTAAATATTTTATAATAACCAAAGTGACTATAAAAGCACTAAATTTTCAATTTACTTTGCGGAAAAATCTTATTTTCTGTAAAAAAAATGTTAATTTTTCGTGAACCAGATCAATATTTGATAAAAATCTGATTTACTAAAAAATCGTTATTCCCTATCTTAGCAGCTGTAGTCTCCCTCTCTTTTTCACCCTAACAAAAGGATCTCCCTATGAAACTGAAGAATACCTGGTTCAAAATTCTGTCTTCTGCCAGTGCATTAGCACTGCTTGCTTCAGTCAATGCCTTTGCTGCCGAGCCGGTGGTCATCAAATTTTCACACGTTGTCGCCGATGAAACCCCGAAAGGACAAGGTGCGCTGCTCTTTAAAAAATTAGCGGAAGAAAAATATCCGGGTCAAGTGAAAGTCGAAGTGTATTCCAACTCCTCGCTGTACGGTGACGGCAAAGAGATGGAAGCGTTATTGTTAAACAATGTACAAATGCTTGCGCCTTCGTTGGCAAAATTTGATAAATATGCGCCGCAAATTCAAGTCTTTGATTTGCCATTCTTATTTGACGACATTACCGCAGTAGAACGCTTTGAAAAAAGCGAAGCCGGTAAAAGCCTGTTGAACAGCATGATCGATAAAGGTATCACCGGCTTAGGTTATTGGAATAATGACTTGAAACAGTTATCGGCAAATAAAGCCTTGCGTGTGCCGCGTGATGCGCGCGGACAGAAATTCCGGGTGCAAAACTCCGAAGTGTTGGACGCCCAATTCAAACAGTTAAATGCCGTACCGCGTAAAATGGCATTCAGCGAAATGTACCAAGGTTTGCAAACCGGCGTGGTGAACGGCGCGGAGAATCCGTACTCCAACATCTATTCGCAAAAAATCCATGAGGTACAAAAATACATCACCGAATCCAACCACGGTTTGCTGTCGTATATGGTGATCGTCAACACCAAATTCTGGGACGGTTTAAACCCTGAATTGCGTGCCGGATTAAGTGAAATCATGCAGCAAGTCAGTGATGAAGTGAATAAAAAATCCCATGAATTCAACTTAGCCGATAAACAAAAAATCCTGGATGCCAAAACCACTGAGATTATCATCTTGACGCCGGAAGAGAGAGCGCAATGGCGTGAAGCAATGCGTCCGGTCTGGAAAAAATTTGAAGGCGCAATCGGTGCCGAGCTAATCCAAGCTGCCGAAGCCTCCAACAAACAATAATATTCCGAACAAAGTGCGGTTCCCAGCCGCACCTTGTTCGAGTTAAGTTTTAAGGAATTACCATGAAGTCGCTCGCATTCTTATGGGGAAAAATGGAAGAGATCATGATCGCCTTATCACTGGCGTTAATGACGATTGTGACCTTTATCTATGTACTATTTAATAATCTCTATGCTCCGTTCTATGATTTGGCAGATACCTATCCGTCGCTCGAATCGCTGTTTCTGCCTATCGCGGATTTTTCCATTAATATCGCCCAAGAGATGACTTGGAGCGTTGCTTTAACCAAGCTGTTCTTTGCCATGTTAATCTTTTTCGGCGCCTCCTATGGCGTGCGCACCGCCGGGCATATCGGCATTGACGCGGTGGTGAAAAAATTCTCTGCGCCGATCCAGCGTCAAATCAGCATGCTGGCTTGTCTTGCCTGTCTGATTTATGCCGCAATGATTGCCTATGCCAGTATCGAATGGGTCACGGCAATGTTTCAGGCAAAAATCGGGGCGGAAGATTTGCAGCATTTCGGTATTCAGCTCTGGCAGATCGGCTTGATTATCCCTATCGGCTACGGCATGGTATTTATGCGTTTCGCGGAAATTTTCGTGCGTTTGCTGAAAGGTCAGCAGAGTGATTTAGGCTTGGCGGATGAAGCCAAAGACGCCATAAGATTACAAGAAGAAAATCATTAAGGAGCCGTTATGACTGTCATCTTTTTGTTTATTTGCCTGTTCGCCCTGATGTTGATCGGCGTTCCGGTCGCAGTGGCGTTGGGCTTGTCCGGTTCCTTGATTATTATTTTTTTCAGTCAGGATTCGATCAGCTCGGTCGCAATCAAACTGTTCGAAACCTCGGAACACTACACCCTGCTTGCGATTCCGTTCTTCCTATTGGCGGGCGCTTTTATGACCACCGGTGGCGTGGCGCGCCGTTTAATCGATTTTGCCAATGCCACCGTCGGACATATCCGCGGCGGCTTGGCGATTGCTTCGGTATTGGCGTGTATGCTGTTTGCCGCGCTTTCCGGATCCAGTCCCGCCACCGTTGCCGCGGTCGGGTCGATTGCGATTGCCGGCATGGTACGCTCCGGTTATCCCATGGAGTTTGGCACCGGAATTATTTGTAATGCCGGCACATTAGGGATCTTAATCCCGCCCTCGATCGTCATGGTGGTTTATGCCGCGGCAACCGAAAGCTCGGTCGGTCGCTTGTTTATGGCGGGGGTTGTTCCGGGGTTGTTACTGGGCGGCGCACTAATGGTGGCGATCTACATTGTCGCACGGGTTAAAAACCTGCCGGCATTACCACGTGCCTCGGTGAAAGAATGGTTTAGTTCCGCCCGCAAAGCCTTATGGGGCTTGATTTTAATGGTGATTATTTTAGGCGGTATTTACAGCGGCGCTTTCACGCCGACCGAAGCCGCCGCCGTCGCCGCGGTCTATTCTTTCTTTGTTGCGGTGTTTGTGTATAAAGACATCAAACTGAAAGAATGCCCGAAAGTGCTGTTGGAAGCCGGCAAACTCAGTATTATGCTGATGTTCATCATCGCCAATGCGATGTTGTTCGCCCACGTGCTGACGACTGAGCAGATTCCGCAGCAACTGACCGCACTTGTGGTGGAAATGGATCTGCAACCGTGGCAGTTTCTGATCGTGGTGAATATCGTCTTGTTAATTGCCGGGGCATTTATGGAACCCTCGGCGATTATCCTGATTTTGGTGCCGATTCTGTTCCCGATTGCAATGCAGTTAGGCATTGATCCGATTCACTTGGGGATTATCATGGTGGTGAATATGGAAATCGGCATGATCACGCCGCCGGTCGGGTTAAACCTGTTTGTCGCCTCCGCCATCACCGGTTTAAGCCTGCCGCAAGTGATTAAAACCGCAACGCCATGGTTATTACTGATGTTGGGCTTCCTCATCGCCATCACCTATATTCCGGCGATTTCACTTTCGTTGCCGAATTGGATCGGTGCAATGTAAGCATGATATAAGGCAAAAAAACCGCACTTTGCTTGATGATAATCATCACAGCAAAGCGCGGTTCAATTTAGATTTTCTTTTCCAGCCCGCTTACTCTTTTTCCTGCAATTTTTCTTTCAACAACCGTTTCAGTTGATTGCCCAATTTTTTATCAATGCTAATCCGGTATTGCGGCGAACGGCATGGGCCAAACAAGCTGACCGGCAATTGGTATTGGGAATAGCCCGCCAGAGTCGGCGACAGCCGCAACTCCAAACGGCAAGTGAAATCGGTCAGGTTCATCTCGCCTTTGCCGCTTAAATTCAAATCCTCGCCCTGCGCTTGGATCTGTTTCATTCGCAAGCGATTATCCGCCCAATTCAGATCCAAATCTATCTGCTTAAACGGGGTGGCAATGCGATCGGCATATTGCTTCGCCCCTTGGCGAATCGGGTAATATTGGCTAATCATTTCCAGTAGGTTCAAGCCGTTAAGTGCGGTATCTCTGGCACGCAAACGTAAGTCACCCTGATACAACACGCCTTGCTCAAACAGTGCGTTGCCGTCAAAATCCGCCGTGCCGTCTAACAATTCCGGCAGTTGTAAAAATGCCAGCCAAGGTTGCAACGCCAAGCCTCTCGCTTTTAATTGCAATCGGTTTGCGTTATTTTGCCGTACAGCCTGAACGTGCAAACTACCCTGTGCTTGGCGCAATACCAACTGCAAGTGCGGTTTCTGCGTCACTTGCGCGGGCAAAGCATAATGCAAGACCGCACTTTGAATATTTAACTGATTTAATCTTGCCTGTTGTAACGTCAGTTGCCACGAATTTTGTTGTTCAGACAACGAAACTTTTTCCGCCATAAACCGCAACCTGCGGTTGTTCAAAAAATAGTCCTCTGCCATCTCGGCGTTCAGCTCGGTTTGGTATAACTCGATTCCATTCGGGAAACGCTGCGCCACCGCACTTAACCGCCATTCATCTTGCCGCCGGTTTTGCGCGGTTAAATCCACTTTCGCCGCTTGGTAATTCGGAGCAATCTCGCTCAAGACAAGCGTTAAATCGGCGAATTGCAACTGCTGTGCCGAATACACATTGCCACCGCTGAGCTGTACTTGTTTTACTTTCGGGGAAAAGGTGAGTAATGACCGCCAACCGAATTGCAATTCGACTTGTTGCGCCGAAAATTGCCAATCCTGATAGTGATATTGCGCTTGTTTTAACTGCAGTGTCGGCGAGGGAAAATAATTCAATTGCGCTTGTTGAAATTGAAAATCAGGCAATCGGCGCAATTCAGCGGTGATTTTTCGTTCAAATGTGCCAAGCTGATAATAGGTTAAAAACGACAGTGAGGCAGTTCCAAGCAGAACCGGATACAGCACCCGCCGC
This sequence comes from Testudinibacter sp. TW-1, assembly GCF_050613185.1. Lineage (GTDB taxonomy): Bacteria > Pseudomonadota > Gammaproteobacteria > Enterobacterales > Pasteurellaceae > Chelonobacter. The sequence goes on from NZ_CP192511.1 coordinate 205,497, forward strand.
TTCCACCATGGCTGCCCCATCGCGCTTTAGTCCTCGTTGATACGGCTGGCGACCGCACCTTGCTGATTTTTGTACTTGGCGTTGCTACGGCTGTTGTACGGGCGTGCCGCTTCGCCGCTTAAAATTTCAAAACTCAACGCACCAATCGTCATTTTCGGGCGCAATGCCAACGGCAATTTACCGGAGTTGAAGAATTCCAACACGATTTTGCCTTCCCAGCCCGGATCGATCCGGTGGGCAGTCACGTGCACCATCAGCCCCAAACGCGCCAAGGAAGAACGCCCGTCCAGCCAGCCGATCACATTTGCCGGCAGTTTGACCGATTCGTAGGTGGTCGCCAATGCCAAGACGCCCGGGTGCAGGAAAAAAGCTTCATCGTCATTCAATACGATCTCTTCGCTCATCACGCGCTCCAACTGGGCGGAGATTTCCGAGCGTTCGCCGCTCAAATCAATATAAGGCGCGTTGTATTCACGAAACACGCGGAAAGAATTGCCCAAACGCACATCAACGGTTGCGCCGTTGATTTTGTCATTGCTCGGACGCGGTTCAAGCGCAATAATGCCTTGATCCAAATAGGTTTCAATATCACGATCACATAATCTCATGCCGTTTCCCCTATTTTTGTTTTAACATTTGTAGAATTTGTGCTTTTAAGATATTGATCGCAATGCGGTTTTTTCCACCGCGCGGCACGATGATATCAGCAAACTGTTTTGACGGCTGAATAAACTGCAAGAACATCGGGCGCACGGTTTTGCGGTATTGCGACACCACCGATTCCAAACTTCTGCCACGTTCCTGCATATCACGCTGCAAACGGCGGATAAAGCAAATGTCCAGCGGCGCATCGACGAAAATCGACGCACTCAATTCATTGCGCAAACGTTCGTCGGTCAGCAATAAAATCCCTTCCAGAATAATCACCCGGCGCGGCGCAAATTCGCGGCTGTTGGCGGTGCGGGTGTGTTCAACATAGCTGTATTCCGGCACTTGAATGGTTTCGCCGCGTTTTAACTGTTGCAAATGCGCCACCAACAGATCGTGATCCATCGAATTCGGGTGGTCGTAATTGGTTTCGATCCGCTGTTCAAACGACAGATGGCTTTGGTCTTTATAATAGGAATCCTCGGAAATAATCCCGATGTCGCCGCCGCCCACTTCTTCGCATAATTCTTTATGAATGGTGGAGGCGATCAGGCTTTTGCCGGAGGCAGACGCGCCGGCAATCGCAATAATAATGGTATTATTTGCACTGTTCTGAGTTGTTGAATCTGGCATAATCAATCCTTGCAATGAATTTGGGCAAGTATAACAAGATTTCGCTGCTTACGCACCTGTGCAAATCAGGCGTAAACCGCATAGACTTTAAATTTCGTGCTTTTCGCCAGCACGCGATGTGCGCCAAAATGGCGATCCAACAATTCCGGATAAGGCAAAAACGCATTCGCTACGATACGCAACTCCCCGCCTTGATTTAAAAACCATTTTGCTTGTGAAATCAAGGTTTCCACCGCGCGATAGGCGGTGTCAATGCCGTCGTGGAATGGCGGATTGGAGATGATCAAATCGAATTTGCCGCTCAAATCGGAAAACACATCGCTGGCGACCACCTTGCCTTGTAACTGATTTTGTTGCAAAGTGCGGTTCGCCGACGCAATCGCCATCGCATGAATATCGCTCATCACCAGCTCAATCGCCGGATTTTGCCGTTTTAAATAACCGCCGATCACGCCTGCGCCACAGCCCAAATCCAGCACTCGTCCCCGCAGTTTTTGTTGCAAGCTCGACAACAACAGTGCCGTTCCCTGATCCAATTCGCCGGCACTAAATACGCCCGGCAAGCTATGTACGCGCAAATCGGCTAATTGCGGATGCCGATATTGTTTCCAGTAGCTTTCCAGTTCAAAGTGCGGTTTATGTTGTAATTCAAAATGATACAGCCCGCAACGGCGCGCCGAATCAATTTTGTGAATCTTGCCGAACGGTTGCAGCATTTTCTCCGCCGAACGCACCCCGCAACGGTTTTCGCCGATAATCAACAGCGATTGTCCCAGTGGGGCTTGCGCCAGCATTTGCATGAGCTGAAATTGCATTTCCTGCTTGTTTTTACCCCAATAATAGACCATCAGATCCGCCTGATGACGGTTTTCAAGCGCAAAATCCGCCGCAACCGCACTTTGCGCCTTGCGCACATAATCATAATAGCTGCTGACCACTTGCAACGAACGGCTGTTTTTCAGTTGGCTAGGGAAAAGATCGTGCAGATTGCCGGCAAACAGCACCGATTTATCGTCAAAAAAAGGAAGGTGGCGTTGCAAAACTTGGCTTTCGACTGAAATCACTATAAATCCTGAGGGTTATTGGTTAAAATCGTCGCTCATTATAATACAGATTTCGCATTTCACGAGGATTATTATGCCTGCACGCCGCGCGCGCTTGTTGCAACAAATGGGCATCGACCAATGGACATTGCGCCGTCCGCAAGCGTTAAAAGGCGCGGCGGCGATTGCCGTGGCGGAAAATATCAAATTGCTGTTAGTCAGCGAGCAATCGCCCGCCGACAGCTTGCTGGCGGATTTGTATCGCGCACTCGGCATTCGGGCGGCGCAATGCTTAATCATCAACAGCGAACAACTTAACCGCCTGAAAATCACGCATTCGCCCGCGCTGTGGCTGGTCGGGGAAACGCCCGAATTATCCGGGCAAACGCAAACCGCACTTCAAGCCCTGCCGCACATTCAAACTGACGACTGGCAAACCCTGCTGCAAAATCCACAAGCCAAACGCCGTCTGTGGCAGCAGTTGCAACAATTCCAACTACAGGATGACGGCTCATGATTGAGATTTTAGCGCTGCAAAGCACGGATTTTGAGCGCGCCTACCAAATCGAACGGCAAGCGCATATCACGCCGTGGTCAAAAGGCACGTTGCTGAATAATCAAGGCGAGCGTTATCTGAATTTAAAATTGCTGCAAGACGGAAAATTAGTCGGTTTCGCCATTTGCCAAACGGTGTTGGACGAAGCCACCTTGTTTAATATCGCAATCGATCCCGCCTATCAGCAACAAGGCTTGGGAGAAAAGTTACTGCAACATTTAATCACCGAATTAAGGCAAAGTGCGGTATTGACTCTCTGGCTGGAGGTGCGCCAATCCAACCTTGCTGCACAAAAACTGTATGACCGCTTGGGCTTTAATCTGGTCACCCAACGCAAAAACTACTACCCCGCCGCCGACGGCAAACGCGAAAATGCGCTGGTGATGGCGTTGTATTTGTAAAGCAAGCAACAAAAAAGCCGTTTTTAAACAATAGGTTGTTTAAAAAACGGCTTTCAACTATAAATACTAAAGTGCGGTTAGGCTTTCTTCAAAAACTCGGATTTTAGCGCCAAGCTCACGCCGTCGATTTTGCAATCGACATTGTGATCGGAATCAACCAAGCGGATATTTTTCGCTTTGCTGCCTTTTTTCAACACGAGAGATGAGCCTTTCACTTTTAAATCTTTGATTAAAATCACGGAATCGCCGTCTTGCAGTTGGTTTCCGTTGCTGTCTTTGACGATAAACTCCTCGCTGCCGTCGTCAGTTTCTTCGCCGTTCCATTCGTTGCCGCAATCCGGGCAGACAAATTGAATGGTGTCGTGATAAACATATTCGCCGTTACATTTCGGGCAATTTGGCATTTGTTCCACTCTTTTTTCCTCTTCATGGTTTCCGCTTAAAAAATTCGCGCGCAGTATAGCATAAAAAACGCGCCGTGCCGAAGCACAACGCGTTTGCTTTTCGATTGATAAAAAGTGCGGTTTAAGCTACGACACCAAATTTCTCTTTGATGATCGCTTCAAAATCGGTGCAACCGCCGATTGGCTGCTCGTCAATGAAGATTTGCGGCACGGTTTGCACTTCTTTGCCGACGGATTTAGACAAATCCGCTTTGCTGATACCTTCGGCGATAATATCAACATAGCGATATTCGAAATCATCGCGGGTGTTTTGCAGTTTTTCGGCTAACGCTTTTGCACGTACGCAATAAGGACAGCCCGGACGGCCAAAAATAACGGTAAACATAGGAGCTCCTGTTTCATGGTAAATAACTGTTTTAAGCCGATCCATTCTAGCCGATCCGCCGGCAAATAAGAAAAGATTTTTCTGCATTAATGTGATTGGTGTAATATATCAAGCCATCACATTCATTTATTCCGTGTTATTGATTGGAGATTCCCGTATGAGCCGACAGCCGACTACATCAAGCACCGTTGCAACCGCACTTGCCCACCGCTCTATCCGTAAATTCACCCAACAAGCGATTGCCGCCGAAACCGTACAAACCTTAATCGAATGCGCCCGCGCCGCTTCAACCTCGAATCATCTGCAATGCGTTTCGATTATTCGAATTACCGATAACGCCGTGCGTGAGCAAATGAAATACTACGCTTCCGATCAACAATATGTTGCGGACGCAGCGGAATTTTGGGTGTTTTGCATTGATTTCCAGCGCCACCACCAAATTCTGCCGGAGGCGCAGACCGATTACAGCGAAGTGTTGCTGATCGGCAGTGTCGATGTCGGCATTATGGCGCAAAATGTGCTGTTAAGCGCCGAATCACTCGGTTTAGGCGGAGTGTATATCGGCTCGATTCGTAATAAAATACAAGAGGTTGGAGAGCTGTTGCAGTTACCGCAGCATGTGATCCCGTTAGTCGGTTTATGCCTGGGCTATCCCGATCAAGATCCGCCGTTGAAACCGCGTTTACCCGGTGCGGTTTTGCTCAGTGAAAACCGTTACCAAGCGCTCGATCCGTCGTTATTGCAAGATTATGACCGCCAAGTCGCCGACTATTATTGGCAGCGCAGCCAAACCGACATGGATTGGTCGCGCAATGTGATGAAAACCCTCGGCAAACCGGTGCGTCCACACGTTTTGGGCTATCTGCAACGGCAGGGTTTTGCCAAAAAATAGCGGAGATCGGCGATGAAACTGTTAATGCTGTGTCGCGAACCGCGCTTATATAGCTGCCAACGCTTGCTGGAGGCGGCGGAAAGTTGCGGACATACGTTGGATATTATCGATCCGAATCGTTGTTTGTTAAAACTGGATCAGGAGCAATCGCGCCAATTCAAAATTTATTACCAAGTGCGGTTTGATCAAACGCCGTATTTATTGCCCGATTATGACGCGGTGATCCCGCGTTTCGGTTCGGGCAGCACGGCGATGGGCTGTGCGCTGTTGCGCCATTTTGAAGCGATGGATGTGCCCTGTTTAAACGGCTCGCAAGCCTTTTTGAATGCGCGTGACAAATGGCACAGCTTGATGTTGTTGCAACAACAGGACATCGCCGTGCCGCCGAGCGCATTATGCGGCAATGAATTCGATGCCAAGTATGCGGTCGGTCAAATTGCCTCGCCGACGATTTTAAAAACCCTGTCCGGTTCGCAAGGGATCGGCGTGATGTTGGCGGAAAAACGGCAAAGTGCGGTCAGTATTTTAGAAACCCTGAAGCAAGCCAATATCGCCTCGCTGCTGCAAGATTTTATCCACGAAGCCAACGGTTCGGATATCCGCTGTTTCGTGATCGGCAACAACATCATCGCCAGTATGCAACGCAGCGGGCAGAACGGGGAATTTCGCGCCAATGCACATCGCGGCGGGCAGGCGCAGCCAGTCCAATTAAGCGAACGGGAAAAAACCTTGGCGCTGCAATCGGTGCAAACCTTAGGGCTTGATATTGCCGGGGTGGATATTATCCGCTCCAATCAAGGCCCGATGATTTTGGAAGTCAATGCCAGTCCGGGCTTAGAACTGATTGAAAAAACCAGTAAAATCGACATCGCACTGCAAATGATCGCCTATTTGGAAAAACAGATTTTGTCGGCAACGGTTGATCAATAAACATAAATTGTTTATGGTTATCACCTGACAAGTATTTTATGGGAAATCAAAAATGATTATTTATCTACACGGTTTTGATTGCAATAGTCCGGGGAATCACGAAAAAATCCTACAATTGAAATTTATCGATCCCGACGTGCGTTTCGTCACCTACAGCACCTTGCACCCGCGCCACGATATGCAGCATTTGCTGAACGAAGTGCATAAATTGGTGAATGAGAGCAAAGATCCCGCGCCGCTGATTTGCGGTGTCGGCTTAGGCGGCTACTGGGCGGAGCGAATCGGTTTCTTATGCCGCATTAAACAAGCGATTTTCAATCCGAATCTGTTTCCCTATGAAAATATGCAGGGCAAAATCGACCGTCCGGAAGAATACCAAGACATCGCCACCAAATGCGTGGAGCATTTCCGTGAAAAAAACCGCCAACGCTGTTTGGTGTTCTTATCAAAAGAGGACGGCATTTTAGATTCGCAACGCAGCGCCGACACGCTTTCGCCGTTCTATGACATTGTTTGGGACGAAAACGAAAGCCATAAATTCAAGAAAATCTCACAACATTTACAACGCATCGCCGAATTTAAAAAGCAGGCTTAAACACGAAAGTGCGGTTGAACCGCACTTTGTTGCCAACGAATAGCTCAAACCCGATAAAACTCCCCTTGATAAAATTCCAGTGGTAAACCGTCAGGATCTTGAAAAAAGGTAAATGGTTTGCCGGTGAGCGGATCAATACGGATCGGTTCGCAAGCTACGCCCCGTTGTTGCAAATAATCGACCGCACTTTGCAGATCGGCGACTTGAAACGCAAGATGGCGCAAACCGCAGGCTTCGGGTTGGGTTAAGCGTTCGGGCGGATTAGGGAAAGAAAATAGTTCGATTTGGCTGCCGTCGGCAAAGGCTAAATCCAATTTATAGCTTTGCCGTTCGGCACGGTAGGTTTCGGCGATAACGCTTGCGCCCAAGATTTCACAATAGAACTGCTTTGAACGTGCGTAATCGGAGACAATCAGTGCGACATGATGAAAACCAAGAATCGGGTTTGCCGGCATAACCGCACTTTCCTTTATGATTTATGTCAGTTAATTAATCACACGGCGCGATTGGGTGTAGTTTCGCGACCAATAGTTTTCGGATAACGAATTGGTGGTGACGCCTTTACTGGTGCTGGCGTGGATAAACTCTCCGTTGCCGATATAAATGCCCACATGTTTATTTTTACGGAAGAACACCAAATCGCCAAATTCCAACTCGCTTTTATTGATTTTTTTACCGACATGGCGTTGTTCGGCGGTGCTGCGCGGCATTTGCAGCCCAAACGCACGATCAAACGCGTTTAATACAAAGGCGGAGCAATCAATCCCGTTTTGGGTTGTGCCGCCCAAACGGTAGCGCACGCCCTGCCAGTTGTGGTAAAACTCATGCAGTTTAGTAAATTGCGCTAAGCTCACGCCATTACCGATATTTTTCGGCAAATTGGTGCGGATACGCGTATCTTGGGACTGATAAACGGTATGTTGCCCGTTATGACTACAGGCGGTTAAAGCGGCAATGCCGAAAATAAAAAGCAGTTTACGCAACATAATATGAATTAGAGGTTATTAATCTTCGAAAGTGCTTTGATTCTACGGAAAGTAACGCTGCCTTTCCAGCAAAAAGCCGTTTTTTTTGCCAGATAAATCTATTTTTTTGAGCAACTTCAAAAAATCGTTAATAAAAATCGATAACGTTAAGAAATTCTCTAAACCTCAGACGCCAAATTGCGCAACCAATTAATTTCTTCCGCCCAAATTTCCGGCTTGACGGTTTCCAAAATCAGCGGCATATCATTAAATTCGTCATGTTGCATAATGTATTCAAATACCGCCGTGCCGATTGTGCCGCCACGTAAGACATCATGCCGATCCACCCGGCTGCCAAGTGCGGTTTTCGAGCCGTTGAGGTGCATGCCTTTCAGGAACTCAAAACCGACAATCCGTGCAAATTCATGAAACACCCGCTCACAACCGACCGCACTTGAGATGTCGTAACCGGCGGAAAAGGTATGGCAGGTATCCAAACACACGCCGACCCGGCTTTTATCCTCAACTTGTTCGATAATTCCCGCCAGATGTTCGAAACGATAACCGATATTCGAACCCTGCCCTGCGGTATTTTCAATCACCGCCACCACATTCGGCACTTGTTGATGTGCCAGATTGATCGATTCGGCGATAATCGCAATACAATCCTGTTCGGAAATTCGGCGCAAATGGCTGCCGGGGTGAAAATTCAGCAACGATAAGCCCAACTGCCGGCAACGCTGCATTTCATCGATAAACGCAGCGCGCGATTTCGCCAACGCTTCTGCTTCAGGGTGTCCTAAATTAATCAGATAGCTGTCGTGCGGCAAAACGTGTTTCGGATCGATTTTCGCCTGATAAAGCGCCTGTTTAAATTGTTTGATACTGCTTTCCGTCAGCGGTTTTGCCACCCACTGGCGTTGGTTTTTGGTAAACAACGCAAAGGCATTCGCGCCGATTGCCACCGCATTGGTCACGGCATTTTCCACGCCGCCGCCGGCACTGACGTGCGCACCGATATATTTCATCTGTTTCTAATCCTAATTTATGGCTGATTTTATGTTAGCATTGTACCGAAATTTTAACCCGCCGAAACCTATTGATACGATAATGAGGGCAATTCCGATGACAACAACGACTACGATTAATGATTTTTCCATGCTTTGCCGCTTGTTCGGCAATCTGTTTTACCGCACGCCGCAAGATGAGGTGCTTGCGCCGATTTTCACTTGGCTGCAACAAGGCAACCTGACCGCACTTTGGGCATTGAGCACCGACAGCCAAAGCGAAAAGACGTTACAACAGTTGCAAAGTGCGGTTGCCATTGAACAATTAAACGCAGAATACCAACAACTTTTCGCCGAAAACGGCACAGTAAGCCCGAAGATTTCAGCTTATCGCGACAATTTAGCCGATTTTATTGAATTCAGAAACCAACGGGGTATGGACGCACTGCCACAAGCGGATCATGTCGCCCATTTATTGCTGACCGCGTCATGGTTGGAAGACAATGTCGATTCGACACTGGCACAACAAACCTTATTTGAACAATTTTTACTGCCCGTCATGAGCAAATTTCTCGGCAAAGTCGAAGCGCATGATCAGGGTTTCTACCGCGCCCTAGCGCAACTCTGCCGCGAGGCGTTATCGGCCATGGCGGACGAGTTGGAAGAAGAGGGTGAAAAAGAAGAATAAGCTAATTCTTATTTTTACGATCTTCATCGCAAAAATTAACCCGAAGGACTGCGCCGAATTTTTATCTGATTAAAATAGCCTTCTTGATTCACCTTTGTATCCATTTTGTGATACGATACATCACAAATAAACGGCATATGATTAAAAGTTTTAAACATAAAGGGCTAAAGCAGTTATTTGAAATAAGGCTATAGCAACGGGGTTAATCCTGCACACGCGGCTAAATTACTGCGTATGCTCGATGTTATCGACAAAGCCGCCAGTATTGGTGATTTCCGCTTTTTTATAAATCACATGAATTAAAAGGCAATCGTGCCGACGTTTGGTCGATGACGGTGTCGGGAAATTGGCGCATTACTTTTGAGTTTAAACAAGGTCATGCTTATATTTTAGATTATGAAGATTACCATTAAGGCGGAAAAATCATGAAAATCAGGAAACCGACTCACCCCGGTGCAATTTTACGTGAAGATGTGTTGCCCGAATTGCAAATGACCATCACCGATTTTGCCGCGCATTTGGGATTTTCACGTGAAACCATTTCGCGAATTCTACATGAGAGAGCCCCTGTCTCTGCAAATTTGGCTTATCGTCTAGAATTAGCCGGTGTCAGTAGTGCCGATTTATGGCTGAAATTACAGGCGGCTTATGATATTTGGCAGCTGAAAACCGCTCCTCAACCGTTGCAAATTAAACCACTGAACTTGGCTGCACCATTGACGGTTTAACGGTTACTTCTCCGCCTCCAATTTCAACTGCTGCTGTACGCTTTGGTACAATTCCGGCAGCAGTTGGGTCATCATATTCAGCTGTTGGCGCAGCACTCTGTCTTGTTGCAGCTGGGTTGCGCTAGCAAATTGCATATTCGCTTCAAGTTGCAAACGTTGCCGAATATGCTCGATTTTCTGTTGGAATTGCGCTTCCGGCAGTTGTTCCAGGGTTTGCAACACCTCGATTAATTCCCGTGCCGCCGGATAAAGGTCAATTAAGAAATAGTTATTGTCCCCATGCTCTCCCATGGTATGCCGAAATGCCCCCAATGCCGAGATATAGCCAAGCAAACGATAATTTTGTTTCAACAGTTGGAAAGCGTTTGGTAGAAAAGTGCGGTATTTTTCCGCTTCACTGTTCATATTACCAATCAGCGTGTTTAATTCCGCCGCACTTTCATGCGCCGCCAAACGGACGCTGCGGTAATTGACATGATTGCGTTCGCCAAATTGCAGTTGCGCCATAATATACAGCAAATAACGGGCGTTATTCTGAATGCTGCGCCGGATAAGGCGCATGATCTTCATGTATTTCCAATCCGGCCACAGATAAGACACCGCCAGCCATGCCACGCTGGCGCCGATTAAGGTGTCAATCACGCGCGGCAACATCGCGGCATGCAGATCAAAGCCGCTGATGTCAAAACTGACCAGCACTTGTATGGTGATAAACAACGTGGAAAAACGGTAATTATTGCTTCTAAAGAAGAAAAACAGGGTGCTGGTGGCGACTAAAACGCCCAGTTTGGCGGCTAAGGTCGCTGTAAAATAGGGCAACAGCGAGCCGATAACCACCCCGAGTAAAGTGCCGATCACCCGATCACGCAAACGTTTTTTGGTCGCCGAATAATTCGGTTGACAGACAAAAATCGCCGTCAGCAGCACCCAGTATCCTCGCTCTAAATTCAAACCGACGGCAATGATACAACAGACCAACACCACTAACGACAACCGCACCGCATGGCGGAACAGTTGCGATTCGAATGTCAGATGATTCTTCACCGCCGCAATAATTTCACGCAGTCCGCGCACGCTGTCAGTGCTGATAATTTGGCTGAAAGATTGTTGGATTTCATTGCTTTCTTTACCAAGAAACAGCAGCTGCCATAGAATATGTTTTAAATTGGCGATTAGGGTACGCAAATTTTCCGCTTGTGAGCTGTCCGGATACTGGTTGATAAAATGCCGAAAAGAATGATCAAGCCCGCCGACCGCTCTTTGCAGGCGATCTTTCGGTTGGTAGGTTTCACGTTTCAAAATCGCATTGGCAATATCGCGGCAATCGTCCGCTTGTAATTCCAACAAACGCTGAATACGGAAAATCAAATCGCTGTTTTGCAGTTTTTGTACCAGCTTGCGATAATTGAAATGCGATGAACTGGCGCGCTCGTGAATATCCTGCGCCGCATAATAATAGCGGATCAACCGGCTGGTTTTAGACGAACGGTGTTGCTGCCTGCCCAAACGATAAAACAGCGATTGGCGGCATAAGCTAAAAGCATTGATCACGTTGCTGTTGAGTTGTGACAATTCCAAGTGCAATGGCTCGCTGTTTTCACTTTCATCGGGATCAAAAAATTTGGATTTGCAATCCAGATAATCGGCAAGTGCCAAATAGGCGTTTGCCAGATTTTCATCCACTTTGTAACGTGGAAAAAACAGATAGGTCAGCACCGAGCAAATGCTATACAGCAACGTGCCGCAAACAATCATTAACGGATTGATATACCATTCCGTTTGCGGCAAATAGGTCAATGAGGTGTAAAGCGCGACAATCAAGGTGCCGAAGGCAATGGTGCTGTAACGCTGTCCCAGTGCACCCATCATGGTGAACACGAAGGTGAACAGCGTCATCATCAAGGCAAAATAAAGCGGATTATTCAGTGAAATTTGCGCGCCGAAAGCGGAGGTGGTAAATGCGGCGAGCGTAATCAGGATATTTTTGATCTTTCCGCTCAGACTGTGATCCAAATCGACCAAACCGGCGGCAATAATTCCCAACACAAACGGCATTGCGACTGCCGAAATCGACCAATACCATACCAATCCGGCAGCGATGTTGACGGCGATAAACACCGGAATCACCGCAATCACTTTACTGTTCAGCCAAGAGAATGTTTTCACAATGTTGCCTTAGCGCTCCGTTGTTAACGGTGATCAAACGGTTGGGTAAATTGCCGCCCTGTAACCGTCTGCGCCATTTCGCTTGACACCACACGCTGCCCAACCGGGAACAAGGCAATTTGCGCCAGTTTGAAATGTCCGATTCCGCTTGGAATACCAATAATGGTAACGCACTGTGAAATACCCACCATAATATGCAGCAAACACAGCCACCAACCACACACCACAAACCAAATAATATTCAGTATACTGCCCACATTATTACTCAGAGAATTGGTCGGTTGCAGATATTTGACATGCACAATTTCGTGACCAAACGGCACCAATGCCATTTTGGTGATTTCCCAACAACTGCGGGTATAAGGCAAAGTGACAATTAAAACCGCACTTAGGATCGTAGCGAAAAACCACCCCAACACGGTACTGAATCCGAAAAAAACAAAGTTGAAAATATTCAGCGCTAAATTCATATTCTACCTATTTTAAACGTTCCGCCAGATAGCCGGCATAATCGGGAATTTCAATCTCGACCGGATTATTAAAACAAGGTGAGCTGATCAGAAAGTCGGCGGTCGCCGGATTCATTGCCACCGGGATATTCCATACCGTCGAAATCCGCATTAAGGCTTTCACATCGGGATCGTGCGGCACCGCATTCATCGGATCCCAAAAGAATACCAGCAAATCGATTTTGCCTTCGGCAATCATCGCGCCAAGTTGCTGATCACCGCCCATCGGGCCGCTCAATAGCGCCTTAATTGCCAAACCGCTCTTTTGCTCAATCAGATTTCCGGTGGTGCCGGTGCCGTATAAATCGTGTTGTGCCAACGAAGTGCGGTTTTTTAAGCACCAATCGACCAAACTTTGCTTGCAATGATCATGCGCCACTAACGCAATCTGTTTTTTTACACCAATTTGACGGGTTGTTGTTTTCATCGCCAGTCCTTCTGTCTTATTGCCGGTTAAAATAAAAAAGCGAGCCAAGCTCACTTTTTTATTATTTTAATTTTACTGCTTATTGTTTTTTCGCCCAATTCAAGAAACGTTGTTGCGTTGCTTTATCGGCTTGTTGGAACCAATATTGCAATTGCTGTTCCGCAACGTTTTCCCCTTGTACGGTCACTTGACCTTTTGAAGCTTTGCCCACATTTGCCATTCCCATCGCAACCGGCATACTGGCACTGGCAAATCCGGCTACCGCTGCTTTACCGCCGCTGCTATTGTAGCTTGATAAATCTTCAGCGATGTTTCTTCCCGGGAACAAACCGTCTTGCGATAAAATATCTTGCTCGCTCGCCACAGCCTGACCGCTTGCCGTTACGACACTCACTTTCGGATTTTTGTCAAAACGAGCGGCGTCGCTTTCATCAAGCACGCCGTCCGCTTTAATTTGAATATTTTCACTGCCGGCTTTGAATCTGACGATCACAGGCGCAGATTCGAATAAGCGGCGATCGGAACCTGAGCGGATAATTTCCGCCACTCGTACCACAACTTGGTGTGTCTCGTTGTCGGCGACCGTTACCGTTTTATTTTTTTTCAATAAACCGCCACCGGCTTTTTGACCATCGACAGCCAATATTTCCAGATTGGATGATGTACTGATTTCTGCAGCTACGGCACTGAAACCCGTTAACAATGCTACGGCACTAATCGCTAAATGAGCTAATTTCATGTTATTTCCTCAATGATAAGAAAAATCGGTAAAAAACCCGATCAGGGTCAGATTTTTTACAAAAACCAAATTGGTTGTGTCTATCCTATGCCAAAACATTATAAAATAAAATAGTCATTTAGCATTTTTATCCAAATTTGAGAGTTGCCTTAGGCTTATGGAGGCGTTATGCAAGTTCAATTTAATGTTTACGGGATCGTACAAGGCGTGGGCTTTCGTTATTTTACATGGCGCAAGGCGTCTGAATTGGGATTGAAAGGCAATGTCCGCAATCTGTCCGACGGCAGTGTATTAGTGATTGCGCAAGGCAGCGAACAACAAATCGACGCCCTGCGCCACTGGCTGCAACAAGGCGGCCCGCGCTCCGCCACAGTCGATCAGGTGTTAGAGCGGCCTTATCAAGACGAAGTGCGCTTTCGCGAATTCGCCATCGCTTATTAGACCGCACTTTTATGTGGGCTAGTCTGTTGTTGAAACCGCACTTTATCCCGCTGGGTGCGCCAAGTGCGGTAGAGCAAGGCAAAGATAAAACAACAAGATTGCACCAACACAATCGTTGGTCCGGTCGCGGAATCCCAATGATAACTGAAAATCGTGCCGAGCACGCTCGACAGCAGCGACACGCTGATCGCAATCAGCAGCATGCGGTTAAACGATTTGGTGAGGCAAAAGGCGGTAATGCCCGGGGCGATCAATAACGCTACCACCAAAATCACCCCGACCACCTGCATGGCGCTGATGATGGTTAAGGCAAGTAGCATCAACAATAAATAGTGCAACAAACGCACCGGCAAGCCGACCACCGCCGCTTGAACCGGATCAAAACAGTACAACAGAAAATCTTTGCGTTTTAAAAACACAATCACGAAGGTGAACAGCGAAATCCACAGCGTCAGTTGAAACGCCGCTTGGGTTACGCCGAGCAAATTACCAAACAGAATATGGCTTAAATGTTGATCGCTATCGACGTTGACGAATAAAATCAGCCCGAAAGCAAACATCCCGGAAAACACAATGCCCATCACCGTATCTTCTTTTAGGCGGCTATTTTCTTTCAAATAGCCGGTCGCCAAGGCACAACAAACGCCGGAAAAGAAAGCGCCGACCGTCAACGGCAGCCCCAAGAGAAACGCAATCACCACGCCCGGCAATACCGCATGCGCAATCGCGTCGCCCATCAACGACCAGCCTTTCAACACCAAATAACACGACAGCAAGGCGCACACCACCGCCACCAAAAGTGCGGTCAGCAACGCTTGGCGCATAAACTCAAAGGAAAAAGGCTCGTAAAACCAATTAAACAGCTCGGCCATCATCAGCTTTCTCCTTGATTTTATTACGTTTCAACATGCCATATTTAGGCGAGAAGAAAAAGGCGAGCAGAAATAACAGCGTTTGCAAAAACACGATCAGACCGCCGGTTGCGCCGTCGAGAAAATAACTGAGATACGCCCCGACCGCACTGGTACCAAAACCTAAACCAACCGCAATCCACACTAAACGCCCGAAGCGATCGGTTAATAAATAGGCGGTTGCCCCGGGGGTGATCACCATCGCAATCACCAAAATCGCGCCGACGGTTTGCAACGCGGCAACCACACAGGCGCTCAACAAGGTGAAAAACAACACTTTTAAGCGCAACGGCGAAATCCCGACCGAAACCGCATGGCTTTCATCAAAAAAGACTAACAGCAGATCTTTCCAAAAAATCAGCAAAAACACCACACAGACCGCAATAATAATCCCGACTTGCAACACATCTTCATCGGCAATGCCTAAAATATTACCGAGAATAATCGACTGCACGTCAACCGAGGTCGGATTCAGCGAGATGATAAATAAACCGAGCGCAAAAAAGGTGGTGAAAATAAAGCCGATAATCGCGTCTTCGCGCAGTTTGGTGATCGATTTAATCCACAAAATCGCCAACGCCGCCAACAGCCCGGACAAAAACGCACCGACCGCATAAGGCAACGCCAAGGCATAGGCAATCGCCACACCGGGTACGACCGCGTGCGACAAGGCATCGCCAATCAGCGACCAACCTTTCAGCATTAAATATGCCGACAAAAAGGCACATACGCCCCCGACCAAGGCGCTCACCACCACCGCTTTGGTCATGTATTCATATTGGAAAGGCTCAAGTAAAAGTTGCCACATTTACGGTTCTGCCTTATTGCAAGGTGTCGTCGGCGGCAGTTCCGCCCCTTTTTCACCATAAAATACCACCGGGTGCTCGTCGTCGGTCAGCACGGTTAAGGTGCGGTTATCTTCGTCATCATGCAGCACTTCGCCGCCGAGAGTGAGGTAGCGCAGTACACCGCCAAACGCCCGTTGCAGATTTTTTTGGGTAAAGGTGGTTTCGGTGCAGCCGGCGGCAATTACGGTGCGGTTAATCATTACCACTTGATCGCAAAAGTGCGGTACGCTGCCGAGATTATGGGTCGAAACCAAAATCAAATGCCCTTCGCCGCGTAGTTGCCCCAACAGTTCGACAATCGCATTTTCGGTTTTAACATCCACCCCGGTAAACGGCTCATCCAGCAGAATAATTTGACTTTCTTGCGCCAACGCACGCGCCAAAAACACCCGTTTTTTTTGCCCGCCGGACAATTCGCCAATCTGTCGATCACGCAAGTGGCTGATATCAACCCGTTGCATTGCCTGCTCGACTTTTTGCTTATCCAATGCCGACGGAATCCGCAAAAAATTCATGTAGCCATAACGTCCGGTCATCACCACGTCATACACCGACACCGGAAACTGCCAATCCACTTCTTCGGCTTGCGGCACATAGGAAACGCGATTTTGCTTCAACGCTTTGTGCACCGGCAAACCGTGCAAGCGAATCGAACCTTGCAGCGGTTTTACCAAGCCCATTAAACTTTTAAACAGCGTGGATTTGCCACTGCCGTTAACACCGACCAGAGCGCAAGTCGTTCCGCCGTTAAGAGAAAACGAAACATCATGAAGTGCGGTATGCCCGTTATTGTAGCGCACGCTGATATCATGAACGTCCAACAGCGGATCGCCGCCGCCTGCACCCTTGCCGTTTATCATCATTCAAATCCTTTCACTATGGTCGAAACCGTCACTTGCAACAAATCCAAATAGGTCGGCACGGCGCCGTCCGCTTGCGACAGGGAATCGACATACAACACGCCGCCGTATTTTGCGCCGGTTTCTTTGGCGACTTGCTTACTCGGACGATCGGAAACCGTACTTTCGCTGAACACCACCGGAATGTTATTGGCTTTCACCTGATCGATGACAGACCGCACTTGTTGCGGCGAACCTTGCTGTTCGGCATTGATCGGCCATAAATATAACTCTTTAAAGCCGTAATCTTTGGCTAAATAGCTGAATGCGCCTTCGGACGTCACCAACCAGCGTTTTTCACTTGGAATCGCCTTGATTTTTTCGCGTAACGGCGTATCAATCGCTTTGATTTTTTCGCTATAGGTCGCTGCGTTACGGTTATAAACGTCGGCATTTTGCGGATCGTGTTTGACCAACGCCTGACGGATATTTTCCACATAAATCAACGCATTGCTCGGCGACATCCACGCATGCGGATTGGGGGCGCCTTGATAAGCCCCTTCCGAAATCGGCAACGGCTCGATTCCTTCGGTCACCACCGCCACCGGTTTATTCGGCATATTTTCAAAAAAGCGTTCAAACCAGCGTTCCAAATTCAAACCGTTCCATAAAATCAGATCCGCCTGCTGCGCTTTGATCACATCCTTCGGGGTGACTTGATAATCGTGAATTTCCGCGCCAGGCTTAGTGATCGATTCGACAACCGCCGCGTCACCGGCAACATTCTGCGCAATATCTTGGATTACAGTGAAGGTTGTCATCACTTTGAACGGCTTGGCGGCTGCATTCGCAGAAAATGCGAATACGCAACTTAACACCAGACTGCTGACAAGGTTTTTTATCTGCTTATTCATTTGTTGCTCCTTATTGATTGATAGGTTAAACGTGCAAAGCAACGCTTGTTGCTCCGTTTAACACTATATCAATAAATCCATCCAATTCAAATACGAATAATTATCAATTAAAGATATTTACACAATTTCTATCTGGTTTTTATAAGCACTTAGCCGGTTTCGGCAGCCCTGCCAACTTGGTCGCCTGTTTCGCCGGACCTTCGGGAAACAAGCGCTGCAAATAACGGCTGTTACCTTTGTCCGCCCCCAACTTATCCGCCATCGCTTTCACCAACATGCGAATCGCCGGTGAAGTTTTATATTCCTGATAAAAATCGCGCACAAAATGGATCACTTCCCAGTGGGCGGCGCTGAGTTCCAATCGCTCTTTTTCCGCCAATGCCTGCGCCACCGCTTCGTTCCATTGTGCGCTGTGCCGCAAATAGCCGTCTTTATCCAATTCAATCGTTTCGCCGTTAATCTTCATTTCTTCTCACGTTTTGACCGATACAATTATGCCCCTATTTAGGGGCATACGAAAATGGTTAGACCGATTACTGTGATTATCGGCACAATTTACTAATCGCGTGAAGCGCCGATCAGGCTCAATAAGCTGATAAACAGGTTGTACAGCGAGACATAAATGCCGATGGTGGCGCGGATATAGTTAGTTTCGCCGCCGTGAACGATATTGCTGGTTTCATACAGAATCGCACCGGTTGAAAACACCACAAACAATGCGCTGATGGCCAAATGTAATCCCGGGATTTGCAGGAAAATATTGGCAATCACGCCGACAACCAACACAATAAACAGCGCAAACATCATTCCGCTTAGAAACGACATATCTTTTTTCGTGGTTAAAACATAAGCCGAACAAGCGAAGAATACCGCCGCCGTGCCGCCTAATGCCAACACCACGACATCGCCTAAACCTTCGCGCACATACAGATTTAAAATCGGCCCGATGGTGTAGCCGAGAAAACCGGTGAACGCAAACGCAGACAAAATCCCCAATGGGCTGTCGGCTAATTTATTGGTTAAAAACAGTAAGCCGTAGAAGCCGACTAGCAGCACGATTAAACCCGGATACGGCAGATTCATCGCCATTGAGATATAAGCCACCACTGCGGAAAAGGTGACGGTCAGCGCTAATAAAAAATAAGTATTGCGTAATACTTTGTTGGTCGCTAAAACCGATTGTTCGGAACGGCGTACATCAGTCACAAGACGTTGTTGCATTGTTTTTCTCCTTTGAAAATCATCGTAAATCAATTGTTAAAACACATCGTTAAACATAAGGGCTACCGCCCAAAAAGTCAAATCTAAATTCGGTTGTTTCATTCAAACCAAATCAAGCTCGCCATGCGTCCGGTCACGCCGTCGCGCCGATAGGAAAAAAAGCGCGTTTTATCGCTGACAGTGCAATATTCCCCGCCGTAAATCTGTTGCAGACCGCACTTTTGCAGCCGTTGCCGCGCCAATAAATACAAATCGGCGAAATATTTTTGCGGCGAGGTCAAATCGGTTTTAAATGCCGATGCCGCTTGCGGATCCTGTTGCATAAACGCCGAGCGCACTTCCGGCCCCACTTGAAAAGCGTTTGCGCCGATTGCCGGGGCAAGCCACGCCACAATCTGCGAAGGTTCGGTCTTAAACTGTGCCAGCGTATTTTCTAAAATGCCATCACACAAGCCGCGCCAACCGGCATGTGCCGCCGCGACCTCATTGCCTTGCGCCGAGGCAAACAGCACCGGTAAACAATCGGCGGTCATCACCAAACACACTTGCCCGGCTTGATCGGTATAAGCCGCATCCGCGTTCGGCGCCGGGTCGTCACTAGGCAAACGAACCACGTCTATGCTGTGAATTTGATTCAAGTACAGCGGCGCTTGCGGCAATGCGGCGGTTTTGATCAAATGTAAGCGGTTGGCGCTGACCGCACTTGGAAGATCACCGACATGAGCGCCCAAGTTAAAACTGGCGTAAGGCTGTTCGCTCACCCCGCCACTGCGCAGCGTAGAAAGCGCTTTGATATTATCCGCCAAATTCCAATCGGGTTTAAGAAATTCCATTAATAATCCAATTCATCTTTATGCAGTTCGTAATCTTGCTTCAGTGCATTCACCAGCTCGACAAAATCCTCCGGCAGCGGCGCGTGCCACTCCATCACTTCGCCGGTGATCGGATGTTCCAAACGCAACATCACCGCATGCAAGGCTTGACGTTGGAAATTACGCAGCACGCTTAGCAACGCCTCGCTCGCCCCCTTCGGCGGGCGCGGGCGACCGCCATACACTTGATCGCCTAATAGCGGGTGGGCAATATGCGCCATGTGCACCCGAATTTGGTGGGTGCGCCCGGTTTCCAAACGCAGCCGCAGCCGCGTGTAGTTACGGAAACGCTCCATAATCCGATAATGGGTTACCGCCGGTTTGCCCATCGGGTGCACCGCCATTTGTGTGCGTTTGGTGCCGTGGCGCGCCATCGGCTGATCAACCGTACCGCCTTTAGTCATAATCCCGAACGCCACCGCTTCATATTCACGGGTAATCCGGCGTTTTTGCAAGGCGAAAACCAAACGGGTTTGCGCCGGAATGGTTTTCGCCACCACCATAAGACCGGTGGTGTCTTTATCCAAACGGTGCACAATCCCGGCGCGCGGCACTTCGGCAATTTGCGGATAATGGTGCAACAGCGCGTTCAGCACTGTGCCGTCGGGATTGCCCGCCCCGGGGTGCACCACCAGATCTTTCGGCTTATTAATCACCAGAATATCATCGTCTTCATATACGATATTCAAGGCAATATCCTGCGCCACAAAGCGGTTTTCTTCTTCGATTTCCACATCAATTTCAATCCGCTCATCCCCGAAGACTTTTTCCCGCGGTTTATTGACGATTTCCCCGTTAACCCGCACTTTGTTTTGTTCGATCCACGTTTTAATCCGTGAACGGGAATAGTCGGGAAAACGCTCTGCCAACGCCTGATCCAAGCGTTGTCCCAATTGATGTAATTGAATTTGCGTGCTTAATTGTAGTTGTTTTGTCATAAAGAATGGAATCCGTTTAATTCTGATTTGCTTATTTGCCCAGTATGGTTAAAATACTTAACGCAACATAAGCACAACAAGATTATGCCTGTCATTGTAACTGAAGTTTACAGTGAAGTAACCAAACTTAGTCTGAAAACCGTTGTCATAGTCTCTGTATTTCTCAGCTTTCACTATATTAGGACTGTTATATTATGCATAAACTAAAATCACTTGCCTTGCTGTTATTGACCGCACTTGCTGTTACCGCCTGCTCTTCAGGCGACAAGGGAGTGGAAAATCTACCGGTAGAAGAGTTATACAGCAAAGCCAATAGCTATTTATTAGATGAAAATTACACTGAAGCAATCCGCTATCTGGATGCCGTTGACAGCCGTTATCCTTTCGGTGCTTATGCCGAACAGGCACAATTAGGTTTGATTTATGCCTATTATAAGGATTCCGAATATACCTTGGCATTGGCGAATGCCGAACGTTTCCTGCGCTTGCACAGCAACAGCCAGCATTTGGATTTCGTCTTATACCTCGCGGGCTTGATCAATACCGAGTTGGGTGATCATTTTATGCAAAGAACCTTCGGCACCGACCGCGCTTTGCGCGATCCGTTGACACTGACCAACGCCCTGCATAACTTCGAAACCTTGCAACAACATTTCCCGAACAGCCAATATGCTGCCGACGCCGCGGTGCGCGCCACCTATCTGCGCAGCGCTTTGGCGCGCCACGAACAACGTGTCGCCGAATTCTATTTCAAACGCAAGGCTTATGTCGCCACGGTTAACCGGGTATTAGGGCTGTTAGATAAATATCCGGACAGCCAAGCGACCCATGAAGCCTTGCCGTTGTTGGAAAAATCCTATCAAGCGATGGGGCTGACCGAGCCGGCGGCTAAAATTGCCGATTTAATCAAACAAGGCGAAGGCAAAACCTTCCCTGAAATTCCGGTGCCGAGCGGTGATTTGGAATTGACAGTTCCGAACGTACTCGCACCAAGCGCACAATAAACCGCACTTCGAACACATAAAACATACTGATATTGCAAAGTATCAGTATGTTTTTTTATCTGCCTGCCTTGGTTGGTTTTCCACTGCATATTTTGATCTCTCCCCCATTGTATTTATTCTCATTAAAAGCAAAATACGATCTAAATCAAAAAAACCTTAAATGGGTATAATAAATACTTCTTTTATTAAACCATTCCTTTTATGATACGCCTGTTAAATCAATTAACAGCGAAGTTACTCTACTCACTCTACTCGATCACGAAAACAACTTTAAAAGGAATTTGAACGATGTATTGCATTCAATGCGAACAAACCATGAAAACCCCTGTCGGCAACGGTTGCAGCTACTCGCAAGGTATGTGCGGAAAGACCGCGGAAACCTCCGATCTGCAAGATTTATTAATCGCGGTTCTGCACAGCCTGTCCACTTGGGCAATTAAGGCGCGCGAACTGGCGATTATCGACAATGAAATTGATGCGTTCACCGCGCAAGCGTTTTTCTCCACTCTAACCAACGTCAACTTTGATTCGCAACGGATTGTTGAATATGCACAACAAGCGCAAGCCTATCGTGATCAACTGATCCAATGTTGCCGTGCGGTG
This sequence comes from Testudinibacter sp. TW-1, assembly GCF_050613185.1. Taxonomy (GTDB): domain Bacteria; phylum Pseudomonadota; class Gammaproteobacteria; order Enterobacterales; family Pasteurellaceae; genus Chelonobacter. Next base: position 227,804 of record NZ_CP192511.1, read on the forward strand.
AACCCGAGCACCGACAGCGATCACCCGCTGGCGCATTTAACCCTAAACGGCAGCGATATTGCCGCCTTGACGAAACAAGCGGAAGACTTCGCCTTAAATAAAGACATTGACGACATCAGCGAAGAAGTGCACGGCTTAAGAATGCTGTGTTTATACGGCTTAAAAGGCGCCGCCGCTTATATGGAACACGCCCATGTCTTAGGGCAATTTGACAACCAAGTCTATCTGGAATTCCACCAATATATGTCATGGTTGGGCACGCAACCGACCGACATCGACACCCTGCTGAAAAATGCACTCGGTATCGGCACCATGAATTTCAGCGTGATGGGGCTATTGGACAAAGGCGAAACCGCCGCCTTCGGCAACCCGACGCCGTCCAGCGTCAACGTCAAACCGATTGCCGGTAAATGTATTCTGATTTCCGGTCACGATTTGAAAGACTTAAAAGCCTTGTTGGAACAAACCGAAGGCACCGGGATTAACGTTTACACCCACGGCGAAATGTTGCCGGCGCACGGTTATCCCGAACTGAAAAAATACCGCCATTTGGTCGGCAACTACGGCGGCGGTTGGCAGAATCAACAACGTGAATTCGCCAAATTCCCGGGGCCGGTGATCATGACCTCCAACTGCATTATCGACCCGAATGTCGGTAACTATGCGGATCGGATCTACACCCGCAGTATCGTCGGCTGGCCGGGCGTGCGCCACTTGGACGATCGCGATTTCAGCGAAGTGATCGCCAAAGCGCAAGCCATGACGGGCTTCCCTTACAGTGAAATCGAACACAACATCACCGTCGGTTTCGGTCGCCAAACCCTGTTGGACGCGTCTGACGCAGTGATTAACTTGGTTGCCGAGAAAAAATTACGCCATGTGTTCTTGGTCGGCGGCTGCGACGGCAGCGTGGGCGAACGCAGCTACTACACCGAATTTGCGCGCAATGTGCCGGAAGATTGCGTGGTCTTAACCTTAGGCTGTGGTAAATACCGCTTCAACAAAATGGAATTCGGCACCTTGGAAGGCGGCTTACCGCGCTTGCTCGATGTCGGTCAATGTAACGACGCCTATTCGGCAATTATGCTGGCGGTGAACTTGGCGGAAAAATTGGGCTGCGGCGTCAACGATTTGCCGCTGACCTTGGTTCTGTCTTGGTTCGAACAAAAAGCGATTGTGATTTTATTAACCCTGCTTGCCTTGGGCGTGAAAGACATTTACACCGGCCCGACCGCCCCGGCATTCTTGAACGATAATTTGCTGGCGATTCTGAATGAAAAATTCGGTCTGCGCGGTTTAACCAACCCGCAACAAGATATGCAACAAGCCTTAGCCCGCTAATTTCATCATGATTTAATCCCAAGTGCGGTCAGCGTCGACTTGACCGCACTTTTCTGTTTCAGGATTTCACTATGTCAAACCCAAATGCTTTTTGTATCAATGAGATGATGGTGAACAACATCGTACAGGAAACCGACGATGTTTATACCCTCGAACTGATTGCACAAGATTTTTACCCCTACGAACCGGGGCAATATGCCTTGGTCAGCATTAAAAACACGCCGGACATCGCCCGCGCCTATACCCTCTCCTCCACGCCCGGTTTAAGCCGCTATGTCACCTTAACCGTGCGCCGGATTGAAAACGGGGTCGGCTCGACGTGGCTGACGCGTGATGTCAACGTCGGCGATACCCTGTGGCTGTCTGATCCGAAAGGCGATTTCACCTGCTCGAAAATTGTCAGCGACAATTATCTGCTGGTTGCCGGTGGTTGCGGTATCACGCCGATTATGTCAATGGTGCGTTGGTTATGCGTCAATCGTCCGCACGCCAATTTAACCGTGTTCTACAGCGTCCATTCGCCGAAAGACGTGATTTTTAAACGCGAGTGGGAACAGTTGAAAGCGCAATATCCGCACTTAAAGCTGTATATGAACTCGTCGCAAGGGGCAAGCGAAGGCTTCTACGCCGGACGGATTTCACAACAAATGCTGCAAGAACTCGTGCCGAATATCGCCGATTGCACCGTATTAACCTGCGGCCCGGAAAGCTATATGCAGCACATTCGCGACATCAGCGAGCAACTCGGCGTGCCGCAAGAGCGCTTCTTCCTCGAACAGTTCCACTCTTCGACCGAAGTTTGCATGAGCGACAACAGCAAGCAAGTCGGTTTAACCGTGTACGGCATTATCGGCGAGCAAACCGTTTCCGTACCGTTTGGCATTTCATTATTAAGCGCATTGGAAGAGAATAACATTCCGGTAATCGCCGCCTGCCGCACCGGTATTTGCGGTTCATGCAAAACCAAAGTGCTACAAGGCGAATATGAAACCAGCACCACCGGTCCGTTAACGGCGCAAGAAATCGCACAAGGTTATGTGCTGGCGTGCAGTTGCCAAATTAAAGGCAATATGCAAGTCGAGCCGGTGATTTAAGCGGTTATTGATGACATCAAGTGCGGTGTAAACCGCACTTTAGATTGCTGACAAACTGACTTCTCTTCCTCCGCATGCGGAGGGAGTACCATTTTTCGTAAGAAAAATGGGGAGGGAGGGGTAATATGAACATGCAACATATTCATTTTTAAACTGATTTATGCCTCCCTCCATCCTTCGGACACATCCCTCCGTATACGGAGGGAGGGAAATTATGAGAAAAGAGACTTTGTCATCAGCCTGAAGTGCCGTTTACACCGCACTTTACCCAATCACCCGACTAACAACAATCCAAATAAAAACAAAAAAGAAATCCCCATTTCAATCAGCCCGACTTGCTTCGGATTCAGCCGTTTACGCGGCATTACCCATAACGGGACGATGACGGCGCGCAGCAAGGCGGGGACAAAGCAAAGTGCGGTTTGCCAATCAAAATACGCGATTAACAACACACACAATACATGAAAAATGATCGAGGCTTGTAGATAACGCGGATCTTTGCGCTCGCGCAGAATGCTTTTGACATACAGCGTCGTGCCGACAAAAAACAAACTCGGATAAAGGAAAACCCGTGCGAGTTGCGGATCAAAAGTGCGGTCGGCAAAATAATACGCCGCCATGCCGGCAATACCGAAAATGACGATCGCCGCCAAATCATTGCCCAACGCGCGCTCGTTTTTTTGTTTGACGTAATAAACCGTCAACAAAGCAAACGGCAGCATTGCCAATAAAAAATAGAGCAATTGCCAATTATGCCATAATGCGGGAACAGAAAATAAAAGTGCGGTCAGCCCGTAACCGATCGCCCAAGTGCGGTTTTGTGCCAAATTCCGCCCTTTAAACAGATTAAAAAACGGATAAGTGAACAGGTACAAACACGCCCACGCCAATAACAAAAAAGCGTGCTGCCAAATGACCGTCGGTGATGACAGCATGCCGTATAAAAACGGCAACAGCGCCATCACGATTGCGCCGTGTTGGTTGGAAATCAATAGTTTCATTTTGCGTCTACGTTGGCTTTTTTCTCTTTTAACGCGGCGAAAAATGTCGCCAAAATCGGACCGGAAACATTATGCCAAAAGCTGAAGACCGCACTTGGTACCGCCGCCAGCGGATTAAAATGCGCATTGGCTAACGCCGCCCCCAAACCGGAATTTTGCATACCGACTTCAATCGAAACCGCTTTGCTGTCATAAGTGCTGAGCTTGAACAATTTGGCGGCGAAGAAGCCAATCAAGTAGCCTAACCCGTTGTGCAGCACCACGATCCCAAAAATAATCAACCCCGATTCGATAATTTTATCTTTGCTGACCGCCACCACCGCCGACAAAATCAACACAATCGCAATCACGGACAACAACGGCATACTTTGACTCAGTTGCGCCATTTGCTTTTTGAACAATGCACGCACCACCAAGCCCAAGAAAATCGGGAACAGTACCATTTTCAACACTGACACAAACATCGCGCCGGCATCAATATCCAGCCACTGGCTTGCCAAAACATAAAACACCGCTGGCGTTAAAATCGGGGCAAGCAGGGTTGAAACCGTGGTGCAAGCGACCGAAAGTGCGGTATTGCCGCGCGCCAGATAGGTCATCACATTGGACGAAGTACCGCCCGGACAGGAACCGACCAAAATCACGCCAATCGCCAAATCGGTCGGCAAGGCAAAGCCTTTTGCCAAACCGAAAGCGATCGCCGGCATAATCACAAACTGACCGAGCACGCCGATGACAACCGATTTCGGATGGCGCACCACTTCGCCGAAATCGTTAAAAGTCAGCGTAATTCCCATGCCAAACATCACGATTCCCAATAAATACGGAATATAGGCGACAAAAGGGACAAAATATGCGGGAAATTGGAAAGCCAAAAAAGCGAATAACAACACCCAAACGGCGAAGGTTTTGCTGATAAAATGATTTAATTTGCGTAAGACTTGCATGGAAAAATCTCTTGAAATGGAAAGAAATTGACCATAACAAAACTTTCAGATGATTTCAATTCTCACTAAGAGGAATTTTTCCGCCAATGCTTTTGCCCTCGGCTAAAGCGCTAACAGCATTTCATGCCATAGTACACCACCGTGCTTGAAGGCTGACGGTTTGAGGTAGCGGTAACCGAATTTTTCATAGAACGTGATATATTGCGCTTTACACATCAGATAAATCGCCCGTTTTCGCCGGCTGCGCATAAGCTCGATAAACTGCCGCATTAAGCGCGCCGCATAACCGCGACCCTGATAGCACGGATCCACCGCCACCGACATAATCACCACGTTCGGCGCCGCCGGATCATGCCCGATCAACTGTTTAAACTGCTCATCGGACATCACCACCTCTTCGGCACACCCGCTATTAATAAAACCGATAATCCCATTCTCCGTTTCCATCAATAGAAAACCATCAGGATATTGTGCGATCCGGAGTGCAATCTTTTCACGCGTCGCAGCTTCATCTGCCGCATAAGCGCTCGCTTCAATGGCAAAGCAGCGATCAATATCCGCCATGGCCGCCTGTCTGAATGTCAGCATGGTTCCTCCTCCAAGTTAGTTTGCAAGCGCGTTATTTACCGATACAAAACGAACTGAAAATATTGCTCAGCAAATCATCGGAGGTGAATTGTCCGGTGATTTCGCTTAAAGCGTCTTGCACCATGCGCAGCTCCTCCGCCAACAACTCCCCGGCGTGAAATTGGGTCAGTTGGATATGCCCGCGTTGTAAGTGTTCACTTGCCGCAGACAAGGCTTCCAAATGGCGACGGCGAGCCAAGAAGCCGCCTTCGGTCACGGTTTGATAGCCCATTGACTGTTTCAGGTGATCGCGCAACAAGTCAATACCGCACTTGGTTTTTGCCGACAAGCGGATAATGGTGTAACCGTCGTGTTGTTCAACCCCTTCCGCTTCGCCGCTCAAATCGGCTTTATTGCGAATCACGGTGATCGGCATTGTGCTTGGCAAACGTTCGATAAATTCCGCCCAAATTTTATGCGGATTCAGTTCCTGCGTGGTGGTACTGTCTATCATCAGCAACACATGATCCGCCTGTTCAATTTCCGTCCAAGCGCGATCAATCCCAATCCGTTCCACTTCATCGGTTGCTTCGCGCAGCCCGGCGGTATCGATAATGTGCAGCGGCATACCGTCAATATGGATATGTTCACGCAACACATCACGGGTTGTGCCCGCAATATCGGTTACAATCGCCGCCTCGCGTCCGGCAAGGGCATTCAGCAAACTGGATTTGCCGGCATTCGGGCGCCCTGCGATCACCACTTTCATGCCTTCTCGCAACAGCGAGCCTTGCTTCGCTTCCGCTTGCACCCCGTTTAATTGCTGAATAATTTGATTCAGATGTCCTTCGACCACGCCGTCGGCGAGAAAATCAATTTCTTCATCGGGAAAATCAATCGCCGCTTCAACGTAGGTACGCAGGTAAATCACCGCATCAACCAATTGATTGACTTTATTGGAAAATTCCCCTTGCAACGATTTCAACGCCGAACGTGCCGCCTGTTCCGAGCAGGCGTCGATTAAATCGGCAATCGCTTCCGCCTGAGCCAAATCCAGTTTATCATTTAAAAACGCCTGTTCGGAAAACTCGCCCGGGCGTGCAATGCGAATGCCGCCCAACTGCAAAATGCGTTTCAGCAGCAGATCCAACACCACCTGCCCGCCATGCCCTTGCAGCTCCAACACATCTTCGCCGGTGAATGAATTGGGCGATTGAAAATACAGCGCAATGCCCTGATCTAAAATCGTACCGTCGCTGTCTTTAAACGGCAGATAATCCGCCACTCTCGGCTTCGGGCATTTGCCCAACACCGCCTGCGCCACCTCAACCGCTCTCGGCCCCGAAACACGCAGAATCCCGATTCCGCCCCGCCCGGGCGCAGTGGCTTGGGCAACAATGGTTTCTTTGGTCATAGTCATTCCTTGCAACAAAATAGAACAAACCGCACTTTTACTATAAAAGTGCGGTTTCAGCCTAAATTTTAGCGATAAAGATAACAGATTTTCAATTTAATTGAAGTCTATTTTATACCGACAACGCCGATAAGCTCTGTTTTAAAATCGTTAATACGGTTTCTGCTCCGGCACGATTCGGGTTAATTCGGATCATTCGTTTTTCTAACGAAGGATCGGATTGGCGGAAAGTGCCGGAAACCCGATAAAACAATGGCGGAACTTCATATTTTGATTCCGCACCGACAGGATAAGGCAGGGCGCCGAACCGAGTCGCAATTTGTAATACCTGTTCAGCAATTTCATCAAAAAATTCGACAATCAATACTTTTGATTGCGCATTGACTAAAAATGCCGATTTTACTTGTGGAATAACCCCGTTATTAAGCCGTGCAACCAATTCGTCATTGACCTGTGCCTGAACCGCTTGCATCACCGGCGCAAAAACCAAGCCTCGCAATACTTCCATAGCCAAATGCCCCTGAATTTGACAACCGCCTGAATAGTGCGATTGCCGAATTTTTGTGATTGCGGCTGAATCGCCGACAACAACGCCGACACCTTCCGGTCCGAATAATTTAAAACTGGAAAATGTGGACAGGGTTGCTCCTAATTCACAGCCAATATTCATCACTTTCATCACTGCATAATTATCATCAACCAAGGTCGGAATCTTTTTTTCCTGACAAAATGTCAGGATCTGCGCCAAATCAAAACGGTCCTGTGGTTGTTGCCGTGTATGCTGAACCAACACGGCATGCGGTTTGAAATATTCCAATGCCGTTTGAAACTGATCAAGCTGATTAAAATCAGCCTCAACAACCTCTAATCCCATCCGTTCAAACGTGGTTTTCGTCGTTGGATAAATCGGCGCCGTGTGGATTAAAATCCGTTGGTTGGCTTTTAATAATGCGGCTAAGCCTTCTCGGATTGCGCCGCTACCGGCACCCTGTACTAAAACCGCCGCTTCGGCTTGAAAAAAGTCGGCTATCGCTTTTTCAACAAGAAAGGTGGTTCTCGGTTGATTAAAACCGCACTTTAATCCGAGATCGGCCCCAAGTAAAAATTCACCGTCGGTAAAATGCCGTGTAATTGCCGCAACCAAATCAAACTGCTTTTGCATCGCTTGGGATAACGTCAGGCTTTGAAGCGGAAATGTTTTCATTTACTATCCTCCCTCAATTTATTGCTGTTCTATTGCAAAATACGGTTTGGATTGTGCTGTAAAATAATTTCAATATCCGCTTCCGCCACCCCGCGTTCAAATAATAACGGGATAAACCGTTCGAACAAATAAGCATAACCAATGCCCCCATTTGCTCTCAAATGCGACTTGCGCGTGATATCCATTGAAAGTAATAATTGTTGCCGATAACCGCACTTGACAGCCTGACTGAATAAATCAGCCCTAAGTTCGTCCGACTGATAATTTAACTTTCCAATCGTATCGAATTCAACATAAGCCCCCCGGTCTAACAAACGGAATAAATAATCCCGATCACCGGCTAAATCGGTATGCCCGATGATAACACGTTCTGAACTCAGCCCCATTTGCACGAATAAATCTAATTGTTCCTCGCCGAAGCGCCCTAATGATGTGTGCGTTGTCACGCATTTACCGGTAGCCAGCGCCGCAAGTGCGGCCGCTTGTAATAAACGGTATTCATCGGGACTAATCCGCTCAAATCCACTTCCCACTTCACCGATAATACCGGCTTTACGCCCGCTATTTTCAATGCCTTGCTCAATTTCATCGATAAAGCGTTGAGCAATTTGCTCGGTGGTTTGCCGATAAAACCAATCAGGCAAAAACGGGGCTTTATAACAACCGGTTGCAGAAACAATCTCAAGACCGCTTTGCTGCTGAATCTGTTCCACATACGGAATATTTCGCCCCATGCCGATATTGGTAACATCAACAATACGCTCAACTCCGAGTGTTTTCAGATAGTTAAACTCTTCAATCATTAACTCAAAACGGTCTAACAGACAATCATCATTATTTTTGACTTTCGATAAATCCAAATAAATGTGTTCGTGCATTAAGGTGTAGCCCATTATCTCCCCCTTATTACAATCCAACGAGGCTTAAGACATTGGCAACAATTCCAACAATAATCGTGGCGACCGGTCCAATTGCCATCTCGACCAAAGGACGTTTTGACGTGCGGTTAAGCAAGTAAATTCCGGCAACAATCATAAAGCCCATGCCCGGCAAAATCGCATTGGACGCGATCATACCGCCGACCAACAAAGATACTTCGAGCATTTTGGTAATGGCGGTACGGATATGATCGCCACAGGCTTTTACGCCGGGATATTTATCTAACCACAACGCAAGTTGCGCTAAAAACCGCACTTCTGCCAACATAATCACCACACCGGCAATAAAGGCTAAAATCGGATTATCTAACGCCAACCCTGCCACAAAAACAAATTTCATACCGTCAGGAGAATAAACGCCGGTTGCGATTGCCGTTGTGCCGACAAGCGGAATAAAGCCGATCGCCCTTGCCAATGAAACTAAGGTTGCGCTGGTTTGCTGATCTTGCGCCATTAATTGTAGCGACACCGGACCTTCGGCTAATAAGCTGAATGACATGGTTGCCGCCACTGCGGTTAAACCACCGCTTAATGAAAGAAGCAACCAATTTTTTTGAATACGTTTTACACGTTCAGAGAATAAACCCAGTAACATTTCATTACTGCCTTTTTCGCCGTCCGCCAAAGGTTTTGCTTTTTCACGCATTGCAAAATAAAACATCGCAATCATTGAAAAGAGCAACGCCACCCCGTTCGGATCGATTTTCACCGGCTTCAAGGTTTCATCGCTAAACTGAATTTCACCAAATGATTTGGTTAAGGCATAACCGATAATAGTAGCAATTAAAACCCAAATGCCCTTTTTATAACCATATTGATAAGACACAACCAATGCCGGGAAAATAGCAAAACAGGCAATAATCGGATCACCGACTTTACTCAGGGAGCTAATAAAATTCACCGGCATCATCGCAAACAATTCCACTACCGATTTTAAACCGACCATTAATCCAAGTGCATATATTGCGCCTAAAACCCCGGAAAGGATAAATCCTTTGCGATTGTCCGGTGTCCATGTTCCGATAACATCTGTACCCAATAACAAGCTATGAACCAGAATGATCGGTGCAGTAAGCGAAAAGGGAATGCCAAAGCCAATCACCAAACCAAAACTGAGTGCAAAACTGGTCGCTGCAAGGGCTTTTCTGCTCATTCGCCCTTCGACGTATTCAGGTACTAACGGACGTAATCCGTCGTGAAAAACCGCAATACTGCGATTTGCCATCATAGCGGAAATTGCCCCGATAACCGCCATCAATATCAAATGCTGTAATGGAATTTCCATTAATTTAGTTAAAATTTCCATAGGTTACTCCTTCAACTCCGGTCTGAAAGACAGAATTGATTATCAGGACATGACCACAAACCTGAATGTCAATATTTGTCTCTTTCGTTCATTATCATGCCCCGTTTTTTGCAACTAACAAGCTGACCACAAGGGGCACAATACCGCCAATATCCTGTGCCGTAAAACCAAATGCGACTTTGCCTGAATGTACCGCTTCTGCAATTTCACTATCTGATAAGATTTTGCCGGGCATACCCAATGTGGCACAACGCCCGGCCCCTAGAATAGCAATCGCCATGGCTAAAGCGCCGCCGCCACCGGTATTACAAGCCCCAAAATAGTAATCAGCGTTGCCGGACTGAATTGCCATTGCCGCTTCGATATCATTCAACACGGCAATTTCAACAACTCGTCCTTGTTTCATGAATTCATCGGCTAATGCTACTGCCAATGCCTCTTTTTCAATTTGTCCACCTACTACAATTTTCATTTAGCCTCCTGATTGCACGCAATCGATAAGGAATGATGTTCCATTTTCCGTGGTTTGCGCTGCAAAAAAATCACATGCCGACGCACCGACATCAGATAATGTTGCACGTTCACCAAGGTAATGCCCTTGTTGCTGCTGTCGATAAAGCAATAGCGGTACTTTTTCCCGGGTATGCCGGCTATGCCCGATAGTCGGATCATTGCCGTGATCCGCCAATACCACGAGATAATCCTGTGGCTTCATCGCAGCCATAATTTTCTCAAGCCAATGATCGACCACTTGTAAGCGATCCGCATAGCGCGCCACATTTTGTGCGTGTCCTGCCAGATCCGTTTCTTGAATATTGGTACAGATAAAACAACTGCCACGCTGTTGCACATGTTTTAGGGTGAAAGCGAGGATTTCATCCGAATCAACCAATTGCCTATAATTGATACCCCCGCTATTTTCAACAATATCAGCGACTTTACCGATTAATACCGTCGGAATGCCTTGTTGCCGTAACAGATATGGAACCTGTGCTTTCGCCTCAACGCCATAACCAAGATGCGCAACTTGAAACCCACTGTCATACGCGCCTGATTTTGGCGCATTCACGCCAATATATTTTCCTTGTTTCGTCTCAATTGCCGCGAGAATAGCTCTGCTATCTTGCAATAAACCGCCAAATGCAATCACCCGCCCAACTTTGGCAATTTTTCGTACCGCTCTGCCAATGTCAAGAATGGTATCAAAGCCGACCGCACTAATATTGCCGGTAATATTATAGACCTGCCCCAAATCCGCCTCTAAATTGTCGCCGATCGCAATGTGGCAATTCACCCACAGCAGCGCTAATCCCTCATGAATAATACGTTCGACCTGATAACCCCGTTTTATTAAGCAACATTCAACTTGCTCAATAATCTGACTAAAAGGAGCGATTAAGGGCTGCTTCGGCTTTGTTCCCATAATCTCCTGATGTCCCATAAAGGTATCACCACCTTGATGTTGCAATAACGCCGTACCATAAACCGCACTTTGTGAAAATGTCATGGGCGGATAACACTTACCCAGCACATTCATCAACCCCAATTTTTCCAGCATCGGCAAATGTAATTGCGGGCTTTGTTGCAGAATATGCTCACAAGTATTTGCACCAATATCTTGTGGGCGAACTTCCGCCACATCGGGCATTTCCCCCACACCAAAGCTATCAATCACAAGTACAATAAACTTTTTATCCATTTTGCCCCCATGTTACCGACTAATCGGATTGCCCAAACCGTCATAAACACCAATAACATAAGGCTCGCCACTGCTATGATGATCGATTAAAACAACATCGCTGCGCGTCACGAAAATTTGGCTACGAAAACACATAATGACGGGCTCGCCGACGGAAAAATGTCCTTGTAGCGGCAAGGTATAATCAATATTGTCATTGGCAAAAGGCAAAAGTGCGGTTGTACTTAAATCCTCGCCGACAAGTGCCGATTGCGCATTTCCGCGTCGATAATAACCACCGCCAAAACAATAGGAGTTACCGTCAAATTGATGTGAAATTTCACTGAGATACAACATTGCAACGACTTCCGGTTGATCGCCCTGCACATTTAACGGAATTGTTCCGGTCAAAGCATGCCCGGGTTCTGCATGAGTTGCCCCCATTTTAGCTAATAAAGGAAGCCCGTTAATGCAAGTCGAAGACGGCGCATTGATTTGCGTTACACGAATCGCACATTGTTCTAAAATCCGTTTTGCTTTAATTAACGTATGAAAATTATGTGTTGCCGCTAATCTCCGCTGCCTTTCATCAAATAATAAACAGGGAAAGTGGGTCACACCGACAATTTTAACGGAAGCCAGTTGCTTAACTTGCTCGACAAAATCGGCTAAATCCGACAAATAAATACCACTTTCTTGTCCGGGATAGAAAACATCTCCATCTGAACACACTTTAATCAAAAGCGATTGTATTCTCCCCAACTGCGCTGCGATTTTTGCTATCTGCTGTGCTTTTTTAAGTGAATAAACCGTAATAACTTCAGGCTGATGCTCTAATACCTGTTTCAGCATTGCTGTCGGCGTTTGCACCAAATGTCCGAGGTGAGAAACCGGCAACTGATGCGAGTAATACTGGCGCGCCTCTTTATAATCCACTGCGACCATTCCCTCAAATCCCAACTCCAATAAACGCCGTGATAAATAAGGATTCCGCCCAAATTGCTTTGCCATCAAATAAAGTGAAATATCATATTGTTTAGCGCAACTAAGCAATTTTTCGCCATTGCGTAAGACCTGCCCGACATCAATAATGTAACTATCCGGCAAAACCACTCCTTTCTTCCATAAACTGAGCGCACTACTAAGCAATCGTGGATTCTGCTTTTTTAAAGCATGAATAAACATTCTTTAATCCTCATTTTTTTGAAGATTTAGCCTAAAACAATTAGCTTGAGCTAAGCTAAGGCTATACCAATTCGCAATCAGATAACTGTTTTCCGATTCAGGAATAACCAAATCGGGCAATTCAGATTGAATCAAGGCTAACATATTATGATGGTAATCAAGTAACTGCGGGTATATCTCACTGGATTGAATTTCTTGCATACTGTCAGCATCTAAACCGATTGTTTCAATGTTATTCTGACGAATTCTCATTAATGCCATGGCAAGATGTGTTAATAACATTTCGACTTGGGGCGTTTGGCAATCGATTTCCGATTGCAATAGCCATTGGCGAATCTTCGAAATAATATGTAAAACGCATTTATCAATCATATTCGCTCGGTATAAAATCTCAAATCGTTGCATAATTCGTCCTTAATATGACGGCTCTATTTTTTCATTCACCACTAACTGTTGATGTTGCAAAATAGTTTCACGATCTGCATACAAATGAAATAGTTGCTTAATTTTTTCATTCCCTTTTTTAATTAAAATTACCGCTTCTGTCGCACGATTAAACAGCTCATTATTTTTAAGCGGTTTAAATGTCAAATGATGTTTTTTAAAATCATTTCTATCACCAATATTCCAAATCACCCCGTCAATAATATGATTTTTTAACAGCGAAAAACTGTTGTTATACGTAATAGGGACAATCTCTATCGCTTGCCCGGCAAAATACCATTCAGTGAGCTTCAACTGATCGGGTGAACGGATATCAACCCCGATTTTCTTTAATGTATTCTCTGGCTCATCACGGCAAATCAGCCCATGTTCCTGCACATAAGAACCTGCTCCCAGCCTCATCAAAATCTCTAATTTACCCTGTTCCAACCAATGTTCACAGGCTAAGTGAGAACTCACGGCAAGATCATAAATCCCATTATAGAGACACTCTAATCTCGCTTCGGCACCGCGCATATGCGCAAAATAGAGCGGAATATTTTCAAATTGCAACTTAAGTCCGCTGGCTAACCCTTCATATAATTTCGTATAGGGTAACGGCATCACACAAACTAAACTTGAAATATTTAATAATGTTACCAACTGATGCGGGTTAATATTTTTTAAATAAGAACCTTGGCAGCCTTTTCGTTCCAAATAGATAAACTGGTTACTTTCTAGGGTTTTTAATGCTTTTTGGATTACACCGACAGAAATACCAAACTGCTCCGACAGCCGGCTGATCGTTTCTATACGTTGTCCCTGCTCAATATTTAAAAAATACTGCGCCAACTGGAAAAGCGCAATGTAATCTTTTTTTATAAAATCAGTATCAATCATTTTTTATACAGAGAATTCATTTTTTTGAAGATTATAAGGGGTAATAAAAATAAAAAACATGAACTGACTCACAAAATGAAATAAAAGAATAAAAAAAGACGTTCTGCTCAGAACGCCTTTTCATCAATTCGTTACTTGATTAGATTATTTCTTACCGCGCGAATGCAGTCCTTTTTTCTCCAAACCACGATAGATCAACTGTTGTTGGATAATCGTGATCACGTTGGAAACCAACCAGTACAATACCAGACCGGCCGGGAACCACAGGAAGAATACGGTGAAGATAACCGGCATAAACATCATGATTTTCTGTTGCGTCGGGTCAGCAACCGGGGTTGGTGACATTTTTTGCAACAGGAACATCGAGCCGCCCATTAATAACGGCAGAATGTAATACGGATCTTGTGCCGATAAGTCTTGGATCCAGCCGAAGAACGGCGCGTGGCGCAATTCGACCGCTTCCATAAATGTCCAGTATAATGCGATGAAAATCGGCATTTGCAGCAGGATTGGCAAACAGCCGCCTAACGGGTTCACTTTTTCCTCTTTGTACATTTTCATCATCTCTTGGCTCATGCGCTGTCTGTCGTCACCGAAACGCTCGCGCAGTTCTTGCATGCGCGGTTGCAGCATACGCATTTTCGCCATGGAGGTGTATTGTGCTTTGGTCAGCGGATACAAAATCGCTTTCACCACGATGGTGACGCCGATAATCGCCAAGCCCCAGTTAGATACAATGCTTTGGATAAATTGTAGTAATTTAAACAATGGCTTAGCAATAAACCATGCCCAGCCGTAATCCACGGTTAAATCCAGATTCGGCGCCACGGCTTCCATTTGGTTTTGCAGTTTCGGACCGGTCCACAATTTACTGCTGACGGTTTGGCTTGCCCCGTCGGCAATCACTTCGGTCGGCGCACGGAAACCGATAAAGGCAAAGTCTTTATTGGTGCTGGTATACAGTTGGTTATCCGCATGTTGATCCGGAATCCACGCCGTCACAAAGTAGTGTTGTAACAACGCGACCCAACCTTGCTTGGTCGCCACCGCCAGATTGGCTTTTTGCATATCTTCAAAACTGTATTTTTTGTAATTGGTTTCAGAAGAAGAATAGGCACCGCCGGTATAAGTCGGCATGGCTAAGTTGCTGGAAACATCAATCAGGCTGTGTTTGATTTGCGCATACGGCTGCAACTCAATCGCTTGTCCGCTTTGGTTAGTGATTTGGTAATCCACATCCACCGCATAGCTGCCACGGGTTAAGGTGAAGGTTTTGATCACTTGCACGCCGTCTTTTTCCAGCGTGAGCGGGATTCGGATTTGATCTTGTCCGTCTGCCAGTTTAAAGCTGTCGCCGCTGATTTGATATTGCGCACGCCCCGCCGGAGTATCGATCCCATTTTTGCCGATCAAACCGCTTTGTGCGATGTACACTAAGTTATTATCGCTTTGCATTAATGAAAACGGCGTATCGGAGTTTAATGTTTCATCATATTTCAACAAATCGGAATCAATCACATCCCCGCCCAAGGTGTCGATTTTCAGACTTAAGACATCATTTTCCACGCTGATAATCCGCCCTGTGGTTTGCGTGTCCACCGTTGCGGTTGAACCTGACGCTGAAGGCGTGTCGCTGCCGTTATTTACGTTTGTGGTTTCCGCCGGCGCCGGTTTTGGCAACACATAATCAATTTGCCATTGCCGGTACACCAGAAACGAGACAAACAGTAAAGCAATAACTAGTAAACTGCGTTTTGAATTCATTATTTTTCTCTTCGGTTAGATGTGTATTGGTCAGATATCGAATGCGTACGGCTTGTTGCGTCGCCGTGTTTTCCATCACAATATTTCGGCGGCACGGGGTCATCGCCGCCCGCACTTAAAGGGTGACATTTTAATACACGTTTCAGCGTAAGCCAACCACCTTTTACTGCCCCGTGCGTTCGGATCGCCTCTAGCCCATATTGTGAACAAGTCGGATTGAAACGGCAGCGCGGTCCGAGTAGCGGACTGATACCCAGGCGATAACCTTTAATCAAAACAATCAGGATTTTTGCGCCAAACGACGATGACGTTGCCATAATTTATCCAAAATCTCGGTTAAAGTGCGGTTATCCAATTCCCCGATACCTTTTCGCGCCACCACCACAAAATCCATTGCCGGCAATTGATGTTGGTGCAAACGGAAATATTCACGGCAAAGGCGCTTGATCCGATTGCGTTCGTGCGCACGTTTCAGGTGCTTTTTAGCAACGGTTAATCCTAAACGCGGAATACCGAGTTGGTTGGGTCTGGCTAAAATGGTGATTTCGGGACGGCTTGCGCGGACAGGCTGTTGGAAAACGGTTTTGAATTGTTCGGGAACCAGCAAGCGCGATTCCCGAAGAAATTGATGCTTAATCACGGAAATGATTAGCGCGGTCAATTAAGCGTTGTCTATTAAGCAGACAAACGCTTACGACCTTTTGCACGACGGCGTGCCAACACTTGGCGACCGTTTTTAGTTGCCATGCGTGCGCGGAAACCGTGAGTACGGCTACGCTTTAATACTGATGGTTGAAATGTACGTTTCATAACTAATCTCTACTTATTATTTAATAAAGGTTTCTCAAGGATACTTCAGGCATCGCTCTTCTCCTTCCCTCTTCAAAGAAAGACTTTACGACGACCACCCAAAAATAAGGAACGGAATTTTAATCGCAAACGGCGGATAAGTCAATTTTAGATTCACAAAAAGCGGGAATTTATTTGCCGCAAGCCAATGTCCGAATTTAAACTGATTTACACAGGTTAGTAAATCGCCGATAATCACCTCAATACTTCAACACGAGGATTGATGATGAAAAAATTATTTTCCGCCTTATTCATCTCACTGTTGCCGATCTCCGCCCAAGCGGCAAAATGGAACAACACCGCACTTGAGCAATCCGCCGAGCAATTGATTCAACAAATTGACGCCTTTTTAGCCCAAGCGCCACAGTCCGGTTTATATCAACAATTCGATCAAACACAGCTGAGCGAATTGTACCAACACGCCGCCGGGCAAGCGCGAATCAATCCCAATGCCGCACTGAGTTATGCCAATCTGAAAGACAAACAAGCCTTCAATCAACTACTGTTTAAACTCGCTGATAACCGCCTGTACGGCAACACAAAAATTCCTTATTTCTATTTATATAGCCGAAATAATCCTGACGCCACCGTACAATACGATTTTAACCAAGCCTTAATTTATGACGGACAAGACAATACCGAATTTGCCTACACCCGTTTTCAACGCTGGGTCTCGCAGCACAATACGGTTGCCAGTGAAAAAGCATGGCGGAAGTTTGTTACTAATTATGGTTTTAATCTGCAACGGGTGAATGTGGATCAGTCGTCCGATTTACCCCAAGTTTGCCTAAGCTTCAGCCAAGTGGTCAATCCCGAGCCGTTGCAAAACTGGCAGCAATTCCTGACGGTTAGCGATCACAGCAAGCTGCAATGGCAATATCGCGGCGATCAACTCTGTTTTACCGGCGAATGGGGACAAGATTACCAAATTCAAATCGATCCGAAACTGCAAAGCGAATATCATTTACGTTTGAGCAACGACACCGATAACGAGCGTCTGATCAAAACACAAGTATCCACCGGACAACGGGAACCGGTGTTGCGTTTTGCCAATAACGGCACGCTGCTTAATGCCTACGGCGAACGCAATCTCACGTTAGAAACCGCCAATGTATCACAGGTGGATTTGGCATTATGGCAGATTCCCGCCAATAACTTGGCCAACTCTCGAATCCGTGAATTGATTGCCACCCCGAATTCATTCTATTCATGGACGGTGAATTCATTACTGGAAGATAACGCCCGCCTGCTGTTTAACGGGCATTTCCGAGTGGAGAATGCCGAACCGAACAAAACCGCGAACAACAATATTTTATTGGACGATCTGAGTCCTGAACTGAAAGCAGGATTCTATGTCTTACGTGCCAAACAAAATGGTGACGACTATAATACCACGAATATTGCCTTTGCCTTAAACACCCAAGGCTTCACCGCCTATAAAACCCCGCAAGGCTTATGGGTGGAAGTACGGGATTTAGACAGCAAAAAGCCGCTGACCGGACAAACGCTGACCCTATACGCCAAAGATAATGCCATTCTCGCCACCGCCAAAACCGATCGCAACGGCGTGGCGTTTTTCGCACAAGCCGCCGTCAGCGGACAACAAGGCGCGCAACCGAGCCATGTGATCAGCCTTGATCAACCGCATTTAGGGTATTTGGATTTAATCGACAACAGTATTGATTTATCAAATAAAGGCTTGTCCGGCGAGTTGGAAAATCCGTTAATGCAGAGTTGGATCTGGTTTGACCGTGGCGTCTATCGTCCGAACGATCTTGCCAATGGTATGATGTTATTCAAAACTCCGGACGGCAAGCCGTTCCATTCCGCCTCGATTTGGGCGACTTTGCAACGCCCCGACGGCAAAACCTTTTCCGTGGCCGAGCTGAAACCGCACGCCAATGGCGCTTATTATTTTGAGCAAGCATTCAGACCCGAAGTGCGGTTAGGCAGCTGGAAACTCACCCTATCGCTTGCCAAAGACGGCAAGGGCTATTTGGCACAGCATACCCTCCCGGTCGCTGCGATTCTGCCACAGCAAATCGAAGTGAAAACCCGAGCGGCAACCGCCCAATTAACCCAAAATCAGACCGCACTTTTCAGCGTGCAAGCCGATTGGCTCTACGGGGCGCCGGCAAGCGGACAAAGCGGTTATATAAACTGGCAAGTGCAACCAACTGACAAGCCGATTAACGGCTGGCAAGATTGGCAAATCGGCTTATTCGATGAAAAAATCAATGCGATTTCACAAAACGAAAGTTTGCCGCATACCAACGCCAACGGACAAAGCCAATTCTCGCTAGCGTTGGATAATATGCCGCGCAGCAGCAAACCGTTACAGTTAAACCTGCAAAGTACGGTAATCGAGCCGAACGGACAGGAAGTCAGCAGCAAACTGCAACTGCCGATCCAACGTGCGCAACCGTATGCGGCGTTAAAAGTCAATGATCGCCTCGCTGAAATTGCCTTGATTAACGATAACGGCGAACCGCAAAACGGTACTCTGAATTGGAAACTGTATCGGGTCAGTTACAACTGGTATTGGTCGAACAGCGGCGGTTACTGGCAGTACAACATCAATGAAAACCGCACTTTGGCACAACAAGGCACAATTAATATCAACGCCAATGGCAATAATCGTCTCGAATTACCGATTAACGACGGTAGCTGGGTGCTGGAAGTGCAGGGTGAAAATCACCTGACCGCGGCGTCATTGCCGCTTGAATACGGCAATTGGACACAACCGAACATCAACAATGCGCCGGATACCATTTCAATCAGCAGCGACAAAGCCCGCTATCAAAACGGTGAAAAAGTCAAAGTGCGGTTGCGTGCGCCGTTCGACGGACCGCTCAGCGTCAAACTGGCACAGCGTGAAATCCTTGAAAATCATCAGCTGAATTTCAAAAACGGCGAAGCCGAACTGGAATTTAACTGGCAAGATGACTGGGCGCAAGGCATTTGGTTGTTGGCGAACGGCTGGAATGAAAACCCAAACGAAAATCAAAATCTGCGTGCGGTCGGTTTGCATTGGTTAGGCAATGATTTAACGGCGATCAAGCTGGATCTGCAACTGGATCTGCCAAGCGAAGTGCTGCCGAGCCAAACCATTAATTTACCAATCCGCCTGAAAAACAAGGCGACACAACCGAGTTGGTTGCAAGTCGCGGTGGTTGACGAGGGTTTATATCAGCTCGCCAAAGCCAGTTTTACCGATCCGCAAACGGCGTTCTACGGCAAAAAGCAGATGAATTTGGAGATGTTCGATATCTGGGGCAATGTGATCAAACAACTGAAAGCACGGCAAGCGGCAATCCGCAGTGGCGCGGGCGCTGATGAAGCCGGCGATATCGGCACGATGGCATTGCCGGAACTGGATATTGATTTGCTGACCTATTGGTCGAAACCGATACTATTGGACCAACAAGGTAAAGCGCAACTTGATCTTGCCCTACCGCAATTTAACGGTAAAGTGCGGGTGATGGCGGTTGCTTGGAACAGCGAGCAAATCGGCACGGCGGAACAAACCTTAACCGTCAAAGAACCGCTGGTCAGCCAACTGATGACCCCGTTATTTTTGACGAACGGCGATCAAGGCGAAGCCAAAGTGCGGTTGCACAACACCAGCGATAAAGCGCTGCAACTGAATGTGGAACTGAGCGCCAATCCGTTAGTGCGATTCAGCGATAACAAAAGCCGCCAAGTCATCAAGTTGCAACCGCAGCAAGAGATGACCCTGAACCGCACTTTTGCCGTTACGCAAAGCGGCAAAGCCGAATTCGAGCTGCAAATCAGCGGCGATATTGAGAAAAAACTGCAACGCTTTGCCGACGTGCGCAAACCAGCGCTGCCGTTTAACCGCTTAAGTTTGGCGCAACTGAACGGCGGCGCAAGCTGGCAATCCGCCCCGCTTGCCGCCAACCAAGGTGCGCTGTTCAAGCAAAAAATCACCTTGTCGAACCGTGCGCCGTTTGATCCACAAGAAGTGTTGGATTATCTGGCGAGCTACCCTTACGGTTGCGTGGAACAAACCGCCAGTGCGGCATGGAACAACCTGTTATTGGAGAACCTGATTGGCGGTTACCAACTGGCTGCGGATCGCTACCCTGAGCCAAGCCAACGAAAAAATAACCTTAACAATGCGCAATTACGCTTAGCCAATTTGCAGTTGAGCGACGGCAGTTTCTCGCTTTGGGGCAATGACGACAGCGATCTGTGGCTGACGGCGTACAGTGCCGATTTCCTGCTCAATGCCAAAACGGAACTGGCGCAACAAAGCACCCTCAACCGCACTTTAAGCTATCTCAACCAAGCGGTGAACAATGCCGATTACCGTCGTTTTAACCGCGCCACCGCTGACAGCACCGCCTATGCTTATGCCTTATATGTCTTGGCGAAAAGCGGGGAATCGGTGCAAGGCGCGCTGTTGCGCGCGCTACCGATAGTGGCGGAAGGCAGTGAAATTTATCCGGCACGGCTGTTTATTCTGAACGGATTGCTTCAGCAAGGCGAAGTCGGCAAAGCCGCGCAACAACTGGCGCAAATCGCGCAAGCGCCGCAAGCGGTCAGTTTCGGTTATGCCAACTACGGCGGCGCATTGCGCGATTATGCCAATTCGATGGTGTTGTTGTATGAATTGCAAGCGCAGATACAACAGCTGAATCTTGCCGATGCGCAATTAAGCGCAAACGTGGAAAAAGCCACAAGTGCGGTCTGGTCGGCATTGTTAAACGAGCTGAAATCCAGCCATTATTTCAGCACCCAAGAAGCGCATTGGTTAGCCAAACTGGCGACGTTATTGCCGCAAACCCAACAAGAAACCGAGTTGTTGGTTAACGGCAAGAAAGTGCGGTTTGACCGCCTAACCACCTTGCAGTTAGACAAAACGCCGACGGTGGACGTGGTCAATCAAGGGCAAAATGCCGCCTTTATTACCCTGAATCAATGGATTGAGCCGACACAAGCCGCGTATATCAGCAATGGTTATAAGCTGAACTTGAGCTATTATGATCTGCAAGGCAAAAAACTTGATCCGAGCAAGTTAAAACTGAATCAATGGGTATTATTGGAATTTGACATCGCCAAAACCGATAGCGCGCCGAAAACCAATGCGGACATGATGTTGGTTTATCCGCTGCCAGCCGGTTTTAAACTGAGCGACAATATGCCGTTTGCGTCGCCGAACGAAGCGGAAAACGGTGCACCGCAGCTGATCGCGAACTTCAGTGAGAACCGTGACGATCGTCATTTAGCCGCCTTTACCTTTGATAAAGATCAAACCAAGTTGCTGCACCGAGTCGTGGTGCGTGCGGCACAAACCGGCAGTTGGCAAGCGCCGGCGTTGAGCTTGGAAAATATGTACCAACCGCAATACCGGGCACAAACGCCGTCGGCGACGGTAGTAATTGCACCCTAGATGATCACTTGGTTGAAAAAAACATTAACCGCACGCCGCAATCAATATCTGTTATTGATTGCGGTGCTATCGGTTTTTGCCCTGCCCCGTCTGTTAGACCGCCTGTTTCCGCTGGATTTACAGCGCTATCAACAAACCGCCACCATCGTCACTGACCGCAACGGCGAATGGCTGCGCGGCTATTTGTCGGCAGATCAACATTGGCGTTTGGCGTTGGAAACCGAACAACTGCCGCTCGATTATTTACGCCTGCTGATTACCTACGAAGATCGCCGTTTTTACCAACACGGCGGCATTGATTATTTGGCGATTGCGCGTGCCGCCGGGCAGAATCTGGCTAGCGCTAAAATCGTGTCGGGGGCTTCTACGCTCAGCATGCAAACCGCCCGTTTGCTAATGCCGCATTCGCGCGACTGGCAAGGCAAAATCGGCGAACTGTTTCGCGCTTGGCAGTTGGAACGGCACTTCAGCAAAGAACAGATTTTGCAAATCTATATGCAACTTGCGCCAATGGGCGGCAATTTGGAAGGGATCGCCGGCGCCAGCCGTTATTATTTTAACAAACCTGCGGATAAATTATCGCTGGCGGAAGCCGCTTGGTTGGTGTCGCTGCCGCAATCACCGCACTTTTACAATCCGCTGCGCTATCCGGAACAAGCCAAGCAAGCGCGCAATCGCGTGCTGCAACGGGCATTCGCATTCGGGCAAATCACGCAGGAACAATACCAAAATGCGGTTGCGCAGGCGCTTGAAATCAATCCGACCCCATTCCCGTTTTCCGCACCGCACTTTACCGATCGCCTCAAACGCACGCAGCCGAATGCGCCGCTGATTCGCAGCAGTTTAGACAAACCGTTACAGCAAGGTTTGGAAAGCCTGTTACAACACAGCCTGCCGCAACGCCACCCTAACGGCAATTTGGCGGCGGCGATTATGGATAATCACAGCGGCGAATTTTTAGCGTACGTCGGCTCGGCGGACTTTTTTTCCGTCGCACGCCAGGGGCAGGTGGATATGCTACAAGCGATCCGCTCCCCCGGTTCGGCGTTAAAACCGTTTATCACCCTGTTTGCCTTCGATTGGCTGAATTATCAGCCGACCACCCTGATTCAAGATACGCCGATTGTCGATGATAACTATCAGCCGAATAACTACGACGGCGCCTATCAAGGGGAAATCACTCTTGCCAGCGCTTTGCAACGCTCGCGCAATGTACCGGCGGTGCGTTTGCTGCGGGCGATCAATCCGTTTCGTTTCAACAGCCACCTGCAACGGCATGGCCTGCCGCTCTATCTGCCGCCCAATGCGCAGCCCAACCTCGCCCTTGCTTTAGGCGGCGTCGGGATCAAAGGCACGGATTTATTGCAACTCTACCGCACTTTGGCAAATTGCAGTTACGGCATGGCAAGTGCAAATCCGTTGGCTTCGCCGCAAAGCTGTTGGCAAGTAACGGAAATTCTGCAACAAAACCAAGATCAAAACGGGCGGTTATTTTGGGGCAAAGAACCGGTGGCGTTTAAAACCGGCACCGCATACGGCTGGCGCGATCAGTGGCTGTTCGCCTACACCCGCGATTACAGCATGGTGTTATGGGGCGGACGTGCCGACGGCAAATTCGCCACTCGCCGTGCCAGCGCGGAAGATCTGATTCCGTTGCTGCGTAAAGTGATCGGCTTGTTGCCCAATCCGCCGCGTGAATACCGCGCCCCAAGCTATCCGCTTGCCATTCAGCACGGCAAACTGCCGCCTCGTTTGCAGCGCGTCGAACATCCCGCTTCAAACCGCACTTTAACAACAAAAACATCGGCTTTGTCGATTATTGCACCGTTAAATCACAGCCGATTAGAGCTGCCGCAACGGCAAGATCTCACCCTGCAAATCAGCGGCGGCACCCCGCCCTATCTCTGGTTTTTGAATGACCATCTGATTTACCAAGGCAATGATCTGCGTTACTTGTTAAGCCAAAATGACAATCAAACCCAACAAAGCAGTTATCGTTTAGTGGTGATCGATGCCGACGGCAACAGTGCGCAAAGCGATTTCAGTCTGCGATTTAACCAAGTTGAAAACAGTAAACGCGAAAATCGGGTAAAAATAATTCGATCAGCTTCCCCAATGAAATCGCAACCGGTTGATAAAAATTAACTCTGCAAAATGCAAGCAGTTTTTTTTCGTTTTTTAGCGATCGATTCAAGATCTTAAGTGCGGTTTATTGTATGATTACGTCTATTCCCAAACATAACAAAACTCAATGATTATTGGAGCGTCCCCCGTGTCTTCCCTTTGGCAGGATTGTCTTTCGCATTTACAAGATAAAGTATCGCCGACCGATTTCAGCACTTGGCTGCGACCGTTACAGGCGGATTTAGATCAGGAAATGTTGGTGCTGTATGCCCCGAACCGTTTTGTAATCGGTTGGGTGCAAGATCGTTATTTGAGCCAAATTAAAGACACGGTGCGTTTTTTATCCGCCAATCCGCAATTCAAAGTCAAACTGGTTGAAGGGATTAAACCGCAACACAGTGCACCAGCGGCGCAAAGTGCGGTCGCCGGCGAAGCCGCAAAAGCGGCGGAGGAAAGCAAGCCGTTTCGCAGCAATCTGAATCCGAAACATACTTTCGATAATTTTGTCGAGGGGAAATCCAACCAAATGGCACGCGCAGTGGCGCAAAAAGTGGCTGATAATCCGGGCAGTTCCGATTCCAATCCGCTTTATCTCTACGGCGGCACCGGTTTGGGCAAAACCCACTTATTGCACGCCATCGGCAACGGCATTCTGGCGGATAATCCGAATGCCAAAGTGGTGTATATGCATTCCGAACGTTTTGTGCAGGAAATGGTAAAAGCGTTACGCAACGACAAAATTGATCATTTTAAAAAGTTCTATCGCAATCTTGACGCGTTGCTAATCGATGATATTCAGTTTTTTGCCAATAAAGAGGGCACGCAGGAAGAGTTTTTCCACACTTTCAATGCGTTATTCGAAAGCAACCACCAAATTATTCTGACCTCGGATCGCTACCCGAAAGAGATCGAAAAAATCGAAGATCGCCTCAAATCGCGTTTCGGCTGGGGCTTAAGCATTGCGATTGAACCGCCTGATTTAGAAACGCGAGTGGCGATTCTGATGAAGAAAGCCGAAGAAAGCGGTATGGATTTGCCGGAAGAAGTGGCGTTTTTTATCGGGCAAAAATTGCGTACCAATGTGCGTGAACTGGAAGGGGCGCTGAATCGGGTGCGCGCTTGGTCGGATTTTAAAGGCGAACACATCACCATTGATCTGGTGCGCGAAGCCTTGAAAGATATGTTGGCATTGCAAGACAAGCTGGTGACGATTGAAAACATTCAAAAAATCGTGGCGGAATACTACAAAATCAAAGTCTCGGATTTGAAATCCAAAAGCCGCTCACGCTCGGTCACCCGCCCGCGCCAATTGGCAATGGCACTGGCAAAAGAGTTGACCAACCGCAGCCTGCCGGAAATCGGCAAAGCCTTCGGCGATCGCGATCACACCACGGTGTTGCACGCCTGCCGTACCATTGCGGATTTGCGCGAAAAAGACAATAATATCCAAGAAGATTTCTCTAATTTAATTAGAACGCTATCAGCATAACGTATCGACATAAAAAGAAAACAAGAGGTTGAATATGCAATTCTCGATCACAAGGGAAAACCTGATTAAACCCCTGCAGCAAGTTTGCGGCGTGTTAAATTCACGTCCACCGACAGCGGTATTGCATAACCTGCTGCTACAAGTGGACGGCAACCGTTTAATTCTGACCGGCACCGATTTGGAAGTGGAACTGTCCACCCAATCGCAATTGAAAAGTGCGGATCAGGACGGTTTTTATACTATTCCCGGCAAAAAGTTTTTAGATATTTGCCGCAGTTTCTCCGATGATGCCGAAATTAAAGTGGCGTTTGAAGATGATCGCGCCATCGTCAGCAGCGGTCGCAGCCGTTTCACCCTTTCTACCCTGCCGGCTGCCGAATATCCGTCCTTGACCGACTGGCACGCGGAAGTGGATTTCACCGTACCGCAAGAAACCTTGAGCCGTTTGATCGACGCAACCCAATTTTCGATGGCGAACCAAGACGCGCGTTATTTCTTAAACGGTATGAAATTTGAAACCGAAGGCAACCTGTTGCGCACCATTGCCACCGACGGACACCGTTTGGCGGTCTGCACCATTGCCTTGGAACAATCGCTGCCGGATCATGCGGTGATTGTGCCGCGCAAAGGCGTGCTGGAACTCAACCGCCTGTTGAACGAACCGGAACAAAACGTGCGCATTCAAATCGGCACCAACAATATTCGGGTGCAATTCGAGCATACCGTGTTCACTTCCAAACTGATCGACGGTCGTTTCCCGGATTACCGCCGCGTGTTGCCGCGCAATGCCGATCATATTATCGAAGCCGATTGGGCAACGTTAAAACAAGCCTTTTCCCGCGCGGCGATTCTTTCCAGTGATCGCATTCACGGCGTGCGTTTGGCGTTAAGCCTGAATCAAATGGGAATTACCTCCAGCAATGCGGAAAAAGACGTTGCCGAAGAAGTGATTGATATCCAATATGATAATGATGAAATGGAAATCAGCTTTAATGTCAGCTATTTGTTGGATGTGTTGAATGCCTTGAAATGCGACAAAGTGCGGTTCCGTTTCAGCGATTCCAATTCCAGTTGTCTGATTGAAGACTGCAACGAAGCCAGTGCCGAATATGTAATTATGCCAATGCGCTTATAGTTCGACGTTATGGCTCTGACCCGATTAATCATCAACGCCTTTCGCAATTTGCAAGCCGTGGATTTTGAACCGAATCCCGGCTTCAATTTTATTGTCGGCAACAACGGCAGCGGCAAAACCAGCCTGTTGGAGGCGCTCTATTATCTCGGGCACGGACGTTCGTTTAAAAGTGCGGTCAGCCAACGGATTATTCACTACGATCAACCGCACTTTACCCTGCACGCGCGTATGCACGAGCAGCAACACGATTGGGCATTGGGCTTGCAAAAAAACCGTCAGGGCGACACCACGGTCAAAATCAACGGCGAAGACGGCAATAAAATCGCAGATCTGGCACAGTTGTTGCCAATGCAGATTATCTCTCCCGAAGGCTTAACCCTGTTGAATGGTGGACCGGCGTTTCGCCGCGCCTTTTTGGATTGGGGCTTATTCCATCATCAAGCGGAATTTTATGCGCTGTGGGCAAGGCTGCGCCGCCTGTTAAAACAACGCAATGCCGCCCTGCTGCAGACTTCCCGTTATGCAGCGTTAAAAATTTGGGACAGTGAGCTTTCGGTATTGGCGCACCAAGTCAGCGACTGGCGCAAAAGCTACGCCGACACCCTGCGCCCGAATATCGAGCAAACCTGCCGTTTGTTTCTGCCGGAATTGGAGGTTCAGGTCAGTTTTCATCAAGGCTGGGATAAAGAAACCGATTATGCCGAGCTGTTGGCGCAAAATTTTGAGCGCGATAAAAATATCGGTTACACCGTCTCCGGCCCGCAAAAAGCCGATTTTCGTTTTAAAGCCAACGGTTTGCCGGTCGATGACGTACTGTCGCGCGGGCAACTCAAACTGCTGATGTGCGCCCTGCGTTTGGCACAAGGCGAACATTTAACCGCCACCAAACAGCGTAATTGTCTGTTTTTGCTTGATGACTTCGCCTCCGAGTTGGATCAAACCAAACGCAGTTTATTGGCTGAACGCCTGCAACAAAACGGTTCACAAGTCTTTATCACCGCCATCACCCAAGAGCAGTTAAAACAAATGCCGTTGACAAAAGGCGCGTTGTTTGAATTGCAAAATGGGAAGTTAGTGCAATTGAGCTGACCGCACTTTTCTCTCGTTCATCTTAAATTTAGCTATCGGGTTTCGCCGATGGCTAAATTTTAGATGAATGAAAAAAATCAAAGTGCGGTCATACCTGCAAAATACACACATTCAACTCAAAGAAAAAACACAAAATACAGCCAAAATCTGTTATAATTCTTTAAATTTTTTGAATAAAAACCGAGAGAAATTATGTCGTCAGATACGCCAAACAACACAACAACCAATAGTTATGATTCGTCCAGTATCAAAGTTCTGAAAGGGCTTGATGCGGTGAGAAAACGTCCGGGAATGTATATCGGCGACACCGATGACGGCAGCGGTTTACATCACATGGTATTTGAAGTGGTCGACAACTCCATCGACGAAGCCCTCGCCGGACATTGCCAAGATATTATCGTCACCATTCACACCGATAATTCCGTTTCTGTGCAAGATGACGGGCGTGGTATTCCGGTCGGCATTCACCCCGAAGAGGGCGTTTCGGCGGCGGAAGTGATCATGACCGTGCTGCACGCCGGCGGAAAATTCGACGACAACTCGTATAAAGTTTCCGGCGGTTTGCATGGCGTGGGCGTGTCGGTGGTAAATGCGCTATCGGATAAATTATTGCTCACCATTCGCCGTGAAGGCAAAGTTCATGAACAAACTTACCACTTAGGCGTGCCGGAAGCCCCATTGGGCGTGATCGGCGAAACCGAACAAACCGGTACGGCGGTACGTTTCTGGCCGAGCCCGACAATTTTCACCAATATCGAATATCAGTATGAAATCTTGGCAAAACGCCTGCGTGAACTCTCATTTTTGAATTCCGGCGTGTCGATTAAGTTGTTCGATAAACGCACCGATAAACAGGATCACTTCAAATACGAAGGCGGTATCCGCGCGTTCGTCGAGCATTTGAATAAAAACAAAACCCCAATCCACCAACAACCGTTCTATTTTTCCGCCGAAAACGAAAAAGACGGTATTGGCGTGGAAGTGGCGTTGCAATGGAATGACGGTTTCCAAGAAAACTTGTATTGCTTCACCAACAACATTCCGCAACGCGACGGCGGCACGCACTTAGCCGGTTTCCGGGCGGCGTTGACCCGAACCCTGAATAACTACATGGAAAACGAGGGTTACAACAAAAAATCCAAAATCAACACCTCCGGCGACGACGCGCGCGAGGGCTTGGTGGCAATTATTTCGGTGAAAGTGCCTGATCCGAAGTTCTCCTCGCAAACCAAAGACAAACTGGTTTCATCGGAAGTAAAAGGTGCGGTCGAATCCGCAATGGGCGAGCGCTTACAGGAATACCTGCTAGAAAATCCGAACGATGCCAAAATTATCGTCGGTAAAATCATTGATGCTGCGCGGGCGCGTGAAGCTGCGCGCAAAGCGCGTGAAATGACCCGTCGCAAAGGTGCGTTGGATTTAGGCGGTTTACCGGGCAAATTAGCCGACTGCCAAGAGCGCGACCCGGCACTGTCCGAACTGTATATCGTGGAAGGGGACTCCGCCGGCGGCTCGGCGAAACAAGGCCGCAACCGTAAAAATCAGGCGATTTTGCCGTTAAAAGGGAAAATCCTGAACGTGGAAAAAGCGCGTTTCGACAAAATGCTGTCTTCGCAAGAAGTGGCGACCCTGATTACCGCACTTGGCTGTGGAATCGGGCGCGATGAATACAATCCGGAAAAATTGCGCTATCACAAAATCATTATTATGACCGATGCCGATGTGGACGGAGCGCATATTCGCACATTGTTGCTGACCTTCTTCTATCGCCAAATGCCCGAGTTGATTGAAAAAGGCTATGTTTATATTGCGCAACCACCGCTGTATAAAGTGAAAAAAGGCAAACAAGAACAATACATTAAAGACGACGAGGCAATGACCCAGTATGAATTGGCAATTGCCTTAGACGGCGCCGGTTTGCATATTTCCGAATCAGCACCGGTAATGAGCGGGTTACCGTTGGAGAAATTGATCGGCGAATATAACAGCGTGAATAAAATGATCGCCCGTTTGACCCGCCACTACCCGACCGCACTTTTAAAAGAATTGGTTTATGCGCCGACACTGAGTGTGGAACTGATGAAAGATCAAACCAATGCTGAGGCGTGGGCAAGGCAGTTATTGGCAACCTTGCAAGCAAAAGAAATCGGCGGTAACCACTATGCGATTCGCACCGAATACAATCAGGAGCGTCATCTGTACGAAGTGGTGCTGACCGTGCGCACTCACGGCATTGACAGCGATTATCGCCTTGATTTCCAATTTGCCGAAGGCTCGGAATATCAGCGTATCGTCAAACTGGGCGAACAACTGCGTAATTTGATTGAAGACGGGGCTTATGTGGTGCGCGGCGAACGCCAAACGGCGGTGAGCTCGTTTGAACAGGCGGTTGATTGGCTGGTAAAAGAATCCCGTCGCGGGTTAGGCATTCAACGCTATAAAGGGCTCGGCGAGATGAACCCCGAACAATTGTGGGAAACCACCATGGATCCGAACGTGCGCCATATGCTGCAAGTCTCAATCAAAGATGCCGTCGCCGCCGACCAACTGTTCACCACCCTGATGGGCGACGAAGTCGAACCACGCCGCGACTTTATCGAAAGTAATGCATTGCAGGCGAATTTGGATATTTAGTCTCTCAACGTCTAGTCAAAAAACCGGCAGAAAATGTGATTTCTGCCGTTTTTTATTTTGTTATGACTTAAAGCGATTTATCGGCTTCCGCATTTTTCACGCTATACACCGCTGCATAAAACACAATCACACTAAAAAAGTAAAACGTATTGCCAGAATTATGGGCAAAAAAACCTTGGCTTACGCCATAGGACATCACTGCTAAAACATGCACAATTCCCAGTAATGCGACATAACGTAAAGCCGCATTTTGTTGCGCTTGGCGCAAGGTTTTACTGAAAAAGACCAATGGTACAAAGAAGATTGCCAAAAGTGCGGTCAAACCGAGCAGACCCCGTTTTGACGCATCATCTAAATATTGATTATGGGCATGATTGAAGCTGCCCGCATATTGGCTGATAATCCCTTGTTCCGCTTGCTGTTGGCGCAAGGTGCTAATCGCGTCTATCCCCCAACCAAAAAGCGGTTTTTCTGTTATCGCCAACACCGCACTTTTCCACATGTCAAACCGCGCACCGACGGAAGTCGACCCGTTATTGTGTTGAAAATAGTTGCTGATTTCCGTTTGTGCACTCACCAGCCTTTCAATCAGACGGGTTTGCTCACTAAAAACGAATAACATGCTGATTAACAGCACACTGATCAGCACCGCACTTAGCCAAAATCGTTTTGAAAGCGTGTGGCGATATAAAAAGAATATCCACAAAATCAAAAACGGCGCGCCGATCCACCCGCCCCGTGCGGTGGATAAAATGCTGCCGACAATCCCAAACAGCGCAAATATGACGCTGAATATTGCCATCGTCTTATTTTTAGCGTGATACCAATACATTGCGCTACACAAAGAAAATAACCCTAATGACATCGAAATATCACCGCCTTGAATGTGCATGATATGCCCAAACGCCATATCCTGCCCTAAATATAAACGTTGATAAAGTGCGGTCAGCCCGCCCAATAACGCGCCTATCGGCAAGAAATACGCCAGCAGTTTAAAATCGAATTTGGTCTGAATTAACAGCAATAGAATCGGTAAAAAGAAGATAATTCGGCTTGGATTATCCAACTCGCGCAATCTGCCGTCATGCAGCCAAAATGACAATACAAACAGTAAAAAATAAACACTATAACTTAAAAATAGCTGCTTTTGATCACGATCGAGCGTTATTGCGTAACGCGCATTTCGTATTTGTCTTATTAAAAACACGAAACCGCATAAAATCAATAAACTCGGCACATAGTTATACCCTTTCGGCAGCGTAAGTAATACCAAAAAATGTAAGCCGACCAAGAGATTAATGGCGCGAGAAAAGAATGGATTAAAGGCTGTCACAGCAACTCCAACATAAAAAATTTACCTGATCCTAACAAAATTAGCCATAGAAAAAAAGTGAGTTCACAGCTGTTGTTTTTATTCTCCCTTGCTTATCAACAAAAAACCGCACTTTTATGATCTGCCCCCAAAAAGTTGGACTGCTTAATGAAAGGATTGAATTCGATATTGTATCGGGCTTAATCCTTTTAATCTTACTTGAATCCGTTCAGTATTGTAATACTGCATATATTGATGAATAGCCTGCTCAATGTCATCTGCCGTATCAAATTGCCGAACATAAAAACATTCCGTTTTTAGTCTGCCGAAAAAACTTTCCATTGCGCCATTATCCAAACAATTTCCCTTTCTCGACATACTGATTTGAATCTGATTATCTGCCAATATCTTGCGATAAGACGGCATTTGATACTGCCGGCCTTGGTCTGAATGTAATATCGGCGTTGCCTCCTTCGGGAGCTTATTCACGGCTTGTCGCAACATCTGCTCAACCAGTGCCCGGTTTGGACGACGACCAAGTTGATAGGCAATCACCTCATTGTTAAATAAATCTAAAATCGGCGATAAATACACTTTATTGCCGTCTTTCGCTTTGAATTCAGTGACATCGGTCACTAATTTCTCGTAGGCATTTTCCGCCGTAAAATGACGTACTAACAGATTATCAGCAATTCGACCCACTTCACCTCTGTAAGAACAATATTTCCGTTTTTTCCTCCCTTTCACCTGTAAGCCCATCATCTGAATCAAACGTTGCACCTTTTTGTGATTGACCGTACCGAGTGCCAATGTCACTCGGCGATAGCCATACTGCGGATTCTCTCGTTTAATTTGACGAATTTCCGCTTTTAAATCGGCCTCTTTATCTGTCTTCGGTTGTTGATGGTAAAAGTAAGTGCTTCGAGCTAACTTAATGATATCTAATAATAAATTAAGCGGAAAATCACCGTTTAAGGCTTTAACAATTTCTGCCTTTCGGCTTCGTCTTTCAGGGATAATTCCATCGACTTTTTTAAGATGGCATTCTCCGCACGCAAACGTAAATTCTCTTGTTCTAATTGTTTTAACGGCGTTAATGGCTTAACGTGTTTTTTCGATTTATTCGGTTTATTCACGGCTGGTCGTCCTTTGGGCTTATCAATCAGTCCATTTATGCCAAATTGTTTGAATCGTTGCAACCATTTAGAAATAACAGTGCCTCCTGAGATACCCAAGGTTAAGGCGATGTGTTCAAGGGAGAACAGCCCTTGTCGGGCTAATTTGACGGCTTGAAGCTTTTCTTCGACGGTAAATTTTCGGGCAGTATGTTTGACTCGCAAGCCATCTGAGCCCGCATGTTGATATTGCGCAACCCAGTGACGAATACAGCGTGGTGCAACTTGAACGTGTTTTGATGTTTGACTGAGAGATTGAGCATGTTGAAAGTAATATTCAACTGTGTGTTGTTTAAATGCTTGGGTATATTTGGTCATAAAAATCTGCACCTTAGTCAGTTGGTTTTGCAGTCCAACTTTTGGGGTGCAGATCATAAAAGTGCGGTTTATAATGCCCAAGGCAAATAGTTATTCCACCACAAAACAAGCAATTTTGCTGCCGTCGGGATATTGGCGTAGTGCCGGTTTGGATTCGAAACAACGCGGCTCGGCTAAGCGGCAGCGTCCGCTGAAGGCACAGCCTTGTGGCGGATTGAGCGGGCTTGGCAGTTCGCCGTTCAATTTAATCCGTTCACGGCGTTTTTCAGCAGACAAACGCGGCGTTGCCGACAGTAGCGCTTGCGTGTATGGATGGCGCGGATTGCTGAAAATCTGCTCTGCCGTGCCTTGCTCCACACAACGCCCCAAGTACATCACGATCACCTCGTCGGCTATGTGTTCCACCACCGATAAATCATGCGAAATAAAGATATAAGACAAGCCCAACTCATTTTGCAAATCCATCATTAAATTCAACACTTGTGCACGCACCGAAACATCGAGTGCCGAAACCGGCTCATCCGCCACCACGATATCCGGATTCAGCACCAAACCGCGCGCAATCGCGATTCGCTGCCGCTGTCCGCCGGAAAACATATGCGGATAACGATCGTAAAACTCGGCACGCAGACCGACTTGCGCCATAATTGCCAGCACTTTCTCTTTGCGTTGTTCCGCGCTGAGATCGGTGTTAATCAACAGCGGCTCTTCTAAAATCGTACCGACTTTTTTACGCGGATTAAGTGAGGCATACGGGTTTTGGAATACGATTTGAATTTTTTTACGACGTAGCTTTTTGATATCACTGTCGTTTTCCAAAAAATTCTGCCCGTTGTAATACAATTCGCCGTCGGTCGGATCTTCGATCATCGTCAGCAAACGCGCCAGTGTGGATTTGCCACAGCCGGACTCGCCCACCACCGCCAGCGTTTTCCCGCGCTCCAGCTCAAACGACACCCCGTCAAGGGCTTTCACTTGTTGCGGCTTGCTGAACAAACCTTTTTTGACCGGATAATATTTTTTGAGATCAATCCCCTTTAACAACACATTCTCAGACATGAACAGGTTCTCCTTGTGCATTTAACGGGGTATGGCATTTCACTTGGCGATCCGCCAGTTGCTGTAACTGCGGTTCAACCGTTCTGCATTCATCGGTGGCATACGGACAACGCGGATTGAGCAGGCAACCAGTCGGGCGGTCATATTTGCCCGGCACAACACCGGAAAGCGAATGCAAGCGCGATTTACCGACTGCAAATTCCGGCAACGAGCGTAATAACGCTTGGGTGTAAGGGTGCTTCGGCGTAGAGAAAATATCCTCGGCGCTGCCCTCTTCCACCACTTGCCCGGCATACATCACCAAAATCCGTTCGGCAGCTTCGGCAACCAAAGCAAGATCGTGAGTGATCAGAATCAGCGCCATATTCTCTTTTTTCTGCAATTCTAACAACAAATCAATGATTTGTGCTTGGATCGTCACATCAAGTGCGGTTGTCGGTTCATCGGCGATCAGCAGTTTCGGGCGACAGGCTATCGCCATCGCAATCATCACCCGCTGGCTCATGCCGCCGGAAAGTTGATGCGGATAGACCGATAAGCGTGATTCCGGATCGGGAATACCGACTTGGGTCAATAGCTCAATTGTACGCTGGCGGCGGCTCTGTTTGCTGCCGCCCTCATGCACTTTCAAAGCTTCCATAATTTGGAAACCGACGCTGTAAGCCGGATTAAGACTGGTCATCGGATCTTGGAAAATCATCGCCACTTCCGAACCGACCAATTGTTGTTTTTTATCTTCCGAAATCGCCAATAAATTATTGCCGGCAAAATTCAAACTATCGGCATATACACGCCCGGGGAAATCAATCAGCCCCATCACGGCTAACGAACTCACCGATTTACCCGAACCGGATTCACCGACAATCCCCAGCACTTCGCCTTGTTTAATTTGATAGCTAATGCGATCAACCGCTTTGAACGGGGAGGTTTGATCACCGAAATGTACAGACAGCTGATTCACTTCCAATAAGGATTTTTCTAATTCGGCATCTAAAGTTTTATCTA
The DNA here is from genome assembly GCF_050613185.1 of Testudinibacter sp. TW-1. Lineage (GTDB taxonomy): Bacteria > Pseudomonadota > Gammaproteobacteria > Enterobacterales > Pasteurellaceae > Chelonobacter. Next base: position 263,171 of record NZ_CP192511.1, read on the forward strand.
ATGTCATTGCCTGTTCCTTACTGTTTCAACTTAGGATCAAGGGCGTCACGCAAACCGTCACCCATTAAATTAAATGCCAATACGGTCAATAAAATCGCCAAGCCGGGGAATGTCACCACCCACCAGGCACGCTGCACAAATTGCAACGCCTCGGCTAACATCGCGCCCCATTCCGGTGTCGGCGGTTGTGCGCCGATACCCAAGAAGCCAAGTGCCGCCATATCCAAAATGGCGTTGGAAAAACCCAGCGTGGTCTGCACGATCAGTGGTGCTAAACAGTTGGGCAAAATCGTAATTAACATTAAACGGATCGGGCCTGCACCGGCAACCCGGGAAGCGGTGACATAATCGCGGTTTAATTCATTCAGTACCGAAGCACGGGTTAAACGCACATAACTCGGCAACGACACCAACGCAATAGCAAACGAAGCATTCAGCAGCGACGGTCCGAGAATAGCGACAATCGCAATCGCCAGCAACAGGCTTGGCAAGGCGAGCATGATGTCGATAACGCGCATAATAAACACATCGATCCAGCCGCCGAAATAGCCGGCAACCAAGCCCAAGGTTACGCCGAAGATAAACGACAGGCTGACGACCAATAAGCCGATAAACAACGACAGGCGTGCACCGTAAATCAAACGCGACAAAATATCACGCCCGACATCGTCAGTGCCGAGAATATAGTTCCAGCTACCGTCCTCTAACCACACCGGCGGCATTAGCAACGCGTCACGCGCCTGCGCGATCGGATCATGCGGTGCAATCAGATTGGCTAATAAACTGACCGCAAAGATAACAATAATATAGCTTAGCCCAATAAGCGCCCCTTTACTGTGGCTGAAATGCGCCCAAAATTCGGCAATCGGCCCTTTCGGCGTTGGGGCTAATTGAACCACTGCCTTAGGTAAGGCTGTTTTAGTTGAAGATTCAGACATCATGATTTCCTCTCTTTATTCGTGCGATAGCATTACTTACGATGACGAATACGAGGATTCAAAATCCCGTACAACAGATCAACAAACAAATTCACCAAAATGATAATCGTGGCGATAATCAACACCGCACCTTGTACCACCGGATAATCGCGCGCGCGAATCGCCTCGATCACCCATTTACCGATACCCGGCCAAGCAAAAATCGTTTCGGTCAGAATCGCCCCGGACAACATCTGCCCGACAATCAAACCGACCACCGTCACCACCGGAATCAGCGCATTGCGCAAGGCGTGCACCACAATCACGCGCATTTTGGATAGCCCTTTGGCACGGGCGGTACGGATATAATCCTCACCCAACACTTCCAACATAGAAGAGCGGGTCATGCGTGAAATCACCGCCAACGGAATCGTGCCCAACACAATAGACGGTAAAATCAAATGCGAAACCGCCGATTTAAACGCGCCCGGCTCGTCGGAAAGCCAACTGTCGATCAGCATAAAACCGGTGACATCATCAATCCAAAATTGTGCGCCGATCCGCCCTGAAACCGGCGTCAGATCCAGTTGCACCGACATCACCAGCATTAACAGCAAGCCCCACCAAAAAATCGGCATGGAATAACCCGTCAATGAAACTGCCATTACACTGTGATCAAAAAACGAACCGCGTTTCACCGCCGCCAAGATTCCGATTGGAATGCCTAAAATCACTGCGAACAAAATCGCCATGGTGGTGAGTTCAATCGTTGCCGGAAACAGGTTTAAAAATTCTTCCACCACCGGCTGGCTGTTTTTAAAAGAGACACCTAAATTCCCCTGCGCCAGATCGCCGAGGTAATTGATATATTGCTGATAAAGCGGCAGATCCAAGCCCATTTGCTGTAGCATTTGCGCATGCATTTCCGGGCTTAAGCCGCGTTCCCCCATGCGAATTTCAATCGGGTCGCCGGGAATAAAGTGAATTAACGCAAAGGTTAATAAGGTGATACCGATAAAGGTCGGGATCACCATTAAAATGCGTTTTAAGATAAATTGAAACATGATAATTTCTCGAAATTTGTCACAATCCCACACTGTCGCTGACAATATTGAGAACAAAGACCGCACTTTTACCATAAAAGTGCGGTCGAATACAAATATTATTCTAATTCTAACGCATAAAAGTTATGCAAACCGAACGGGTCGATCACATAATTTTTCACCTCTTTGCGCAGCGGCAAATAGGTGGTGGAGTGAGCAATGGTAATCCATGGCGCTTGTTCTTTGAAAATCACCTGCGCTTGTTTATACAATTCGGCACGTTTTTCTTGATCCGTCACCTGCACCGCTTGTTTGATCAAATCGTCAAACGGTTGGTAACACCATTTGGCATAGTTAGAACCTTGCTCCGCCGAAGCACAGCTTAACAACGTACCCAGGAAGTTATCCGGATCGCCGTTGTCGCCGGTCCAGCCCATCATCCCGGTCGGATCGTCGCCTTTCTTCATGCGCTGTAAATATTCGCCCCATTCGTAGCTGACGATTTTCGCGTCCACGCCCACCGCTTTCCAGTCAGCTTGCACTAACTCCGCCATACGGCGCGCATTCGGGTTATACGGACGGGAAACCGGCATTGCCCACAACTCGGTGCTGAAACCGTTCTCAAAGCCGGCTTCTTTCAATAATGCTTTGGCTTTTTCCGGATCATAGCTGTAATCCACCACCGCGTCGTTGTAGCCCCACATGGTCGGCGGCATTGGGTTTTTCGCTTTTTCGGCTGCGCCTAAATAAACCGCGTCAATAATCGCATCTTTATTCACGGCATAGTTCAACGCTTGGCGTACTTTTTGGTTTTCAAACGGCGCTTTTTGCACGTTAAAGTGAACATAACCGACGTTCAAGCCAGCTTCTTCCATTAAATTGATTGCCGTATCTTTTTTCATCAATTCCAAATCCGCCGGATTCGGGTATGGCATGATATGGCACTCGCCTTTTTGCAATTTGGCATAACGCACAGAAGCGTCCGGTGTAATTGCAAAGACTAAACGATCAATTTTAGAACGGCCTTTCCAGTAATCGTCAAAGGCTTTATAACGGATGGTCGCGTCTTTCTGATAATTGACCAACTCAAACGGACCGGTGCCAATCGGGTCTTGATCGACTTTTTCAGGCGTACCGGCTTTCAACATATTCTCAGCATATTCTGCAGACAGAATACCGGCAAAGTCCATCGCAATGTTAGCTAAAAACGGTGCATTCGCTTGTTTTAGATACATTTTAACCGTGTAATCGTCGACTTTTTCCAGTTTGTCGATAATATTCGGCATATCCATCCCGACAAAATACTCATAGCCCAAGTTGGAAACTTTGTGATACGGGTGCTCTGCGTTCAGCTGACGCTCAAACGAGAACAACACATCGTCGGCATTGAAATCGCGGGTCGGTTTAAAATTTTTATTGGATTGGAATTTAACTCCTTTGCGCAAATGGAAAGTATAGGTTTTGCCGTCCTCCGATACCTCCCAACTCTCCGCCAATGACGGTTGTACCGTGGTTTTACCGCGTTCAAATTCGGTCAAACGGTTATACATCGCCTGTCCGCTGGCGTCGATCGACGCACCGTCGGTCACCAACTGCGGGTTGAACGACGTTGGTGAAGCTTCGGAACAATAGACTAAAGTTTTTGGCTGATTGGCAGCCGCCGAAAGGGAAACCGATAATGCGATTGCAGTTAACGATAAAGTTGCCAGTCGTTTCATTGTTACACTCCGTTTTGCTATATAGATCTGTTTATTTTTATTTACACCGTATTTTTACACGGGCTTATAGTTAATATCATCAATTCCTTAATTCGACAAGATATAAACTGCATATTTTTTGAAAAAAATGCATATTTAATTAGCTTTTTATGCTTTTGATCACTAACCATTTGAATAATTTAAAATATTGGAATTCAGATCGTAGAAATAATCCGATATCGCTGATTTTTAAGCCCTTGCATTTTATCCTGCTAACCTCAAACCATCACGATAAGGCGAACACTCAATTTCATTTAAAATCGCCAACTCGCTTTTTTTATTATCGCTCTGAAAGACGATAACAAACCAAAAAGCCAGAAAGACGGCAAATAAACACTCAAAAAATCAGCTCCATAAGGAGCTGATTTCAGACTGCCGGCAAAGACTCAATAACTTGATTTGTATGATAAAAGTAGGGGCGGATTATATATCCGCCCGAACCGCACTTTGCATTTTTCCATTGTAGATTAAATGCTTATATCGCACTTCGTAAACGGGCGGATATATAATCCGCCCCTACGCTACCTGACCCGTGACCTTTGTCAATAATCACAAGCCAATTATCTTAGGTCAAAGTGCGGTTAATCCGCTAATTTCACCCCATAAAACGCACTATAACCAAACGGGCTTTGTTTGTAATCACGCACCCGCAAACTTAACGGAGTGACAGTAATCGAATGCGCCACCGTGATCCACGGAGCTTGCTCTTTGGCGATCACTTGCGCTTGTTCGTATAATGGCACACGCTGGGTTTTATCCGACAATTTAGAAGCTTGTTTGATTAAGCTGTCAAAATCGGCGTTACACCAACGGGCATAGTTGCTTGCGCCCACGCTGTCACAGCCCAATAACGGGGTGAGGAAGTTGTCCGGATCACCGTTGTCGCCCGACCAGCCGTAAATCCCTGCGGTCAATAAACCTTCGCGGGTGCGTTTGATGTAATCGCCCCATTCATAACTGACCAACTCCGCTTTGACGCCGATTTTCGCCCAGTCGCTTTGCAGAATCTCCGCCAAACGGCGCGGGTTCGGATTGGAGTTACGCACCACCGGCTGCACCCACAATTGGGTTTCAAAACCGTTCGGATAACCGGCTTCCGCCAACAGCTGTTTGGCTTTTTCCAGATCATACGGATAATCTTTCACTTCGGTGTTATAGCCCCAAATCGTCGGTGGCAACGGATTGACCGCCGGCACACCCGCGCCTTGATACACCACTTTGATGATGGTGTCTTTATCGGCGGCTAAATTTAACGCTTGGCGCACTTTCACATTGTCGAACGGCGCTTTTTCGGTGTTAAACGCAATATAGGCGACGTTCAATCCTTCTTGCGACATCAACTGGATTTTCGGATCGTTGTGCATTTTTTCCAAATCGGCACTGTTCGGGAAATCCATCATATCGCACGCGCCGGTTTGCAATTTGGCATAACGCGCGGTCGCGTCGGGGGTGATACTAAAAATCAAGCGTTTAATCGGCGCTTCGCCTTTCCAATAATCTTTGTTGGCTAAGAAACGCACCGCTTGATCCAGCTGATAACCGGCAAACACAAACGGCCCGGTGCCGATTGGCGTGGTGTCGATGGTTTCCGGTTTGCCCGCTTTCAGCATTTGATCGGCATATTCTTGCGAATAGATTGAAATAAAATCCATGCCTAGGCTGGATAAAAACGGCGAGTCCGGATAATTCAGGCTGATTTTCACGGTGTAATCATCCACTTTCTCGACCGCTTTCAGCAATTTCGGAAAGTTCATCGATTTGAAATAAGGATAAGTCCCGTTCGAAACATTGTGATACGGATGGTTCGGATCAAGCTGACGCATAAATGAGAAAATCACGTCATCGGCGTTAAAATCGCGGCTTGGTTTAAATTCTTTACTGGAATGGAATTTCACCCCTTTACGCAAATGGAAGGTGTATTCCAAACCGTCTTCGCTGATATCCCAACTTTCCGCCAAGCCCGGCTCAAGGTTGGTTGTGCCACGTTCAAATTCCACCAAGCGGTTATACACCTGTTGCGAACTGGCATTATAGGATAACCCGTCCATCACCAACGCCGGGCTAAAACCGGTCGGCGCACGGCTGGTACAGTTGATAAAGGTGGTGTTGTCGGCTGCTTGAGCGACCATGCCCAAACCCACTAAAAGTGCGGTTAAAGAAAGTTTCGCGTGTAATTTCATGGAACCCCCGAAATGATTAATCAATCAAAAAGTACCCTAAGATACCGTTCTGCGCTGTATTTCAAAAGATCAAAATCGTCTTGATTATAACCGAATCATCTAACAATGCCTATTCTTGGTGACGCTTACTCATATTTTCACCGTCTTGCGGCTTCAAGCGCAGTAATAACGCCACCTGTAAAATCCCCACCGCCGCGACCGAGAAAAAGGTGTAACTGAACGCCTGCGCCACCGCACTTTTATCCAAAGCCTCCAGATAAATATTTAAAATCACCGCGGCAAAAGCAATGCCGAGCCCCAAACCGACCTGTTGGGTCACACTCAGCAACGTGCTGCCTTCACTGTTATTTTGTTGTGAAAACTCGCTAATGGTTAAGGTATTGGTCGCGGTGAATAACGTCGACATTGCCGCGCCGTATAGCACTAACGGCGGTAACAAGCCCCAAATGCCCCAACTTTTTTGCATTAATCCAAAGGTAATCAAACTGGCGCATAGTAATAACGTGGCGCCGAGCAGCACCCGCTTATAACTGAAACGAATCAATAACGGACGTAAAAAAGGCTTACAGATAATCGAGCTCACCGCAATCGGCGCCAACAGCCAACCGGCAACATCCGCCGGATAACCGTATGCCACCTGCAACATCAGCGGCAGCAAAAACGGCGCGCCCGAACCGCACACCCGCAAAACCAAATTGACTTGCGTGCCGATATTGAAGGTGCGGTATTGAAACAGGGAAAAGCCGAGCAACGGATTTTTCACCTTACGCGCATAATAAAAATAGAATAGAAATAAGCCGAAACCGATCAGCAGCACAATCACAGCCGACGACAAATCAAACGTACGGTTGCCAATCATATCCATGCCGAGCGTAATCCCGACCAATGCGCCGCCGAATAAGAAAAAGCCTATCCAATCAAACCGCTTTACCGCGGCAGTCAGATTCGGCATAAAATATCCGCATAATAAAAAGCCCAATACGCCGATCGGAATATTCATTAGAAAGATCCAATGCCAACTGGCATAAGTCACCAACCAGCCACCGAGAATCGGACCGACAATCGGACCGATTAAGCCCGCCATCACCATCATATTCAATGCGGAAATAATTTCATGGCGCGGCACGCTTTTGATGATCGCCAAGCGCGCGGTCGGCATCATCAACGCACCGCCGGCACCTTGTACGATCCGCGCCAGAATCAAAGTATCCAAACTGATCGCCAGCGAGCAAAAAACCGATCCGAGAATAAACAGCACAATCGCCAGCCGAAACACACGTAAAGTGCCGAAACGATCCGCCAGCCAACCACTGAGCGGAATCAGCAACGCCACCGTCAAGGCATAACTAATCACCGCCAACTGCATTTCCAACGGTGCTTCATTCAGATCCGCGGCAATTGCCGGTAAAGCGGTGTTTAAAATCGTCGCGTCGAGGGTTTGCATAAAAAGTGCGGTTGACGCCACCCAAGCCAAGCCTTGATAGCTTTTACCCATAGCGCACTTTTCCTGTTTGTTGCTGCCAGTGATAGATAAAATCGGCAATCATTGCAATATCATTCAAATCCAAATGGGCGATATGTTCCGCTGTCTGCACAGGATAATCGGTTGCCAACGCCAACACCAACGAATCCATTTCCGGCAACGGCTTTGTCATGCCTTGACGGTGGAGCAAAATTTTGGGGAGCGGTTCGTGTTTGAACCCTTCGACCAACACCAAATCACTGCGATTCGAATCAAGCTGTTGCGCCAAATAGCTTAGCGAAACCGCACTTTGATCACGATTTTCACTCATCACCGCCCAACGTTGATCGCACGCCACCGCCACTTGCGTGGCACCGGCTTGGGTCATTCGCCAGCTGTCTTTGCCGGCTTTATCGGTGGTCACATCGTGGTGGGTGTGTTTAATCACCGCCACCCGCAGCCCTTTTTGTTGCAACTGCGGTAATAATTTTTCCAATAATGTGGTTTTACCGCTGCCGCTGTAGCCGCTAATCCCCAACATCGGAATGCCGCTGCTCGCTCGGTGGCGGTTGAGTTCATCCAATTGTTGCAAATAATTGAAGTTGGCAAACGCCTGCGGCTGATCGCTGAAATCCACCACGGCATACCGTTGCTGCTGCATAAAGTCGCGCACCTTACGCCCGCCGTGTTGCAAATAATTCTGTAGATCGGCGATCACCCGCTTATGCAACAGTGCAAATGTCGGGTGCTCCCGTTCGCCGTCACTGGCGTAGGCAAGATCTAAACCTGGTGCCGAAACCGCACTTAACAAACGTTGTGCCAAATCCAGCGGCAGAAACGGCGCGTCGCACGGCACAAACAGCACCCAATCGTGCGCACTGTGTTTCAAACCGCTCAACATCCCGCTCAACGGCCCGAGAAAACCGTCCAACTCATCCATAAACACCGGCAAACCGCACTTGGCATAATGTTGCTGATGGCGGTTGGCGTTAATCAAGATCTGCCCCACTTGTGATTGTAAGCGGGCCCTCACGTGCGAAAAGAGCGGTTTCCCCTGCAATAATTGCAAGCCTTTGTCCGCCCCCTGCATCCGCCGCGACAAGCCGCCGCATAAAATCACCGCACTGATTGGTTGTGTTTTCATCTGTTCTCTCTGTTGCAATTCCGCTTTTCTTTGCTATCATCGCACAAATTGAAAATGAAACAAAGGTTAAGCAAATTATGAAATGTCATCGTTTAAATGAAGTGCTGGAACTGATCCGGCCGCACTGGTCGCAAGAGCCCGATTTGAGCTTAATGGAATTTTTACAAAAAATTGCGGTCGAAGCAGGGTTCGACAAACCTATTGCCGAACTCAGCGATGAAGTGATTATTTATCACCTGAAAATGCGCGGCGCCGACAAACACGAGCCGATTCCGGGCATTAAAAAAGATTATGAAGACGATTTCAAAACCGCGCTGTTAAAAGCACGCGGCATTATTAAATAACTAACTCTTATCAAGGATATTTATGAAAAAACTATTTTTACTTTTGGCGGCATTATTCAGTGTTAACGCAGCACAAGCGGCGGATTTCATTCCTCAGGAAGGCAAACAATTTATCACCATTAACCAACCGGCAACGGTCGATAAAGAAGTGATCGAGTTTTTCTCATTTTACTGCCCGCATTGTGCCAATTTCCAATTGGAATACAAAATCCCGCAAGCCATTCAAGAAAAAATGCCGCAAGGCACACAATTCGTGAAATATCACGTCAATTTCTTGGGACGCGCCTCTGAAGATTTAACCCGCGCTTGGGCATTGGCAATGGCGACCAACACCACCGATTTGGTCGAAAACGCACTGTTCGAAGCGGCTCAAGCCAACAAAATCGGCTCAATGTCCGACATTCGCAAAATCTTTTTGGATAAAGGCATAAGCGCCGAACAATTCGATAACGGCATTAACAGCTTCGCCGTCAACGGCTTGGTCAATAAACAAGTGAAAGCCCTTGAACAATACCAAGTGCGCGGCGTGCCGGCATTCTTCGTCAACGGCAACAAACAAATCGAAACCGGCGGCTTCAGCGATTCCAAAAGCGTAGCGCAATTCGTGGAAAACTATACCGATACGGTGTTGTATTTGTTGAATCAATAATTCCGTGTGATAAGAGGACGCCTGTTGAAGCATTTAACAGGCGTTTTTTACCGCTTTAAACCTTCCGTAAAATTCTATAGCATGGCATGTATAAATATACTTTTATACTTAGAGAGGAATCTAATGATGCCGTTACAAACTGTAAAAACGACTCTGGATTTCCCGATCAATCTCAAAAAATCGGTTAAAACCCGCCTTGCCGTCACAGGTCAAACCATGCGCGAATACGTTATTGCCTTAATAGAAAAAGATCTGGCAAATGCCGAACAGGAAGATTGGTTTAACGAATTACCTGAATATGCCAAAGCACATTTTATCAAAATAGATGAAGAAATTCGCAATGGCACTTTTCAGCTTGAAGCCGAAGCTGATACTGAAAAAATGACACATCTTGGCAACGATCTCTGGCAAGGGAAAATTCAATCTGCCAATGAACTCAGAAAGAGATTAACTGAATGTTAGAATTCAAAAATACCTTTCTCGCATTTATTTTTTATCAGGTTTTAAGTCTAGATACACAACTCGAAATTCGTACCAGAATCCAAGAAAAAATTATTCGCGCTCTCGTACGGTCAATGCTAATTTAGTTAAAGTGGTTAAAAAACAGCATATTAATTGCTATTTTTCCATTGTACAAAATAAGCCTGTGATCACTGCATTCCAGTTTGGTCGCTCCGCCCTGTTATGTGACGATACGCAGGCAGAAACGATTTTATCCGCAATTGACTATCTCCGACAAAACGGGTTATCGCAAGATGACTTTTTCTGACGTCTGCAGTTCTTCTACTCAGTATCAATACACATAAATTTCAGCCATATCACAAAAAAAAGTTGACTTATTTTTATGAATTGGTTTAATGCTTGCCGACTTATCTTTCGTACTATAGAGGAACTATTATGGCTGACAGTTTTAGCGTAACCCGCCGTTTTTTTGATGATAAAAACTACCCGCGCGGGTTTTCCCGTCACGGTGATTACACCATTCGCGAATCCGACACCTTGGAAAAACACGGGCAAGCGTTTATCGAGTTGGAGTTGGGCAACCGTGCGCCGATCAATGCCGAAGAAGAGCAATTTGTCGCGGTTTGCCGCAATGAACGCCAACCTGAAACCTTTTTTGAAAAAACCTGGTGCAAATACCGTGCGCGCATTTCCAGCGTAAAACGGGTTTATACCCTGTCCGGTTTAGCCGCAGCCGATACGGTTGACGACTACGGCAACAACGACTAATCTCGTCGCTCCATTATCCGTTGGCGCGCGCAAGGTGCGCCGGCGTGAGTTATTCCGCAACAGAAAACCGCACTTTTATTCAGCTTAACGGCAAAAAATGTTACACTAACGCCATTCTATCTAGCCCGAAAACCAATAAACGACCGTATGCCGAATCAAACCTTAGCGATTGCGCAATATCCCCGACTATTAGCCGATAAACAACATAAACTCGCTGAATTACTTGCGCCGTTTTCTGCCCCTGCGCTGGAGGTGTTTGCTTCCGAGCCTGAACATTATCGTATGCGCGCCGAATTTCGCATTTGGCACGACTTTCGTACTGACAATAAAGGCGAGCTGTACCATATTATGTTCGATCCGCAAACCAAACAGCGTTATCGGGTCGATCAATTCCCGGTCGCCAGCCGTTTGATTAACCGCATGATGGCGGCGATTATTCCGCTGCTACAACGGCAACCGCACTTGGCGCACAAACTGTTTCAGATTGATTATCTCAGCACCCGAAGCGAAAAAATTATCGTCAGCCTGTTGTATCACCGCCAATTGGACGAAGAATGGCAACAACAAGCGCAAATTTTGCGCCAAACCCTGCAACGGCAAGGTTTTGATCTGCAACTGATCGGGCGCGCCAGCAAGCAGAAAATCTGCTTGGAACAAGACTATATTGATGAAGTACTGACCATCAACGGGCGTGATTACACCTATCGCCAAGTGGAAAACAGCTTCACCCAGCCGAACGCCGGCATTAACGTGAAAATGATTGAGTGGGCGCTTTCCTGCACGCAAGGCAGTCAGGGCGATTTGCTGGAGCTTTATTGCGGCAACGGCAACTTTTCCGTGGCGCTGGCGCAAAATTTCCGCAAGGTGCTGGCGACTGAAATCGCCAAACCGTCGGTGGCGGCAGCTCAGTTCAATATTGCCGAAAACCGTATCGACAACCTGCAAATTATCCGCATGTCGGCGGAAGACTTCACCCAAGCGATTAACGGCGTGCGCCAATTCAACCGTTTGCAAGGGATTGACCTCAGCGCTTATCAGTGCGAAACCGTGTTGGTCGATCCGCCGCGCGCCGGATTGGACGAAGAGACGGTGAACATGGTGCGGCAATATCCGCGCATTTTGTATATTTCCTGCAATCCGCATACCCTGTGCGGCAATTTGCAAACCCTGTGCCAAACGCACCGCATTAAACGGGCGGCGTTGTTTGATCAGTTTCCTTACACCGAACATATGGAAAGTGCGGTTTGGTTGGTTAAGATCTGATGGGCATTCAACTATTGTGCGAAGACGCAACCAAACAAGCCGAGTTTGACCGCACTTGCTCCACTTTACATTTAACGCATGATCCTGCGGCAATTTTAGCCTTAGTGCAAACCGCCGAACGGCTGGAATTGCGCAAACTGGACGAGCCGAAGCTGGGAGCGGTGGCGGTGGATTTCATCAACGGCGCAATGGCACATCGGCGCAAATTCGGCGGCGGACGCGGCGAAGCGGTCGCCAAAGCCGTAGGGATTAAACAAGGTTTTTTGCCAACGGTGATTGACGCTACTGCCGGACTGGGGCGCGACGCCTTTGTGCTGGCGGCAATCGGCTGCCAAGTGCGGTTAATCGAGCGCCATCCGGTGGTCTTTGCATTGCTGCAAGACGGCTTACGGCGCGGCTACCAAAATGCGGAAATCGGCAGTTGGCTGCAACAAAACATGCGCTTACTGCCAATCAACAGCCTGACCGCACTTTCGCCTGCCGCAGATAGCGCCGATGTGATTTATCTCGATCCGATGTATCCGCATAAACAAAAAAGCGCCTTGGTTAAAAAAGAAATGCGGATTTTTCAGCATTTAGTCGGCGCCGATTTAGACGCCGATCAACTGCTCGCCCCGGCACTGCAATTGGCGCACAAGCGCGTAGTCGTAAAACGCCCCGACTACGCCCCGTTCCTAGCCGAACAAAAACCGCACTTCAGCCAGAAAACCAAAAACCATCGTTTTGATGTGTATATGGGATTGGGGTAAGATAATTTATTATTCGAGCTGCGTTAGCGTTAAGGAAGGAGCATGAAAAAAACAATCTGTCTAAATATGATTGTCAAAGATGAAGCGAATATTATTCAGGATACATTAAGCAATATTATTCAGCATATTGATCTTGATTATTGGGTTATTTCCGACACCGGCTCTTCCGATCGCACCGTCGAAATTATTACGGATTTTTTTGCTCAGCATAACATTCCGGGTGAAATTTACCATCATGCTTGGGTTAATTTTTCATATAACCGTAATTTGGCATTAGAACAATGCCAAGGCAAAGCCGATTATGTTTTTATTTTTGATGCCGATGATCGTTTTACGGGCACATTTACTTTACCGGACTTAACCGCCGACAGTTATTATTTTTTAATGTCCAATCAGGGGACTGATTATCAACGCCCATTGCTAATTAAAAATAATCGGCAATTTTTTTGGCGTAGCGTGTTACACGAATTTTTGGAATCCAAACAACAAAATCCTTCAAAAGCGTTTATTAATGGCGACTACCATATTATTTCCGGGCGCTTTGGCAATCGCAGCCAAGATCCGAATAAATATCTGAAAGATGCTAAGTTGTTAGAGACGGCTTATCAGCAACCCGACGATGAGGATTTAAAAGCGCGATATGCCTTTTACTGCGCTCAATCTTACCGTGATGCGGAACAATATGACAAAGCCATCGAATGGTATCAGCAACGGATCAATCTGGGCGGTTGGATCGAGGAAGTCACCTGTTCTTATGAAAATCTCGGTATTTGTTACGAAAAAAATCATGCTTATCAAACTGCCATTTATACTTGGCTAGAAGGGTATGATTATAATCCGAAGCGGATCGAATGTTTATATAATGCAGTGCGTTTATTACGTATCCAAGGGAAATGTAAATTAGCCTATCAACTTGGGTTAATTGCCAAAAACATTCCATTTCCACAGAATGATATTTTATTCGTTAAAAAATCCGTGCATGATTTTTGGATCGATTTTGAATTGTCGATTAGTGCTTATTACGTAGATGATTTTAAATTAGGCTATGACTGCTGTAAAAAAATCTTATTCTCCAATCCCGAGCCACATATCAGAGATATCACCATTAATAATTTAAAATTTTATCAACGACAAGCAGCGCAAGATTCAAATTCTGAGGTACAAAAATTATTAAGCACACTAAACGAAAATCTATCTCCGCAAAATAATACAACCGGCACCGCCATTATCAACTATTTAACCACATTATAAACGCAAAAAACGAGCCTTTCCCTCCCCATTTTTCTTTCGAAAAATGGTACTCCCTCCGCATGCGGAGGGAGAGAAATAAAAAAAGCCGTGTTAATCAACACGGTTCAAACCGATAACAACGTCTATGTTTCAGATCCTTTCTCTCCCTCCACATGCGGAGGGATGGAAATAAAAAAACCGTGTTAATCAACACGGCTTATCTTTTGAATTGCGGCTTATTTTATTGCCGAAATGACTACGCGGCGGTTTGGTTTTAAGCAGTCGCGCAAGGCTTTCCCTTGTTCCGCTTCGCACGCCGCTACTTGATCCGCTTTGCCGCGCCCGATTGCCGTGACCGCACTTGGCGCGAAACCGTTTTGTACGAAGTAGGCTTTCACCACATCGGCGCGACGCTGTGAAAGTGCCAGATTATAGCTGTCCGATCCCAGACGATCGGTATAACCTGAAATTTCAACCGCTTTCACGTTCTGTGCTTTTAAATTTTTGATAACGCCGTCAAGGGTCGCTTTGCCGTTGGCATTTAAATTACCCGCATCAAAATCAAACAGAAAATCACCGGATAATTCATATTGATTGTTACAGCCTTGCGGTTTCCAGAAGAATGATTGTGCGTTCATCTCTTTGTCGAACAACACCTTATATTGGCAGATTTTGTGCTCGCCGTTTTGACGGTAGTTAAACACATAATCCCATTCGCGCACCGCAAACAGCCCTTCCGCATAGTGCGGTCTGCCAATCAGGTAATACAGCTGATCTTTGTTCATCCCTTTTTCGATCATGCGCACGTTGTCCCAATTCGGCCAAATGCCGTATTGCGAGCCGCTGAAATTCACGCCGGCGTCTTCAATTTCAGGAAAGATCGGATTATCGGTTGTGCCGTCTTGTTTGACATCGCTTAAATTCCCGCAAGCGGCTAATAAAAATGCCGCCGCCAACGGAAATGCTTTTTTTATTGTGTTTTTCATTATTCTCATCCTTATTGTTATAGGGGCGAATCCGCCCCTATTATTTTACTACCACTGATAACCCACGCTGACCGAACCGCCGACATCACCTTGGCTGGTTGACATTCCGCTCAGTTTAACCCCGATTTTACCGTTGTCGGAAACACGCGACACCCCGATTGCCAACGCATTCTCACCCCGGAAAGTCCCCGCGCCAACTGCCACCATTGAGTGACCCGGCAGATAGGCTTGATACAAACCGGCGGTCGCCAAGGCACCGGCAATACCGGCACGGGCTCTGCCGTCAACTTCATTAATACGACCGTTCAAGGCGTTACCCATTGATTTCACCTGACCAACCGTCGCCGCGTCGTTATTTTCAACACCGTCAGCAATATTGGTAATGCGGTTGCCGCCATTGTTCAAACCGTTTGCGGTTAAGGATACATCACCGTTTGCACCGCCTTTCACCCGAATACCCGCTGTCGACATGGTGGTATTACCCGTGGTGATACTGGTAAATTCCGGCGTATCCGTCATGCTAATTGTCAAGGTGTTGCCACTCACTGCGGTCTTAATATTATTACCGCCTTTCACATTCACCGTATTACCCAACTTGGCTTCATAACTGCCTTCATCACCGGCAAATGTGATCGGTTTCACCACTTCACGGTTAAAATAATTCAACGCACCGCCGACGCTATTGGCTGTCACCGTCGAACCATCGGTTTTAGTGATAGTATAAGTCGGTGCCGTCACGTTCCCGTTGGCATCCACTGTCGAACCACCGCCCAATGCCGTCGCAACCGCGTTGGCGGTATTATGCAGCTGCCCTGTGGTCGCCACATTGTTGCTGCCAGCGCTTACTTCAGACGGTTTATTAATGCTCACGCTATCGAGCGTAAGCTCTTTCGCCAGATCAAAGGTTACATTGTTGTCGGCTTTGCTGATCACAATATTCTTATCGCTATTGTTCAGATCTACCGTAGCTGCCGGTGCGATATTCCCTGCATTAACACCGTTATTGACCGATAAATTCCAGCCTTTTCCGGCTTGTTCTGCCGCAGCATTGGCTTGATCGTTAGCCGCTTTAATCGCAGCGTCAATCGTGTTTTGCCCCGTACCGCCAATATTGTTATTGGTATAAGTACCGGTTGCGGCATCATAAGTGGTTGCTCCGCCGATAAGATTTTTCACCCCCTCGGCTTGATTAAACAACTGACCGCCATTAACCGCATCTTTGCTGTCTTTTGCGACATTGCCGTTTGCTACATTCGTGATTTGTTTGTCACCGGCATTAATACCGTCGGTGCTAATCTTCACATCACCAACGGTTAAACCTGTGGTATCTAACTTCACGTTATCACCGGCGGTAACGCTGTTCACACTAATGTCATCATTCAGCTTCACTGCAAACGTGGTCGTTTTAACACCATCGGCATTCGTAACTTCTGTTGGTGTGACCGTAATTGAACCGCCATTTTCTGCAGTAACCACGCTCTTATCCGCATTAACGGTATAAGTTGCACCACCATTAAGACGCTCACCTTCTGTTTTCACATTCGTATTTTCGCCGGCTTTAACGACTACTCGACCATAAGCAACGCTATCAATAATGGCGTCAGTCAACTGACCTAAATTCACGGCATCACTATCATTCACCGCATTCGCAACATTCTGAATTCGATTACCACCGTTATCTAAGCCGTTTTCAGTTAAACTTACCGGTGCTTTATTCGGATTTGCAGAAGCAATTGTCATACCTTTCGCATTGATAACATTGCTAAAACCATCATTATCCACAAAAGTCGCACTGCTGAGATTTTGCAGATTACGTGCCATTTTCAGCACCAGATCACCGTTTTCATTATCCACACGGATATTTTTATCGGTTACTTCCGCCTCTTCCGCAACATTGCCCTTAATGGTTAAGGTTTGGTTTAAGGCTTTCGGGATCACCTCGCCGACATCGCCTTTAAATTTCAAACCGTCATTCAATGTCGCGATCTCGTTTCCGCCAACCGTTAAGCGCGGTTGGGTTGTACCGTCTGCGCCGTTTAGACCCGGTTTGCCGTCTTTCACCCCGATAGTCGCCGTTGCACCGTCTTTGCCGTTCAAGCCGATGGTGCCGTCGGCGCCGTTCAGGCTGATACCGTCTTTGCCATCGGCACCTTTGATTGCCAATGCACCGGCTTCGTCATCGTTACCGATAGTGATGTCTTTGTCTAACGCAATTTTATAATCGGTTACGCCGTTATCATCTTTTTCGCCGGCAGTCACCGTAATCCCGTTACCTTCGGATACCGTGGTTTTTTCTGCATTTACGGTGTAAGTGGTAACCTTGCCGTCAGCACTGGTGCTGTTATCAACCGTGACATTTTTACCGGCTTCAACCACCGCACTTTTCTCGTTATCTGCGATGTTTTTCGCCAAGGCGTCTAACTGGTCTTTGTTGACCGCGTCTTTGCCGTTCACAGCGTCAGCCACATTGCTAATCGTTGTGCCGCCTGCGTTGATACCGTTTTTATCGATTGCAACTTTATCGCCAACTTTCAGCGCTTCGGTAGCAATATTCGCCAAATCCGTCAGGTTTTTCGCCAACTGAATCGCAATTGAGCCGTCTGCGCTGCCGATGGTTTTGATGTTGTTCGCCGTGGTTTCATCGGTCGCACCACCGGTAATGCTCAACACTTCAGCCGGTTTACGCGTGATAATGGTGTCGTTATCCCCTTTAAATTGGGCGGTGTTGTTTTGGATCGCATTATAAACATCGCCGCCGTTGACCGCACTTTTGCTGCCTTCGGTTACACTTCCGCCATGATTAATGGTCACACTGTCAAACGCAACCTCTTTTGCCGTCGAGACTTTAATATTGCCGTTCTCGTTGGAAACCACGATATTGTCACCATTGACAAAGTTCACACTGTTATTTTTTTGATCCACCGTTTTCACAGCCGTGCCGTTCACTTGCGCCGTCCAAGATTGAAGTGCGCTGTCGGCATTTTTCAGGCTTGCTTGGGTTTCCGCATTTAAACCTACCGTAATTTGCTTATCACTAACTGCGGTTTCTACGCCGTTGTGCCCAACCACATCAAAACGCTTACTGTCATTATTGATCACAATACCGTCCGCTTTGGCTTGTGCGTCTGCGCCGACGGTAAAGTCGCCTAATTTGTTACCGGCAGCCGTTTCAACCGCGTCTAATTGTTGCTTGTTAACCGCATCGGTAGGGTTTTCTCCGTTCGCGACATGAGTAATGGTATTGCCGCCGTTGTTTAATCCGTTATTGGTTAAACTCACCGGATTATTTGCACCGCCATTGATCGTCACGCCATCATTATTAAGCGCAGTATTCCCTGCGGTAACGCTCGTTGCTTTAACATCGCTAAAGGTTGGCGCCGCCACCGTTGCGACAGTAATATTATTGCCGTCACGGGTGATGTT
This sequence comes from Testudinibacter sp. TW-1, assembly GCF_050613185.1. Taxonomy (GTDB): domain Bacteria; phylum Pseudomonadota; class Gammaproteobacteria; order Enterobacterales; family Pasteurellaceae; genus Chelonobacter. The sequence continues at coordinate 281,548 of NZ_CP192511.1, forward strand.
AATATTGTCGCCATCAACAAACCGCACGGTATCACTGGCTTTAACCGCACTTGCTTCATCGCCATTGGCTTGTAGCTTCCAGGTTTGATTTTGCAAGTTAGTGATGTTATTCGCATTGGTCGTTACATTTTGATTGGTGGCAAACAACTGACCGCCATTCACCGCCTCTTTGCTGTCGGCGGCAACCGCACCGTCAGCCACATTGGTAATTTTGTTATTGCCGTTGTTTAAACCACTGCTGGTCAAACTCACCGGATTTTCACCATTGGCAATCGTAATACCGTCGCTATTCACTTTGGTATCACCGCTAGTCACACTATCCACCGTCAAATCTTTTGCCGTCGAGACTTTAATATCGCCGTTCTCGTTAGAAACCACGATATTGTCACCGTTGACAAAGTTCACGCTGTTATCTTTCTGATCCACCGTTTTCACATCGTTGCCGTTGACTTTCGCCGTCCATGATTGAAGCGCACCGTCTGCCTTGGTCAAACTATCTTTAGTCGCTTGTGACAAACTGATCGCATAGTCAGTCACATTGTTTGCTTTGTCTTCCGTTGGCGTTGCCACTAAACCGCCGCTATCTGCTGCGGAAACCGTTGATTTTTCGGCATTCACAGTATAAGTCGTCACGTTGCCATCAACGGTTGACGTAACAGTGGTGTTGTTGCCTTGTTTGACAACCGCACTTTTCTCACCGGCTGCGATGTTTTTCGCCAACTCGTCCAACTGCGATTTGTTTACCGCATCATTTGCCTCTGTACCATCGGCAATATTGGTGATTTTATTGCCACCGTTGTTTAAGCCACTATTCGTCAGGCTAACCGTGTTCGTTGGGTTATCTGCGGTTGGCGCATTAATGGTCACACCGTCAGTACTCATTGTGGTATTGCCCGTAGTGACGCTGGTGACATTTAAATTTGGGTTTAATGCCAAAGCAATGCCCGTTACGCTGGCGGTTGTCGTAATATTGTCATCACCAGTTATTGCAACCGTTTCACCCAATTTTTTAACGCCGGTCGTGGTATTGTTATCCGCCGTAAACGTTAAGCCTTTGTTGGCAATATCGTTCGCTGCCTCAGCACCTTTCTTAATCTCCGCTTTCGTCTCATCGGTTAAATCCAGTGCGTAATCCGTCACATTTGTGGTGTTATCTTTCGCCCCTTTCGTGACTTTAACCGCACTTTCCTCCGTTGCCGAAACACTGGCGCCGTCGGCATTCACGGTATAGACACTTTGCCCGTCCGTCCCTTCGGTTTTCACGACAGAAGCCACATTTGTTCCCTGGCTAACTTCAGTTTTCGCTGCCGCCGCCGCTTTTTGCACATCACCGATATTCGCCGCATTATTGGCATTCGTACCACCACTGGCAACATTGCTAATCGTTGTGCCGCCTGCGTTGATACCGTCTTTATTGATTTCAACTTTATCGCCGACTTTGATTGTTTCCGTCGCAATACTGCTCAACCCGGTAAGGTTTTTCGCCAATTGAATCGCAATAGAGCCGTCGGCATTCCCTACCGTTTTGATATTATTCGCCGTGGTGTCGCCTGTTGCTCCGCCGGTGATACGCAACACTTCCGTCGGTTTACGCTTAATCACAGTATCGTTATCCCCTTGGAATTGGGATTCGCTATTTTGAATCGCGCGATAAACATCACCTCCGTTGACCGCACTTTTGCTGCCTTCGGCAACATTTCCACCCTTATTAAGGGTCACACTGTCAAAGCTAACCTCTTTTGCCGTCGAGACTTTGATATCGCCGTCTGCTTCGGCAGTGATTTCAATATTGCCGCCATTCACAAAATTGACGTTCGCGTTATCTTTATTCACCACTTTCGCTTCCGCACCGTTCACTTGCGCCGTCCAAGATTGAAGTGCGCTATCGGCTTTAGTCAGGCTTTCTTTGCTCGCGTCTGACAGATCCACTTTATAGTCGGTTACATTATTCGTATCCGGCGTAGCGGATGTTACTGTAACCGCACTTGAACCGGCTGAAGTTTTGGCGCCATTTGCATTGACAGTGTAAACGGTTTGATTGTTATCACCCTTGCTCTCCTCCACTGAAGCAACGTTAGTGCCGGCTTTGACCTCACTTTTCGCTGCCGCCGCCGCTTTTTGTACATCGCCGATGTTCGCCGCATTGCCGGTCACATCACCGCCACTGGCAACATTCGTAATCTGATTGCCACCGTTATTTAACCCGGTGTTAGTCAAACTGACATTATTGGTTCCACCCGTGATTGTCACGCCATCATTATTAAGCGTAGTATTCCCTGCGGTAACGCTATCCACGTTCAATGCTTTGTTTAGTGCAATTTTCACCCCATCTGCGCTTGCCGTGGTAGTGATATTGTTATCGCCATTAACTGCAACTTGGCTGCCCAACAGTTTTTCATCGGTGCTGCCACTGTCGCCAGTAAAGGTTAAGCCTTTGCTGTCAACTGCCTCTTTGGCGTCAACGCCTTTTTTGATGTTATCTTTGGTGGTTTGGGTTAAGTCCAGCGCATAATCAGTGATGTTGGTGCTGCTGTTTTTCTCGGCTTTAGTCACACTGACCGCACTTCCTTCTGCCGCAGAAACACTAGCGCCGTCGGCATTCACGGTATAAACCGTTTGTTTATCCGCACCGGTTTCTGATGTCACTGACGCCACATTCGTACCGGCTTTGACCTCACTTTTCGCTGCCGCCGCCGCTTTTTGTACATCGCCGATGTTCGCCGCATTGCCGGTCACATCACCGCCACTGGCAACATTGCTGATAACTTGGCTATTCGCATTAATGCCGTCTTTGCTGATGTAAGTTTTGCCGCCAACATTCACACCTTTGTCGTCCAACACCACTTGGTTCGCACCGGTGCCGACAGTGGCTTTATCAAAGCTCACTTCTTTTGCCGTGGCAATGGTAATGTTGTTACCGTCACGGCTGATATCGATATTCTCACCGTTAATAAACTGCACCGTATCGTTAGCTTTAACCGCACTTGCTTCATCGCTATTCGCTTGTAGTTTCCACGTTTGATTTTGCAAATTAGCAATATCGGTTGTGTTATTGTCCGCTTTAGTTTCAACGGTATCCAACTGCGACTTGTTCACTGCGTCTGTGTCGTTCACACCTTCAGCCACATTGGTGATGGTGTTGCCACCGTTGTTTAAGCCGGTATTAGTCAAACTCACCGGATTTGTACCATTAGCAATGGTAATTCCGTCATTATTCACAGTGGTGTTGCCGGTTTTCACGCTGTCAACCGTCAGGTTTTTGCTTAGCGCCAAGGCAATACCTGTCGCGCTGGCAGTTGAGGTAATATTCTCATCACCTGTCACTGCCACTGTTTCACCCAGCTTTTTAACGTCGGTTTTGCTATTGTTGTCGCCGGTAAAGGTCAAGCCTTTGTCTGCAATATCAGTTGCAGCTTCAACACCTTTTTTGATGTCTGCTTTAGTGGCGTCAGTTAAATCAACTGCGTAATCCGTCATATTCGTAGTGCTATCTTTCTCGCCTTTGGTCACTTGAACCGCACTTCCTGCGGAGACACTTGTGCCATCAGCATTGACGGTATAAGTAGTTACCGTGCCGTTGACCACTGGATCATTTACCGTGACATTATTGCCTGCTTGCACCACAGTGGTTTTGTTTGCCGAGTTAATCGCATTTGCCACATCCGTTGCCGTCGCAAAATTATCACCTGCATTTTGTGCACTGACATCGCCATTATCCGCTACGGTGAAACCCGATTTATTCACCGCATAACTGACGGTTGAAGTGCCATTCGCAGTGTTCACCGCCGCAGTCGTGCCGCTGCCATTCACAAAATTCACCGTATCGCCCGGCGCCACTTTTGATGACGTGCCGCTGTTAGCTTGAATATTCCAGCCTTTGCCCGCCACTTCCGCAACTGCATATAACTGGCTACCGTTGATCGCGTCCGTTGACGTCGCCGTGATACGACCTGCCGCCACATTTTGAATTTGACGTTCTGCGCCGACGCTGCCGACACTGAATGCATTTTTAGGTGCATTACCGGCAAAACCGCTATAATTGATACCGTTGACGGTGGCGCTGCTCACTTGTGTAGCCGCGATCGTTGTCGAGTTTTGACCAATGGCAACATCGCCGGCGGTTACCGCTGCCTTAGCATTCTCACCGATAGCGACCGAAGAAGCATTACTGCTTGCTTTCTCACCAATCGCAACACCACGTATAGCAGCATTAGACGCTTCACCGATCGCGATTGCACTCGTTCCGCCGGTCGTACTGTTGCTCCCCATGGCAATGGCGTTAGTGCCGGTTGCACTGGCGGAATTTCCCAGTGCAATCGACGCAGCACCTGCTGCTTTGGCACTACTACCGACTGCGACAGAGTTGGTGGCGGTTGCACCCGAAGCATAACCTGCGGCTACCGAATTAGCACCGCTGGCAGTTGATGTATTCCCTAACGCCAGAGTATTTCTATGCTGCGCTTTAGCATTATTACCCACTGCGGTAGACGAATCATTCGTCGCCTGCGCACCTGCACCAACCGCAGTTGCATAATTGCCTGTTGCGCTCGCCGCCACACCAGCCGCCAAGGCGTCCGTGCCGGTCGCCCCTTTATTATCGTAGTTACCGGCGGTTTTGTCAGTGCTGTTCACACTGTAGAAATGGGTTTTTGCCGCTGCAACCGCACTTTGCACATCACCGATATTGGCAGCATTGTTGACATCGTTGCCTCCGCTGGCGACGTTAGTTATCGCTTTATTACCGGCGTCGATACCATCTTTGTTGATTGCTACATTGCCCCCTGCGGTCAAGCTGTCGAAAGTAACATCTTTAGCGGTAGAAACTTTAATATCACCGTTTTCATTGGAGATCACAATATTATCGCCATTAACAAAATTCACACTGTTTTTATCTTTGTCAATGGTTTTAGCGGTTTCACCGTTCACTTGCGCCGTCCAAGATGACAGGGCTGCATCGGCTTTTTCCAATGAGCGTTGTGCTTCTTCGGTTAAGCTCAATTCATAGCCGGTAATTTTATCGTTTTCGTTGGTGTTGGTTTCCAATAATAAGCCGCTGTCGGCTTTCACGCTAACCAAGACTTTTTCCGCATCCACTTGATACGTGGTGACATCGCCAACGGTGTTTGATCTCACGCTGGTATTTTTACCGTCAACCACGTTAACGGTTTTTGCCGCCTGTTGTGCCACTTTCTTTAATTGCGATACATTCACAGCATCGGTATCGGCTTTGCCCTCGGCCAAGTTAGTGATTGTTTTGTTGCCCGCATTAATGCCGGCAACAATCATGCTTGGTCCGTTGGTAATGGTGACGCCATTATCATTCATTAAGGTGTTGCCGGTTTGGACGCTGCCTTTTACACCAAGATTAATCTTTTCAGCTAATTTAATGTTTAAGCTATTATTATTTATATTGCTTACGACACCGATATTGTTATCGGTCAACGAACCTGTTGCGCCACCGTTCACTTCTAAGGTTTGTCCTAACGTACGCTGAATGTCAGTACCGCTGTCTCCCGAGAATGTAAGCGGTTTGTCTGCCAATTTTTTTAATTGCGCCACGTTCACAGCGTCAGTGTCGGCAGAACCTGCCGCTAAATTGGTGATTTGACGGGTTTGACCGTTGCCGCCGATAGAGACGGCTGCCGTTGTTGCGCGCCATGTTGCATTCGTTGCGGTTGAGGCGGCTGATGTGAGCGGATCATAACCGGCTGAGCCCGCCGCCCGATTGGCAACACTGCTTGAACCCAAGGCAACGCCGCCTTCAACGGTTGCGCTTGAACGGGAACCCAAAGCGACTGCTTGTGTTGCCGTTGCGTCACCGGAAAGGGCAATGGACTCCGTACCGACAGCATTCGCCAACAAACCTAATGCTGCGGAAAAACTGCCGCTTGCACTGGCATCAGTCCCCAATGCAATCGACTGATGTCCGGTTGCAGAGGCTTTATGACCGATTGCCGTCATTGAAGTTACACTGGTATTTGCGCCTTGCGCTTTCGCATCTGTACCAATCGCAATACTGTTTGGTGAAAGTGATTGTGCATCACGTCCGATTGCAGTGGTGTTCTTTTGTGCAGATCGGGTTCCTTGACCGATCGCAATCGCATCATCACCGGTGGCGCGGGAATTTGTACCGACCGCAATGGCATCGGCGCTGGTTGCCCGTGTTGCCGTTCCCGTTGCTAAATTACTGGTGGTTGCGGTTGAAGAACCGATTGCAATTGCACGGTTTCCGCTTGCCTGTGAAGAATGCCCGACCGCAAACGCATTATTGCCGCTTGCAGTGGCTACATTACCAAGTGCGGTTGAATAATTGCCGGATGCCGTAACCTGACGACCAATGGCGATTGCCGTATTGCCTGAGGCGTTATTTACCGTTCCCAGGGCGACGGCCGATGTACCAGTCGAGGTGTTCGCCAAACCCAGTGCGGTGGCATAAAAACCGGTGACATCATTATTGTTACCAAATGCAAATGCCATTGTACCCTCTTCACCAGCAACCCCGGCAAGGTTGTTATAACCGACTGCGGTACTGCCGGCGTAGGCTTTACTGTGTTCGCCGATGCTGACAGCAGACGGTTTCATGCCGGTTATCATTGTTCCAGCCTCATCTGTATCGCGAAATGCTACTGAATTGCCATTTGTACGATCAGCAATCAATTGAACAGGACCAAAATTTGAAGAATAAGCATGTGCCCCAATCGAAATATTAGCGCCTTGATTAATGGTCGGTGAAACAGCGCTATCGGCTATGGCTTGTGTTCCGATCGCAATCGCTGCCGCTGCATACGACTGCGCCGCCCAGCCCATCGCCACTGCATTTGCGCCGCTGACGCTGGTATCCGAGCCGATAGCCACACCGCCGGTCGTATTTGAGACTTTGGCATTCCAGCCCAACGCAGTTGCACCGCCGGAGGCTTGTGCGCCTGCGCCGATAGCGGTTGCCCCTTCGGCACGTCCGTTATCTGCGGCGACGCCTTTTGCACCTGCACCGATGATGGTCGAATTGTCGCCACCGCCCGTTACTTTTGAGGCTTGATTCACATCCGTGCCACCACCGATAACCACGTTATTGTCATTGTCACTCGCACCGCTACCGTTCTCCTGATACGCCAATGCATTCGTACCGAATAATGCCGTTGTAATCGCAATAACTGAAACCTTTAAGTTAAAAATGAAATGAGAAAACAGCCCGCGGCGATTGGTCGCACTTTGATTCGCACTGCCGGTTGATTCCGATGTGCTTTTGCCTTGTGTTGTCGTCAATTCAGACACGACAACCATTTGCTGTGTGTTTTTATTCCAAATAACTCTATAGATTTTATTCATTACTTTTCTTCGCCTCTTTTGATTATTTTCATTACTTCTATTCGATTTAACAATATTACAAATAGACTACAAAATTTTGACGCGCGAATTAAATCATAGCGTTAGATAAATTCAAAATAAATTTACACTTTTATTTTCATAAAAAATCTATTAATCACAATAAAAAAGATCACGATACGTTAACACTCTTACTTGACCGAAGGTTGAAATTCATCAGCTCGGATTGCTTATTTTTACATCAAATATTGATAAAACAAGGCTTTTTCCGATCATGAAAAAACACCCATATTCCTTTTTGGAATATATCGGGGGGGGGGGGGTGAAATAGTTATAAGGATAATGACGGTTATTTATTTTACCTATCATAGTAATCGATCACGTTGACCCAATTTTTATGACAATTTAGCTTGAGTTGACCAAACAAAAAACCGCACTTGCTTAATTAAATAGCAAAGTGCGGTTGGAACCATTTAGAAAGTGGTTAAGCTAAAAAGTGATCTAGAGGGTATTTTTGTTTGGCAAGTACGATATTGAGGACGTGCAATTCATCTCCCGCAATTTCATAGACAACGCGATATTTGCCTAATTTGGGGAACAGTTCTCTTGTGCCCGGGATTAGACCTTTAACTCCCATTTCAGGCTGTTCGCTCGCGAATTCAATCACAGCATAAATCTCAGCTATAATTTTATCCGCAATAACCTCGCCAATAAAGTTATCAACTGCTCATCAATTCGCACTAAATCATCATAAGCCGTTTGAGTGATATACACTTTCATTACGCTGTTTTTTCGACCAACTGCAGTTTTTCACGTTCAATACGCTGTTTACGCAACTTATTTTTAACGTCATCTAATGTCATTATCCGTTTTGCCGTCACATCAGCTCTGGCATTTTCTACTTTGGCACTTAGCCATTGAATATATTCTTTGTCCATTCTCTCTCCATTAGGGGCTATTGAACGTTGTTGATATTATAGACCACATTATGTTGTTTTCAATCAAACAGACAAAAAACCGCACTTGCCGTTTTAATGGCAAAGTGCGGTATAAATTTGAACAAGTCAGCAAATTATTTTGCTGAAATCACCACTCGGCGGTTTGGTTTTAAGCAGTCGCGCAAGGCTTGCCCTTGTTCCGTTTCGCATACCGCCACTTGATCCGCTTTGCCGCGCCCGATTGCCATGACCGTACTTGGCGCAAAGCCCTGTTGCACAAAGTAAGCCTTCACCACATCGGCGCGACGCTGCGAAAGTGCCAGATTATAGCTGTCCGATCCCAGACGATCGGTATAACCTGAAATTTCAACCGCTTTCACGTTCTGTGCTTTTAAATTTTTGATAACGCCGTCAAGGGTCGCTTTGCCGTTGGCATTTAAATTGCCGGCATCAAAATCAAACAGAAAATCACCGGATAATTCATATTGATTGTTACAGCCTGCCGGCTTCCAAAAGAACGATTGTGCATTCATCTCTTTGTCGAACAACACTTTATATTGGCAGATTTTGTGCTCGCCGTTTTGACGATAGTTGAACACATAATCCCATTCGCGCACCGCAAACAGCCCTTCGCTAAAGTGCGGTCTGCCGATCAGGTAATACAGCTGATCTTTGTTCATGCCTTGTTCGATCATGCGCACGTTGTCCCAGTTCGGCCAAATGCCGTATTGCGAGCCGCTGAAATTCACACCGGCGTCTTCGATTTCAGGGAAGATCGGATTGTCGGTTGTGCCATCGGCTTTAACATCACTCAGGCGACAACCCGCTAATGCCATTGCGGCAGCCAGTGGCAACAGATATTTTGCTATATTTTTCATCATGTTCTCCATTTTATTATTCGGTGAGAAACCGCACTTCGCCTGTTTTATGCAAAGTGCGGTCAGATTTGTTACCACTGATAACCCACGCCAACGCCGCCGGTCAAATCGCCGCGACTGTTGTGAGAAGCATTCAGTTTCAGAATCACTTTACCGTTATCGGAAATACGCGATACCCCTAACGCCACCGCATTTTGCGATTTATGCGCGCCGCCGGCAACCGCCACCATTGAGTGCCCCGGCAGGTAGGCCTGCGGCAAACTTGCCATTGCCGCTGCGGTTGCACCCACGCCGTCAATGTCTTTCGCCAAGCCGTCAACTCGGTTACTCAGGTTATTCACATTTCGATTCATCGCATGTAACTGACTACCGTTAACCGCTTGTTTCGAGGTTGCCGAGATTTCACCGTCGGCAACATTGTTGATGGTTTGGTTGTTGGCGTTGATCCCGTTGCCGTCGATATAGGTTTTCTCTCCCACGTTATAGCTGTTGGCGGTCACGCTGGTAAAGGTCGGCGTATCGCTGATTTTCACCTTGATATTGCCTTTGCCGTCAGACTCGGTCGCGATATTTTTACCGTCCCCATGAATATTAACCGCACTTCCCAAGGTCGCCGCATACGCCGTGCCGCTGTCGGCACCGAAAGTGATCGGTTTGATCACTTCGTTGTTCAATGCTTTCAATGCCGTGCCGACATTGTTCGCCGTGGTGGTTTTACCGTCGGTTTGGGTGATCACATAACTTGGCGCCGTGACTTTGCCGTTTGCGTCAACTGTTGCCCCGCCACCCAATGCATTAGCAACCGATTGCGCCGTGCCGTGCAACTGATTGCCGTTAATCGCGTCGCTTGAACCCGACGCGACGTTGCCGTCGGCAACATTGGTCACAACCATTGGTTTTTCGCTGACAATTTTCACTTTCGCCGGGGTTGCCGGAGTCAGGGTGATCGTGCCGTCGGCATTGGTTTGTGAGCTATAGAAATGACCGCCGACATTGGTCAATGAGTTGCCATTGGCGTCCAGATATTCCATCGGCAGACCGACCACGTCAATTTCATAGCTGTAATTACCGTCCTGATCTTTGGCTACCGCAGACACTTTGCTGTTGGCGCCGTGTTTCACCGTCACCGTTTCGCCGGAAACCGCACTTGGCGCTTGCGCTGGATCTTTTTCCGTATCACCGTCCGTTGCCAACTGCCATTCTATGCCTGCGCTGGTACCGCCTGTGGCGCCGGTAGCACCTGTTGCGCCTGTTGCACCTGTTGCGCCGGTTGCACCTGTTGCGCCGGTTGCACCTGTCGCGCCGGTTGCACCGTCAGCACCCGCCGGACCTTGTGGTCCGGTTGCGCCGGTTGCCCCAGTATCGCCTTTTTCACCTTTCATCACTTTCGCGCTAATGGTGATTCCTTTGCCGTCTTGAGTAATATCAATATTATCCCCGGCAATAAAGTTTAACGTGTCGCCCAATTTAACCGTTTCAAACGCTGCGCCGTCAGTATAACTTGCTGAACTGGTGCCGCCATTATTACCGACCGTAAACCGCCAGCCGCTGTTGATTACCGCAAATAGTTGACTACCATTAATTGCGTCGGTGCTATTCGCTGAAATCAGCCCCGGCGCGACGTTTTGAATGCGGCGGGTTTGTTCGCTGCTGCCGATACTCAACACGCCGCCGACATTATCGCCACCGGCAAAGTTCAAGCTTAACTTGTTGATATTTGCTGAAGTATAAGTCTTATCAATGCCTTTGGTGGTTGTATCGGCTGCCACAAACGCTGCTTTGTTGCCTAAGAATACCGAATTATCGGTTGTAACCTTAATATCGTTCCCCAAGGCAAAAATACCCAGTTCATCGGTTGTTGCATTAGGCGCTCTCAACAATGCATTATTATTCCCGATAGCGTAAGAATTGGTAGTTTCGATAATGTTTGGATCGCCAATCGCACCGGAGTTTTTGGCTTTGACAACATTGCCTAAACCAATCGAAATGGTATTTGCTGCCAAGGCTTGAGCCCCTTTACCGATAGCGATGGCGGCATTTCCACCCACTTTGGTGTCATTACCAATCGCCACCACATCATCAACACTTTCGGCAATATCATCAGCATCTTTACTGCTGTTAAAGCCTAGAATAATGTTGCCAGTTGCTGCGTCTGCAGTGGTGCCTTTCAGCACATGGTTGTTACCTATTAAGATGGTTTGTAGCGCATTTTCCACTTCATTATGGCTGCCGGTAATGCCGGTGTGTGCCACATTTTTAGCGGTGTTTTCATAGCCGTTAATGGTGTTAAAGGCACTGAAGATCGTACCATTCAAGGCGTTTTCTAATTTGGTATTGGTGCTATCTAACGCTGCACCACCGGTTCCGCTTAAGCTGTTACCGATACCGTTGATAGTGGAAAGAATAGCATAATCGGCAGTGTTGCCACCGCCCATAATACCAACTGAACCTAAACGGTTTTCGGTAACGTATTGTCTTAATGTTTCAGATAATTCTTTAACTGATCCTGCCGTAATATTAGGGTTTACCGCTAAGGCAACATTTGCACCAAAAATAGAAAAATTAGTTGCAAATGAATCGATAATCAAAGAACTATTTGGTGTTAAATAAGAATTGGTAATCTCATTACCCGCACCAAAAATTAATGCGCCATTGCTCTTATTTACGCGGTTAGCCACCCCAACAATACTAGATGCTAACCCAGAATACATTAAGCCATTAGCCGGATGAGCTGTTGCAGGAACCGCACTTCCATCGACACTTAATACGCTCAAGTCTTCTGTAAGCGGTTCATTGGCTTCAATACTATTGAGCGAACCGGTAATGGAGGAGCCAAAACCTTGAATGGCTGCACCTGCATTATGTAGTGCATTAGCTCCTCTTGTATAAGCATTGCCAGCCCAGCTAGCGGTCGGTTTATCAAACGCTTTAGAAATCACGTTAAACGAACCGTTGATACTGGAGAAATTAGCAGAGTTGGTAGAGTTGTCCCCCACTGTGGTTGCGCCAACGCCGGTGATCACATTGTTTGATATCCAATCTGCCGTGCTGAGATCAATATCACCGATTTGACCACGATAATCGCGGTTACCAATATCAATGGTGGAAATCCGTGCGTGGGTATCTTGCCCGATAGCAATACCGCCTGCCAAATTAGCTTTCGTACGTCCGAAAGTGACGATCGCTTCATGATTGCCGTTGGTCATCACATGGGAATAGGCATTGGTACCAATGGCTATCCCATTAGTCCCCGCACCGCCGTCCGGAGTTACTTTTGCGCCGTTACCAATTGCCAAGGCATTCACCAAAGTTGCCGACGCTTTTGTCCCTATCGCAATCGCCCCGGCTTTGGTTGCGCCATCATTTTTGCTATTTGCTACATCTGTTGCCGGATTATTTACCGACAGATATTTCAGCGTGCTACCTGTGGCGGCAGTAGAAATATTTTGTGCTAAAGCGAAAAGTTGTGAGCCGTTTACTGCGTCAGTTGAGGTTGCAGAAATCAAGCCCGGTGCCACGTTTTGAATGCGACGGGTCTCATCGGCTTTGCCGACACTCACCACACCAACCACATTCGTACCACCGGCAAAGTTTAAGGTTTTGCCTGTTACCACCGTGGTATCACTGCTATAAGCATTATCAGTACCTTTGGTTGTTGCTGCTGGAGCCACATAAGCAGCGTTATTGCCTAGGAATACAGAGTTGTCGGTAGTTTGTGTAATGTTGTTACCAAAAGCAAAAATGCCTTTTTCGTTGCCGTCAATTCGTGCCAACGTATTGTTGTTACCGATGGAATAGGAATTAGCGGTATTGATTGTGCTTGGATCACCAATTGCCCCGGAGTGATTGCCACTGACTTTATTACCAAAACCAATCGAAATCGACTGTTTACCTGTGGCTTCCACACCCTGCCCGATCGCAATAGACTCACTGGCAACCTTAGTTTCATTACCAATCGCAACCGCATTTTTCACTTCAGCCTCGTCAGCCAGCGTGATGTCATTTCCTAAAACAATCGTACCGCTGATCGGGTTGCCGTCAGAACCTAAGACTAAATCATTCCCCATTGCCAACACGTCCGTCGCGCTGTGGACAATATTGTCATTACCGCTGACTAAAGAGCGGTCAATGCTGTTGACGGTCAGATTGCTACCCGTAATTGAAGAGTCATTCGAGGTATTCACGCTATTGTGCATACCGATCACTAGCGTATCTTTACCGTTATCTAAGCTGTTGCCAGCACCGATTAATGCGGTTTGCCCTAATTCTGTGCCATTAGTCGCCAATATACGCGCCATCGTATCCATAGGGTCTTCAAAGATAGGCATTACGATTTTATCGTCAGCCGAATTGGTGAGAGTATTACCATAACCACTGACCAAGGCACCGTTACTGTTTTGCACAGTATTACCCGAGCCGGTCACCAGCACCGCAATGCTGTTAGTAGTGTCGGTACTGGCAGTATCGCCAACGGTGTTTTGCGAACCGTAAATATGTGAGAATGCCCCCTGACTGGCAAATGCACGTAGTCCTAAGAAACCGCCAGTTGTCGCACGTTGGTTAATCAGAATTTTATTGTTATTACCGGTAACGGTTGAATATAAGCCTTGTGTCGCGGCTTCATAACCGATCATGGTGCTACCGCGACGGAATGCACCGGTGTTGTTGCTCCAGTTACCCTTTGTGGCAGTCGTACCGATATGCACCGCTTCATTACCTGCATACGCAGTGTTACCGATTGCAATTGAGTTGGTTTGATTAGCATTTGCGCTCGTGCCCAAAGCAATACCGTTAGTTTCTGCCGCACTGTTGCGACCGATAGCAACACCGCTGTTGCCAAACACGCTCGCCTTGGTGCCGATAGCCACTCCGCTAGTAACGCCAGCTGTTGCGGCAGCATTGGCAGTATTACCGATTGCCACACCTTGTGAGGCACCTGCTTTGGCACTGTCACCAATGGCGAGTGCACTTGTGCCTGAAGCCTCTGCACTATTGCCAATGGCAGTGGCTTTGTCTGCGATGGATTTCGCTTTAGCACCAATCGCCACGGTTTGGTTTTTGCTGGCTAAAGAGTCAACACCGATGGAGATACTTTCGTTACGGGTGCTGACATTAGTTCCGTCGGTGCCTGCGTTTTTACCGACACTGATATTATCAGTACCTGTCACTTTATTACCGGCATTTTTACCGATTGCGGTATTGGTATTGCCAATAACATTTCTACCTGCTTCTTCGCCGATTGCGGCATTGGAATTACCGGTGACATTCATCCCTGCGTTCAAGCCAAGTGCGGTATTGAAATCCCCTTCAATATCGGTACCCGCATCTTTCCCCAGCACCATATTACTTTCACCGATAATACGGCTACCGGCATTCACCCCGGCGGCAAAGTTATCTTGCCCGGCGATATATTGCCCGGCACTGAAACCAAGGGCAATATTGTGTTCGGCGGAATCAACGGTTTCATTCGTTTTATGATTTGTACCAACACGATTCCCTGCCAGTTCACCAATGGAAACGTTGTGGTTGCCCACCAAGTTTGAACCTGCATTTTTACCCAAAGCAAAGTTATTGGCACCAACCGATTGTGGTTCATCTGGTTTTTGTGGATTAGGTCCGGTGTAACCTTTTACATTTTGCCCTGCACCGTCACCAAAGGCGTAGTTATAGCTGCCTGTTACATTTTTCCCTGCATCGTTACCAAATGCAAAGTTAGAACGACCATTGACTTCTTGTCCTGCTTTAGCCCCTAATGCCACGTTATCATCACCGGTGACGGTTTTACCTGCTTGTGAACCTAACGCATAGTTATAATGACCTGTTACACCTTGTCCGGCTTGAAAACCGGCGGCAAAATTAAATGAGCCTTTAGTGCCGCTGCCTGCACCTTGCATTAGGGAAATATTATTGCCACCGACTTGTGCTGTTTTATCTGCATTTTCATGCGTTCCCATATCTTGCCCAGCTTCTTCACCAAAGGCAAAATTGTTGCTACCAACAACGGTACGACCCGCTGATTTACCCATCGCAAAGTTACTGTCGCCCGCAACGTTAAAACCGGCAAGTTCACCAAGGGTGAAACTATGGGTTGCGGTTTGTCCGTGTCCTGCATTGGTACCAATAATAATAGAGTTAGAACCGCCCCAGCTATCTGCTGCTGCCCCCTCACCAATGATAATTTTTCTTGTTCCGCCAACTCCCGTAACATTGCCAAGAACTAGTGCATTAGTGATATTGGAATTTCCCAGTTCTCCTGCACTAATGCGGTTAGCCGTATTATCAATAGTCACCGCCGCAGACGCCACCGGGCTGAGGCTGAAACCGGCAAAAAACAAGCCGGACAGCAAAAGTGCGGTTCGGCTTAATTTTTGATTAAATTTTCGGATTGATTTCTCGGTTTGATTTGAATCGGAATGTGAACTACAACAATAACCGCTCGCCAATTCAGAGGCAACTACGCATTGTTGTGTCGTTCTATTCCAAATCACTCGATAAACTTTATTCATACAGTCTCCCAAACGCTCCATTAGAAATAAAATAAAAGTAAAAAACAAAATAATTTTGAAAATCAATTAAAACCTGACACTAATATCATCAGCATTTCACTTGCTTTATTATTAACCACCCACGGATATTTACAATATAACTCGGATAAAACTTACAATTAATTTGTAACTCATTATTTTAACTAGCAAAAAAAAAAAAGCATTTTTACCCCTAATTTCCGTACGCAAATAAAAAACAACATGATGAAAAACATAAATTGTAAACGAAAACCAAAAACAGACACGTCCGCCACACAAAATGACATAAATGACAATCAGTGGTGACTATTTCACTGACACTCCTTTTGACAAAATTAATGCGAAAGTGATATTGACGGACAATACTTTTGCCGACATCTTACTCATCGTGTACAAAAGACCGTGTTCAAGGAATGGACGGGAGGAATGTGTAGAGCAAATAGCAAATACCGCACTTTGCTAATCAAGTCGGTGCATTAACAATCCGTTATTCAACAAATCATGCTTTCTCTTTTCCTTATTTGTATGTACAATATAGTACATACCTAAGTAAAAGGAAAAACCATGTCATTACTATTTGAATGGGATATAAATAAAGCAAAGTCCAATATAAAAAAGCATGGTATTACATTTGAAGAAGCTGCCCATGTTTTTAGTGATCCGAATCACCTTTCCATTCAAGATCGGATCGAAAATGGGGAATACCGCTGGCAAACGATGGGATTGGTCGCAGGTTGTCTGCTGATTCTGGTCGCACATACGCTCGACTCAAATTCAAATCCGGAGCTAATCCGAATTATTAGTGCGAGAAGGGCAACAAAAAAGGAAAAAACAATTTATGAACAAAATCTCATTTAAACAAGAAGCACTGCCCTCGATTTCTAAAGAGCGGCTTAACCAACTGAAAAACTTGGCTGATCAAACAGATATCGAGATCGACACAACTGAGATACCTGAACAAAATGCGCTTGATTGGCAAAGTGCGGGGCGAGGGAAATTTTATAAACCAACGAAAACCCCGGTGACAGTGCGTTTTGATTCGGATATTCTTGCGTGGCTGAAATTAAAAGGCAAAGGCTATCAAACCCGTATGAATGCTATTTTGCGTGAAGCCATGTTAAACGACCTCAAAAATCAACGCCCATAAAAAACCGCACTTTGTGTTTAACAACAAAGTGCGGTATACATTTGAACAAGTCAGCAAATTATTTTGCTGAAATCACCACACGGCGGTTTGGTTTTAAGCAGTCGCGCAAGGCTTGCCCTTGTTCCGTTTCGCACGCCGCCACTTGATCTGCTTTGCCGCGCCCGATTGCCGTGACCGCACTTGGCGCAAAGCCCTGTTGCACAAAGTAAGCCTTCACCGCATCGGCGCGACGCTGCGAAAGTGCCAGATTATAGCTGTCCGATCCCAGACGATCGGTATAACCTGAAATTTCAACCGCTTTCGCGTTCTGTGCTTTTAAATTTCTGATAACACCGTCAAGGGTCGCTTTGCCGTTGGCATTTAAATTGCCGGCATCAAAATCAAACAGAAAATCACCGGACAATTCATATTGATTGTTACAGCCTTGCGGTTTCCAGAAGAACGATTGTGCATTCATATCGGTGTCAAATAAGACTTTAAACTGACAGATTTTGTGTTCGCCGTTTTGACGGTAGTTGAACACATAATCCCATTCACGCACCGCAAACAACCCTTCCGCATGGTGCGGACGTCCGATCAAATAGTAAAGCTGATCTTTGTTCATGCCTTTTTCGATCATGCGCACGTTGTCCCAGTTCGGCCAAATGCCGTATTGCGAGCCGCTGAAATTCACGCTTGCGTCTTCGATTTCAGGGAAAACGGGATTGTCGGTTGTGCCATTTTGCTTAACATCACTTAAATTGCCGCAAGCCGCTAAAACTAAAGCTGTCAATGGCAATACGTATTTTGCTACATTTTTCATTTAATCTTCTCCGTTAAATCACCGCACTTTATCACTTACTGAGACAAAGTGCGGTCAGGTTTCATTACCACTGATAACCCACGCCAATGCTGGCACTGGTGTCGTTTTCGCTGTTGGTAGCCCCGGTCAATTTGACAATCACTTTGCCATTATCGCTGATACGGGAAACCCCTAGCGCAATCGCATTTTCACCACGGTGCGTGCCGCCGGCAACCGCCACCATGGAGTGACCCGGCAAGTATGCCTGCGGCAAGCCTGCCGCCGCCATAGCAGAAGCCGTACCTGCACTGGCGCGACTGTCAACTTTGTTGATACGGTTGTTCAGGTTGCTAGTCGCCGCATTCAACTGGTTCACATTCACGGCGTCAGTGCCGTCAACACCCGCTGCAACGCCGGTAATACGGTTGCCACCGTTGTTCAAACCATTGCCCGTTAATGAAACCGTGCCCTTGCTGCCACCGCTAATTGTCACGCCTTTAGTATCCACTTTGGTGTTACCGGTGGTGACGCTGTTCAGGTTCAGCTCTTTATTGAGGGTGACTTGAACGCCATTAGCCGTGGTTTGGGTTGTAATATTGCTATCCCTGGTAATCGACACAGTATCACCCAATTGACGGTTCACAACTGCACCAGTATCCGCATTGAAGTTTAAGCCTTTGCTGATTGTCGCAGTGTTTTTCTGAATATTCGCCGTGTTGGTTGCAATATTCGTGGTATTGGTTGCAATATTCGTGGTATTGGTTGCAACATTTTGGTTAGTTGCATACAACTGGCTGCCATTTACCGCATCCGTGCTCGTCGCCGAAATATCGCCCGCGGCAACGCCGATCACTTTATTACCACCGGCGTTAATACCATCTTTAGTGACGCTCGGACCATTCGCAATCGTTAGTCCATTGTCATTCAGCGTGGTATCACCCGCTTTAACTTCGCTTGCATTCACTGTGCCTGCATTAACGGTTTCTGCTGTAACACTGGTAAATTCCGGAGCTTCAACCGTGCTGATCGTAATGTCAGTACCTGATTTTTCAACCTCGATATTTTTACCAGAAGCAAAGTTAACGACATCACCATCACCCACTTCACTGCCATTTTCACCGTCAACTTCCACAGTCCAAGTACCTGCACCACCCGTTGCACCGGTTGCGCCTGTAGCGCCGGTTGCACCTGTGGCGCCGGTTGCACCTGTAGCGCCGGTTGCACCTGTAGCGCCGGTTGCGCCTGTGGCGCCGGTTGCACCGGTTGCACCTGTGGCACCGGTTGCGCCTGTTGCACCTGTTGCACCTGTTGCACCTGTCGCGCCGGTAGCACCGTCAGCACCCGCCGGACCTTGTGGTCCGGTTGCGCCTGTTGCCCCAGTATCGCCTTTTTCACCTTTCATCACTTTCGCGCTAATGGTGATTCCTTTGCCGTCTTGAGTAATGTCAATATTATCCCCGGCAATAAAGTTCAGCGTGTCGCCCAATTTAACCGTTTCAAACGCTGCGCCGTCAGTATAGTTCGCTGAGCTGGTGCCGCCATTATCGCTGACGGTAAACCGCCAGCCGCTGTTAATCACCGCAAATAGTTGACTACCATTAATTGCGTCGGTGCTATAAGCTGAAATCAAGCCCGGCGCCACATTTTGAATGCGGCGGGTTTGTTCGCTGCTGCCGATACTCAACACGCCGCCGACATTATCGCCACCGGCAAAGTTCAAGCTTAACTTGTTGATATTTGCCGAAGTATAAGTCTTATCAATGCCTTTGGTGGTTGCTGTATCAACATCACTTGCCGCGACATAAGCCGATGAATCACCTAAGAAAATCGAATTTTCAATTGTCTCTTTCACTCGATTACCCAGTACAAATACATTTTTATGTTGTACGCTGTTATCGTAACCGACAATCGCCGAATTCGACGCGTCCACTTCCTCTTCAATACCATCTTTAGTGGTAATCACGCCGTTGGCGTCACGGGTCACCGCTGTGCCGCCGAGGTCATTACGCCCGCCGAGGATAAACGAATTATCCGTTGTGCTGCCGACGGCATTTTTATTACCCGCCGAGAAGCTGTTCGTACCTGCCACGATAGATGGATCGCCGACCGCACTTGAACCTGTGCCGCTAACCAAGTTGCCGCTACCGATAGAGATAGTATCTGCCGCAGTCGCTTGTGCGCCATTACCAATCGCAATCGCACGAGCTTCACTGGCAGTCGCTTGAGTACCGGTGGCAATCGCATTCGCCGCTGTCGCCTGCGCCACCGTGCCCAGCGCAATGGTATCTTCCGCCGAAGCGGTGGTCGAAGCGGTAACAACATCGCTATTACTCAGCGTAGCGGAGCCCAATGCGACCGAACGCGCGCCGGAAGCAACGGCACTGGTGCCGATGGCTGTCGCTTGTTTGGCAGAAGCATTTGCTGCAGAACCGATAGCGGTCGCATATGTTTGTGCCGCTTGGGATCCGCGCCCCAGCGCAATAGATTGAATACCGCTTGCAACAGATTGCACACCACCGGCAATACTATATTTCGCACTCGCCGTTGAACTTGCACCTAATGCCGCCGCCGACTCTCCGGAAGCATTCGCACCACTACCAAACGCCGCACTGTCGCCGCCGCTGGCTTTCGCCTTGCGCCCGACCGCTGTCGCGCCATTTGCACTTGCGTTAGTTTCTTCACCCAACGCCGTAGCCGCGATGGCACTGGCGCTGGCATAAGATCCCATGGCAACGGTTGCCTGCCCTGAAGCGGTGACCGCACTACCGATTGCTACAGCCCCCAAACCGCTGGCATCGGCTTTATTCCCCACTGCCGTCGCCTCTTGACCGGCGGCTGTTGTATTCACACCGGCAGCCAACGCGCGCAAACCGCTGGCACCGTCGTTGTTATAGTTGCCTTGTTGATTGCCATTATCATTCACACTGTAATAATGGGTTAACTTATTTGTCAATTCGCTTGATACTTGATAAAGCTGGCTGCCGTTAATCGCGTCAGTTGAATCCTTCGCAATTTTTCCGGCGGCAACGTTGATAATTTGCCGCTCTTTACCTTCTCCGCCCACACTCACTACGCCGTTTTCAGCACTGCCGACACCGGCGAAACCGCTATAAGTGATGGTATTCACGGTGGCTTGGGTTTCAGCGGTTGCCGCCCGA
The DNA here is from genome assembly GCF_050613185.1 of Testudinibacter sp. TW-1. Classification (GTDB taxonomy): domain Bacteria; phylum Pseudomonadota; class Gammaproteobacteria; order Enterobacterales; family Pasteurellaceae; genus Chelonobacter. The sequence continues at coordinate 302,297 of NZ_CP192511.1, forward strand.
TCAGTAGACGCATTGCCCAAAATCACACTGTTGGCTTGGGTTGAAGTCACACCATGACCAACCACAAAGGTATTGTCTTGCGCAATATTATTGTTATTACCCAAAGAATAAGACGCGTCACCGATGATCACGGTCGGATCCCCGATTGCGCCCGAACCTTCGCCGCTGACCTGGTTGCCGGTACCGATGGAAATACTGTTGGCAGCAGTCGCTTGCGCGTCGTTACCGATCGCAATCGCACTATTTGCCGTTGCCTGAGCCTGATAACCCATCGCTGTTGCATACGTTGCTGTTGCTTGAGCAGCAGCGCCAATCGCAATTCCACTGCCGCCGGTCGCACGGGTCAATTGTCCCAGTGCCACACTTGCCATTTCGGTTGCCTGCGCATTTCGACCTAACGCAACAGCGCCGATTTGTGCGGCTTGTGCTGTCGCACCCATTGCTACACTTTCCGCACCACTGGCACTCGAGCTGGCCCCGACGGCAACCGCCCGATTACTGGTTGAACTGGAATTTGCCCCGATTGCAACCTGACCACCGGCACTAGTAGAATCTATGGTTGCTCGAGCGCCATAACCCAGAGCAACGGAATAAAGGTTATTGGCTCTTGCATGATCGCCGACTGCAGTGGCTCTTTCGGCAGTTGCTTGTGTAGTATCACCGATAGCTACGGCTCTTAAGGCAGTCGCTTGTGCCCTATTACCTTGGGCGATACTGAATCCGCCAGTGGCGGAAGCCGCCAACCCAATTGCAATATCACCGGCAACGGTGCTTGCCGAACCGTCTACACCCGCAATCGAGCCTGAGCCGAATGCAATTGAATCATTACCAAAAGATTTGGCACGCTGACCAATTGAAGTGGAACGGTTTACCCGATCGCCGCTTTTCCCCATATCAGAACCGGCGGCATGACCTAAAGCGATATTATTATCACCGTGAGTACCGGCACCGGCATAAAAACCCGAAGAGATATTTTGACTGCCTTGACGCGACATACCGGCTTGCAAACCGGTTGACACATTGGCGCTACCGGTGGACATCCGACCAGCCAACTGCCCCACGGAAACGTTGACATCGCCCGTCACATTAGAACCCGAACCATTACCAATCGAAACGCTATGACCTTCGGCTTTAATATAAGGCACAAAACCTACCGCGGTCGAATTTGAACCTGCGTTCAAACCAATCGCAATATTTTGCACACCCGTTGTTAAATTGCTGCCTGCCCCTTGTCCGAGCAACACATTAGTGCTGGTGTTGGTATTTTTCCCTGCGCCATGGCCAATAATCACATTACTGGAAGCACTGCCGGTGGTATTGCCGGTGGTCAGCATGCCCGCTTCAAAGCCCATCAACACGTTATGGCGGCCACGTACATTCGTACCCGCATTGGTGCCGATGTTTACATTTTGAATATTGTAATTGTCAACGGTGCCGCTGCCCGCGTTTTCACCTATGGAAATCACACGCCCGCCGTCTGCCGTCGCCCCGCTTCCCAACGCAATATTATTTTGTTTTCCAATCCACACATCTTGTGCAGCACCGGCGGCTTTTAAATCCTGCATATCCGCACGGCCGGCACTGGCATTAGAACCAATGGCAATTGAGCCGGTTGTTTTTGCACCGGCTGTCGACGTTGCGCTTGAACCAATCGCAATACTTTGATCTACTGCACTGCCATTTAATTCCGTCTCTGCCGCATAGGCAGAAACGCCAGTCATTGCCATAGATAACATTAAAAAGACGTTACTCAACGAGAATGCTCTAGGTCGACTGCCCACCGAAACGCTTTTTCTTTCGCTGGCCGCCTTTTTTTCATTTGAGGCCAATTCTGATACAACAACCAATGCTTGTTTTGCCGTATTCCAAATCACTTTGTAAACCTTATTCATAAACAATCCCCCTTTTAAAAAATAATTCTTTACCCTAAGACAACACTCTTCCGCAGATCAATATTCACAACCCAACAATCGATCAAAAAACAAACCGAATAGTAAAAACAAAGTATATTAAAACACAATTACTGTAAATAATATACAACAATTGATGTTAAAGTACGAAAAACAAAAAAATAAACAATCTTTATTTCAGGCTGATAACAAAGTCTCTTTCGCTAATCATTTCCCTCCCTCCGTATACGGAGGGAGGTGTCCGAAGGACGGAGGGAGGCATAAAGAATGTTAAAAATGAATATGTTGCATTTTTATATTCCACCTCCCTCCCCATTTTTCTTGCGAAAAATGGTACTCCCTCCGCCCGCGGAGGGAGAAAAGTCAGTTTTTCCGCAATCTGAAATAAACAATGTTTATTTTTTTGATTGATTGTAAATTGATTGCTTTATTTGAAATATAAAAAAAGTGCGGTTTAATAACCGCACTTGATATAGGAATTTTATTGAATTCGGGGGAGTTATCAGTCTTGTTCGCTCGCAAACCAGCCGCGAATAAACTGCACCGATAAAAACAGCGTGATCAGCAGCAGGAAATACAGCACATAGCTGGCGATCGGCAATGCCGCCGTGGCGTTGGCATCGACTTCTTTCATTGAGATCATATTACGAAACTCGTCAAACATCACCAAACGCCAGCCGTAGTATTTCACCTGCACCGTTTTTTTATCCACCGCAAAACCTTGCGCTTTTGCCTGTAAATCGGCGGAGTTGAATTTGAAATAGAACGGAAAGCCCCAGCGGGTGTCTTCATTGCGGTACACCATCACTTTTTTATTTTCCGGATTTTCCGTATAAATATAATACACATCGCGGGTCGGACCGTCCGCCGGATTGGCTTTGGTGATCGGCCCGTCTTTGTCCACCCGTTTCACTTCCACTCCGGTGACATGGGTGACTTCATAATGCGGAAAATAAAAATTAACCGTGGCAAACAAGACACCGTGGATCAATAACGTCACCAAAATAAAAAACAAGGTGATAGCTCTGCGTAGGGTAAATTTAGCCATGATATTTTTCCTTATTGCACTTTTATCTTAAATAACCGTTCAAAATTAGCGGTAGTGATTTGCGCCAATTCTTCAGCGCTCACGCCTTTCAACACTGCCAGATAGTCGCACACTTCACGTACATACGCCGGCTGGTTCTGCTTGCCGCGATACGGCACCGGCGCCAGATACGGCGAATCGGTTTCGATCAATAAACGATCCAGCGGCACGGTTTTAATCACCGCGCGCAATTCTTCCGCATTGCGGAAGGTGATAATGCCGGATACGGAGATGTAAAAACCCAGCTCCAGCGCTTGATCCGCCGTCCATTGATTTTCAGTAAAACAGTGTAACACACCACCGCACTGCTGTGCGTTGCCTTGTTGCAAAAAACGCATGGTGTCTTCACGCGCCGCACGGGTGTGAATAATTAACGGTTTGTTCAATTGCTTGGCAATCTCAATTTGTTCGGCGAAAATCCGTTGTTGCTTGGCTTTGTTATCGGCACTGTAATAATAATCCAAACCGCATTCGCCAATCGCAATCACTTGTTTTGCACGCGCCAGTTGCAACATTTTTTGCCCGTCGAAAGTTTCGTCCTCCACATTCAGCGGGTGCATACCGCACGACAGTGAAACGTCGCGGCGATGTGCAAGTGCGGTTTGCAATTTTTCAAAACCGCTTAAGGTGGTGCTGATCGACAACACATGTTGCACCCCGCGCGGTTTGGCTTTCTCCACCACCTCGTCCATATCTCGATGCAGATTTTCGTAATCTAAACTGTCTAAATGACAGTGTGAATCAATAATAAACACTTATACCTCAATCTTCGATTCAAAAACTTGTGTAATCAATTTGGTTAAAAAATCCAGAATAATCAGCTCTTGATTGACCGCATTAATCCGGCTTAAATCTTGCCGCAGTTGCAACACCAGTTGGTTAGCGCGCAAAAGTGCGGTTTGCGAAAACAGCGCGCTGAATTGCTCAATGCCGTTGGCAATATCCTGATTGATCCAGCCTTGCCGAATCCGTAAACCGCACTTTAAGCTGTCGCTAAAAAAACTGGAAAGCCAGTTCAGCTGCCGTTGCAGCAGCTCCTCGTCTTTCAAGGCAAACTGTTGCAAAAACGGCTCAAGCGCGCGGTGTTGTTGAAACAGCCAAAAGCGGCGTAAAAACTGTTTACGCAGTGGCAGCCATTCCTTTTGCAAGCCGTTCAACGCCGTCAACGGACGGTTGTAATTAATCCGAAGTGCGGTTTCAATGTCCGTTTCATCAGCCTGAATTTGGGTTTGCAGCCACGCTTTTGCCACCTCACGAGGCGGCGCGGTCAAGGTCCACACTTGGCAACGGCTGTAAATGGTCGGCATTAATGGCGCGGTTAAATCCGCCAACAATAAAAAATACGTGCCGTCATTCGGCTCTTCCAAGGTTTTCAACAGCGCATTCGCCGCCGCTTCGCTTAACAATTCCAAGGTCGGCAAATAGACCACTTTATTGCCGTCTTGGCGTGCATATTGCTGCAAACCGACGGTCAATTCACGCACTTGATCGATACCGATATTTTTGCCTTCTTGCAATGCCAAAGGGTGAAAATCGGGATGAGTACCGGCTCGAAACAGTTGGCAGTGTTGGCAATCTCCGCAGGCTTGCAAGCCCGGTTTTTCCAAACACAGCAAGCCTTGCGCAATCGTCATCAACAGTTGTTCACTGCCTAAGCCTTGATCACTTTTGAATAACAGCGCGTGGTGCCCTTGCCCGTGGGCAAAGCTGTTATCCAACTGCTGAAAGAGCGGTTCAAACCATGGGTACACGCTAACGCTCCTGTTTCGCCAACCACGCCGTGACCGCACGTTGCACATCGGTCGCCACCTCTGCCATAGATTGCGACGCGTCAATCAACACCGCATTCGGATCAGCCGCCACCAATTCCAAATATCGCGCCCGGGTGCGCCGGAAGAAATCCAGTTGCAGTTGTTCGATCCGATCCAACTCGCCGCGGCTTCTGGCGCGGCTCAACCCCAGTTCGGGATCAATGTCGAGATACAGGGTTAAATCCGGTTTGAAATCGCCCAATACCGTATCGCGCAAGGTCGCCAGCAAAGTGCGGTCGATTTGCCGTCCGCCGCCCTGATAGGCTTGCGACGACATATCATGCCGATCGCCCAACACCCATTTACCGCACTTTAACGCCGGGCGAATCACGTTTTCCACCAGTTGAATCCGCGCCGCATACAACATCAGCAGCTCGGCTTTATCGCTAATCGGTTCGTCGCCATCGCCGAATTTAATCAGTTGGCGCAATTTTTCCGCCAACGGCGTGCCGCCCGGTTCGCGGGTAAATTCGACCTGTTCAATGCCGTGCGCCTGCAATGCTGTCAGCACCGCTTGGCGCGCCGTGGTTTTGCCTGCCCCTTCCAGCCCTTCTAAGACAATAAATTGACCGCACTTTTGCATTTTAATTTCCATTTTTTTGTGTGCGCAGCCATTTCAGATATTGCTGCACCGCTTGATTATGTTCGGCTAAGGTGTTGCTGAATTTGTGTCCGCCGCTGCCGTCCGCCACAAAATAAAGTGCGGTGGTTTCGGCAGGATGTGCCACCGCTTGCAGCGAGGCTTCGCTCGGCATCGCAATCGGCGTCGGCGGCAAGCCGTCGATTTGATAGGTATTGTACGCCGTTTTTTGATCCAAATCTTTACGCCGGATATTGCCGTTATAGTTGTCGCCCATGCCGTAAATCACGGTCGGATCGGTCTGCAAGCGCATACCGCGTTTTAAACGATTGACAAACACGCCCGCCACTTGCGCCCGTTCGCTGTCCAGTGCGGTTTCTTTTTCCACAATCGAGGCTAAAATCAACATTTCGTACGGATTTTGCAACGGCAAATCGGCGGCTCGCCCCTGCCACGCCTTGTCTAACGCCTGCGCCATGCGCGTAACCGCCCGTTGCAACAGTTCGTTATCGCTTGAATTAACGGTGTAGTGGTAAGTATCGGGATAGATCCAACCTTCCAGTTGTGTCTGCCCGTTTGAATCGGGTAACAAATTTTTCAGTCGGTTAAATATCTCCGCTTCTTGCGCCGGCAAAATCCGGCGTAAGTGCGGGGCGGCGCGCAATGTGCTTAGTTGCTGTTTAAAGGTTTCGCCTTCGCCAAAACGAATCGCAAATTGCGCCTCTTTGCCACTGTTCAACAATTGCAATAATTGCTGCACATTCTCAACCCCATTCAAAGAATAGGTGCCGGCTTTGACCGCACTCAGCTCAGGCTGCAAGCGCAATAAAAACGGGAAAAAAGTCGCGTCGTCAATCAGCCCCTGTTGCTGTAAAAATTCGCCCAGTTTTTTGCCGGTCGTACCGCGTTCAATCGTCAACAATTGATCGGTTTCGGCATGAATCGGCTGTTGCGCTAAGTTTTGGATCTGCTGATAGCCCCAATAACCGCCAGCGGCAACCGCAATAAACAGCAACAAACTCAATCCCAAAAAGCAATAAATCAGTTTTTTCATCTTTCTCAATCATTCAAATAAAAACGCGCACAAAGCCTGCGTAGTGTAGCAGGAAACCGCACTTGGCGATAGCAATCTGAACGAACGAATTTTTCGGCGGATTGCGCGCTGAGTCAGCGTCCAATTGCAAACTACTATTCCGTCTAATTGTTAATTACAATTCCGTCCAATTATAATCTAATCCCGCGGCTAATTGGTGTTTTATATTTAAAATATCCAAGTAATTCAATGCATTATTTGATTTTTTTACGGCGTTTTTTCGTCCGTAAAGAACCTAAATAGATCGCCAAAAGCGTTAAGCCTGCACCGAGCCATTGCAGGCGGTTAATCGGTTTTAACAGCCAGAAATAGTCAATCAATAGGGCGGCAACCGGTTCGCTGAGCAGCAGTAAGCCGGTGACGGAAAGCGATAACAGCGGAATCGCGTAGGCGATAAGCCCCCAAGCAAAACATTGCATTAACGCGCCGTAAAGCAAAATCAAGCCGACATCACGCCAGGTGGTCGGGTATAAATTGTGGCTGTTAAGCAGTAGCGAAGGCAGGAATAGCGCCAACATACCGCCCAAACTGATCAGCAGCATTAACGGGAAAAGTGCGGTTTGCTCGACTTGCTGGGTTTTGCGCACAAACACCATCGACAATGCCAACATGCTGCCGGATACAATGCCGCTGACAAAACCCCAACCGGCATTGCTGTTGTGCCCGAATTCCGGACTGGCGATCAGCGCGACACCGCAAATCGCCAACAGCAGACTGAACAGTTGTAATTTGGTTAGCCGTTCTGCAAACCAGATAAACCCGATCGCAGACAGAAAGAAGATTTGCAGGCTGTTGAGTAACGTGGAAATGCCCGGTCCGACCGCATAAATACTTTCGTGCCATAATGCCAAATCGAAGCCCAAAAACGCGCCGGACAACAGCGCCATACCAATGGCTTTGCGGCTTTGCGGCAGTTTTTGCTTAAACATGCGCATTAAGCCCAAAAAAATCAGGGCGGCAACCAGCAAGCGCCAAAAAGCAATCGCATAAGCGCCCACCGGCACAAATTTAACGATCAGGCTGCCCAGACCGAAGATGACACAGCCGATAATCAACAGCGGTGCTGCATAATTGGTGTTTGTGTATTGTGACATTTTCTTTTCCGAAATAAAAAGCGGTTTTCATCTGAGAAAACCGCACTTTGCAGAGATTAAACCGATTTTTTAAACGCCGGGCTAGAACAACACGCGCGCCTTAATCGTGCCTTCGATACTGCGCAATTGCTGTAGCACGTTATCTGTATTCGTCGTTTCGACATCGATCACCACATAACCGATTTGCGGGTTGGTTTGCAAATATTGCGCCGCAATATTCACGCCTTCGTCGGTGAAGATCTGGTTGATCTTGTTCAGAATGCCCGGGCGGTTGTGGTGAATGTGCATTAAGCGTTTGGTGCCCGAATGTTCCGGCAGAGACACTTCCGGGAAGTTCACCGCCGATAAGGTCGACCCGTTATCGGAATATTTCACCAGTTTGTTTGCCACTTCCGAACCGATATTTTCTTGCGCTTCCGAGGTTGAGCCGCCGATATGCGGGGTCAGGATCACGTTGTCAAAACGGCACAACGGCGATTCGAACGGATCATTGATTGAAGCCGGTTCGGTCGGGAATACGTCAATTGCCGCGCCCAACACGCGCCCACTGTCCAAAGCATTCGCCAAGGCGTCGATATCCACCACCGTACCGCGCGCCGCATTGATGAGAATCGAGTTTTCTTTAAGTTGCTCGATCCGCTCTTTGCTCATCAGATTCTTGGTCGAGTCGTTTTCCGGCACGTGCAATGAAATGACATCACAGGTCGAAAGCAATTCCTCTAAAGTGCGGATTTGCTGCGCATTGCCTAACGGCAGTTTATTTTCCAGATCGTAAAAATAAACGCGCATTCCAATCGCTTCCGCCAGCACGCTCAGTTGCGAGCCGATGTGCCCGTAGCCGATAATCCCCAGTTTTTTACCGCGCACTTCATGCGAGCCGGTCGCCGATTTGTTCCATAAGCCGCGGTGTACTTCCGCATTGGCTTGCGGAATTTTACGCATTAACAGCAAAATCTCACCCAACACCAGTTCGGCAACGGAACGCGTGTTGGAAAACGGCGCGTTGAATACCGGAATCCCGCGTTGTTTCGCCGCTTCCAAATCCACTTGGTTAGTGCCGATACAAAAACAGCCGATTGCAATCAGTTTTTGCGCATGCTGCAACACTTCGGCACTCAAATGGGTGCGCGAACGAATGCCGATAAAATGCGCATCTTTAATCGTTTCGATTAAATCCGCGTCGTCCAACGCTTTGGCATGATATTCGATATTGGTGTAACCGGCATCGTGCAGGCTGTCCACCGCACTTTGGTGCAATCCTTCCAGCAGCAAAAACTTAATTTTTGCCTTATCCAGTGAGACTTTTGCTGACATTGGTTTTCCTCTCGTTTCCTTGGTTATGTTAAAATCCGAACCCCTTGCGCGCCGCCGACGATCACAATGTCGGCGCTGCGCAAAGCAAAAATGCCGTTGGTGACGACGCCGGCGATATTATTTAAGGTCTTTTCCATTTCCACCGGCTGCATAATCTTGAAATTATGCACATCTAAAATCACATTGCCGTTATCCGTAACCACGCCTTCGCGATATTCCGGCTGTCCGCCCAAACCGACCAATTTGCGCGCCACATAAGAACGCGCCATCGGAATCACTTCAACCGGCAGCGGGAAGGTTGAGCCTAGCACATCCACTTGTTTTGTGGAATCCACAATGCAGATGAATTTTTTTGCTAACGAAGACACAATTTTTTCACGCGTCAACGCCGCACCACCGCCCTTAATCATCATTTTTTGCGGGTTAATTTCGTCCGCGCCGTCAACGTAAATATCCAATCCCGAAACGTCGTTGGCACTGAACACTTCAATTCCCAATGCCTGCAAACGTCGCTCGGACTCTTTCGAGGCGGCAACCGCCCCTTTGATTTGATCCGCCATTGCGCCCAACGCCTCGATAAAACAGTTCACCGTCGAACCGCTACCGACGCCGACAATGCTGTCCGCTTCCACATATTTCAACGCCGCTTGCGCCGCCTGTCGTTTCATTTCAAGCTGATCCATGAGTTATCCTTATGCTGATGAGAGTTGATTTATCTTACTACGTTATGCTGATTGTTCAATGGGTTTCATTCGCGATAAAAACAAAAACGCCTTGGCAATCTCTTGCCAAGACGTTTCTCAAATTTTAACGAGCCAGCTTTTCCAATTTTCGATAAGAATCAATCTTGTTTTGCCTTAACGATAAAATCTCTGACTTGCTCAATTGTTTTACCTGAATTAAGGAGGAATTTAGCTTCCCATTCTGTGAGTTTGTCAAAGGAATAGTCAAATTCTCTTGCCCACCATGTTTCAAGATCGCCATATTTTCCTCTCAATTCCGCTAATGTTGTCGTTGATAGCCTTAATTGTACTGAATATTGTTTTCCAGTTAAAGCATAAACCGCAATAACCTTGCCGCCTTGCCCCTCAATATACCCTTTTAAACTGGTTAATGTGCCGCCTTGAGTTTGGGTATCATCTAAAATAAGTGCGTTTTGATTATTAGGAAAGACACCATCAAATTTAGGTGAATTGGCTAATCTATGCCAACCGTCACTGCCAGTGCGAGAAACCTTCGTCGCTTGCACAATGGATAAATCAACCGACTTTTCTAATTTTCCAGCCAATACTTTTGCCACAGCCAAAGGAATCATATTAATTCCAATCGCTTCCTCCGCATGAACAGGCACAATAACAAAATCTCGCTGCCCAAGAATTGATGTTAATTTTTGCACCGCTTCATCCGTAACCAAATCTCGTGCCAAACGGTATGCAGCAGTTACATCACCAGATTTTGCAGCAATATATTCTTGATGTGACGTCGCATCGCCTAAACGTCGATCAATCACAGTATCGGGAAAATCAGTAGTCCATTCTGTACGCATTGTTTAATCCAAAAACCGCGCTAATAATTCATTTAAAAACAGTTTGCCGTGTTCGGTGATTTGCCAAGTGCGGTCGGTTTCCTGCAGATAATGTTGCTGTTTTGCCCAATCAATATCGGCGGCGACACGGTCTAGCCCTAAGCCGGTGAGCTGCACAAAATCCTGTTTTTCGACCGGCTCAAGCAGGCGAAAACGGTTCATAAAAAATTCAAACGGGCGTTCCGCCGCGCTGACCGCACTTTGACTGTGCAGATAGTTGCCTTGCATATACCCTTTCGGGTGTTTGGTTTTGGCATAGCGTATAATCTCGCCGTTCGCAAAGCTGATTTTGCCATGCGCACCGCAGCCAATCGCCAGATAATCACCGAAACGCCAATAATTCAGGTTATGCCGGCATTGATAGCCCGCTTTGGCATAAGCCGAGGTTTCGTATTGTTGATAACCGGCTTCGGTCAGCAGTTTATGCCCCTGTTCAAAAATATCCCACAATGCGTCATCGTCCGGCAGTTTCGGCGGACGGTAATAAAACAGCGTATTCGGTTCAATCGTGAGTTGATACCACGACAAGTGCGGTGGTTCAAGCGCAATGCCTTGGCGCAAATCATTCAACGCCTGTTCGACGCTTTGATTAGGCAAACCGTGCATTAAATCAATATTGAAGCTGTTCAAGCCACTATTTTTAGCGAATTGAATCGCTTGCACCGCCTCCTCAACATTGTGAATTCGCCCCAAGCGTTGCAGTTTTTCCTGCTCAAAACTTTGAATGCCCATCGAAATCCGGGTTATGCCGGCTTGGCGGTAGCCGATAAACCGCTCTGCTTCCGCTGTGCCGGGGTTGGCTTCCAGTGTGATTTCAATCTTGGGCGAAAATGGAATGCGCTGTTCCACCTGTTGCAACAAATAAGCAATGCCCTGCGCCGAAAACAGGCTCGGCGTGCCGCCGCCGATAAAAATCGAATGCAAAGTGCGGTTTTGCACATACGCCAAATCCTGCTCTAAATCGGCTAACAGATGTTGAATATAGTCCGCTTCCGGAATCGTGCCTTTCCGTGCGTGCGAGTTGAAATCGCAATAAGGGCATTTTTGCACGCACCACGGAATATGGATATACAGGCTGAGCGGTGGCAAGGTAATAGCTTGTAACATCAGTTCGCCTGTAATTTTTTCTGCAATATTTTCAATGCATTGGCGCGGTGCGAGACCTGTTTTTTCTCTGCTTGCGCCAATTCGGCGAAAGTGGCGTTTTTCGGCGGATAGAAAAACAGCGCGTCATAACCAAAACCGTTTTCGCCGCGTTCTGCCGGCAAAATTTCGCCGTGGCACGCCCCTTCGGCGATAATCGGCGTCGGGTCATCTGCATGTTGCAACAGCGCAATCACGCTGACAAATTTTGCGCTGCGATCGGTCTTATCTGCCATTTCCACTAATAACTTAGCACGATTGTTGCCATCGTTGCCCTCTTCGCCGGCATAACGGGCGGAATACAACCCCGGCGCGCCGCCAAGTGCGGTCACGCTCAAACCGGAATCATCGGCAATCGCCGGCAAGCCGCTGATTTTTGCCGCGTGGCGTGCTTTTAAAATCGCATTTTCCACAAATGTTAATCCCGTTTCTTCCGGGCTTTCAATGCCGAATTCACTCTGCGCCACCACCTCAAAACCAAACTGCGCCAATACATCCGCCATCTCTTTCACTTTGCCTTGATTGCCGGTGGCAAGCACGACTTTTTGTCTTTTTTGTTGCATATGCTTTCCTTTTCTGTTTCTTTATTATTTTTGGGCTAAAAATCGATACACCTGCTCAATCCCGGTTTGGTCGTTTTGATAACAAACCCCATGGATACCGCACGTTTGCGCCGCTTCGATATTGGCAGGCGAGTCGTCGATAAACAGCGTGCGGTTTGGATCGAGCTGATACTGTTTGATCGTCTGTTGAAAAATCCCCAAGTGCGGTTTCAATAATTGCACTTCTGCCGAAATCACAATGCCACGGAATAAATGCCAATAATCATAGCGTTGTTTGAGGTAGGCATAGGCATGCAGCGGCATATTGCTGATACAGATTAAATCCACATTTTGCTTGGCTAAATCATGCAATAAATCAACGGCTAACGGCAGCGGTTCGAAGGATTCGCGCACGACTTGCATAAAACGTTCCATTTCGCTCAACGGTTTGCTTAACAGTAATGAAAACAGCTTCAGCGCATTCTCGTACTGGATTAAACCGGCATCCAGCGCCAACCAGGTTTGGCTGAAAAACACCGTCCGATACTGTTCCCGCTCAAGCGGATCAGGCGTGAAACGCTGTAAAATCGTGTCCGGCTCCCATTTAATCAGCACATTCCCCAAATCAAAAATCACTGTTTTTTGCATACTTCCCTCCCCCTTTTCAGATGACTTATCTTAGCAGATCAGACCGCACTTGAATAACGCCAATTCGGCGCATTGTGTGATCTCGTTTATAAATTCCATTTCCTGCCGTTAAAATCACTTGACGATAAAAATAGAAAGTATATGCTACAAAAAAATAATTTAATAGGGAGTAATCATGACAATCCACGAGTTTTTACAACGGCAAAATATTCAATTCAGTCTGAAACGCTATGCAATCGATGCCTTGAATTTTATGGCATTAGGTTTGTTCTCTTCACTGATCATCGGCTTAATCCTGAAGAATATCGGCACTTGGATAGAGATAAGCTGGTTAGTTGATGTCGGCGGTCAGGCACAAAAAGCGATGGGCGCGGCAATCGGAGTTGGTGTAGCATATGCATTACAAGCACCGCCGTTAGTGTTACTCGGCAGTGCCATCACCGGTCTTGCCGGCGCTGCCTTAGGCGGTCCGGTCGGCTGCTTTTTCGCCGCCGCGATTGGGGCGGAATTCGGTAAGTTAGTCAGCAAAGTGACGGTGGTGGATATTATCGTCACCCCGGCGGTAACGCTGTGTGCCGGTGTCGCCGCGGCACAACTGTTGGGGGCACCGATTGCCGCCTTAATGAACCAAATCGGTGAATTTATTATCTGGTCGGTGGAGCTACAGCCGCTACTGATGGGCATGGTCGTGTCGGTGGTTATGGGCATTTTGCTCACCCTGCCGATTTCCAGCGCGGCGATTGCGATTTCTCTTTCGCTCAGCGGATTGGCGGCTGGCGCAGCAACGGTCGGTTGTTGTTGCCAAATGATCGGCTTTGCCAGCATGAGCTTTAAAGAAAACCGTTGGGGCGGCTTGCTCAGCCAAGGCTTAGGCACCAGTATGCTGCAAATGCCGAATATTATCCGCAACCCGAAAATCTGGTTGCCGCCGATTATCAGCAGCGCCATACTCGGCGCGTTCTCGACCCAAGTTTTTAAAATGACGAATATTCCTAGCGGCGCAGGTATGGGAACGAGCGGATTAGTCGGACAAATCGGCACACTGGAGGCGATGGGCAACTCAAGCCAAATCTGGCTAGCAATCGGCTTGCTGCATTTTGTATTACCCGCACTTTTAACCCTTGCTATCGCACACATTTTCCGGCGTAAAGGCTGGATTAAAACGGGAGATTTAAAACTGAGTAATTAGGGGCGGTTGATCTTTAATTTATACAAAATCACAAAAATCGTTTGGTATTCGAACTTAAAATCGGTATTATAGCCGTCCAGATGGTTACGCGTCTAAAACCGTAGCCCAAGATTCTAACGTCACAAATTGAAAGAAAGAGAAATTATGTCGAATTACCTATTTACCTCCGAATCCGTTTCCGCCGGACACCCTGACAAAATCGCCGATCAGATTTCCGATGCGGTGCTTGACGCAATTATCGAACAAGATCCGAAAGCACGCGTGGCTTGCGAAACTTATGTAAAAACCGGCATGGTGTTGGTCGGCGGTGAAATCACCACCTCGGCGTGGGTCGATATTGAGCATATCGCGCGCCAAGTGATTTGCGACATCGGCTACACCTCCTCCACCATGGGCTTCGACGGGCATTCTTGCGCGGTGTTAAACGGCATCGGCAAACAATCTTCCGATATTAATCAAGGGGTTGATCGTGCAGATCCGTTGGCACAAGGAGCCGGCGACCAAGGAATTATGTTCGGTTACGCCACCAACGAAACCGATGTCTTAATGCCTGCGCCGATTACCTACGCCCACCGTTTAATGGAACAGCAAGAAAAAGTGCGCAAAAACGGCACGCTGAACTGGTTGCGCCCGGACGCCAAAAGCCAAATCACCTTCCAATACGATAAGCATAAAATCATCGGCATTGATGCGGTGGTGCTGTCCACCCAACACAGCGAAGAAGTCGATCAAAAACAGATTTACGAAGGCGTGATGGAAGAAATCATCAAGCCGATTTTGCCAAGCGAATGGCTGTCGGCAAACACTAAATATTTCATCAACCCGACCGGACGTTTTGTGATCGGCGGCCCAATGGGCGACTGCGGCCTGACCGGACGTAAAATCATCGTCGATACCTACGGCGGCGCAGCGCGTCACGGCGGCGGTGCATTCTCCGGCAAAGATCCGTCAAAAGTGGATCGCTCCGCCGCTTATGCCGCGCGCTATGTGGCAAAAAACATCGTTGCCGCCGGTCTTGCCGATCGCTGCGAAATTCAGCTTTCCTATGCCATCGGTATTGCCGAACCCACCTCAATTATGATCGAAACCTTCGGCACGGCAAAAGTGAGCGAAGCCTTATTGGTGAAACTGGTGCGCGAATTTTTCGACCTGCGCCCATACGGTTTAATCAAAATGCTGGATCTGATCAAACCAATCTACCGCAAAACCGCCACCTACGGACACTTCGGACGCGATGAATTCCCATGGGAAAAAATCGACCGCGCCGAAGAACTGAGAAGTGCGGCCGGGTTGAAGTGATAGTTGACTGAAGAGTGGAAGTGCGGTTTGAACTAAACCGCACTTTGGTATTTAACCAATTATTTTTAATTAAGCTCTACGTTCCATTGTGTTAAAGTGTTATCTAAGTTTTCATTAGCAAATAAAGCGCTTCCCGTTACAACCCAATCAATCCCTAATTGCTTTACTTTCTTTGCTAACGCTAAAGTCATTGAGCCGTCTACTGCAAGAATTTTTTCATGTCGTTTTTCACCGAGGATGTTGATAATAGATTTGATTCGCGTCGAAATCGAAAATTCATCGGCTTTAACTCCCGTTCTTGGATCTAAGGTTAAAATCTGAATCAAATCAACCTGCTCAAGATAGGGCTGTAACCGTGATAAATCCGTGTCAGGGCACAAGCTTAGTCCACTAATTATTGCTTGCTGTGAATTAATATCATCCAATATTTGAGTAAGATTACCATCACCCTCCAATTGTAAGGTGATTATCGTTGCGCCATTTTTAATACACTCTTTGGCTTGTTTTTCTTGATCACGCACCATTAAATGCACGTCTTTATAACAACAATGGGGAAATTGCTTAAGCGCATGACAACCAACCGTAAATAATGGAGAAAATTGCCCGTCTGCAATATCAAAATGCAGGAGGTGCATATGATGTTGTTTTAATGCAGACAAGGTTTGTGCGAAGGTAAGCCAATTTGACGCAAGGATACCCGTACTGATTTTTTGCGTTTTCAGCTGTCGGATTAAGGCAAGTTTAGATTTTTTCATCGCTGAAATCCTGTGGCAAAATCCAATTAAAAACGGTTTTACTTCTTGGTCCGGACATCAACGGTTCCAGCTCTTTAATACATTGATGATAATGTGCTGTCTGTCGGTGGGCTTCTAATGCGGCTTCATTTTTATACACTTCATAAGCATAAAACCGGGTTTTAATCATGGGATCTTGCAAAACATCGAAGCGTAAATTTCCCGGTTCTTTTCGAGTCCCATAATGATTGGCGGCAAAAACCTCTAAGAAAGCTTGTTCTTTTCCCTCTTTAATATTAATTTCTACCAACATAGCAAACATAGTAAGCTCCTAAATATATTTTAATTTATGCCGACAGACTCCATTTCTGTCGGCATATTTGGATCGTTAAACTTTATTTATTTTTCTCATCAAGATAAAGTTGGTACGCTTTTTCCGTATTTTCGCCTTGATGTACCACGGCATTTACGGCTTTCAGCATCGCAATCGGTGCTTCGGATTGGAAAATATTCCGTCCCATATCAACACCCGCCGCCCCTTGATCAATGGCTTGATAACACATTTCAAGCGCTTCCAACTCAGGTAGTTTTTTCCCGCCGGCAATCACAATCGGTACTGGACAGCCTGCGGTGACCCGTTCAAACCCTTTTTCAACATAATAGGTCTTGATCACGTGTGCGCCCATTTCAGCTGCGATGCGGGTTGCGAGGGAAAAATAACGTTGATCGCGAACCATATCTTTGCCGACACCGGTTACTGCCATTGTCGGCATGCCATAGCGAGTGCCTTGATCGACCAATTGAATGATATTTTTGATCGATTGGTGTTCATGCTCCGAACCAATATACACCTGCGCTGCCATCGCCGATACATTCAAACGTACTGCATCTTCCACACAAACAGCAACCGCTTCATTGGATAATTCGGTCAAGATTGAATTTGCGCCGGAAGCACGTAACACCACAGGTTTGCCCGTATCCGGCGGCACAACGCTGCGCAGAATTCCGCGAGTACACATTAATACATCGGTATATTCAAACAGCGGCGCAATATGCAAATCAATCCGCTCCAAGCCTGTTGTCGGTCCTTGAAAATAGCCGTGATCAAATGCCAACATAATGGTTTTGCCTGTTTTTGGATTAAAAATATTGGCTAAACGAGATTGCATTCCCCAGTCTAAAGCACCTAATCCTTTCATATAAAATGCTTTATTGGTTTGCGGTCTTTCTAAGCCAAAATCTTTGCCGTCTCGGATATCATCTAAATCTGCCATTCATTTATCTCCTGCTCAAAATTTAGAAATTGTAGTTATCAATATTCTCTTTTGTGAATACAACCCGCTCCGGCAACACCACGATACCGTTACCTTCCGCTTCATATTCATAACCCTGCACACTGTTTGGTGAAATTTCGACGGTTCCAACCCCTTCAATATCTAATTTATCACCTATTTTTAACGGCTTGCCTTTTAATACGTCATTTGCAACTGCAACGGATATTTTGCCTTGTTGCACCACGTCCCACAAACCGAATTGGTTTACTGTTCCGCGTTTGACATATGGACGCATCACATTTGGCGTACTAAATCCGACAATCACCACGCCTTCGCGTTTCAAATTTTCAGCCGCTTGTGCCGCCGCCGGCAATGCGTTTGCATCAGGTGCAATGATGGCATCAAGATCAGGATAGGCTTTCAAGATACCTTCTGCCGTTTGTAAGGATTTAATCGCATCGTTGTAGCCGAATTGCGTGGTCACAATTTCCCACTCCGGGTGCTCCGCTGCAATTTTATCTTTTGCCACTTTTACCCATTGATTTTGATCGGTAACCGTCGGACTGGAATAGAAAAATGCGACTTTTGCTTTTGGTTTGTTAATTTGGTCAGATGCCATTTCAACTAACATTGAGCCTAACTGGGCCGGTGTTCCTTGGTTAATATAATAACTGCGACATTCCGGATTAGTATCCGAATCCCAAGTCAGCACTTTCACCCCGCGTTTCATCGCACGTTGTAAGGTTGAACACAAACCATCCGGCGAAACCGCAGCAACTACGATTGCGTTATAGCCTTGATTAACAAAGTTATTAATCAGCTGAACTTGGTTAGACACACTCGGTTCCGTCGGTCCGTCGTAGGTGACATCAACCCCTAATGTTTTTCCCATTTCGACTGCACCCTGTCCGCCGCTGGTGAAATAACCAACACCGACCAATTTAGGAATAAAAGCGATACGATCTGCTGCTTGTACTGCGCTTACTGCTGAAAAACCCAAAGCAACGGCAAGTGCGGTTGATTTTAAAAATGGATGTTTCATAAAATTTCTCCTTATTGAGTTGTATAAAACATACCGTTACCAGTATGTCTATTTGATCATGAACGAATATTAACCACTTGCTTTCCTGTTTTACGATATAGCCAATAACGAATTGCGGCATAATTCAAACTAATTGATTTTCCGATCAAGACAATAATTAATAAAGCACCGGATAATGCACTAGAAATCTCATTGGGAATCCCCGTCATTTGTAATCCTTGCTGTAAATAACCAATTAATAAAGCCGCAATCGCAGTACCTAAAATAGAACCCGAACCGCCATAAATATTTGCACCGCCTAACACTACTGCCGTTAAAACCGGCATTAATAGCGAACTGCCAAGATCGGAACGGGCCGAGCCAAAATAAGACACCAATAATATCGCCACAAAGGCCGCAACTAACCCAATTGACGAATAAATGATAAATAATGTTTTATTAACCGGCACCGCACTATAACGCGCCGTTCTTTCACTTTGACCAACCAAAAAAGTACTTCTTCCTACAATAGTTTTATGCATTAATAACCAAAATATGATTGTCATTATGAGAAAATAAATAATCGGCGTTGGAATACCTAAAATAGTTTGATTGGCAAAATTAAGTAAGCTATCCGGGAACCCGCCAATCCCTTCATAACCGGTTGCACCGGCAAAACCGGATAATAGCAATGCGCCACCGCCATAAAGGTACATTGTTCCTAAAGTGATTACCAATGGATTCACTTTGGTATAGATAATCAAGCCCGCATTAACTAAACCACAAATTCCGCCCAGTAAAAAAGTCAGCGGGATCGCGATAAATAAAGAAATATCCGCTTTAAACAATACCCCAAGAAAAATAGCACAAAGCCCGACCGTTGAACCAAAAGAAATATCAATTCCGCCACTTACAATAATCATTGTTAATGGTAAGGCAAGCATGCCAATATAAATAAAATCACTGGTACTATATAAAAGCACATTGATATCTAGCATTCGAGGATTCAACATTCCAAATCCCATAACCTCAATAATCAATAGAAGAAAAAGCGAAACTTCCCAACCGTAATTTTTTACTTTCAACATCGTCTTCACCTTGTTATTTATTCCGAACCGTCTCTTCTTTTAAAAATCTGGCATAACGTTGTAATTTGATATTTTTTTCAATCATAATACGAATACGCCCATCAAATACCAGCACAGCAAGTAGAACAATACCGGCAACAAAATTATTCCAATAAGCAGGCACTTTCAGCAACACAAGAATCGTATCAATTTCGATTAAAAAATAAGCCCCTAAGATTGCTCCAATAATATTTCCCGAACCACCTAATAAACTGATTCCGCCTAATACGCAAGCCGCTATCGCTTTCATCTCCAAACCATTCCCGGTTGAATTTGGTACAAATCCAATCTGCGAAGCAAAAACAATACCCGCCAATGCCGCTGTGATTCCATTAATTGCAAAGGCTGAAATTCTGACAAAATTAGTCCGTACTCCTAACTGCAATGCGCCTTGTAAATTATCTCCGACGGCATAAAAATGTCTTCCTAACCGCACTTTCATTAATAAGAAATAAGCTAAAATCACTAATAGAATTAAGATCCAACCTATTAACGAAATATTAAAAAAAACCGGTTCTGACAATGATTTCAACTCTTGCGGTAGACCTTCTATCCATTTTCCTCCGGTAATTAATAACATAATCCCTTTATACAGCCCTAATGTGCCAAGTGTGGCGACAATCGCCGGAATCCTCAAAATAGTGACTAAAAATCCATTAAATAATCCTGCACATAAACCACAAAATAATGTTAATAAAAATGCCGCCAGGAGAGAATAGCCTAAATTTAATAAACTCCCCATAATGACGGCACATAACCCCATCGTTGAACCGACCGACACATCAATATTACGGGTTAAAATAACAAAGGTTGCGCCAATAGATAACAACATAACAATTTGTGCGGAATTAAAAATCATGGTTACCGTTTGAAAATTAAAATTGCCACCACCCCAGATAACCAATAATAGAAAAAGAAACAAAATCGCAAAAATAATTGTCATCTCTCGATTATTTTGTATAAATTTCCACATAAATGATTTCCTATTCTATTCGCCGCTAAATGCCATATGCATAATACTATCCGAATTAATCGCATCTCCAACCAAAGCGGAGCCAACCCTGCCATCATGCATGACTAAAACCCGATCTGACATTTGCTCTATCTCTTCCAGATCGGAAGAAATAAATAAAATTGCAACATTCTGTTCTGCGATGCTTTTTATCAGCTGATAAATATCTGCCCTAGCACCGATATCAACTCCACGGGTTGGTTCATCAATAACGAGTAATGCGGGATCGGCCTCTAAACATTTTGCAATCAAAACTTTTTGTTGGTTTCCCCCAGACAACGTCCTCACTAATTGCCCGCCATAATTAAATTTAATCCCTATCGCACGATGATAACGTTCTAAAATTGCATCTTCTTTTGCTTTATTTATCCAGAATCCCATATCGGTATAAGTCAAGCCGCAAGTATTCCATGACAACGGCGCATCCAAATATAGCCCTGAAGCTTGTCTATCTTCAGGCAGATAAACAATACCCTTATCTAACCGCTCTTTTATGCTCAGTCGGTTAATCTCTTGTCCATCAAAAATAATCTCTCCCGATTTTTCTTTTCTTAATCCATATAGCGTTTCTGCTAATTCCGTACGCCCGGCGCCAACTACACCGGCCAACCCTAAAATTTCCCCCGGATAGATTTCCAAATTAATATTCTTAAAACCTTCACCGGTTAACGCTTTGATCTGTAAAATAGGTTGATCTGTAGTTTTGATGCGATGATGACCTGGCAATTCCAACCATAATTTTTGTGATTCACTTAACTGCCCTGCTTTAGATTTAGGTTTAATCGCAGCTATAACATCATTACGATCTAATTCTCCTGTCGTACCGCTTAATGCAATAGAACCATCTCGCATCACACTAATAAAGTCGGATATCTGCCAAACTTCCGGTAATTTATGGGAAATAAAAATAATTCCTACACCTTTGGTAAGTAACGATTGGATTTTTATAAATAAACTTTCGGTTTCAACCGGTGTTAAAGAAGCTGTCGGCTCATCTAAAATTAAAATTGATGCATCACGCATCAAACCCCGCATAATTTCAACCAATTGCTGATCGGCAACTTCGAGCAATCCCGCTTGCATATCCAATTTCAAATGTGAATTCAGCTCACTAAGTAAAAGAGTCAATTTTTTTTCACTATGGCTATCCCATTTCAAGCCAAAAAGAATATTCTCTTTCACACTCAAATTAGGAAACAGCAAAGGCTCTTGCGGTACTAAATAGATCCCTAAATGATGCGCTTTATTTGGTGATAAGTTATTTTGTATCTCTCCATTTATTTCAATTGTTCCTGAATCTTGTGGTTGAATGCCCGCAATAATTTTCATTAATGTCGATTTTCCTGCGCCATTTCCACCTAGCAGCGCATGAACTTGCCCGGCGTACAACTCAAAATGGATATCTTTTAGAACTTCAACGCCAGAAAAAGACTTGCTGACACCATAAGTGGCAAGCAGCCGTTTTCTATCTGAAATATGCTCTCTTATCATCTTCTTTATCACCCTTAAGAATGAATAAATGTATTTGTATTTTTCATTTGTTCATCATCCTATAGAGTAAAAATAAAAATAACTGTGATTTAGATCGCAAAACAAGAATGAAATTAGGAAAAATTAGGAAGATTAAGGCAGTAAGCGGATACTTTGTGATCTAAATCACGCTTATACAAAAAATAAAAATGAACAATTGATAATTTTATAAATCATATGAATAATAATATTGATGGTAACAAAGGAAACAATAATGAATCATATCAAAGAAAATCTTCCTATCTCACACACTATGGGCGAAGAAGAAATACTGGCAAGAATTGCTTGGTTTTATTATCACGATAACTTAACACAGGGTGAGATTGGAAAGCGGTTGGATATTCCTCGCTTAAAAGTATCGCGTTTATTGGAAAAAGGACGCCAAATCGGCTTGATTAAAGTCCAAATTAATTCTCGTTTTAAGGGTTGCCTTGAACTGGAAGAGGCATTACGACACCATTTTCGTTTACAGCATATTCGGGTTCTGCCCGCACTTGAGCAAAATGAAATAAATACGCGCTTAGGTATCGGCGCATCACAAATGTTGATGTCCATCATGCGCCCGAACCAATTGCTCGCGATCGGTTTCGGTGAAACCATTATGCAAACAATTAAGTACAGTAACGAGTTTATCACCAATAACCAAATAAAATTAATCACGCTTTCCGGTGGGGTCGGACCTTATATGAAAGGAATTGGCGAATTAGACGGCTCTTGCAGTATCAGCATGATTCCCGCTCCGCTCCGAGCTTCATCACTTGAAGCTGCAAAATTATTTAAACGGGAAGCTTGTGTCAGAGACATTATGTTAGCCGCCGAAGCCGCTGACGTGGCAATAGTCGGGATCGGATCAACCCAGCAGAAAGGACAAGCCACCTTATTGCGTTCCGGCTATATCAATGAAGATAGCCAACAGGATCTCAGAAACAAAGGGGCTATTGGCGATATTTTAGGTTATTTCATGCAGCACGACGGTACGCTCCAACCGGATATTCCGCTACATGATGAACTCATTAGCGTTCCATTGGATAAATTAATCAAAATCCCTACGGTTATCGGTATTGCTGGCGGGGAGAATAAAGTCGAAGCTATTTTAAGCGCATTAAAAGGAAAATATATCAATTCATTAGTTACCGAAGAAAAAACGGCAAAAATGATACTGGCAAAAATCGTCTAGCCGCTAACCACTCTTTATTTTGTTAAAGCGGAAAATTGAGGAGATGTAAAATGGATAATCAATCAGATCGTTATCTCATGGCTCTTGATGCTGGCACCGGAAGTATCCGGGCTGTTATTTTTGATTTAAACGGTAATCAGATTAGTGCAGCGCAAAAAGAGTGGACTCATCTAACCGATCCTCAAATTCCCGGTTCAATGAATTTTGATTTACAAACCAACTGGCAGCTGGCAATTGACTGTATCAAACATGTTATTCAGCAAGCACAAATCGCCCCGGAGCAACTTATTTCTATCTCAACCTGTTCCATGCGGGAAGGAATTGTGCTGTATGATGATAAAAAACAACCAATTTGGGCGTGCGGTAATGTTGACGCCAGAGCAATCGAAGAAGTGCGGTACTTGAAATCATTGAATAACGGCACGTTCGAACAACAGGTTTATGAGATTTCAGGGCAAACATTGGCTTTAAGTGCTCTTCCGCGCTTGTTGTGGCTTGCCAATCACCGGCCTGAATTTTATCAAAATGTTAACGCTATCAGTATGATCAGTGATTGGTTGGCATTTATGTTAAGCGGAGAACTCGTGGTCGAACCATCGAATGCCGGCACGAGCGGTTTGCTTTGCTTAAACAGCAGAAATTGGCAGCCCGAGCTACTCGAACTGCTTGATTTAAACCCTAAAATTCTTATGCCGGTGAAAGAAACCGGGACCTTATTAGGCAATATTTTACCTGATGTCGCACAATTAACCGGATTATCGCCCAAAACCGTTGTCGTCGTCGGCGGTGGTGATGTACAACTCGGTTGCTTAGGACTCGGTATTACCGACGCGGCTCAAGCCGCTGTTATCGGCGGCACATTCTGGCAACAAGTCGTCAATCTGCCTAAAGCGGCTACCGATCCCGAAATGAATGTGCGGGTCAATCCCCATGTTATTCCGCCATTGGTACAAGCCGAATCGATCAGTTTCTTCACCGGTTTGACCATGCGTTGGTTCCGAGATGCTTTCTGTGAAGCTGAAAAACATCTTGCCAGCCAATTAGGAATCGATACTTACACTTTATTAGAACAAATGGCTGCACGTGTCCCCGTCGGATCATACGATATTGTACCGATTTTCTCCGACGCCATGCATTTTAAAGCCTGGTATCACGCGGCCCCCTCATTCATTAACCTTTCAATTGATCCCGATAAATGCAACAAAGCCGCATTATTCAGAGCATTAGAAGAAAATGCGGCTATTGTATCTTCTTGCAACTTAGATCAAGTAGAGCAATTTTCAGGCATAAAACTTTCTTCAATCGTTTTTGCCGGAGGTGGCTCAAAGGGCCATTTATGGAGTCAAATTTTAGCTGACGTCACCGGCTTAACTGTGAATATTCCAGTGGTTAAAGAAGCAACGGCTTTAGGTTGCGCCATCGCAGCTGGCGTTGGAGCAGGGATTTATTCTTCGCTGGCAGAAGCCGGTAAAAAATTAGTGAAATTTGAACGCCAACACCAACCGAATCCTGAAAACCATATCCTTTATCAAGCGCATAAAAAGAAATGGAGTGAGATATACCATCAACAATTACAACTTGTTGATGAGAATCTCACCACCTCACTTTGGAAAGCGC
Organism: Testudinibacter sp. TW-1; assembly: GCF_050613185.1. Classification (GTDB taxonomy): domain Bacteria; phylum Pseudomonadota; class Gammaproteobacteria; order Enterobacterales; family Pasteurellaceae; genus Chelonobacter. The sequence goes on from NZ_CP192511.1 coordinate 327,084, forward strand.
CGGGGTTATAATAATAAGATCGGAATACTGGCTATAGTATCGGTATTTTAGCCTTATTCCGTTTTTCTGTTTTCCTTTTTTAAACTAATTTATACTCTTTGATTATTTTACTTCTTACTAAAATTTCGTAGTATAGATGAATAAAAATTTTGGTTTTAAGGAATTTCAAATGTGCCAACTACTCGGAATGAACTGCAACACCCCGACCGATATTGTGTTTTCGTTCGAGGGCTTTCGCTGTCGTGGCGGTTTGACCGATTCGCACGCCGACGGATTTGGGATCGGCTTTTTTGAAGATAAAGGCGTGCGCTTGTTTCATGACGATAAAGCCAGTGCCACTTCGCCGGTTGCCGATTTGGTGCGTAATTATCCGATTCAGTCGAAAAATGTGATTGCGCATATCCGCAAAGCAACCCAAGGGCGGATTTTGCTTGCCAACACCCACCCGTTTATGCGTGAAATCTGGGGGCAATATTGGCTGTTTGCGCACAACGGCAATTTGAAAAACTTTCAGCCAAATGAAGGGCAATATTACCGTCCGGTCGGCACGACCGATTCCGAAACGGCATTTTGTTATCTGTTGGAAACTTTACGTCAGAAGTTCGATCACGCCCCAAGCCTTGAGCAGATTTTTACCGAAGTCAATTTGATTGCGCAACAACTGCGCCAATACGGTTTACTGAACTTTCTGTTGTCAAACGGCGAATGGCTGATTGCCCACACCGGCTCACTGTTACATTATATCGTGCGCAAAGCGCCGTTTGGCGAGGCGAAATTGGTCGATGACGATGTGCAGATTGATTTTGCTTCGGTCACCACGCCGAATGATCGGGTGGCAGTGATTGCAACAGAACCTTTAACCGATAACGAAAACTGGCAACAGTTGGCGGTTAATGAGTTGGTGCTGTTTCAAGAGGGCGAAATTGTCTTGTGCTACACGCCGGACAATCCCTATTATCCAAGCATTGCCGAAGGGTTGGAAATGGCACGGCAGGCTGTTTGACCGCTCTTTATGTCTCTTTCACTTCACGATCAACAGCGACTGCGCCATCTTAATCTGCAAATCAGCCGCCGTTTACGCAGCTGTTTGGATTTAGCCGAACGCCATTTCCAGCACACGTTTGCCATGCCGCAAGTCAATTTCAAGCTGTGCGGTGTGAAAGCCGGTGTCGCTTACCTGCAACAAAATGAAATCCGTCTGAACCGCACTTTGCTGTTGGAAAACAGCGAGGAATTTTTGCGCCAAGTCGTGCCGCATGAATTGGCGCACTTGTTGGTATATCAACTGTTCGGGCGGGTTCAACCGCACGGTAAAGAGTGGCAAATGCTGATGCAGCAGGTGTTTAACTTGCCTGCCGATACCTGCCACCAATTCGATATTCAAAACGTACAAGGCAACACTATCACCTACCGCTGCGACTGCCAAACCCACCAACTCAGCCTACGCCGCCATAATAATATCCTGCGCAATAACGTGCGCTATCATTGTCGGTTGTGCAAGGGGGTTTTGATGAAAGAAGAGGCGAAAGCGCTGGTGCGGTGATAATTTCCCTTCTCGCTTGATTGGAGATGGTGTCTAAAGGACGGATGAGGGTGAATATGCTATTCTCCCCCTCATCCTGATTTTCGCTTCTAAACGAAGCAAAAATCTGTCCTTCTCCCACTAGGGGCGAAGGACACTAGCAGCCTAACTCACTTCCGTTTCGCTCGCGGGTGGGCGGAGTCGTACACGTCGGCGAGGTGTTTGAAATCCAAATGGGTGTAGATTTGGGTGGTGGAGAGGTTGGCGTGTCCTAACAGCTCCTGCACCGCACGCAGGTCGGCGCTGGATTCCAACATATGGGTGGCAAACGAGTGGCGCAATTTATGCGGGTTTAAATGGGTCGGTAAGCCCTGCCGCTGCCCCCACACTTCCAAGCGTTTTTGAATCGCACGGTGGCTGATTCGCTTCCCACGCAAGCTGACGAACAAGGCATCGTCTTCGGGATTAAACAGCATGCGTACCGCCAACCATTTTTGAATTGCTTGTGCGGCGTAACGCCCGTACGGCAAAATCCGCTCTTTGTTGCCTTTCCCCAAGACGCGCAATTCGCGCGTGCGGCTTTGCAGATCTTGTATATTCAGCTGTTGCAATTCATTTAGCCGCAGACCGGCGCTGTACATCAATTCCATCATCGCCAAATCGCGCAGATCAATCGGTTCATTGCTGGCATTATCCAACAACTGCCCGACCTGTTCGGCTTCGATATTTTTCGGCAAACGTTTGGCTTGTTTCGGTGCGGAAACCGCGGCGGCGGGATTAACTTTAATGTCCCCTTGCGACAATAAATAATTCAGAAAACCACGCAAACTGGATAAACGCAAAGCGAGGCTTTTGGCATTCAGCCCCTGCTTACGGCTTGCTGCCAGCAAATAACGCACCACACCCGCATCCACCTGCCGCCAATTTTCAATCCCTTGCGCTTGCAACATCAGGATAATTTGTTCCAATTGATGTTGGTAATTGCTCAGGGTATGCGGGCTGAGTTGGCGCTCAATCCGTAAATAATTCCAATAACCCTGCAGCGGCTGCGAAAGTGCGGTTACGCTCATTATAATTTCTCAATCAGCCAATGATCGAGATGTTGCTCGATCATCTCGGCCAGCTGGCGCAGAAATGCGGTTTCTTGGTTGCGGTGAAAATGGCGTTCGTCTCTTGCCGCAAACAATAACACCGCGGTGTAAGGATGACGGGATTTACGTTTGCCCAACAAACAAAGCGCCACCGAGCCAACCGGAAAATCGTCCGGCAAAAACAGCAAGGTTTTTTCGCGGTGGGTCAGTGTGCCTAAATAGTGGCGCTGCAAACCGAAGCGTTCCAAACGGATAATCTCAAATGCGGTGCGATCCAACCAATTTTGCGCTTCGATTTCCTCACCCTCCACCCAACTGTCACGAAACAGCAACACCGTGCCTTTTTGCAAACCCAGTGCGGTCGTCCAGTCTTGTAATGCCGCCAAACCGTCAGGCAAGCGTTTGGCTTGTGCCAAGCGGGTTTGTAGCGGTAACAGGCTGAAAAACATGCGCTCATTGTGCTCCGCCACTTTATGAATCGTATCCAGTTCCTGTTGCTGCCGTTGCAGCTGATCGCGTTGGCGTTGCAGCTTCGCTTCCACCAGCGACAGAATACCCTTTTCCGCGTGGGTCACCTTTAGCCGATCCAACAGTTGCGGGTAATCATTGAAAAAATCAGGATTCTGCTGTAAATAATCCGCCACCGCACTTGCGCTTAATGCTTCACTCATCACAACCCCTTATAACCGAATATAACCGTCGAATAAATGGGTCGCCTCGCCGGTCATAAACAGCGGTTTACCTTCGCCTTGCCATTCGATCAACAAGTTACCACCCGGCAATGCCACTTCCACTTGTGCATCCAAAGTACCCTGCATAATGCCGACCGCCACCGCCGCACAGGCGCCGCTGCCACAAGCTTGGGTTTCGCCGGCACCACGTTCAAACACACGCAGTTTCACCTGTTTACGGTTTAAGATTTGCATAAAACCGATGTTGGCACATTCCGGAAAACGCTCGTGACTTTCCAACAAAGCACCCAAGCGTTGCACCGGTGCAGCCGCCACATCATCAACCGTTAAAACACAATGCGGATTGCCCATCGACACCACCCCGCATAACACCGTTTCCAACTCGGTGCGCAAGATATAATTTTTTTCAAATTTATTGGCAGTAAACGGTACTTTTGCCGGTTCCCAAATCGGCTCGCCCATATTGACCCGAATTTGTTCGTCCTCTTTAATATTCAATACCATTTTGCCTTTGGCAGTGCTGACGTTAATCTCTTTTTTATTGGTTAGCCCTTTCAGTTGCACAAAACGGGCAAAACAGCGCGCGCCGTTGCCGCATTGCGCCACTTCGCTACCGTCGGCATTAAAAATACGGTAGTGAAAATCCATATCCGGATCATACGGCGGCTCGACCAACAACAGTTGATCAAACCCCACGCCACGGTGCCGATCCGCCAAACGGCGAATGGTGCTCTCCGGGAAAAACACATTTTGGGTGATGCCGTCCACCACCATAAAATCGTTTCCCAAGCCGTGCATTTTTGAAAATTGCATAGTTTATCCTTAAATTTAAGTTATGCCCGCATTATAGAACCAAGATAAGGGAATGTCTAAATGATTCATGCGCCGACAGTTTGCTAACGCCCGCCATTATGATAGGATTCTGACAATGCTTTTCATCGGTGGATCCTATATGCAAAATCTTAAAAAAGTACAAGCCATGCGCGTGGCAGGATTGGGCTGTGTGCTCACCATTGCCGTGATCGGCTTTTTTCTCTTTTCCCTGCCTAGCGCACAACTGATTGATCATCTGACCGCACTTGGTGCTTGGTTCGGCGCCGGCACTACGATTGGTATCTTTGCCTTAGCGTGTTTACCGATATTGGTCAGCACATTGTGTTACTGGATTTATTATTGGCTGAAAAGCTGAGTTCATCATGGCAAAACTCTATTTTTATTACTCCACCATGAATGCCGGCAAGTCCACTACCTTGCTGCAATCTTCCTACAACTACCGAGAACGGCAAATGAACACGCTGGTTTACACTGCGGCAATTGACGATCGCTTCGGCAGCGGCAAAGTGACCTCGCGCATTGGCATCAGTCAAGAGGCGTTAGTTTTTACTGACAAAACCGATTTATACCAGCAAATCAAGCAACAAATTCAACAACAACCGCTGCATTGTATCTTAGTTGATGAAGCGCAGTTTTTGACTAAATCTCAGGTGTATCAACTGAGCGATGTCGTCGATAAACTACATATTCCGGTATTGTGTTACGGCTTACGTACCGATTTTCAGGGTGAGCTGTTTGAAGGCAGTCGCTATTTGCTTGCTTGGGCGGATCAGTTGGAAGAGCTGAAAACGATCTGTTACTGCGGACGCAAAGCCAATTTTGTACTGCGCTTAAATGCTGAGGGAGAGGTGGTCAAAGCCGGCGAACAAATCCAAATCGGCGGCAATGACCGTTATCTGTCTGTTTGCCGACGACATTATAAAGCGCGGTTAGGCAAGTAGCGGAGGAACTAAAAAACCCGCTAAATCAGCGGGTTTTGTCTGTGTAATGAATAAGGATTAATACAAGATTCTTGAGGCTTCGAACCAATCCGCTTTAAACGGGCGCTTCATATTGGTGATGGCATCAATAATATCGTGGTGTACCAGTTTCTCATTTTGAATACCGATACAACGTCCGCCGATACCCTCTTTCAACAACTCGACCGCATAAACCCCCATACGCGAAGCCAAAATACGGTCAAAGGCGCAAGGCGCACCGCCGCGTTGCACATGCCCTAAAATCGTAGCCCGGGCTTCCAGTTTAACGCGCGATTCGATTTCTTTTGCCAACTCATTAACATCACAAATATGTTCTGTGATGGCGATAATGGCGTGGCGTTTCCCTTTGTGGAAACCGTATTCGACTTTCTTGATCAAAGCTTCACGCTCAAACGGACGCTCCGGCACGACGATAAATTCACAACCGCCGGCAATCGCTGCGCCTAAGGTTAAATCGCCGCAATGGCGCCCCATAATTTCGATAATCGAAACGCGTTGGTGCGAACTGGAAGTATCGCGCAAACGGTCAATCGCTTCCAAGGCGGTTTCAAGTGCGGTTTGGAAACCAATGGTATAATCCGTGCCGGCAACATCATTGTCAATCGTGCCGGGAATCCCGATACAAGGAAAACCGTATTCTTCGGTAATCAATTTCGCGCCCATATACGAACCGTCCCCGCCGATTACGACTAAAGAATCAATCCCGTGTTGACGCAAATTGTCCACCGCTTTGGCACGAATTGCCGGATCTTTAAATTCAGGGAAACGCGCCGAGCCTAAAAATGTGCCGCCGCGCCCGATAATATCGGAAACGGAAAAACGCTCTAATTTTTTGATTTCGTTATGATAGAGTCCTGAATATCCATTATATACGCCATAAACTTCTATGCCTTCAAACAGCGCTGCTCGCACCACGCCGCGAATTGCCGCATTCATGCCCGGGGCGTCGCCGCCGCTGGTTAAAATAGCAACTTTCTTTACCATGTTGAGTTACCTTCTATTTAATTTTGATTGAAAAATAATTTTGTGTGTAGGGTACACGATCCCTGGTTTACTCTCTATAGGAAAATGATTTTTTTCTGATTTTTTCTTCAGCCGTTAACATTTTATCAATTTTATGTTGCGATTTTATGACAAATACAAAACACTTCAGATTTTTTGCAATGTTTGTTCTTTTTGCACCACTGAGGTCGGCTCTTGGTGAATGATAATATCCGACATCGGGAATGCCATTAATAGTCGATTTTCGAGGTTATCCGTGATTTGATGTGCTTTCCACAACGGCAGATTATCGTCCAGTTCCAAGTGCAACTGGATAAACCGAATCGCGCCCGAACGACGGGTGCGCAAATCATGAATACCGATAATTTCCTGCTGGCTGGAGGCAATTTCCCAAATGGTTTCAATTTCCTTCTCCGGCAAAGTGCGGTCAAGCAGCAGTTGGATCGATTCAAACAGCATTTTGAGGGCATTCGCCAAAATATACAGCGCAATCAGCAGCGCAAAAATCCCATCGGCGTAAATATAGCCGAAGGCACTCAAACCCAATGACAGCAAGACGGCTACATTCATCAACAGATCGGTTTCATAGTGCAGTTTGTCAGCGCGAATTGCCGGGCTCTGAGTGTTACGAATGACATAAGTTTGATAGCGGATTAGCGCCAAAGTAAATATTAAAGCAATCACGGTGACGGCAATCCCGATGGAGGCGGATTGCAGCGGCTGCGGGTTAATGATGCGCTCAATACCTTGTAACAACAACAAGATCGCAGAACCGGAAATAAACGCGCCTTGAATCAGCGTGGCTAACGATTCCGCCTTGCCGTGTCCGAACGAGTGGTTGTCATCGGCAGGCATCAGTGAAAAACGCAGAATAATCATACTGGTGAACGAAGCAAGCAGATCCAACAACGAATCAGTGATCGACGCCAGCATGCTGACGGAGCCGGTCTGCCACCAAGCCACGCCTTTGATTAAAATCAGGCTAAGTGCGGTGCAAACGGCCAACACTGAAGCGCGGCGTACCAAACGTCCATATTTTTCATGCATAATCAATCACCCCACTTTTAATTACACTGCCATGTCCACGGCTGTTGTTGCAATTGTTGTAAGATTTTATGCGCCTTTGGATAAATTTGCCGTTGCAGAAAAGCCTGTTCTTTCGCTTTTGCCTGCGGTTTAGCGTTCACACCATAGCTATATTGAAATTCTAAAAAGCCGCAATCCGCCATATTCCGCCCCTTCGCCAGTTCGACGCCCCAATAGGCAAAACGCTCGCTCGGGCGGTAAACCAGTTGCGAATATAAGGTCTCATCCGTAATCGACATTTCGGCCAAGGTATTATCGCTTTGCTGATAACTTTTTTGCCGCAGTTCCAAGCGTTGCCGCAGGCTTAACTCCTGTTTATTACGGTCGAAAAACAGCACGGCTTTTTCCCTTGAGCCGCTATTGCCGTTCGGGTGATAGACATAGCGCACCATTTCCACTAAATCGACGCTTTTACCACGTTGGAAAGTTTTGCCATTGAATTTGATCTTTTCCGGTGCTTGGAAGGTTTTACTCTGTTCAACCGACGAGCAAGCGCTGAACAATAAGCACAACGCCAATAAAAAAACGGATTTGATCGCCATGGGTTAATCCTGTGAATCGCGTTTAAATACCAGTTCGTTGCCAGCGGAGGCGCTTTCGTCAAACCAATAACCGCCCAAATCAAAAGATTTCAGATCGTTCACCGTCGAAATGCGGTTTTGAATTAAATAACGGCACATCAAACCGCGCGCTTTTTTGGCATAAAAACTGATCACTTTATAGTTGCCGTTTTTATAATCGAGGAAAATCGGCTTGACAATCCGTGCCTGTAATTTTTGCGGCTGTACCGCTTTAAAATATTCGTCCGAAGCCAGATTGATTAAAACGTCATCGCCTTGTTGCTCAAGTGCGGTTTGCAATTGTGCGGTGATCACGCCGCCCCAAAAATCATACAGGTTTTTACCGTTCGGATTGGCAAGTTTGGTGCCCATTTCCAAACGGTACGGTTGCATTAAATCCAGCGGTTTCAACAAGCCGTATAGACCCGACAGCATGCGCAAATGTTGCTGTGCATAGCGCACTTCATCGGCACTCAGGCTGTCGGCATCCAAACCGGTATAAACATCGCCTTTAAAGGCGTAAATTGCGGCTTTGGCGTTGGTTGGGTTATGCGCCAATTGCCACTCGGCAAAACGTGCCGCATTCAGCCCCGCCAGCTTATCGCTGATATGCATGAGCGAGCCGATTTGTGCCGGGGTCAATGCACGGCACACCTCAATAAGTTGTTGGCTATATTGGGTTAATTCCGGTTGGGTAAAATCAAATGCGGGAATTTCAGACTGAAAATCCAAGGTTTTTGCCGGGGAAATAATCGCGAGCATAAGGCTTCCATAGATAATGACAAACAGGGTGCGATTATAACAGATTCGCACCGATTCTCTACCGCACTTTTATTATGGGTAATGCTATTTCAGCTGCAACGGCAAGCGCCAATCAATCGGCGTTTGTTGATGTTGTTGTAAATAAGCATTGGCTTTGGAAAAATGTTTACAGCCGAAGAAACCGCGATATGCCGACAACGGCGACGGATGCGGTGCGCTCAAAACCAAATGGCGTTGGCGGTCGATAAACTGCCCTTTTTTCTGCGCGTGGCTGCCCCACAGCAAAAAGACCAAATGGTCGCGATGTTGGTTCAGTTGCGCAATCACTTTATCGGTAAAGGTTTCCCAACCGAAATTGGCGTGCGAATGTGCCCGCCCCTGCTCCACCGTCAGCACAGTGTTGAGCAATAACACCCCTTGCTGCGCCCAGTGTTGCAGATAGCCGTGCGGCGGAATCTCAAAGCCCTCAATATCATCGGCCAGTTCTTTATACATATTGACCAACGACGGCGGCGGTGCAATGCCCGGTTTGACCGAAAACGCCAACCCATGCGCCTGATTGGCGCCGTGATAGGGATCTTGCCCTAAAATCACCACGTTGACTTGTTCAAATTCGGTTAAACGAAAAGCGGTAAACACTTCGTCATGCGGCGGATAGACCGTTTTACCGCTCTTTTTCGCATTTTCGACTTGTGCCAAAATAGTTAAAAAATAGGGTTGTTGCTTTTCCGCGCCGATCGCTTCTGTCCAGGTTTTCATTCGTCTTCCCTTACTGATTTGCTGTTTTGAAAATTATAGGCAAAGGCAGTCAAAAAACCTAGCCTTGATTTTAAAACCCGCCTTATTTTTGTTATTAAAATGTAATCAAAAAACAAGTATTAAGTTAAATTAAGCAGGCGTTCCGATGTTATTTTTTGACTTAAATCAAATATCCGATTTTATCAAAAAATAACCAGTTGTTCTGGGTCAATTATCCCCAAAAATATTTGAAAATTTAAACAAGGGTGATAAAATTCTGAGCAGTAAACTTAATCCGTCCACGATAATATTGGAGTCTATTATGATCAAAGGTATTCAAATTACACAAGCGGCAAACGACGCGTTATTAAACTCTTTCTGGTTATTGGACAGCGACAAAGGCGAAGCCCGTTGCTTATGTGCCAAAGGCGATTACACTGAAGACCAAATCGTTGCGATTAACGAATTAGGTCAAATCGAATACCGCGAATTGCCGGTTGATGTGGCGCCGACAGTCAAAGTGGAAGGCGGTCAACACTTGAACGTCAACGTATTGCGTCGCGAAACCTTGGAAGATGCGGTGAATAACCCTGAAAAATATCCGCAATTAACCATCCGTGTTTCCGGTTATGCCGTACGTTTCAACTCTCTGACTCCGGAACAACAACGCGACGTGATTGCGCGTACTTTTACCGAAAGCTTGTAATTTTTCTTTTAGCTTCACATTTTAAACGCACGGCAATATGGTCGTGCGTTTTGCATTTCTGACACCGATTTTAACTTGTATAAAATCCAAAATAGCTGATAATACTTAAAGTTGCCTAACGGCAGCTTTGAAATTGCTGACAAACTTACTTCTCTCCCTCCGCGTGCGGAGGGAGTACTATTTTTCGCAAGAAAAATGGGGAGGGAGGGATAATATGAAAATGCAACATATTCATTTTTAACATTCTTTATGCCTCCCTCCGTCCTTAGGACACCTCCCTCCGTATACAGAGGGAGGGAAATGATTAGAGAAAGAGACTTTGTCATCAGCCTGAAAGCTGCCGGACGGCAGCTTTTTTATCTTATCCGTTATTGTGGAGTTTTTTATGACGAATCCGTCACTGCCCGACATCGGCAGCCCGATATTTTATACCGTATTTTCAATTGTGGTTGCGATCATGCTGCTGATTGATCTATTCAGCCTGAAAAAGAGCGGGGTGCATAAAGTCAGCGTGAAAGAAGCGATGTGGTGGAGCGTGGTGTGGATCAGTGTTTCGGCGTTGTTTGCCTTATGGCTCTATTTTGAACTCGCCGGCAATCCGGCATTCGGCAGCAAAATTGCCGGTGAAAAAGTGATGGAATTTCTGACCGGTTACGTGTTGGAAAAATCGCTGTCGGTCGATAACTTATTCGTATTCCTGATGATCTTCAGCTATTTCAAAGTGCCGCCGCAATATCAGCATAAAGTGCTGTTGTATGGCGTACTCGGCGCGATTGTGATGCGTGCGGTGATGATCGGTATCGGTGCGATGTTAATCCGTGAATATGAGTGGATTTTATATATTTTCGGTGTATTCTTGATTTATAGCGGTTTCAAAATTTTCACTGCGAAAGAAGGCGGTGAAGGCGAAGATTTCTCCCGAAACTGGCTGCTCAACTGGCTGCGCCGCCATTTACGCCTCAGCAGTCAATTTGACGGCGAAAAGTTCCTGACCATCGAAAACGGCAAAAAGGTGTTTACGCCGTTGGTATTGGTGCTGATTATGGTCGAGCTGAGCGATGTGGTGTTTGCGGTCGATAGCATTCCGGCGGTCTTTGCCGTCACCACCGATCCCTTTATCGTGCTGACTTCGAATATTTTCGCCATTCTCGGTTTGCGTGCGATGTATTTCGTACTAGCGGACATTGCCGACCGTTTTGTCTATCTGAAATACGGATTGGCGGTGATCTTGATTTTTATCGGTATCAAAATGCTGTTGGTGATGGCGGGCATTCATTTGCCGATTGTGCTGTCGATGAGCTTTGTATTCCTGATTTTAATCCTGTCGGTTGTCTTGTCGCTACGCAAGAAAATGCTCTAATTCTCCGATAATAAGCTAAAAAACCGCACTTTGCCGTTCAAATGCAAAGTGCGGTATCTTCAGGCTATCCGTGCGTTAAAACGCTAATGCTCGGTCGCCGTTTTCGTCTTTAATCCGATTCGGCAAGCCCATTTGGTTCAACAGGTTAAGGAACGGTTTCGGATCCAGTTCCTCCACATTGACCATCTTCGCCACATCCCACACGCCTTGTGCCACTAGAATCGCAGCAGCAACCGGTGGTACGCCGGCGGTATAGGAAATGCCTTGGCTGCCCACTTCTTCATAGGCTTCTTTATGATCCGCCACGTTGTAGAGAAAGACTTCTTTTTCCTTACCGTCTTTCCGACCTTTGGCAAGCGTGCCGATACAGGTTTTACCGGTGTAATCCGGCGCCAGTGAAGAGGGATCAGGCAGAACCGCTTTCACCACTTTTAATGGGATCACTTCCAAGCCTTCTGCGGTGGTCACCGGCTGTTCCGACAATAAGCCTAAATTTTTCAGCACGGTAAATACATTAATATAATGATCGCCGAAACCCATCCAGAAACGGATATTCGGCACGTTTAAGTTTTGCGACAGCGAGTGAATTTCATCATGCCCTGTCATATACGAGGTTTGCTGGCCGACAACCGGCAGGTCGTCCGTCCGCTTGATTTCAAACATTCGGTTGCTGGTCCATTGGCTGTTTTGCCAACTCCAGACTTGCCCGGTAAATTCACGGAAATTGATTTCCGGATCAAAATTAGTGGCGAAATAACGCCCGTGGCTGCCGGCATTAATATCAATAATATCAATGCTGTCGGTTTGATCTAAGCACTCGTTGACCGCAACGGCGGCATAGGCATTCACCACGCCCGGATCAAAACCGACACCTAAAATAGCGGTAATCTTATTCTTTGCACAGATTTCACGGCGTTGCCATTCGTAATTATTGTACCACGGTGGGGTTTCACAAATTTTATGCGGTTCTTCGTGGATTGCGGTGTCAAGATAAGCTGCGCCGGTTTCGATACAGGCTTGCAGCACCGACATATTGAGAAATGCCGAACCGACGTTGATCACGATTTGTGCTTCTGTTTCTTTGATGATCGATTTGGTTGCTTCGATATTGAACGCATCAAGTTCAAAGCAGGCAATTTCAGCGGGAATTTTAAAGGCATTTTTTTCACGCACGCTGTTGGCGATGTCTTGGCATTTGCTAATGCCGCGTGAAGCAATGGCGATAGAACCTAAAATATCGTTGTGTTGGGCGCATTTATGTGCGACGACTTGAGCCACACCACCGGCACCGATAATTAAGATGTTTTTTTTCATGTTTGCATAATCCTCCTTAATGTCAGATTACCACCGCACTTTTGATTTCAAAGTGCGGTCATAACCGGCATGACGTTTAATCTTGCCAACTCGGCAAGACCTGATTGATTCGTTGAAACCACTTGCAATAACGCAAAACGGTTAAGACAAGCTGTCAACGTAATCGTCAAAATTGAATTGTTTGATTAATTTAATCTCACCATTCAATTCTTTCATGGCAATGGACGGCATATTGACGCCATTGAACCAATTCTTTTTCACCATGGTATAACCGGCGGCGTCGCAGAACGACAGGCGATCGCCGATTTTCAACGGTTGTTCAAACCGATATTCGCCGAAAATATCGCCGGCAAGACAAGATTTGCCACAGACCATATAGTGATAATCGCCCTGATTCGGCTGTAGCTTAGCGGTTTGGCGATAAATCAGCAAATCCAACATATGCGCTTCGATTGAGCTGTCGACAATCGCCAAATCTTTGCCGTTATGTAAGGTATCCAACACCGTCACTTCCAGACTGGTGCTGAGGGTGATCGCCGCTTCGCCCGGTTCTAAATACACCTGCACGCCGTATCGTTGGGCAAATTGTTTTAGGCGGTCGGCAAATTGATCGAGCGGATACCCTTCACTGGTAAAATGAATGCCGCCGCCCAAGCTGACCCAATCCACTTGCTGCAGAAGTTCGCCAAATTCGTTTTCGATATGCTTTAACATCTGATCAAATCGGTCAAAATCGCCGTTTTCACAGTTGTTGTGGAACATAAAACCGTTAATCAGCGGCAGTACGTCACGAATTTTATTGATGTCCCATTCGCCTAAACGGCTGTGCGGACGCGCCGGATCCGCCAAGATAAAATCAGAGGCGCTGACACGCGGATTGACGCGCAAACCGCGCTGAATATCTTGTGCTTGTTGAGAAAAACGCTGTAACTGGCTGATAGAATTGAAAATGATTTTATCCGCGTTGGCAACCACCTCGGCAATTTCCGCGTCGCTGTACGCCACGCTATAGGCATGGGTTTCGCCGCCGAATTTGCGCTGTCCCAATTTCACTTCATACAACGAAGACGAGGTTGTGCCGTCCATATACTGACGCATAAAATCAAACACGCCCCAGGTGGCAAAACATTTCAACGCCAACAAAGCTTTCGCCCCGGAACGCTCACGCAGATAGGCAATTTTCTGCATATTTTTCAGTAATTTGCTTTTATCAATCAGATAATACGGCGTGGCTAATTCAGTCATTTTTCTTTTCACATTCTATAAAAAAATCGGTTGATTAAGAGAAACTCTCAATCAACCTATTGATACTATTATATATTTACTTTACTCATTGTAGAGCGGATTAGGTTAATTACCAGCCCTTCACCACAGAGTCTTTAAACTCCGCTTTCGCTTTTTCATACACGGCTTCGGAATTATAAGCTTTGACAAAGTTTACCACATCTTGATCGTCTTTGTTGTCTTCGCGTGCCACAATGATATTCACATACGGCGAATCTTTGTCCTCCACGAAAATCGCGTCGGTGCTTGGGAACAAGCCTGCTTGTCCGGCATAAGTATTATTGATGACCGCTAAATCCACTTCCGGCAATACTTGTGGTAACAACGGTGCTTCTAATTCGCGAATTTTCAGTTTTTTCGGATTGTCAACGATATCAAGTGCGGTCGGGGTTAATCCCGTACCCTCTTTCAATTTCAGCAACCCTTGTGCTTGTAACAATAACAAGGCACGTCCGCCGTTAGTCGGATCATTTGGAATCGCCACGGTTGCCCCGTCTTTCAGTTCATCAAGTTTGCTGATTTTTTTAGAATATGCCGCAATCGGGTAAACGAAAGTATTACCGACAATCACCAACCCTTTCAAACCACGCGCTTCCACTTGCGCATCCAAATACGGTTTGTGTTGGAATGCGTTCGCATCAATCGATTTTTCTTCCAATGCCACGTTCGGAGTGACATAGTCGGTAAAGGGTACAAGTTCAACCTCTAAACCGAATTGATCTTTCGCCACTTGTTTTGCGACTTCGGCAACGGAGAATTCCGGACCGGTTTGAATGCCCACTTTAAGTTTGCCGTCTTTAGCCAATGCTGAACCGGAAAATGCAACAGCAGTAGCCAATGCGGTCAAGGTGAAAATATTTTTTAATTTCATGGTATTTTCCTTTTTCGTAAAGAGTAATGAATAAAACCTAACGGTGATCGACATAACGAACTAAGCGATCGCCGACAAATTGAATCAGTTGCACCAATGCCACCAAGATAACCACTACGGTGGTTAAAATTTCCGGTACATTGGTTTGATAGCCATAGCGAATCGCCACATCGCCCAAACCGCCGCCGCCGACAATGCCCGCCATCGCGGAATAGTTCACTAAGGTCACCAACGTGATCGTTATTCCATTGATCAACGCCGGCAGCGCCTCAGGCAATAAAAATTTGCTGATGATTTGTAAATCGGTGGCGCCCATGGCTCGTGCGGCTTCGGTCAGCCCTGCGGGAATCTCTAACAGCGCGCCTTCGACCAAACGCGCCACAAACGGAATCGCCGCTACGGTTAACGGCACAACCGCCGCCGTAGTACCAATCGACGAGCCGACCAAGGCACGGGTGAACGGAATAATCCAGAACAGCAAAATCACAAACGGGATCGCCCGTCCGATATTGACCGCCATGCTGATACTCCGATATAACTTCGGATTTTGCTTAATTTCGCCCGGACGGGTGATAAATAACAACACACCAAGCGGAATAGCAAAAAGTGCAGCCAACAATCCAGAAGCAAATACCATATATAACGTTTCGCCGGTCGCATTCAAAATCATCTGCCACACTTGTGGTGTTAAACGATCAAACATAGCCTAACACCTCTACCCGGACATTGTGTTCCATCAAATAAATTTTCGCCTCGGTAATCGCGTCTTCCGGCCCTTCCACCTCGGCAATAGTGAAGCCAAATTTCACCCCGCCGATATAATCAATCTGTGAGACTAAAATACTCAAATCCACACCGAATTTTTTCGAAGTTTGCGACAATAACGGGGCGTCAACCGAGCGCCCGGTAAATTCAAATTTGATAATCGGATAAGAATTCGCTCCTTTTGGCGACGGCGAGAGTTGTTCCATATACTGCTTCGGCAAATTAATTCGAAACGTGGATTGAATGAAGCTTTTTGCCAGTTCGGTTTTCGGGTTGGAGAACACTTCGCTCACACTTCCCGATTCAACTAACTGCCCTTTATCAATCACCACCACTTGATGACAGATTTGCTTCACCACTTCCATTTCGTGAGTAATTAACAGTATGGTTAAACCCAATTTTTGGTTGATTTCTTGCAACAGGCTTAAAATCGACTGTGTGGTTGCCGGATCGAGTGCGCTGGTCGCTTCGTCGCATAACAGCACTTTCGGCTCGGAAGCCAACGCGCGCGCAATCGCCACCCGCTGTTTTTGCCCGCCGGACAGATTACTCGGATAAACGTTTTTCTTGTCGCTTAGACCGACCAGTTCTAATAACTCGTCCACCCGCCGGGTGACCGCACTTTGATCACTGCCGTTCAATTCTAACGGCAACGCCACGTTGCCAAATACCGTGCGGTTACTTAACAGGTTAAAATGCTGGAAAATCATGCCGATATGACGGCGCGCCTCGACTAACTGCGCGGTATTCATCGCGGTCAATTCCTGCCCGTCGACAAACACCTGCCCACTGGTCGGTTGCTCCAGCAAGTTGGCGCAACGGATCAGCGTGCTTTTGCCCGCCCCCGACGCACCGATCACGCCACAGATCTGCCCCTTTGGGATCACCAGATTGACGTTATCAAGTGCGGTCAGCTTTTTGCCGTTCGCCTCAAAAATTTTGTTAATGTTTTTTAGCTTAATCATGTAAGCCCTTTGTGATTGAAGTCATAAATTACCTCGCTATTTTAGACGTCCAGATTGCCATGTCAACCGCTAGTTGCCCCTTTTTTATAGCAACTCGTTATAAGCTAGACACTTTACTGCATTTTATTCAATAAAAGTACGCTATTCCCGCATTTCAGTACGATTATGCGCTATAATCGCCGCCAATAAACGGGCGATTCCGCTCCGCCACTATACTACACTAAAGACTAAAGGTTCTTATGCAAAAAGCCATTTTTCTCGATCGCGACGGCACCCTCAATGTCGATCACGGTTATGTCCACCAAATCGATCAATTTGAATTTATCAACGGCAGTATTGAAGCCTTGTTGGAACTCAAACAAATGGGCTATTTATTGGTGTTGGTCACCAATCAATCCGGCATTGCGCGCGGCTATTTCAGCGAAGATCAATTTCTGCAACTGACCGAGTGGTTCGATTGGTCACTGGCGGATCGCGGCGTGGATTTCGACGGCATTTATTATTGCCCCCACCTGCCGGACGGACAGGGCGAATATCGCCAAGATTGCGACTGCCGCAAACCGAAACCGGGCATGTTGTTGCAAGCCTCTAGCGAGCTGAAGATTGATCTTAACCGCTCTTTTATGGTCGGCGACAAAATCGAGGATCTGATGGCGGGCAACGCTGCCGGTGTAGCCCATACTATTTTAGTCCGCAGCGGAAAAACGGTGACTGCCGAAGGCGAAAAATTGGCAGAGGCGGTGTTGGATTCGGTGGCGGAGTTACCGGATTATATTAAGCGCCATATAAAAAAATAAACTAAATACCGCCAATTCGCGTGTAAGATTGAATTTGCCCTTTATATAAGCGACAATACGCGCCGATAAAAATATTAACCCGAGATAAAATTACCAATGTCAGTCAACCAATATCCACAACAAATTGATAAACGCCGCACTTTCGCGATTATTTCCCACCCCGATGCCGGTAAAACCACGATTACGGAAAAAGTGTTGCTGTACGGTGAAGCGATTCAAACCGCCGGTACGGTCAAAGGGCGCGGCTCGAGCCAACACGCCAAATCCGACTGGATGGAAATGGAAAAACAACGCGGGATTTCGATCACCACCTCGGTAATGCAATTTCCGTATCGCGATTGCTTGGTCAATTTGTTGGATACCCCGGGACACGAAGACTTCTCGGAAGATACCTACCGCACGTTGACCGCAGTGGACAGCTGTTTGATGGTAATCGATTCCGCCAAAGGGGTTGAGGAACGCACGATTAAACTGATGGAAGTCACCCGTTTGCGCGACACGCCGATTTTGACCTTTATGAATAAACTCGACCGCGATATTCGTGATCCGATGGAACTGTTAGACGAAGTGGAAAACGTATTGAATATCCATTGTGCGCCGATCACCTGGCCTATCGGTTGCGGTAAATTATTTAAAGGCGTTTATCATCTCTACAATGACGAAACCTACCTCTATCAAACCGGGCAAGGACACACCATCCAAGAAGTGCGGGTGATTAAGGGGTTGGATAATCCGGAATTAGACAGCACGGTCGGCGATGATTTGGCGCAACAATTACGTGACGAACTGGAATTGGTGCAAGGTGCCTCCAATCCGTTTGAACTGGACGCCTTTTTGCAAGGGCAACTGACGCCGGTCTTCTTCGGCACCGCACTTGGCAACTTTGGCGTCGATCATATGTTGGACGGCTTGACCCAATGGGCACCCCGCCCGCAAGCGCGCCACTCCGATTTGCGCGATGTCTCTCCGGCGGAAGAAAAACTGACGGGCTTTGTATTTAAAATTCAAGCGAACATGGATCCGAAACACCGTGACCGTGTTGCCTTTATGCGTATCGTGTCGGGCAAATATGAAAAAGGTATGAAAATGCACCACGTCCGAATTGGTAAAGATGTGGTGATTTCCGACGCGCTCACGTTTATGGCGGGCGACCGGACTCATGCCGAAGAAGCCTATGCCGGCGATATTATCGGCTTGCACAATCACGGCACAATTCAAATCGGCGATACTTTCACTCAGGGTGAAAAGCTGAAATTCAGCGGCATTCCGAATTTCGCCCCGGAACTGTTCCGCCGTATCCGCTTGCGCGATCCGCTGAAACAAAAGCAGCTGTTAAAAGGCTTGGTGCAGCTTTCGGAAGAGGGCGCAGTGCAGGTGTTCCGTCCGCTCACCAACAACGATCTGATTGTCGGCGCGGTCGGGGTGTTGCAGTTTGATGTGGTGGTTGCACGTCTGAAAAGCGAATATAACGTGGAAGCGATTTACGAAACGGTCAATGTCACCACCGCGCGCTGGGTTGAATGCGACGACGTGAAAAAATTCGAAGAATTTAAACGCAAAAACGAGCAGAATTTAGCCTTGGACGGCAGCGATAACTTAACTTACATTGCTCCGACTATGGTCAATTTAAACTTGGCGCATGAACGTTATCCGGATGTGAAATTTTTTAAAACAAAAGAACATTAATACGACACTTAAACAATGTAAAAAGCATTTTTTCACATTATTTTTAGCCTATCGCACTAAAAACTCCCTCTAAAGGATGACCTAAGTCAAAGTTTAGAACAGAATTATGCTTTTTTTCGTATTCTTTATGTTATAGTTAGGTTGCAATTCTGCAATGAATATTTTATTTGTTTATTAAAAGTAAAATTAATTGCCATGAAAACCAATATAATAATGGTGATTTATAACCCTGTGATTTTATAGGTAAAAGATAAATGCGTATTCCTAAAATTCTTATCGTCGAAGATGAAGCCGTTACCAGAAATACTCTAAAAAACATTTTTGAGGCGGAAGGTTACGAAGTGATGGAAGCTTCTGACGGTAATAAAATGCATAGTATTCTGTCCAGCACCAGCGTCAATCTGGTGGTGATGGATATTAATTTACCCGGCAAAAATGGCTTAATGCTGGCACGCGAATTGCGTGAAACCGCCAATACCGCGCTGATGTTCTTAACCGGACGCGATAATGAAGTGGATAAAATTTTGGGACTGGAAATCGGTGCCGACGACTATATCACCAAACCGTTTAATCCAAGAGAATTGGCAATTCGTGCCAGAAATCTGTTGCAACGCACCATGTCCGAAAAAGAACAACCGATTTCGCACGAACACGTGGAACAATACCGTTTCAACGGTTGGGCGCTGGATATTAACAGCCGCACCTTGATT
Organism: Testudinibacter sp. TW-1; assembly: GCF_050613185.1. GTDB lineage: Bacteria > Pseudomonadota > Gammaproteobacteria > Enterobacterales > Pasteurellaceae > Chelonobacter. Next base: position 346,809 of record NZ_CP192511.1, read on the forward strand.
TCGCCGGAAGGGGAAAGCAATAAGTTACCCCGCAGCGAATTCCGTGCGTTGCTGCATTTCTGTGAAAATCCGGGGAAAATCCAAACCCGTGATGATTTACTGAAAAAAATGACCGGGCGCGAGTTGAAACCACATGATAGAACCGTTGACGTCACCATTCGCCGCATTCGCAAACATTTTGAGTCGCACCCGGATACGCCGGAAATCATCGCAACTATCCACGGGGAAGGTTATCGTTTTTGCGGTGAACTCGAATAAACCACACTGAACCGCACTTTTAACCGGAAAATAAAAATATTTTCCGGTTTTATTTTATCTACTAGGCGAGGCATAGTAGACAAAAACAAAAACCAGACTGTAGGTCTGGTTTTTAAAGCATGAAGAAAATTTTATTTTTTCAGTTTCAAAATCACGGTTTCGCCTAATACAACCGGGCCGCTGGCTTTTTCAATACTGCTGATTTCATCCATGTTGGAGATCACCACCGGCGTCAACACTGATTTTGCTTTGGCTTCTAATACTGCCAAATCAAATTCAATGATGGTATCGCCTTTTTTCACATCTTGCCCCTCTTCGGCAATACGAGTGAAACCTTCGCCTTTTAATTCTACGGTATCAATCCCGAAGTGCACGAAAAGCTCAACGCCTTCTTTGGATTCCATTGAGAATGCGTGGTTGGTTTCGAAAATTTTACCAATCACGCCGTCGATTGGGGCGACAATTTTATTACCGGTAGGACGAATTGCGATCCCGTCACCAACGATTTTTTCCGAAAAAACAACGTCCGGCACATCTTCAATGTTGACAATTTCACCGGATAATGGCGCATAAATTTCAACTTCCGCACCTTTATTGTCTTTTGAACCAAATAGTTTATCAAATAAACCCATTTTAAATCTCCTCATTAATCCATCAAAAATCTCTGTTATGTTACCCGAAATTTTTTAATTTGTATCTAGTTTAAACCGTTTTCGGTTAAAAAAGCCGAAATTTTCGCTTGAATATCCGCCGCAGTCGGTTGTTGCAACACCTCGTTTGCCAAGTTTTGTACGTCCGCATAGTTCACATTACGAATCAATTTTTTGATCCGCGGCACTGAAATCGCGCTCATACTGAATTCATCCAGCCCCATGCCGAGCAACAATAACGTGGCGTGTTCATCCCCGGCTAACTCGCCGCACATCCCGGTCCATTTGCCTTCCGCGTGCGACGCATCGATCACTTGTTTAATCAGGCTCAACACCGACGGAGTCATCGGATTATACAGGTGTGAAATCAATTCATTACCACGATCAACCGCCAAGGTGTATTGGGTCAAGTCATTGGTGCCGATACTGAAGAAATCCACTTCTTTCGCCAAGAATTTGGCATTCACCGCCGCAGACGGCGTTTCCACCATCACGCCGATTTGAATATTTTCGTCAAAGGCTTTGCCTTCGTTGCGCAACGCTTGTTTTAATTCCGTAACCACCGCTTTCAGCGTACGAATTTCCTCCACCGAAATAATCATCGGGAACATTATCGCCAGTTTGCCAAATGCGGAAGCCCGCAAGACCGCTCTTAGCTGATCATTCAGGATTTCACGTTTGTCTAAAGCAATACGAATCGCACGCCAGCCTAGGAATGGATTCATTTCTTTCGGTAAATTCAAATACGGCAACTCTTTGTCGCCACCAATATCCATCGTGCGCAACACCACCAATTTACCGTCCATCGCCTCAACCACTTCTTTATAGGCTTGGAATTGTTCTTCTTCGCTCGGCAACTGATCACGATCCATAAACAGGAATTCGGTACGATAGAGACCAACGCCTTCCGCGCCGTTACGGTGTGCGCCTTCCACATCGCGGATAGTGCCAATGTTCGCCACCACTTCGACGTTATGCCCGTCTAAGGTCACCGCCGGTAAATCTTTCAGTTTTGCCAGTTCGGCTTTTTCTTCCGCCAATTGCTGTTGCAAGCCGATAATACGGTTTAACTCTTCTTGTGACGGATTGATGAAAATCTCATTATTGACCGCATCCAAAATCAAGGTGTCGCCGCTGACGATCAGTTTGGTTGCCACATTGGTGCCGACGATCGCCGGTAACTCCAAAGAACGCGCCATGATTGAGGTGTGTGAGGTGCGCCCGCCGATGTCGGTGATAAAACCCAGCACTTTGTCTAGATTTAATTGTGCCGTTTCAGACGGGGTCAAATCATTCGCAATCAGAATGACTTCTTCGTTGATTTCCCCCAGATCAACAATATTCATACCCAAAATATTTTTGATTAAACGGTTACCAATATCGCGGATATCGCCCGCTCTTTCTTTCAGATATTCATCATCGATTTCAGACAGCATGGTCACTTGCTGATCAACCACGGAACCGGCGGCAAAATCGGCGGTCACCAAATCATCACGGATCAGGGCCAGAATTTCGTCTTCCAGCTCTTCATCTTCCAGAATCATCAAGTGCCCGTCAAAAATGGCACCTTTTTCTTCACCTAATGTTCTGGTGGCTTTCTCTTTAATCGCGGTTAACTGCTCGACCGCTTTTTCACGCCCGTCATAGAAACGCTGAATTTCAGCCTCAACCTGAGATGCAGCGATGGATTTTGTATTTAAAACAATCTCTTCTTCTTTCAGAACCAGTGCCTTACCGAAGACAATCCCTGGTGACGCTAAAATACCTGAAATCATAATAAAACCTTTGTTGAATAAAAATAGTGAAGCGAATAGAGCTCTATTCGCTTTAGCTTGCTTAAATTATAACCTGTCTTGACAGGCAATAACCACCGACAATCGAATCAGCTTAAATTGATTTATTCTAAAGTCGGGATCAGCGCAACCAAATGCTCAACCGCTTTTTCTTCGTCTTCGCCTTCGGCACTGATGGTGATGACGGTGCCTTGCACCAAACCTAAGGTTTGCAATTTGAACAAGCTTTTCGCACTGGAGCTTTTACCGTTGGAAGTTACTGTAATATCGGAGGCAAACGCTTTTGCTTCTTTGACAAACTGTGCAGCCGGGCGAGTATGTAAGCCATTTGGAGCAGTAATGGTAACGTCTTTTGAGTACATAAGTAATTTCCTTATTTATCTGAGTAACACTGAATATAAATCAATATGATTCATAGCAAATCACGGCGCCCCTAGTTCAATACGGGCACAACCCTGATTATCACAATTTTTTAATAATTATTTTACCGACTAAAATAATTATTTGGGTTAGTATCAATATTCCGCCTAAATAATCAAGGCATAACTGGAAAAAATATGATGTATCGCACAGTTTTTAATTAAAAAAGTTTATTTTTTAACCGCATCTTACATTTTATGAGCGGATTTGACATTTGCCTATCACGGTTTTGCACCACGGTTTCATGCCCTAACGCAAATTAATTTGTAACAAAATGCCGTTGCGCCTTATTTTCGTCCAACGCCAGAATCAGGCGGTGGTAATTTTCAAAACGTAGCGGGTGAATTTTGCCCTGCTCCACTGCCTCACGCAACACACAGCCCGGATCGTCCAGATGTTTGCAATCGCGGAATTTACAGCCGCCAAGATAGTCCTGAAATTCACGGTAACCATTGGTAATGGTGGTCGCGTCCAAATGCCATACGCCAAACTCACGGATACCGGGCGAATCAATCACTTCGCCGCCGTCGGTTAAGCGAATCAAACGGGAAACCGTTGTAGTATGTTGCCCTAAACCGGAATTTTCACTGACAGCGCCGATCTGCAATGCCAAGTGCGGTTGCAACGCATTGAGTAAACTGGATTTCCCCACCCCGGATTGTCCGACGAAAATCGAACAGCCATCACGCAACATGTCGGCTAACTGCCGCATATTTTCGCCACTATAAGAAGAAACCATCAGCACGCGGTAACCCAAAGTGCGGTAAATATCAAACAGTTGCTCGGCTTCGCTACGCTCTTCCGCTGTACATAAATCAATTTTGTTCAAGAGCAAAATCGGCTCAATCCCCAAACTTTCACACACCACCAAATAACGATCGATAATATTGGCGGAAAAGTGCGGTAACATCGCCGAAACCACAAAAATTTGATCGATATTCGCCGCAATCGGTTTAATCCCGTCATAATAATCCGGACGGGAAAGCACATTTTTACGCTCCTGCACCGCTTCCACCACGCCGCTGATCCCTTGCAATTGCTGATGTCCGGCACGCCACAACACCCGATCACCAACCACCAAATTACTTAAGGTGCGGCGCAAGTTACAGCGAAATACCTCGCCTACGCTGTTTTCAATATCGGCATGCAGCGCATAACGGGAAATCACCCTTCCGCTTTGCATTTCGCCCAACATGTCATCCTGCCATTCAATCTCACGCGTTTCTTTTTTCCGCTGCTGATAATGACTTAACGTTTTCTGTTGGTTAGATTGAATTCGGCGCTTCTGATTTTTTGTTAACTTTTGCTTACTCAAAAAATTTCCTTACTCCCGCTGGTTTTTACGCTAAAATAGCGCGTAAATGAGATAATTTTTGAACGACTAGGATACCGCATATTATGCCATTCGATAAACAAAATCTGATCTGGATTGATCTTGAAATGACCGGTTTGGATCCGGAAAAAGAGCGAATCATTGAAATCGCCACCATTGTCACCGATAAAGATCTGAATATACTTGCCGAAGGACCGGTGCTTGCCGTTCACCAGCCGGACAGTTTACTCAACGCCATGAGCGAATGGTGCAGCAAAACCCATACCGCCAACGGCTTAGTTTCGCGCGTTAAAGAAAGCAAATTAAGCGAACGTGCCGCCGAATTGCGCACCTTGGATTTTCTGAAAAAATGGGTGCCGAAAAACAGCTCGCCGATTTGCGGCAACAGCGTGGCGCAAGATAAGCGCTTTTTGTTCAAATATATGCCGGAATTAGCCGACTATTTTCACTACCGCTATCTCGATGTCAGCAGCGTGAAAGAACTGGCAAGCCGCTGGAAACCGGAAATTTTAGACGGTTTTAAAAAACAGAATACCCATTTGGCGCTCGATGACATCCGGGAATCGATTGCCGAACTCGCTTATTACCGCGAACATTTTATTGATTTGAACAAAAATACGTCGCAAAGCTAAAAATCATACGCTTTTTGCTGTCATTTTCGACAATCAAACTTTTTTTTATTATTTGGGGTTGCAGGCAAAAAAAATTTTTGTATAATGCACCCCACTGATTACGTCAGACCATTCAAATGCGGGAATAGCTCAGTTGGTAGAGCACAACCTTGCCAAGGTTGGGGTCGCGAGTTCGAGTCTCGTTTCCCGCTCCAAATTCTCAAACCTTATCGTTTACCTAGTTTATCTCTTTTTATTGCACTATAAAGTGCGGTTTCTATGCAGATAAAACCGTGCATTCACAGCAAAATTCCTCTATCATTAGCGCCTGATTTTAGTTTGGATATTCCGTTTATATTAAGTTGAATTATGTCGCCACTAGCAACATCTCCATATCAAATCCAATTTGAAAACGAAGCGCAATTGCTCGCCTTTGCCGCACGTCTGAGCGCGCTTTTGATCAAATATAATGCAATGGAACAAAAACAGGGCTTTGTTGTCTATTTATATGGTGGTTTAGGTGCGGGCAAAACCACGTTTAGCCGCGGTATAATTCAGGCGCTGGGGCATAACGGTAATGTCAAAAGTCCGACTTATACTTTAGTCGAAGAATACCCTCTGCCGACCTTGAATGTTTACCACTTTGATCTGTATCGCCTCGCCGATCCGGAAGAATTGGCGTTTATGGGCATTCGTGATTATTTTCAATCCGGCAGCTTGGCATTATTGGAATGGGCGGAGCGCGGGCAAGGCATGATTCCTGCGGCGGACATAACCATTCAACTCAACTATTTAGCACAAGGACGTGAGCTGCAACTCACGGCGCACAGCGAAATGGGTGAACGCATTGCGGCACAATTGCACTAACGCAACCAAGCGCACGCAGCAGCATAACCGAATTTATATTTAACTGTTTTGATTTGACGAAAGACGCCAGAATGAAAAAATTTGCTTTGTTTATCACTTACTTTTTGACACTTTTACTCGGCTTTATCAGTTTTTCCGCCAACGCGGGCACCCTGACCGCACTGAATGTGAAAAATGAAAACAAAAAAACGCAAATCGAGTTTTCTTTTTCGCTCGCCACCAAATACAGCTATTTTGCCTTGCAAAATCCGGAACGCTTGGTGATTGACTTTGCCAACAGCCAAGCTCACGCCAAGTTGTTGCCGAGAAAGATTAACGACAGTGTCGTGGCCAATCTGCGCACCAGCAACCCGCCCCGTTCCACTACCCTGCGGGTGGTATTAGAACTCAAACAAAAAAGCGGTTTTAAATTCCACAATAACGGTAAAAAAATTACACTGATGGTCGATAATGCCGCCGGTCAAACCGCAGCAACAAAAACCGGCACTAGCGCAGCAAAAGTGGCGAAAGAGACGGTTAAAACCGCCACCACCACGAAAAATCAAGCAACGGCTGCCAGAAGCAACGCCGCCCGTACCGGCGTGTTAGTCATCGCAATTGATGCCGGCCATGGCGGCAAAGATCCCGGTGCAATCGGCACCGGTTTAGGCTTGCGTGAAAAAGTGGTTACCCTGCAAATTGCTAAAGAATTAAAAGCCCTATTGGATAAAGATCACCGTTTCAAAAGTGTATTGACCCGCACCGGCGATTACTATATTTCGGTGCCGAACCGCTCGGAAATTGCGCGGAAGAACAAAGCCAATTATTTAATCTCCATCCATGCCGACTCCAACGGATCACCGTCGCTACGCGGCGCCTCGGTTTGGGTGCTGTCAAATAAACGTGCCAGCAGCGAAATGGGGCGTTGGTTGGAAGATCATGAAAAACAATCGGAATTATTGGGCGGCGCCGGTAATGTTTTGGCGTCGCACGATGAAAAATATTTGAACCAAACCGTATTGGATCTGCAATTCGGGCATTCGCAACGCGCCGGTTATCAGTTAGGGCAAGCCATTCTGAAACGCTTCGGCAGCTTTGCCAAATTGAGCAAAAACGTGCCGCAACACGCCAGCCTCGGGGTATTGCGTTCGCCGGATATTCCGTCGGTGTTGGTGGAAACCGGTTTCCTTTCTAATCATGAAGAAGAAAGCAAACTGGCAACCGCCGCTTACCGCCGCCAAATCGCCAATGCCATTTATCGCGGTTTGATTGATTATTACAACACAAGCGGTGAGGCAAGTGCGGTCGCCGGCCGGGCGGGCAACACGGCTAAAAGCAATAAAGCCGGCGGCAAAGCAAGTAATAAGGCGAGCAGCACCCCGCAATTCCACACCGTGAAAGCGGGAGAAAGTCTGGGCGGAATCTCAATTAAATACAATATCAAAATTCGTGAATTACAGCGTTTAAATAAGTTGAAAAACGACAATGTCCGTATCGGACAAAAAATTAAATTACGGGATTAAACAGCATGCCGATTCAAATTCTTTCGCCACAACTGACTAACCAGATTGCCGCCGGTGAGGTGGTGGAACGTCCTGCGTCGGTGGTGAAAGAACTGGTGGAAAACAGCCTTGACGCCGGAGCGGACGACATTCAGATTGACATCGAGCGAGGCGGTGCAGGCTTAATCCGCATTCGTGATAACGGTTTTGGCATTCCGAAAGCGGAGTTAGCTCTCGCTTTATCACGCCACGCCACCAGTAAAATCAGCACGTTAGAAGATTTAGAAGCGATTTTAAGCCTCGGTTTCCGTGGCGAAGCCCTTGCCAGTATCAGCTCGGTCTCACGCCTGACCCTGACCTCCAAACCGCCGCAACAAACCGAAGCCTGGCAGGTATTCGCACAGGGACGCGAGATGGAAACCACCATTCAGCCGGCGGCACATCCTGTCGGCACCACGGTCGAAGTGGCGAATCTGTTTTTCAATACGCCGGCACGACGCAAATTTTTGCGCACCGAAAAAACCGAATTCAGCCATATTGACGAAGTGGTGCGTCGCATTGCGTTGGTCAAATCACAAGCGGCTTTCACCTTAACCCACAACGGCAAAATCGTACGCCAATACCGTAAAGCCGGCAGTCCGCAGCAAAAACTGAAACGCTTGGCTGCGATTTGCGGACAAGATTTTGTCGAAAATGCATTGGAAATCAACTGGCAGCACAACGATTTGCACCTCTACGGCTGGGTCGCCAACACCCGTTTTTTACGTGCGCAAAACGATCTGAATTACAGTTATGTCAACGGGCGTATGATGCGCGATAAAACCATCAACCATGCGGTGCGTCAAGCCTATGGCGATAACATTCACAGCGAGGCGTTTCCGGCATTCGTGTTGTTTATCGATCTTGATCCGACACAGGTTGATGTCAATGTACATCCGGCAAAACACGAAGTGCGGTTTCACCAAAGTCGTTTAATACATGACTTTATCTATCAGGGCGTACTGAATGCGTTGGCAACGGCCGATAACTTAGATTTTATCGAAACGGAAATGCAATCGCCACTAGCCCCTAATCGTGCCGCAGCGGGGGAAAATATTTTTGCGCCGGCACCAAGCGCAAGTGCGGTCAGTGCAAGTTCAAACCGCACTTCGGCGAGTGATCATGCGCCGCGGGATTTTTCAGAACGCCCGGCTTATCGCCCGGCAGAAGGCAAGGCATATCATCAGTTGCTGCAACCTGCAACCGTGAGCTATTCGACGTTGAATCCAAATCCTATGCCAATCCAAGAGCCCGCGCCGTCATGGGAAATTCAGCAAAATCCGCACTTGCGCCTGTTAACCTTGCTGGCGGACGAGCAACTGTTATTATTGCAACGGCAGCAACGGCTCTATTTTGTGCAAGTGCCGGCGTTGCAACGCTGCAAATTAACGCAAGAACTACAACAAGAAAAAATCCCTCATCAGCCGCTACTGATTCCGTTGGTGTTGCATTTAGATCAGATCCAAGCCGAACATTGGACGCAACGGCAACCGCACTTTGCCCGTTGCGGCTTTGAAATCACGCTGTATCAACAGCACGGCAAAAGCCGCTTAACCGTGAGTGCCGTGCCGTCAGTGTTGCGCCAGCAAAATCTGCAAGCCTGTCTGGTCGGCTTGCTCAATCAGAGTAACCTGAGTAAATTTAACGATTTCCTCACGCACTTAATCAACAATTTAACCTTGCCGCCACTGCAAACCTTAGCCGATGCCAATGCCGAATTCGCGCGTTTAGAGCAGCTGCTCGACAGCGAATCGGCGCAATTTAAACAACTCTTGCTGCCATTGGATCTACAGCCTTATCGATTAGGAAATACCCTATGAGCAACCGCAAACCTTTGGCTGTTTTCCTCATGGGACCGACCGCCTCCGGTAAAACCGACTTGGCGATTCAGTTGCGCCAACAGTTGCCGTTCGAGGTGATTAGTGTCGATTCGGCATTGATTTACCGTGGCATGGATATCGGCACCGCCAAACCGAACCCGGCGGAATTAGCTTTAGCGCCACATCGCTTAATCGACATTAAAGATCCGGCGGAAAGTTATTCTGCCGCCGATTTCCGTCATGACGCACTGCGCGAAATGCAATCGATCACTCAACAGGGTAAAATTCCGTTGTTGGTCGGCGGCACTATGTTGTATTACAAAGCCTTACTTGAGGGGTTATCACCGTTGCCGTCGGCAGATGACAAAGTGCGGTCTGAAATTGAAGCGGTTGCCGCCGAAAAAGGCTGGGCATATCTGCACCAACAACTGCAACAAGTTGATCCGATTGCAGCCGCACGGATCCACCCCAATGATCCGCAGCGGATTAACCGCGCCTTGGAAGTGTATTATATCAGTGGCAAAAGCATGACCGAACTGACGGCAATCCAAGGCGAAGCCCTGCCCTATCGGATTATGCAATTTGCGATTGCGCCGCAAGATCGTGCGGTATTACATCAGCGCATTGAACAACGCTTTCATAATATGATCATGCAAGGCTTTGAACAGGAAGTGCGGTCGCTCTATCAACGTGGCGATCTGCATCCGGATCTTCCCTCCATTCGGTGCGTCGGCTACCGTCAAATGTGGGAATATTTGCGCGGCGATTATGATCATGCCGACATGATCTATCGTGGCATTTGCGCCACCCGCCAACTGGCAAAACGGCAAATAACCTGGCTAAGGGGCTGGAAATCGGAGATTCACTGGCTGGACAGTTTGGCAATTCCGCAAGCAAAACAAAAAATTATGCAAATTTTGCAAGAAAGCGGCTCCGCCCTCTTGCAGACGGGTGACTTTCGGAAATAAAGTTGCTATATTGAAATAGAGGGACAGACATACTGCGGTCGTTTCCGGTTTTGCTTAAAAATTTGTAAGACTATAACTAAAACATCATAACTAAAATATAAGGAATCCAATTATGGCAAAAGGACAATCATTACAAGATCCTTACTTGAACTCACTTCGTCGTGAACGCATTCCCGTGTCTATTTATTTGGTCAACGGGATCAAACTGCAAGGACAAATCGAATCATTTGACCAATTTGTTATTTTGTTAAAAAATACCGTTAGTCAAATGGTGTACAAGCATGCGATTTCCACCGTGGTGCCGGCACGGGCGATTTCACACCATAACAATTCTCAAGCGCAAAGCAGTGAGAATAAAACGGACGTTAGCGATAGCGAATAATCTGGTTGTAGGAAATCACGTTGTCTGAATATGATAATGACAGCGCTCCAAGCGAACAGCAGAGCGCTCTTTTCGATCTGAGCTTAGGCCGTAAAGATATCCGCGATCAGTTGTTGCAAAATGAGCGCGCGATTTTGGTACATGTCTTTTTTTCACAGCAAAAAGATCCGGAAAACATCGAGGAATGCCGCCAACTTGCCGCGTCGGCGCAAGTTGATGTGATTGAAGTGCTGACCACCGCGCGTTCTGCGCCGCAACCGAAATATTTTATCGGACAAGGCAAAGCGGAAGAAGTGGCGGAGGCGGTCAAATTGCATAATGCCGATATCGTACTGGTGAACCATATTCTCAGCGCCGCACAAAACCGTAACATAGAAAAATTGTGCGGCTGCCGCGTCATTGACCGCACTACCCTGATTCTTGACATCTTCGCCCAACGCGCCCGTTCGCACGAAGGCAAACTGCAAGTCGAACTGGCACAGCTGAAACATATTTCCACCCGCTTAATCCGCGGTTGGACCCACTTAGAACGACAAAAGGGCGGGATCGGTTTGCGCGGTCCGGGCGAAACCCAGCTCGAAACCGACCGCCGTTTAATCAAAGTGCGGTTGGCGCAATTGCAATCCAAGCTGGCAAAAGTCAGCCAACAGCGCAATCTCAACCGTCGCACCCGGCAAAAAGCCGAAATTCCGACCTTATCCTTGGTTGGTTATACCAATGCCGGTAAATCAACCTTGTTCAACGCCTTAACCAGCGCCGAGGTCTATGCAGCCGATCAACTGTTCGCTACTCTTGATCCGACCTTGCGTAAGTTGGAGATTGAAAATGTCGGCACTACGATTCTGGCGGATACCGTCGGATTTATCCGCCATTTACCGCACGATTTAGTCGAAGCTTTTAAATCTACCCTGCAAGAAACCACCGAAGCCACGCTGCTATTGCATGTGATCGACGCCTCCGATGAACGCCGTCAGGAAAATATCGACGCCGTCAATGCGGTGTTGGAAGAAATCGGGGCGTCTACCGTACCTTATTTATTGGTGTTCAATAAAATCGATCAATGTGAAGATGTCGCTCCGCATATCGACTATGACGATCAAGGTAAGCCAAGTGCGGTCTATCTCTCTGCACAGAACGGAGAAGGAATTGAATTACTACGGCAAGCGATTCAAAAACGGCTCGAAAACCAAATTTTACATTTGCAACTGTCGCTGCCGGTGACGGCGGGCAAAATCCGCCACTTACTCTATCAACAAAACCATATCCGCAGCGAAAACATTAGCGAAAATGGCGAGTTTCTCCTTTCATTACAAATAGATAATCATAAATGGCGGCAACTTGCCGCCCATTATCCGGATTTAATAAGTTATTTGAAATAATTTTCTTTTGCTTTCATTTGCTATATTCCAATTCCGTTTATCCTTATAAAAGCAGCCGCAAAATCGTTATAACCATCACAAATATCAACTGTAATGAAACAAAAAATGTGATAGCTCTCTGATTTTAAAATATCTTGCTTTACTCCAAAAATGAAGCCATTCAAAATCAATTCGAAAGCAAATGAAATATTAAGTTTGTTTTCGTAAGGGGTTGAAAATGACAAGCACTGTGGAAAGACGTTCGCAAATTGTACAAATCGTTAATGCTCAAGGCAGTATTCGCGTCGAAGCATTGGCACAACATTGTGCGGTTTCCAGCGTCACCATTCGCAGCGATCTCAGTTATCTGCAAAAACAAGGATTACTATTGCGTTCGCATGGTTTCGCTTTGCCGAATAACCGAATCATCGGCGAATTGTCGATTAAAGAGAAACGCAACCAACACGTCGAGATCAAACGCCTGATCGGACAAGCCGCGGCCAAACTGATTAATGACGGCGATTCGATTATCTTGGATTCCGGCACTACCACCAAAGAAATCGCAGCAAATATGCGGCACTTAAATGATGTGGTGGTGATGACCAGCGGTTTAGACGTAGCAATGGAGCTGACGGCGGCAGACGGCGTTCAGGTGCGAATGCCCGGCGGCACGTTAAGAAAAAACGCACTCTCTTTTTCCGGTATTTCCGCAGAAAAAAGTTTGGAAAATTATGTTTTTGACAAAGTATTTTTGGGTGTAGACGGTTACGATCTGAAAGTCGGAATTACCACGCATAATGAGCAGGAAGCCAATTTGAACCGCTTGATGTGTAATATTTCGGCACAGATTATCGTGGTGACGGATTCAAGCAAATTCAGTAAACGCAGTGTTCATGTGATTCGCAAGTTTGCCGGAATTGATATTCTCATTACCGATAACGCCATTCCGCCCGACTATTTGCAAGCCTTTCAACAACAGGGTGTGCGGGTCATTTTAGTCAACAGCAATTAACTATGCCAATCATGTTTTAAATTTTCAACACGTATTTGCATTGCCAAACGGTCAATTCGACTCCTTACCCAACGAATGCAATTTATTCGTTCTCTATTTACTGATAAGGAGTCAGACATGGATTATTTGGGCATCGCCGGCGAATCCCTCGAACAAGCTAATGCCTTATGGACGGCAAAAGAAATTTGTCAGCAACCTGATTGTTGGCGGCAAACCGCCTCAATCATCGATTCACAACGGCAAGCCATTGATGATTTTTTGGCGCCACTGTTAGCCAAAGATAACTTACGCCTCATTTTAACCGGTGCCGGCACTTCCGCTTTTTCCGGCGAAGTATTGTTACCGTTTTTTAACCAATGGAGCGCACTTCAAGCCACGGCGATTGCCACCACCGATTTGGTCTCCAACCCGTACCAATATCTGAAACACGATCAGCCGACGTTATTGATTTCTTTTGCGCGTTCCGGCAACAGCCCGGAAAGTGCGGCGGCGGTGCAGTTGCTGAATCAATTCGTGGAGAACAGCTACCATTTAATCATCACTTGCAACCAAAACGGCAAACTGTATCAAGAAAATTATCAAGCCGACAACGCCTACGCGCTCGCGTTACCGCCACAAACCAATGATAACGGCTTTGCCATGACCTCGAGTTTCTCCAGCATGACCTTGGCAACCGCGCTGATCTTTTTCCAACCGCACTTTGACCTTGCGCAAGTGCAACAACTCGCCGATTGCGCCGAACGCTTTATCCAAGACAAACATTGGCAGGTGAAAACCTTAGCCGGCGAAGCGGTTGAACGGATTGTCTATCTCGGCAGCGGCGGTTTCAAAGGCTTATCGCAAGAGTCGGCCTTGAAATTATTGGAACTGACCGCCGGCGAAGTGGTGGCGATTTATGACACGCCGCTGGGCTTCCGTCACGGTCCGAAATCGATTATCAACAGCAAAACCACGGTGATTGTCTATCTTTCCAACAATCCTTACACCCGTCAATATGATATTGATTTATGTAATGAAATTCTGCGCGACGGCAAAGTACAACGCTTGGTGGTCTTAACCGCCGAACTGGAAAGTCGCCTGCCTGCCGAGCAGCAAATTTGTTTAGGCACATTAAGTGCGGTATCGGATATGGCACTTGCTTTTCCGTATATCATCTTTGCACAAATGTTTTCATTCTATCGCTCTTACCTTACCGGACACACCACTGATAACCCGTGTCCGACCGGTGAAGTAAACCGCGTGGTACAAGGTGTGATTATTCACCCGTATAAGCCTTAACCGCACTTTATGTATCAATTTACAACAATAAGGAGAAAGTTATGCCAAATATCGTATTAAGCCGAATTGATGAACGTCTGATTCACGGGCAAGTCGGGGTGCAATGGGTCGGTTTTGCCGGTGCCAATTTGGTATTGGTCGCCAATGATGAAGTGGCGGCAGACGAAATGCAACAAAATTTAATGGAAATGGTGCTGGCAGATGGAATTGACGTTCGTTTCTGGCCATTACAAAAAGTAATTGACAATATTCATCGTGCCGCCGACAGACAAAAAATCCTGTTGGTCTGCCGCAGTCCGTCTGATTTCCTGAAATTGGTCGAAGGCGGGGTTCCGGTGAAAAAAATCAATGTCGGCAATATGCATTTTGCCGAAGGCAAACAACAAATCCACAAAACGGTATCAGTCGATCCACAAGATGCCGCCGCTTTCAAAAAGCTGCAACAACTTGGGGTGGAATGCTATATCCAAGGCGTTCCAACCGAGGAATCCACTGATCTATTTAAATTACTCAAGTAAGGAGACAACTCATGGAAATTGGATTACTACAATCAATTATCCTTGGCATTATTGCTTTTATAGCAGGTCTCGATCTCTATAACGGCTTAACCCACTTCCACCGTCCGGTTGTACTAGGTCCGATTGTCGGTCTGGTACTTGGCGATTTACAGACCGGTATTTTAGTCGGTGGTACCTTGGAATTGGTCTGGATGGGCTTAGCACCACTCGCCGGAGCTCAACCGCCAAACGTGATTATCGGTACCGTGGTTGGTGCGACTTTTGCGATTACCACCAAAACCGATCCGACCGTTGCCGTCGGGGTCGCCGTGCCGTTTGCGATTGCAGTGCAAATGGGGATCACATTCCTATTTTCTATCATGTCAGCCGTGATGTCGCGCTGTGACCAAATGGCGGAAGACGCCAATCTGAAAGGCATTGATTACGTCAACTACTTCGGTTTGTTGGTGCTCGGTACGTTCTACTTCTTCTGTGCTTTCCTACCGGTTTATTTCGGTGCGGAACACGCCGGAAAAATCATCGAAATGTTGCCAAAACAAGTCATCGACGGCTTAGGGGTCGCCGGGGGTATCATGCCGGCAATCGGGTTTGCAGTATTGATGAAAATCATGATGAAAAACGTCTATATCCCGTATTTTATTTTAGGCTTCGTTGCCGCCGCTTGGTTACAGTTGCCAATCCTAGCCATCGCCGCTGCCGCAACTGCCATGGCGATTATCGACTACATGCGTAAAGGCAGTGAAACTGCCGAAGTGAAAGTTCAAAAAGAGGAGTTTGAAGATGGAATCTAAACTGAATACTCAAACAACAGCACTCAATGATGATGTTTATGAAGATCAAACTATCGGTGCTGAACTGACCAAACGTGATATTAACGTGATGGCATGGCGTTCGCTGTTGTTACAAGCCTCTTTTAACTATGAAAGAATGCAGGCGGCAGGTTGGTTGTACGGACTTGCACCATCACTAAAAAAAATCCATACCAATAAAGCCGACTTAACCAAGTCGATGAAAGGGAATCTGGGGTTCTTTAATACCCACCCGTTCTTGGTCACTTTTGTGATGGGGATCATTCTGGCTATGGAGCGTTCCAAACAGAACGTTAACAGTATCCAGAGTACCAAAATTGCGGTCGGTGCGCCGTTAGGCGGAATCGGTGATGCAATGTTCTGGCTGACCTTACTACCGATTTGCGGCGGGATCGGTGCCAGCTTGGCATTACAAGGCTCGATTATGGGGGCGATTTTCTTCTTCGTGGTATTTAATATCGTTCACTTCGGTTTACGTTTCGGCTTAGCGCATTACTCCTATCGCATGGGGGTTGCCGCTATTCCGGTGATTAAAGCCAATACCAAGAAAGTCGGACATGCCGCTTCTATCGTCGGGATGACCGTGATCGGTGCATTGGTCGCAACCTATATCCGCTTTAACACCACTTTGGAAATTACTGCCGGTGATGCCGTGGTTAAAGTGCAAGCCGATGTAATTGATAAACTAATGCCAGCTTTCTTCCCACTGGTTTACACCATCTTGATGTACTGGTTGGTGAAAAAAGGTTGGTCTCCGTTACGTCTGATTATCCTTACCGTTGCTTTAGGAATCATCGGACGCTTTGCCGGTTTCCTGTAATAAACAATCTCTCAGGCTTGGTTGGGGGTAACCCCAACCAGATTTAAGGAGTCCTTATGATCAGTATTATTGTGCTGGGACACGGTCGTTTTGCTACGGGTATTCAATATGCCTTAAACCAAATCATCGGTGAACAGGAAAATCTCGCCTTTATTGATTTCCCTGAAAGCAAAAGTCCTGCTCAACTCAAAGATGAAATTTTAACCGCACTTACGCAGCTTGAACATCAAGACGGCGTATTGTTTTGTTGTGATATTCTCGGAGGCTCGCCATTCAGAACCGCCTCGCTCGTCGCACAACAACTCCCGATCCAAGAAGTCATTACCGGCACAAACTTACAAATGTTAATTGAATGTGCCATGGAAAAAGACGAATTAACGTTTACCGAGTTAGTCGAGCTGGCTGTTAACAGCGGCAAGCAAGGCATCGTCAAACTCAGCGAAGAATTAACCCACAGTAAAACTCATACTACACAGGAAGAAGACGGAATCTAAAGGATTGATATTATGTCTAAAAGAACAGAACGACTCAAAAAAATTTGTAACGCACAAGGTGTGATCAGCGCGCTTGCCATCGACCAACGCGGCGCGTTAAAAAGAATGTTGGGAGACGACATCACCCCCGAACAAATCAGTGAATTTAAAAGTTTGGTTTCCACTATTTTAACCCCGAATGCCTCGTCAATTTTGCTTGACCCTGAATTTGGTTGGACGGCGGCTGGCGTGCGTGATACCGAGGCCGGTTTGATGATGGCGTATGAAAAAACCGGCTATGACAAAACCGCCGTCGGGCGCTTTCCCGATCTGATCGACGACGTGTCTGTGCTGCGTTTAAAAGAAAAAGGCGCTGACGCAGTCAAATTATTGCTCTATGTGGATGTTGACGAACCGGATTGCATTAACGATCGCAAAAAAGCCTTTGTCGAGCGGATTGCGTCCGAATGCAAAGCAGAAGAAATGCCACTGTTCTTAGAGATTTTAACCTACGATGCCAATACCGAAGATGAAAAAGAATACGCCAAGCTGAAACCGCGCAAAGTGATCGAAGCCATGCGCAGCTATGCCGATCCGAAATACGGTGTGGACGTATTCAAGGTGGAAGTGCCGGTCAATATGAAATATGTGGAAGGTTTTGCCGAAGGCGAGGCGTTATACAGCCAACAGGAAGCCGCAGCCTATTTTGCCGAGCAAAGTGCGGTTTCGGATTTGCCGTTCATTTTCTTAAGTGCGGGGGTTTCCGCCGAACTGTTCCAACAAACGCTGGTGTTCGCCAAACAAGCCGGTTCACACTACAACGGCGTGCTGTGCGGCCGAGCCACTTGGGCTGACGGTGCAAAACTTTATAAAGCGCAAGGCAAAGAAGCCTCTATCGAGTGGCTCAAAACCGAAGGCATTAAAAATATTCAAGAATTGGATGCCGTCTTACAACAAAATGCAACGCCGATTCGATTTTAACGACGGTATTGAATAACGATTTTATAACAACACAAAAAATAGGCACAAAAAGGAGTTCATTATGGCAATTATTCATACCCGCATTGACGGGCGCTTAATTCACGGACAAGTCGCAAATTTATGGACCTCGTACCTGAATATTTCACGCATTATGGTGGTGGACGACACCGCTGCCGATAATGATATTGATAAAGCAGGTTTACGCTTGGCTTGCCCTGCGGGGGTGAAACTCAGCGTGCTCACGGTTGAAAAAGCAGCAAATAATATTAACGAAGGGCGTTACGACACCCAACGCGTTTTGCTGATTACACGCAATCCACAGACTTTGCTTCGATTGGTCGAGCAAGGTGTGGAGCTGACAGACATCAATGTCGGCAATATGTCCCAAACAGACCAAACCCGTTCGATCAAAAAGTCAGTCAACATCACTGATGCGGACGTCGAGGTCTTCAAACAACTTTCTGCAAAAGGCATCCATTTAACGGCTCAAATGGTGCCCAATGAAGAAAAGATCGACTTAATGAAACTTTTATAAGGAGTAACGACTATGATCGAATGGTGGCAAATACTTTTGATTACGCTGTATGCGTTTTATCAAATTTTAGATGAAATAACCATTGTTTCCAGTGCCGGCTCACCTGTTTTCGCCGGATTTATTACCGGTCTGATTATGGGCGATATGACAACCGGTTTGTTAATCGGCGGCGCAATGCAATTAACGGTGTTGGGTGTGGGGACTTTCGGCGGGGCTTCACGTATTGATGCCAACTCAGGCACCGTTATCGCAACCGCATTCTCCATTGCAGTCGGCATGGAACCGACCTTAGCCTTAACCTCGCTGGCTGTACCGATTGCGGCATTGATGGTTTATACCGATATTTTGGCGAGAATGTCTAACGTATTCTTCGCACACCGTATCGATAAAAACATCACAGACCATGCGTATAAGGCGATTAGCGTCAACTATCTGCTCGGTGCGCTGGCTTGGGGTCTCTCTCGTGCGCTTCCGATCTTCTTGGCATTGGTATTCGGCGGTCCGTTCGTGGCGAAATTGGCAGAAGCCATGCAAACCGGTATTTTGAAAATCATCGCCGACGGTTTAACCTTAGCCGGCGGCGTGTTACCGGCACTGGGTTTTGCTATCTTGTTACGCTACTTACCAACCAAACGCCACATTGCTTACTTGATTTTAAGCTTCGCTTTAACGGCTATCTTCATCACCTTGTTCGGCAACATTGCTGCTATCGGCAATGCGTTAGACGGCTTACTGCCGGCAGCATTAGGACGCTCTTACAACAGCGTACCAATGTTAGCCATGGCGGCTATCGGTTTTGGTTTCGCCATTCTTGCATACCAACGCAGTGTCAACGAAAGCAATAATACCGCACAGACGCAAAAATCCACCTCTGCAACAGGAGAAATTGAAGATGACGAACTCTAATCAAACTACTGCGGTCGGTAATCCGAAAAATTACAAATTGACCGATGCGGACTTCCGCCAAATCAATATCCGCAACTTGTTATTCAACCAAGTCGGTTGGAACTACGAGCGGATGCAAGGCTCCGGTTACCTGTGGATTTTATTACCGCAATTACGCAAAATGTACGGCGACAACACGCCTGAACTGCAAAAAATGATGGTCATGCACAACCAATTCTTCAACACCAGCCCGTTCTTTAACACTATTGTGAAAGGGATCGACTTGGCATTAGAAGAAAAGCAAGGCACGAAATCCCTTGAAGCGGTTGCCGGGATCAAATCCGGTTTAATGGGCCCGTTCGCCGCCATCGGTGATGCGATCTTCGGGTCATTAGTCCCTGCGATTATGGGGGCAATCGCCGCCACCATGGCAATCGGCGGCAATCCGTTGGGCGTCGGCTTGTGGGTGCTGGTGGCAATCGCCACCATGGTGTTCCGCTGGGCGCAATTGAAAATCGCTTATCGCGAAGGGGTCAGCCTTGTCACCACCTTAGGGCACAAACTGAATGCCTTAACCAACGCCGCCACGGTACTGGGGGTGTTCGTTGTCGGGGTGATGTGCGCCACCATGGTGAACGTTTCCGTTCCTTATGTGGCAACCATCGGTGAAAAAGTGGTGTCGGCACAAGCTAACTTGGATCTGATTTTGCCAAGATTAGTGCCTGCGTTAGTGGTCGGCTTTATCTACTGGTTATTAGGACGTAAGAAAATGACCTCGAATAAAGCGATTATGATCATTATCGTGCTGTGTATCTTGCTGTCTTGGTTAGGTATCTTAGCCAAAGGTTAATCAGCTTGACACACTAATGGTCACAAAAGCACTAGCAAAAAATAACAATAACCGGCAAAGCACAGCGAACGAGAGTCCCCGCAACCTGTGCTTTGCGTTTCCTTATAACCCTTTCACCGAGTGAAATCGACAATGTTAGAAGCAATTATTTTTGATATGGACGGCGTGATCGTCGATTCCGAATTTATTGATTTCGCCAATCAAACTGCGTTCATCGGCTCGTTTATCGACGATCCGCAAGAACGCGCCCGACTCGACACCTCTGTGTTAGTCGGTAAATCTTACCAAGACTTATACCAAACCATTGCCGAATTGATTAATCATCGGCTGACCTTAGCCGAAATCGAACAGCAACTGGGCGAATACAGCGCGCAAAGCGTGAAAAATTTATATTATCCCGACATTCTGCGTCACGATATTCGCCATATTTTGGATTTTGCCGCCAAAAACCAAATTAAAGTGGCAGTTGCCTCGTCCTCACGCCAACAACATATTGAACACGTTTTAAACGAATGCGGCATTCGACCGCACTTTGACTTGATTGTCAGCGGTGAACATTTTCCGCGCAGCAAGCCCGATCCGGCGATTTATAACCACACCGTTGCCACATTACAAGTAGATAAAAGCAAGGTGATTGTGATCGAAGATTCCCATTACGGTATCGCCGCCGCTAAAAGTGCGGGGCTGCGCGTGATCGCTTATGAAGAAACGCGCTTGCCGATTGATCAATCCAACGCCGACTACAGCGGCAAAGACATGAACGCCATTTTAACCATTATTCAAAACCTACATCAGCAATAAGGAGTAACGCATGCCCTTTCAAATTGGCGAACACGATTTTTTACTGCACGGCAAACCGTTTAAGATTATCTCCGGCGCGGTGCACTATTTTCGGATCGTACCGGAATATTGGTATCGCACGCTTTACAATTTGAAAGCCATGGGCTGCAATACTGTCGAAACCTACGTTGCATGGAATTTGCACCAACCGCAACCGAACCAATTCTATTTTGACGACAACGCCGATCTGGTCCGTTTTATTCAAACTGCGCAACAGCTTGATCTCTATGTGATTCTGCGTCCGTCGCCGTATATCTGCGCCGAATGGGAATTCGGCGGTTTGCCGGCTTGGTTGCTGAACATACCGAACTTGCGCCCGCGCAGCAACACCCCCGAATTTTTAATCCCGGTCAAAACCTATCTCGATCACCTGCTGCCACTGGTTACGCCGTATCAAATCACACACGGCGGCAATATCATTATGATGCAGATCGAAAACGAATACGGCTCGTTCGGCAACGATAAAGATTACCTACGCGCAATCAAACAGATCATGCTCGATAACGGTGTCGATGTGCCGCTGTTCACCTCAGACGGCGCGTGGCAAAACGCGCTGGAAGCCGGTGCGCTGATTGAAGACGGCATTCTGCCGACCGGCAATTTCGGCTCACGCAGCGATGAAAATTTAGACCAATTACAACTCTACTTCCGCCGCCACAACCGCACTTTTCCATTAATGTGTATGGAATTTTGGGACGGGTGGTTTAACCGTTGGAAAGAGCCGGTGATTACGCGCGACGCACAAGATCTTGCCGATTGCGCTAAAGCCCTGCTCGACCGTGCCAGTATCAACTTTTATATGTTGCAAGGCGGCACAAATTTCGGTTTTTGGAACGGCTGTTCTGCGCGCGGCGACACCGATTTGCCGCAAGTGACCTCCTACGACTACGACGCGCCGATCCGCGAATGGGGCGAGCCGTCACAAAAATTTTATCTGCTGCAACAAGTGCTGAAACAGTATCCCGATGCCAGCCCGATTTGTGAACCGCTGTTACCGCACTTTTGCCGTTATGCCGATCTGCCGCTGCAACAGGAAGTTTCGCTGTTTAGCACCTTAGACAAAATCAGTTGCCGCCACGACAGCCTCTACACGCAAAATATGGAGCAATTGGGGCATTATCACGGCTATATGCTCTACCGCACGTTTGCCGACAGCCATAGCGACGAGCTGAAACTGCGGATTTATCAAGCCCGTGATCGGGTACAGGTGTTCAACGATCAACAAAAAGTCGCCACCCAATATCAACATGAAATCGGCGCAGATATTATGCTGCAAACCCCGAATGATCGCTTCCAGTTGGATTTATTGGTGGAAAATATGGGACGGGTCAATTACGGCGGCAAAATGCTTGCGCCGACACAGTGTAAAGGGATCAGCGGCGGCGCAGTGTTGGATCTGCATTTTCACAGCAATTGGCAACAATACTACATTGATTTCAATAAGTTGCAGCAACTGGATTTCAGCGGTTCAGCCAACTCCGCCACGCCGTCATTTTATCAGTTCACCTTGACGATTGACGACGAACCGCAAGACAGCTTTATCGACACCCGCGAATTAGGCAAAGGGGTGATTATCGTCAATGGCAAAAATTTAGGGCGATACTGGTCGGAAGGCCCGACCTGCTATCTCTACCTGCCTGCGCCTTATCTGCGACAAGGCAAGAATGAGATTATCGTGTTTGAAACCGAAGGCGTACGCCCGACCGCACTTCGCTTTTCTGCCGAGCCTATTTACAAGCAATTAACCACAAAAAATCTATAACGAGGACAATTTTATGAACATTATTTTAATCAGCCACGGTGAATTTGCACAAGGTCTGTTAGGCACGGCCGAAATGATTTTAGGCAAAATCGACGGGGCGCAAACCGTTGCCTTATACCCACACGAAGGCAGTGAAGATTTTCAACAGAAATTCGAACAAGCACTCGCCAAGACGACATCGGGCGAAATTGTCGTGCTGTGCGACATTATGGGCGGCACACCTTGCAACATCGCCATGCGTTATTTAGATCGCATTTCGCTCTACAGCGGCATGAATTTACCGATGGTCATCAGCCTTGTCAGCGAAGAAAGCACCGACGAGTTACTCGACACCGCCAAAGCTCAAATTTACGACGTTGCCGCACAATTGAAGCAATTAGTGCAAGATGATGATGAATAAGCGATAAAAAAGCGACTTGAATAACTCAAGTTGCTCAAATGAGACAATGATGGGGGGAGATTATATATCCTCCCGTTTACAAAGTGCGGTTCGGGCGGATATACACCCGACCCTACTTTTCTATTAAAAATCAGCCGGTTAGCTTTTCCGCTTTCTTTTCCAACCGTCGCCGTTGAAAGAACGCGCTCAGTTTTGCGCTGCATTCTTGCTCCAATACACCGGCGGTAATTTCCAGAAAGTGGTTCATTTTGTAATCATCAAAAAAATGGAAACGTGAACCGACCGCGCCGGTTTTATAATCACGTGCACCGAACACCAAGCGCTTAATCCGGCTGTGCAAAATTGCCCCGGCGCACATGGTGCAGGGTTCAAGGGTGACATACAACGTGGTATTGAGTAAGCGGTAATTCCGTACCGCACTTGCCGCTTTGCGAATCGCTTCGATTTCGGCGTGCGCGGTCGGATCATGCTTTAGAATAGAAGCATTCCAACCTTCGGCGATAATCTGCCCGTTTTCGTCCACCAACACTGCGCCCACCGGAATTTCGCCCAGCGATTCGGCATAGTCCGCTAACGCCAATGCGCGCTGCATAAAATGTTGATCTTGTTCAAGTGCGGTCATGGTGATCTCAATGAAAAAACATCCCCGTTGTGGGGCTGACAGTTTATTAACAAAGATGTTTGATGATAAAGCAAAGTAGGGGCGGATTATATATCCGCCCGTTTACGAAGTGCGGTATAAGCATTTAATTAATAAAGGGAAAATGCGGAGTACAATTCGGGCGGATATATAATCCGCCCCTACTTTTACAATATCAATTGTGTATTTTAATCTTTGTCTGCGCTCAAGCAATCCCAAAGGGATTGCTTGATATAGAAATTATCCTTCTCTACGTCCGCTACGGCGTGGTTTGCGCTCAAAACCCGGTTTGCCGCTGCGATCATTACGCTCGGAGAAACGGTCGCCGCGTCCTGAACGGAAATCAGAACGTCCGCCCTCGCGGAATCCGCCTTCACGGCGGCTATCACGCCCACGTCCGAAACCGCCTTTGCGTTCGCCTCGCCCGCCGAAACCACCGTCGCCTTTCACTTCTTCCACAAAACGCATTTGCATCGGTTTGTTTAACACGCGGGTTTTACCGAAGTGTTGCAATAATTCTTTCGGCATATCTTTCGGCAGTTCGATGGTCGAATAATCGTCATGCAGTTTGATGTGCCCGATATAACGGCTGTCAATGTCGCCCTCGTTGGCGATTGCACCGACGATATGCTTCACTTCCACGCCGTCGGCACGACCGACTTCGATACGGTATAAATCCATCGGCATCTGCTCGCGCGCCGGACGGGAACGTTCGTCGCGACGATCGCCGAAACGGTCATCGCGATCACGTCCACGGCGATCCGCTGAGCGCGAATTTTCTTGGCGTTCACGGCGCGGTTTGATTGGCGCGTCCGGAGGCAAAATCAATTTTTGTTTGCCCTGCAGCAACATCATCATCGCCGCGGCCAAATCTTCATGATCCTGATCGGCTGTGAACATATCTTCCAATAGGTTACGGTATTTTTCCAAATCATGGTG
This sequence comes from Testudinibacter sp. TW-1, assembly GCF_050613185.1. GTDB lineage: Bacteria > Pseudomonadota > Gammaproteobacteria > Enterobacterales > Pasteurellaceae > Chelonobacter. Next base: position 371,531 of record NZ_CP192511.1, read on the forward strand.
TTCCAACTGGGCGGAAATTTTTTGTTTAAATTTCTCACGGCGACAGGCTTCCAACGTTTTATGATTCGGCAGATCCACTTCGTCGATCTGTTTTTTGATCAAACGTTCTACGTTGCGCAACAAGTGTCTTTCACGCCCTTCGACAAACAACAATGCACGCCCGGCACGCCCGGCACGCCCGGTACGGCCGATACGGTGTACATAAGATTCCGCATCTAACGGAATATCGTAGTTCACCACCAAGCTGATTCGCTCCACGTCCAAACCGCGTGCGGCAACATCGGTCGCAATCAGAATATCCAAGCGGTTGTTACGCAAGCGATCCAAAGTTTGTTCACGCAGTTGCTGGGTCATGTCGCCGTTCAACGCCGCCGCACTGTGCCCGTGTTTTTCTAATAATTCGGCTAAATCCAAGGTCGCGGTTTTGGTGCGCACGAAAATAATCGCTGCGTCAAAATCCTCCACTTCCAAGAAACGCAGCAAGGCTTCGTTTTTGCGCACGCCGTTGACATACCAGCAGCTTTGGGTGATATCCGGCAGCGTTTGTTGCGTTGCCTGAATCTTCACTTCTTGCGGATCTTGCATAAAGCGACGGGTAATGCGACGAATCGGCTCCGGCATGGTCGCGGAGAAAAGTGCGGTTTGGTGCTGTTCCGGCAATTTGCTCATCACCTCTTCCACATCGTCGATAAAGCCCATGCGCAACATTTCGTCGGCTTCGTCCAGCACCATAAAACGCAGTTCGGATAAGTTTAATGTGCCGCGGCGGATATGATCCAAAATCCGTCCCGGCGTACCGACCACCACTTGCGAGCCTTTACGCAAGGCACGCAATTGAATGTCATAGCGTTGTCCGCCGTACAGCGTAACAATGTTCAAACCTTTGATGTTTTTGCTGAATTGTTCACAGGCATCGGCAACCTGAATCGCCAATTCACGGGTCGGCGCCATCACCAGCATTTGCGGCGTGCGCACGTCGGCGTCGATCTGTGCCAATAACGGCAAGGAGAACGCAGCGGTTTTGCCGCTGCCGGTTTGCGCCATACCCAGCACATCACGGCCGTTTAGCAAGTGCGGTATGCAAATTTGCTGAATCGGGGACGGATTGACGAATCCCATAGCGGTGACAGCGGAAATAAGCGATTCAGGCAAACCTAAATCATTAAATGTTAAAGTTGTTTCAGTCATATTTTACTCAATAGTAGACAGCGGACGCGCCGCCGATAAAATAATAAAAATTGTTGCGTGATAGAATAATGCCTAGTGCGGCGTGATTGTGGCGCAAATGCGAAGTGCGGTTTGCAACGCGGTTGCAAGCCGTATGACTGGCGCGAAAGCCAGGCAATCCCAATCAAGACCGTTTAACTTAGTTCGTATCAGGTACAACCGTGAGTGTTTCACTCTCATTCAAGCGTAAACGCGAGAGTTCAAACAAGGCAAAACGATACTCAACAAAGTTAAATACTTGATTGGCAAGAGCCAATTTAAACAAAGCGGTTGCTTCGTCAACCTTCCCCAGATTGAGTTGTTGTTTTGCTAAATAAAAATAGGTTTCTGTTAAAATTTCAGCATATTGAGGCGAATACGGCACGGCAAAACTGTCAATTTTTTGCTGTAAATCATCATACGACAATTCGCCCAAATAGTAGTGCACAATATTGGTTCCCCAAAATTCATTGGATAACCCTTTGGCCCGTTGCGCCAAATTTTGTCTTGCTTCGTGCGGTTTATATTTCAATTCATTCAAATACAGCCACAAAGTGCGGTATGGATCACTCGGATCCGCTTGATAAAACGTCAAAAAATCCCGTTCGGCCAACCCATGACGACCGACATAATAGAAATTCAACCCCCGATTCAAATAAGCATATTCGTAGTTGCCGTCCAAATGCAATACGGCATTGAACGCATCTAGCGAACCGTCGTAATCGCCATCCAACAGCAAATACAAGCCTAAATAATTATAAATCGGCGCTAATTTCGGTTGAAGCATTAAGGCTTGGGTGAAATCATAACGGGCTAATCCCCAGAGGCCCAAACTGTCATACAATACACCACGCTCAAAGTGTAAAGCTGCCCGTTCGTCTTTATCCAAATTTCCGACCAGTAACACCTGCCCCAGCCGCGCAATCATCACTTCCTGATCAAAATGCAGCAACGGATTTTGCTCGGCAAGGGTCACATTCTTGTCGGAAACCAATGGAATAGTCGGGCGCATAGAACATGCAGCGGCAACAAGTAAACACGTCAACACACAAAACGATTTTGTGTAATGAACGAATTTTCCGGCCATTTTCATTATCATATGCCCCCAAATAAAATCGTCAGGCTGCCTAGGAGATGAACCATAGATAGACAGCCGAAAATTTTATGACGAGTTGAATTACTCGTCGTCACCTTGCCCAACAGCGACTTGTACCTCGTCTTGTGCCGCAATATCGCGCATGGTCAAACGGATACGGCCTTGACGATCGATTTCCACCACTTTTACTGCGACTTCTTGTCCGACTTGCAAATAATCGGTTACTTTTTCAACCCGCTCTTCGGCGATTTGAGAAATATGTACCAACCCTTCTTTATTGCCAACGATAGCAACAAATGCGCCAAAGTCTGCAATACGGGTGACTTTACCGCTATAAACACGGTTCACTTCCACATCCGCTACGATGTCGTCAATCCGTGCCATAACGGCTTTCGCCGCCAAATTATCGGTAGCCGCGATTTTTACCGTACCGTCGTCCGCAATATCAATCGAAGTGCCGGTTTCTTCGGTCAGGGCACGAATCACCGCACCGCCTTTACCGATCACATCTTTGATTTTCTTCGGATCAATCTTCATGGTGTGGATACGCGGGGCGAAATCGGAAATATCACCGCGCGGCGCAGAAATCGCCTGTTCCATCACGCCTAAAATGTGCATTCTCGCACCTTTGGCTTGGTTCAAGGCAATTTGCATGATTTCTGCCGTAATGCCTTCGATTTTGATATCCATTTGCAGCGCGGTTACACCTTGTTTGGTACCGGCGACTTTGAAATCCATATCGCCCAAGTGATCTTCATCACCCAAAATATCGGACAACACCACGAATTTATCGTCGGATTTCACCAAGCCCATCGCGATCCCGGCAACGGCTGATTTGATCGGCACGCCTGCGTCCATTAACGCCAACGAAGCGCCGCACACCGACGCCATGGAAGACGAACCGTTTGATTCGGTGATTTCAGACACCACACGCACTACGTACGGGAATTCTTCGATGGTCGGCATTACCGCCATCACGCCGCGTTTCGCCAAGCGACCATGACCGATTTCACGGCGTTTCGGCGAGCCGATCATGCCGGTTTCACCGACGGAATACGGCGGGAAATTATAGTGGAACAGGAAGTGATCAGTGCGTTCGCCGGTGATATCGTCGATGATTTGCGCGTCACGTTCCGTGCCTAAAGTGGCAACCGCCAAGGCTTGGGTTTCGCCACGGGTGAAGATCGCCGAACCGTGAGTACGCGGCAACACGCCGGTGCAAATATCCAACGCACGCACGGTATCTACGTTACGTCCGTCGATACGCGGCTCGCCGGCTAAAATGCGGCTGCGCACCACATCGCTTTCCAATGCGCCTAAAATATCGGCAATCGTATTTTCGGTGATTTTTTCATCTTGGTTGTTTGCCAACACCGCTGCGGTCACTTCCGCTTTAATCACATCGACTTGTGCATAGCGCGCTTGTTTTTCGGTGATACGGTAGGCTTCGCCCAAACGGCTTTCGGCTAACGCTTTGACTTGTGCCACAAGTGCGGTATTCACCGCCGGCGCTTGCCAATCCCAACGCGGCTTGCCTGCTTCGGCAACGAATTGTTTGATGTTTTCCACCACCACTTGCTGTTGTTGATGACCGAACACCACGGCGGCCAACATTTGCTCTTCGGTTAAAATATCCGCTTCGGATTCGACCATTAATACCGCTTTATCGGTACCGGCAACCACTAAATCCAAACGACTGTGTTTTTGTTCCGCCATCGTCGGGTTCAACACGAATTGATCGTTGATAAAGCCAACGCGCGCCGCGCCGATTGGACCATTGAACGGCACACCGGACAACGAAAGTGCGGCGGAAGCCCCGATCATCGCCACGATATCCGGGCTGATTTGCGGATTAACCGATACCACGGTCGCCACGATTTGAATTTCGTTGTAAAAGCCTTCCGGGAACAACGGGCGAATCGGACGGTCAATCAAACGCGCGATTAAGGTTTCGCCTTCGGACGGGCGGCCTTCACGACGGAAAAATCCGCCCGGAATGCGACCTGCCGCATAAGTCCGCTCTTGATAGTTTACGGTTAACGGGAAGAAATCCTGCCCTTCTTTGACGTCTTTTTTCGCCACCACGGTAACCAAAACCGAAGTATCGTCCATGCTCGCCATCACTGCGGCAGTTGCCTGACGCGCCATCGCGCCGGTTTCTAAAGTTACGGTATGCTGACCGTATTTAAATTGTTTAACAATTGGAGTCACGAGATTTTCCTTTTAAAAATCAATAAGTAAATTTGAACTTATCTCTTTATTGCGACTAGCAAAAATAATCTGCAATCGAGGTGGGAATAAAATGGGGATAAAAAATGGTTTTCATATAACTTGAATAGATCATTTTTGATAGCCGCACGCTGACAAAGAGTATAAGCGGTGCCATTATACCGATATTTTCCGTAAAAATGCTAATAATTTCTTAAATTCCACCTATCTAGGCAAAATAACCGCATTCTTATCAAGGAATTTTACGGCTCAAAAAGCGATAAATGCAAAAATTTCGCCATCGCCAAAATCACCGCTTGCACGTACACGCTTTCGCGGCTGGCGTTGCCGTTGGTCAGCAGGCTCATCGCGCCGCCTTTTTGTTTGATGTTTTCGGTTTGGAACAGCTGATCCATCACCGTGCCTAATTCCATTTCCGGATTGAGTCGATTGTACACACAATCGGGAATCGGCAATTCGGCACTGCGCCCGACTGCAAACCGCACTTTGTCGCTGATGACGACATAGGCACAGGTCGCCGCGCCGTAATCAAAGCGCTCGATTCCGGCTTCAATCGCCAGATAAAAATCCGCGTTTGGCAACTGTTGCTGACAGAATCGCACCCGATTGAACGCACCTTGTTTGGTTTCCGTCATGCTCATCGGCTGTTCCGCCACGCCCGATTGCGACGGCATAGCCTTAAAATGCAAAGTGCGATCAGGAAACAATTTGCTGAATGCGGTTTTGACTGCATTGACTTTAACCGGATTGACCGAGGCGATGACGATTTGCATGGCTCTCCCGTTTAAGCGGTTTTATGCGGGGTGAAGCGCGCTTTCAGCGGCATACGCTCCGCAATTCGTGCTCGATTTAAGCGCAGGGCGTTGTCGCTTGGCTGGTAATCGAGCCATAAGTGCGGTTCGCTTGGCAAATCCTCGGCCCAACGATTGGTGACATTAAAGCCGCGCGCCAAGCATTCTTGGTGCAAAGCGTGATAGCGTTTGTGCAGAAAAGCGAGCTTGTTCATAAAAAATTTAACGTGTCCTGTGCCTAATTTATAATCCTCGGGCTGCCCGGTCAAATTGTATTTGCCTTTGGCGATCGCATTCGGAATGCGGGTCAACTCGCGGTGTTCCGCCAGCAAATGTTGATCGCACAACTCGCCGACCGGCACGACATTAATACGGGTCATCATCGCTCTCCTTATTGATACAAAGTGCGGTTTGGCGTTCCACTTCGGCTTTTAAACCGCCGTAGCCATGTTCGGTTTTAATGATTTGAAACAGTTGCGCCGCTTGCGGATATTCCTTTTCCAAATAACGCAGCCATTGTTTAATCCGCGCCACATGGTAAAAACCGCTGTCCGCCGGATTGTCGAGATTAACGTATTGTTGTAGCAGTTGCAACACCTGCGCCCACGCCAGCTTGTCATGCTTGAACTTCACCACCCGGCTGAGATTGGGAATGTTCAGCGCGCCGCGCCCGATCATCAAGCTATCGCAGCCGGTCGCCGCCAAGCAGGCTTGCCCGTCTTGCCAGTTCCAAACTTCCCCGTTGGCGATCACCGGAATCTGCAAGCGCTGACGGATTTCGCCGATTTTCCGCCAGTTAATCCGCTCGGCACGGTAACCGTCGCTTTTGGTGCGCCCGTGAATAGTGATTTCATCTGCGCCGCCCTGCTGTACTGCGTCGGCAATTTCAAACGCCGCCGAATCGCTGTCCCAGCCCAACCGCACTTTGACACTGACGGTGTACGATTTATCCAACGCTTGCCGAATCGCTTTGGTGGCTTGATAAATCAGTTCCGGCTGTTTCAATAAGGAAGCGCCGCCTTGGCTGTTATTCACGGTTTTTGACGGACAACCGCAATTCAAATCAACCCCGTGCGACCCCAGTTCAACCGCTCTTTGCGCATTTTCCGCCAACCACTCGGGGAACTGCCCCAACAACTGCACCCGCACCGGTGTACCGGCGCGGGTATAACCGCCGTGTTGCAATTCAGGGCACAACCGATAAAACGCTTTTTTCGGCAACAGTTGATCGACCACGCGCACAAATTCCGACAAGCAGAGATCGTAATCATTCACTTGGGTCAGCAAATGGCGCAAAAACGGATCGAGCACGCCCTGCATCGGGGCTAGAATGACGCGCATTAGACCGTTTTATCCGTGCGCAACAAGTAGAACAGCGCAAGTGCGGTCAGCGCGCCCAACGTGTCGGCAAGCATATCTTTTTGCGCGTCCCACACATCCCCCTGAGAGCCGAGAAAAGCAATGCCCTCGTCGCCACCGGCGATCACCGAATATTGCCATTCGATCAATTCGTAGGCGGCTGCAACGCTCATAATAAAAAATAGCGCAAAGAAACCGGCTAAAATCGGTCCGCATAACTTACGACGCAACAGCCATTCTGCCATCGGGAAGCTATAAAAACCGATGATAAAATGCGCCACGCGATCAAAATGGTTGCGATCTTCGCCGAACCAACCACTCAGCAAGCGGCTGCCCCATTCGAACGGCACAAGTTCAAAGGTGTAATGTGCGCCGATTAAATGCAAAATCAGCCACAAGCTCATTAAAAAATACGCGATATTGCTGAATTGAAAACGTGAATAAGTCATGACTAACGCCGTAAATACCACAAAAACCGGCGCGACTTCCGCGTACCACACCGCTCTTGAAAAGGGGGCGATTCCAGACCAAACGGCTATTAGCGCGACAATTAAGGCTAACACAACCGGAAATGCACTACGCTGCGGCATCATTATTTCCAGCCTTTCGCCTTGCAGATCATGTCATATGCCGCTTGGATTTTCTGAGCTTTCTCTTTTGCCATTTCCATCATTTCCGGCGGCAAGCCTTTGGCGACCAGTTTATCGGGGTGGTATTCGTTCATCAATTTGCGGTAAGCGCGTTTGACGGTGGTTTGATCATCGTTTGCCGTTACGCCGATCACCTGATACGCCGCGTCTAAGCTTGCGCCTGACGAAGTGCGGTAAGATTGCTGTCCGCCTTGATAGCCGCTTTGCTGCCGATAGCCGTCCTGTTGCTGAAAGCCGCCGTTGGCAAATTGTTGCGAGGCGTAAATCATTGCCATCATCTGTTCAAACTGCATTTGCGACAAGCCCAGTTCTTGCGCAATCACAAACAACAGCTCTTTTTCACTGTCATGCAAGTGGTTATCGGCAAGTGCGGTCTGAATTTGAATATCCAAAAACATGCGCAACAGATCAGGACGGCGCCCACAGCCAACCCGAAACTCGCGAATGACCTGACGAATCGGAAAATCCGCCTGTTTGCCTTGATTGAACGCGTCTTGCGCCATGCGCCGCGCTTCAGTATCAAGATTCAAACGGTTCATTAAGCTTTGCGCCAGTTGAATATCGTCTTCCGTCACCCGCCCTTTCGATTTGCTTAAATGCCCCATCACGGCAAAGGTGGTTTTCAAAAACAGTTGCTGGCGAGTCAAGGTACGCCCGAACGAGCTGGAGCTGACGCTGCCCATTTCGTAGATTTTTTTATCCGCAAAATGCCCTAACACCGCCCCAAAAAGCGCGCCAAAAAAGCCACCGTAGCGGTAGCCTAAAATAAAGCCGATAATTTTTCCGATAAAATTCATGTTTTTCCTATTCACAAACACATGCACAAATAAAATGCCGTCATTTTACCTGAATCGGCGGGGCTTAGAAACAAGGAAGTTTGCGATCAAGATTCCAGACTTCTGTCCGTGTAGTATTGATTAAATTGCTGCTGAATTAAACTGCATAGCACTTGATTTAATTAATTAATGGGGGTACATTAATTTGGCAGGGATTGAATATGATCAATTGAAACGCCAGAAAACTCTGCTAGAGCGTGGGCTTGATTTCGCTCACGCAGAGCAGGTTTTTCACGGTACACATTTTACGGCGGAAGATTCCCGTCAAAACTATGGGGAAATACGCTATATCACCATCGGCACACTCGCTGAACGGCTCGTGGTGATCGTTTGGACTTGGCGTGATAAGAATCGCCGTATTATTTCAATGAGGAAAGCCAATGAAAGAGAACAACAACGTTTTACATCCTACTTGGATTGATCCTGATGATGCGCCAGAGCTCGGCGATGATTTTTTCCAAAGTGCAGATTTATATCAAGGGGAAAACCTGATCAAACGTGGGCGACCACGGCTAGATAATCCGAAGCAGGCTATTAAATTGCGCTTAGACAGCGATATTTTAGCCGCATTCAAAGCCACTGGAAAAGGCTGGCAAACGCGGATTAATGCGGTGTTGCGTCAAAATATGCCGATATAATACGATACTCAAATTTCCCCTGACATTTACGTCAGGGGGTAAATACGATTACAGTGACGCTCAAGATTTATTGTCTTTCGCTTCGCTCAATGCTAACCTAGCTTAAACCGCACTTTACTGTTGATCACCGATCAACACCGATTCCAACGCCACTTCAATCATTTCATTGAAGGTTAATTGGCGTTCTTCGGCGCTGGTTTGTTCGTGGGTGCGGATATGGTCGGAGACGGTGCAGATAGTCAACGCTTTGGCGCCGAATTCGGCGGCGACACCGTAGATCCCTGCAGCTTCCATTTCCACGCCTAAAATGCCGTATTTTTCCATATAATCAAACATTTCCACATCCGGGGTATAGAACAGATCGGCAGAGAACAAATTACCGACCTGCACTTTCACGCCTTTTTGCTTTGCCGCTTCCACCGCCGCCGCGACCATTGAATAATCGGCAATCGCGGCGAAATCGTTGTCTTTGAAGCGGATACGGTTGACTTTGGAATCGGTGCATGCCCCCAAGCCGATTACCACATCGCGAATTTTCACGTCATGGCGCACTGCGCCGCATGAGCCGACGCGAATAATTTTTTTCACGCCGTATTCGGTGATCAGTTCTTTGGCATAAATCGAGCAAGACGGAATCCCCATGCCGTGCCCCATAATCGAAATTTTACGTCCTTTGTAAGTGCCGGTATAACCCAACATATTACGTACATTGGTCACTTCTTGAGGGTTTTCCAAAAAGGTTTCGGCGATGTATTTTGCCCGCAGCGGATCGCCCGGCATAAGAACAACGTCGGCAAATGCGCCGTCAACGGCATTGATATGTGGTGTAGCCATAATAATATCCTCTTTAATCAATCGTTATTTTTGAAAGTTAATCATTGTTGTGCCGTAATCCATCGGCGATGTGCCGAAATAGCCGGCAATGGTTTGTCCGATGTCGGCAAAGGTTTCGCGTTTGCCCAAGAAACCCTTCGGTACTTCACTGCCGTACATCAACACCGGGATGTGTTCGCGGGTGTGATCGGTGCCGCTCCAAGTCGGATCACAGCCGTGATCGGCGGTGATAATCAATAGATCGCCTTCTTGCACCAACGCCAACACTTCCGGCAAGCGCGAATCGAAGTATTCCAATGCCTGTGCATAACCGGCGACATCACGGCGGTGTCCGTAATCAGAATCAAAATTGACGAAATTCGGGAACACGATAGTGTTATCGCCAGCGGCTTTGATTTGTTCGATAGTGCGGTCGTAAATCTCTTCCAAGCCGGTGGCTTTCACTTTTTCGGTAATGCCGGTGTGAGCGTAAATATCCGCGATTTTGCCGATAGACACCACGTCACCTTGTTTTTCCTCAACCAATTTTTGTAATACGGTCGCAGACGGCGGCAATACCGAATAATCATGGCGGTTGCCGGTACGTTTGAACTCGCCCGCTTTTGCGCCGATAAACGGACGGGCGATCACACGTCCGATATTATAGCCTTCCAATTCTTCACGCACGATATGACACAGTTCATATAATTTTTCTAAGCCGTAGGTTTCCTCATGGCAGGCAATTTGAAACACGGAATCGGCCGAGGTGTAGAAAATCGGTTTGCCGGTTTTCATGTGCTCTTCCCCTAATTCATCCAACACCACCGTCCCCGACGAATGGCAGTTGCCTAAATAGCCCGGAATACCGCTCTTCGCCACAATTCGATCAAGTAATTCTTGCGGAAAGCTGTTTTGATGATCTTTAAAATAGCCCCAATCAAACAGCACCGGTACTCCGGCGATTTCCCAATGCCCTGACGGCGTATCTTTGCCTGAAGAAATCTCTTTTGCGAAGGCATACCCGCCGATAATCTCTGCGTTCGCATCCATGCCTGCCGGCACACGGCCTGTCGATTCTTTTGCAGCCATTGCCAAGCCCAATTTGGTTAAATTCGGCAATTTCAACGCACCGCTGCGGTGTTCGTTGTCGGCTTTGCCGGCGGCGCATTGCTCCGCGATATGCCCTAATGTATCCGAGCCGACATCACCGAATTTATCCGCGTCTGCTGCGGCACCGATACCAAAAGAGTCCATCATTAAAATAAAGGTTCTTTTCATCTTCTTTTCCTTCTTCTCTTGTTTTTAGTATTGACTTGTAGAGTTAGACTGGTTTTCCCCGCCTAAAGTTCCTAATAAATCATTTAATAAACCCGAAGCGCCAAAACGGAAATGAGCGGGATTAAGCCGGTCGCCGCCTAAAATGCGGGCGGCCAATTGCAAATATTGCTGTGCATCTTGTGCAGTGCGTACACCGCCCGCCGCTTTAAAGCCGACTCGATCTTGCACGTTTAAATCGGCAATGGCTTGCAACATGAGTTCTGCCGATTCCAAAGTGGCGTTGACTTGCACTTTGCCGGTTGAGGTTTTGATAAAATCCGCACCGGCTCGAATCGCAATTTCAGAGGCTTTGCGAATAAGCGCCGCAGTTTGTAATTCGCCGCTTTCGATAATCACTTTCAACAACACGTTGTTGTCCGCACAGATTTTTTTACACGCACTGACCAGTTCAAAACCGCACTTTTCATCACCTTTGATCAAAGTGCGGTAGGGAAACACCACATCCACTTCATCTGCGCCGTAAGCAATTGCCGCTTTGGTTTCGGCAACCGCAATGTCAAGATCATCATTACCGTGCGGAAAATTGGTGACCGTAGCAATTTTGACTTGTGCCAAGCCCAACTGCCGCAAGGTTTTACGCGCAATCGGAACAAAGCGCGGGTAAACGCAAACCGCCGCCGGCGAACCGAATTTGGTTTTCGCCTGACGGCATAATGCGATGATCGCCTCGTCGGTATCGTTGTCGTTTAAACTGGTCAGATCCATCAGGCTCAACGCCAGTTTTGCCGTTTTTTTAATGTCGTTCAATTGTGTCATAGTGACTCCTGCAAAGATGACCGGGGCTAAAACCGCCCTGTCATCGAATGACAAACACCACGCCAAGCGTGGTGTTCCGTATTAAAACCAATAGTGCGGTAGTTAGACGACTAATGCCGCACCGGTTAAACCGATGAACAAACCGGCAATTGCGGCGCTCATTAAGTTAGATAGCGAACCGGCAATCACCGCTTTAATCCCCAAACGCGCCACGTCGGAGCGACGGTTTGGCGCCATTGTTCCCAAACCACCGATTAAAATGGCAATCGAGCTGAAGTTGGCGAAACCACACAACGCAAAAGTAATAATTGCTTTGGTTTTCTCATTCAACACCACCGGGGCATCCGCACCAAGATATTTAACAAAATCAAGGTAAGCGACGAACTCATTAATCACTAATTTTTGCCCAATCATTGAACCGGCGACTTGCGCTTCACTCCACGGCACACCAATTACATAAGCCAACGGTTGGAAAATCCAACCTAAAATCATCTGCAAGGTTAATGGATGATTCGGATCCGTGAAGCCAATCCACTCGCCAACGCCGCCTAAAATACCGTTAAGTAATGCGATTAATGCCACAAATGCCAACAACATCGCCCCCACATTCATCGCTAATTGCATCCCGGAAGAAGCGCCGCTTGCCGCCGCATCCAATACGTTAGCCGGTTTTTCTTCTAAGCCATCATGATCAATGTCATCATGCGGCTTTTCGGTTTGTGGAAATAAAATTTTGGCAAATAATAAACCGCCCGGTGCCGCCATAAACGAAGCGGCAATCAAATATGGCAACGGCACGCCCATTTGCGCATAGCCGATCATCACCGCTCCGGCAACCGACGCCAAGCCGCCGCACATAATTGCAAACAGTTCGGATTCGGTCATTTTGGCGATATACGGTTTCACCACTAATGGGGCTTCGGTTTGCCCGACGAAAATATTTGCCGCCGCCGACATGGATTCGGTTTTCGACGTTTTCAACACCACTTGCAAGAAACCACCGATAATTTTAATCACCCATTGCATAACGCCAATGTAATATAAAACGGAGATTAACGAGGCGAAGAAAATGATTGCCGGCAACACGCGCAAGGCAAACACGAAACCGCCGCCGCCGAATACTTCAAACATTTTGTCGCTGACCAAACCGCCGAATAAAAAGCCAATTCCGTCATTGCCGTAATTAATGACTTTTTGAACACCTTGTGCCGCCGCCAACAGCGCATCACGTCCGGCCGGCACATAAAGAATCAGTGCGCCAATCCCGATTTGAATCGCCAATGCGCCCAACACGGTACGATAGTTAATTGCTTTTTTATTATTCGAAAGCAAAAATGCAATTGCCAGTAATACAACTATACCGACGATACTGAGTAGTGAATCCATAATCAACCTCTGTATTAAAAACTAAAAAAAATAGTTAAATTTTCACTATAAAAAACAACAGCCCGCTCTTTAAAAGTAACGGCTTCAAATTTTTAAGATTGCAACTATACCCCTTTTTTAAAAAAAGTCTGAAAATAATTTTCATAATGAGATCTAAATCAACTATATTGGAGCCTTTCCAAACTATTCGTACAAAAAACATACTTCACATGTTCAATAAATTGCTACCGTTTTTTCTATACCCAAGGCTTTTACGTACGCTGTCATATGATTCATCTCATCGGCCGTTGGCATTAAACGTTCGATAGCTGACGGATCCCGGCTTCCTTTCGCATGAACCCGTATCAGTTTAAACAAGACCTCCGGGTAGGGCTTCAGTAACGCAGCGACTCGCGCCAATAATTCATATAGATCAAAATAGCCCTTAATCAGTACCACTCTCACCTCCTCGACTTTGCCCAACCGCAGTAAACGAACAAGATTATTAAGGTTGCGTTCTCTATTTTCCGGTTTGATTCGCACGGTTAAATCTGCTTGTTGCGACACAAGCCCCGCGCGGTTTTTGCGATCCAAACACAACGTTTGTAATCCGGCGCCGATTCCTTTGACATCGAACAGAAATTTATCCGTTACCGCAATCAACTCTTGTGTCATGTCAAAATCAAAAAAGCCACTGGAATCTAAATAACAACTCAAGCCGAGTTCATGCACCGCATGAAAAAACGGCACTAGTTTGCGATGATGAATGGTCGGTTCGCCTCCGGAAACCGTGACACCGCGAATAAACGGCATGCTCGACCGCACTTGCCGATATAAATAATCTAAACTCACCAAACTGCTGTCTGCGCTGTATCTGGCGATGGTTTCAGGATTATGGCAGTACAGACAATTGAGTTTACAGCCCTGTAAAAAAATACTGATCCGATTTCCCGAACCTTCGACATTGGAAAACGGAATAATCCGCTGCAACGGCACAAAAATTTGCCCAAGTGCGGTCTGATCGGGCGCAGAACCGCACTTTATTGTTTTATCCGGCTGCATTCACATCGCCTTGATCACGCAATTGTCGGTCAAAGACCTGCGCACAGTCATCCGTGCCCGAACCGAACCAGGTGGTATCTCGCAGCACCGCCTCCCCTTTGCGGAAGCGTTCAACTTCGCTTTTTTTCACTAAATAACCCGTCACACGAATCAGATCCGTATTTTTCAAATAGGTGGTGATATAGCGATAATTCAAGGCAAATGCGCCATCAATAATATCAACTACCGCATCAAGGTGATCGAGGTAGGTTTGATCGAATGCAAACAGATCCCCTGTTCCTGACGGGAAATAACGGTGGAAAGGTGCGGATTGCTTCAAGTGCGCCAATAAGGTTGGCTCTTGCCCCACTTTAATGCGGTGTGCCGGGGTGTTGCGCTTATCTTCTTCGTGGTTGCTAGCGCCCACTTGCGCGTGCAGCAAATAATGTCCGTCGGTGCGTTCCGCATAAAGCCCTCGATGTTGTCCATTGACTTCGCTCAGACAATCCATAATCGCGGTTGCAATGACGTCTCCTCTCTCGCTCTGCCCGAAGGTTTCGTTCAGCCCTTCTTGTTGCAACAGGTGATTCACCGCATCCGCCAAGCCGACAATCGCAAACATGCCGGTGAAATTGGTGCGTTGGATAAACCCTTCCTTCACCAAGAAGCTGGATTTAAAAAAGCCGCTTTTTTCCACTAAAAACTGATGGCGTTTGTCCATGATGGATAGCGCTAAGTTGGCGACCTTCGGCAGTAAACCCTGAACAAATTCCGCAACCGTCCGGCAAGTGCGGGCGATTGTACCGAGGCGTAAACGCGTTAATGTGTATGCGCCGCCGCACTCCGGCAAGGCGTTATAACAACTGGCAATGCCATATTGTTCGCCTAAATCCCGAATATAGTACACATCATTGGCAAACGACGGTTTTGACACCAATAAACAGGCTTTTGCCGCCAATTCGGCAAATTCGCGTGAGGTTTTGCGTTTATCGTAGCGGATACTCATATTCGGCGTAGTGTTTTCCAGCTCAATCACGGCCTGTAAAATCAAACGCCCGGCTGTCGTTTCATAAGGCCCGATGTTGGCATGGCAAAAAGAGTCCGGTACGGTTTTATCGATATGATTTAAAAAGCGTTTAATTTTAATATAATCTTCCGTTTCATTCGTCATAAACGGCTCGAGCAGGCTGTCCAAACGCCCGATATACACCGGAAACGTGGTAATAGACGGCACATGGGAATATAGAATCAGTAACCCGTCTAACACCTCATCCAGTGTCTTGGGAATAGGTAAGGCTAAGAATTGGCAGCCTTGTTTAAGATAAACCGAATAATCCGGCAAAATATAGCGAGGACGATAAATCGCATAACCTTCGTTTAAGTCGCAGATCATTTGGTTTTCAAGATAATGCCACTCTTCTTCGCTATAACCTAAAAGCTCACGCGGATCAATTAAGCGCTCGGCAATATTTGCCAGACTCATTAATTTTTGCTGATAAGTTAAATTGACCGCAGTTACCGTATTTAAAATATCTTGTGTTGTCGCCAGCATATAAATTTCCCCTATTTGAATCTATGTTAATGATAACGCAGGCCGCCGCCGTCATAACGGACGGCAACCTGATAAGGTTCTGATATACAAAGGTGTTATAACGCAACGTTATGATAATCAACGGCAATCTGAGCAGCCAATTTGGCATTATGAAACACTAATTGAATATTCGAATTCAAACTCTCGCCGCCGGTCAGTTCCGCCACCCGCGCCAGCAAAAACGGCGTGCTGTCTTTGCCGACAACCCCTTGCTCAAGTGATTCCCTTACGGCTTGATCAATAGCGGTATTAATCTCCTCTTCCGGCATTGCGAAAGCCTCCGGAATCGGATTGGCTATCACCACACCGCCATTCAACCCCGCCGCCCATTTAGCGTCTAGCGCTTTTGCGATTGCTTCTGCCGAATCTAAACGGATACTGACATTATACTGGCTTGTCCTTGAATAAAATGCCGGTAATTTATCTGTTTGATAACCGATTAACGGCACTCCGAATGTTTCCAAATATTCCGTTGTCATTCCCAGATCCAGAATCGACTTTGCACCTGCACAGATAACCGCCACATTGGTTCGAGCCAATTCTTGCAAATCTGCCGAAATATCAAAGGTGCGTTCCGCTCCCCGATGAACGCCGCCAATCCCTCCGGTCGCAAACATTTTAATACCGGCTAACGCCGCAACAATCATCGTTCCGGCGACAGTTGTTGCGCCGTTTTGCTCAGCAGCAATAACAAACGGCAAATCCCGACGGCTGACTTTTGCCACGGCGTGCCCTTCTTTACCAAGCAGTTCGATTTCATCACGCGATAATCCTGCTTTTAACCGCCCTTTAATAACGGCTATCGTCGCAGGGACAGCGCCGTTTTCACGAATAACGTTTTCTACTTCAAGTGCGGTTTCGACATTTTGTGGATAAGGCATGCCGTGTGAAATAATGGTAGACTCCAATGCCACCACCGGTACCTTGTTTTCCAACGCGGTTGCCACTTCTGGCGCAATATCAAGATATTTATTCATAATTGAACCTCTAAGAGTTTTTTAACGCTATCATCCGATAGGTTCGGATTGTTAGTAAATTCGGAAGACAATGCCATTGCAGAACAGCCCTGCGCGTAACGTACACTTTCCTGTAATGTCATATTTTCCAACCAGCAACATGCCAATCCCGCCATCATTGCATCACCGGCGCCGGTCACATTGACCGTGTTCACTTTCAATGGGGCCGACCAACCGTCTATTCCCGATTGCTCGCTAAAATAAACCCCCTCGGCGCCCATGCTCAATACCAAGCGAATCACGCCCTGTTCATGAAACCATTCCGCTACTTTTGCCACATCATCACGATGTTTTATCGCTATACCGCTCAGGGTTTCCGCTTCCAAACGATTCGGCTTCAACGTATGAACATGGGAGAGCCAATGTCGGATTTTTATCGCCTTAAAGGTCGAAACCGGATCAACAAAAATGGGAATATCCCCACAGTTGCTGAAGATCCATGCCAGTGTTTTTTCCATTAAATTACAATCCAGGACTATCACATCGGCATGCTGGATAAAATCCAGGCGTGAAGATAATAAAGCGGGGGTTAAATGCGTTAAAATGTCCATATCATTAATCGCCACCACCATTTCGCCATTTTTATCCAACAGCGATAAATAAGTGGATGTGGTTTCGTTATGCAACTTATAACAGCGATCGACATGCGCGCCCGCCTGCTTCGTTCGCTCCAATACCGTCTCCCCATATAAATCATCACCAACGACTGAAATGAGATGAGATTCTTTCCCCAGCATAGCAATATTCTGTGCGATATTACGCCCGACTCCCCCGGGAGTGCATTTTATTTTGCCTAAATTAGAATCAGCGAAAACAATATTATTGAGTGGATAACCGGCAATATCCATATTCGTTCCGCCAATCGTCACGACTCGCTGTTGCGGTGAAAGAATATAGCCTTTTCCTCTGATTTGCCCTTTGCGCATTAGGTTCATTATATAGCCGGCAACACTCGAACGGCTTAATCCTAAAATATCCGCAAGTTGTTGTTGAGGCATTAACGGATCTTTTCGTAACAGTTCTAAAATTTGTTGCTCGCGATGCATAATCAACACCTGTTTGTTTTTCAACTTATGTTTAAATTCTGAACGTTACCCAAGAAAAATAAAGTGAAAAAATGATATGTTGTGAGCAAGATAACAAATTTTGTTTATTTATTATTCAAATTTGTGATCTTAGACTCAAAGTGCGGTTTATTTTCAGCAACAATCCGACAAGCTCCAATTGATATAACTAAGACAGAAAAGTTATTTCGTCCGTAATGATTTTCTTTTTAACATGATCATGTCACAATTCAGAATAATTAAACATTCGCCATAGCGGAAATAACCTTGAAAAAACAGTACGCGGTTTTACCGAAAACCGAATGGAGCGCCAATCGGCTGTGGGAAGTGAAATTCCACAGTTTCGTGCCGTTATGCCTGTCGCTATTGCTGGTCGGCGTGGGCGAAGGATTTCTGTTGGTCTCCGATTTAGGGTCGGCGCCATGGACGATTCTGTCACAGGGGATCGCATTGCAAACCGGGGTTAGTGTCGGTTTCGCCTCGTTTATCATCAGCTGTGTGGTGATGTTGGCGTGGCTGCCGCTGCGGCTGAAAATCGGCTTGGGTACGATCCTGAATATCGTGTTGATCGCCATTGCCCTTGGCGCGGTTGCCGCCAGCCTCGCTACGCCGCAGACCGCACTTGCCCGTTTTGCCTACGCTTTGCTCGGCATTTTGTTAATGGGCGTCGGTTCGGCGTTTTATCTCACCTGCCATATGGGTTCCGGACCGCGCGACGGGTTAATGGTCGGACTGTGCCAACGTTTTAAACTCAAAGTCGGCATTGTGCGCACCGCCATGGAAAGTGCGGTTGCGCTGATCGGCTTTCTCCTCGGCGGCACGCTCGGCTTCGCCACGCTGTTATTCGCCTTTTCAATCGGCTGGGTGATCCAGTTCACACTGGCGATTTTTAGCGCCAAGGCAAAGGAACGCTAATTTTTGCAAATAATACTTGCATAATAAAAGCGGATTCAGTATGTTAACCACATCTGTTTTAAAGGAACAAAACACATGAATTTAATCCGTACTGCTCATCACCATCACCCCTGATTCTTCTTTCAGGCGTTTGGTGTTGCTTGGAAGATAAACCTCTTCCGAGTTAAGTACGGCAAAGCAATAACGACCCCTCGGAAGGATACTTTCGAGGGGTTTATTTTTTTACAGGCATTTTAAAATTGGAATGAATAAGGACTGACTATGTTGGATAAAAAACGTTTACGTATCGCTATGCAAAAATCCGGGCGTTTAAGCAAAGAATCACAAGCGTTGCTGAAACAGTGCGGCGTGAAAATCAACTGGAACGAACAACGCTTAATCGCCTATTCGGAAAATATGCCGATTGATATTCTGCGCGTGCGTGATGACGATATTCCGGGCTTGGTGTTCGACGGCGTGGTCGATTTGGGCATTATCGGCGAAAACGTATTGGAAGAAGAAGAGTTGGGACGGTTGTCTGCCGGTGACGAAGTGCAATACAAGATGTTGAAACGCCTTGAGTTCGGCGGTTGCCGCTTATCACTCGCCGTACCGCGCGACATGGCATACAACGGCGTGCAAGATTTAACCGACGCGCGTATCGCCACCTCTTACCCGAATTTGCTGAAACGCTATATGCAGGAAGAAGGCGTACCGTTTAAAAACTGTTTATTGACCGGTTCGGTCGAAGTGGCACCGACCGCCGGTTTAGCCACGGCGATTTGTGATCTGGTTTCTTCCGGCGCAACCTTAGAAGCCAACGGCTTGCGCGAAGTGGAAATTATTTATCAATCCAAAGCCTGCTTAATCCAACGTGCCGCCGAGTTAAGCGAAGAAAAACAAGCCTTGGTCAATAAACTGCTGACTCGAATTCAAGGGGTGCAACAAGCCAGCGAAAGTAAATACATTATGCTGCACGCGCCGAAAGACAAACTGGACGAAATCACCGCACTGTTACCGGGGGTGGAACACCCGACCATTCTGCCGCTGGCACACGATGACGACAAAGTGGCAATGCATGTCGTCAGCCAAGAAAACCTGTTCTGGGAAACCATGGAACAACTGAAAGAAGTCGGCGCAAGCTCGATTTTGGTGTTGCCGATAGAGAAGATGATGGGTTAATAAGGACATAATAATGAATACAATCATTTGGAATCAACTTTCTCAAGCGGAACAGCTTACCGCACTTGAACGCCCTGCAATCACCAATTCCGCCAGTATCGAGCAGGCAGTGAATGAGATTAAAACCAAGGTGCAGCAAAACGGCGATAGCGCCTTACTTGAGTTGACCGAAAAATTCGACAAAGTGCGGTTGGAAACGCTCACCGTTTCAAGCGAACAGATCGCCCAAGCCGCCAGCCGTGTGCCTGATGAGTTGAAACAAGCGATTCAAAATGCGTATCGCAATATCGACGCATTTCACCAAGCGCAGAAACCGAGCGTGATCGAAGTGGAAACCCAAGCCGGAGTAAAATGCGAAGTGCTGACCCGCCCGATTAATAAAGTCGGTTTGTATATTCCCGGTGGTTCTGCGCCGCTGTTTTCTACCGTGCTAATGCTTTCCATTCCGGCAAAAATCGCAGGTTGTCAAAAAGTGGTACTGTGCACGCCATCGCCGATTGCCGATGAAATTCTGTATACCGCCAACCTGTGCGGCATAGAAACCATCTATGCGGTGGGCGGCGCACAGGCGGTGTTTGCGATGGCGTTCGGTACGGAGAGCGTGGCGAAAGTCGATAAAATTTTCGGGCCGGGCAACGCCTTTGTGACCGAAGCCAAACGCCAAGTCACACAACTCGGCACGGCGATTGATATGCAGGCAGGGCCTTCCGAAGTGTTGGTGATTGCCGATGAATTTGCCGATCCTGATTTCGTGGCAAGCGACTTATTGTCGCAAGCGGAACACGGTGCAGACAGCCAAGTGATTTTGGTCACCCCAAGCAAAACCTTAGCCGAACAGACCGCACTTGCGATTGAACGGCAGCTTGCCGGCTTGTCGCGCGCCGAAACCGCACGCCAAGCCCTGCGCCACAGCCGCACCATCGTCGCTGACGATTTGCAGCAATGCGTGCAAATCAGCAACGCCTATGCACCGGAACATTTAATCGTGCAAGTGGAAAACGCCCGCGCCTTATTACCGCAGTTGGACAACGCCGGTTCGATTTTCTTAGGCGCATACTCCCCCGAAAGCATGGGCGACTACGCCAGCGGCACCAACCATGTGCTGCCGACCTACGGCTACTCGCGCACCAGTTCAAGCCTTGGCTTAGCGGATTTCAGCAAACGTATGACAGTGCAAGAACTCACCCCGCAAGGCTTTAAAGATTTATCAAAAACCGTTGAATTAATGGCAGCCGCCGAGCAGCTGGACGCACATAAACAAGCGGTGAGTATTCGTTTGGCGAAGATGGGATAAAGATAAACGCAAAGTGCGGTTGTCTTTAGGGAAAAATGATGACAAACCAAATTCAGATTTATACAAGTAAAGATCAACAAATTCAAGTAGATGTTAAATTCAATCATGAAACCGTTTGGCTATCACAAGCACAAATGGCAACCGTATTGAACAAGGCTTTGGCGATGATCCGTTTTATCCGAATGTTGCCAGCCGTGCCGCGCATTTGCTCTATTTTGTGATAAAAAATCATGCATTGGCGGACGGCAATAAACGCACCGGATCATTTTTGTTTTTGTGGTATTTACAGCTCAATCAGGCATTATTAGCCAAGCAGGTTGAACAACTGATTAATGATAACACGCTGATTGCCTTAGCATTATTAGTGGCAGAAAGTTTGCCTGAACAAAAAGAATTAATGATTAAATTAATCGAACATTTTATTTTATTAAAAGAAAGCAACGAACAGGATTAAGGAAACCCCATGACAATTTCACAACTTGCACGCAAAAATATTCAAGCCTTAACGCCCTATCAATCGGCACGTCGCTTAGGCGGCAAGGGCGATGTGTGGCTGAATGCCAATGAATATGCGACTTCGCCCGATCTTAATTTACAGAACCGCACTTTTAACCGCTATCCCGAATCACAGCCGCAACAACTGCTGGCGCGTTATGCCGCTTATGCCGGTTTGCAGGCGGAAAATGTGCTGGTCAGCCGCGGTGGTGACGAAAGCATTGAGCTGATTATCCGTGCCTTTTGCGAAGCGGACGACAAGATGCTGTATTGTCCGCCGACTTACGGCATGTACGCGGTGAGTGCCGAAACCTGTGGCATTCAAACCAAAACCGTGCCGCTGACTGCCGATTTCCAATTGAATTTAGCCGAAATCGAAAAAAATCTTGAGCAAGTCAAAGTGATTTTCGTCTGTAGCCCGAATAACCCGACCGGCAATTTAGTCAAGCGTGAGGATTTATTAACCTTATTGGAAATGACCCGTGATCGCGCGATTGTGGTGGTCGATGAAGCCTATATCGAATTTTGTCCGCAAGCGACATTCAGCAATGAATTGGCGAACTATCCGCACTTGGCGATTATCCGCACCTTATCCAAAGCCTTTGCCCTCGCCGGTTTACGTTGCGGTTTCACCTTGGCAAATCCTGAATTGATTCATGTATTACAAAAAGTGATCGCGCCGTATCCAATCCCCGTACCGGTTTCGGATCTGGCTTGCCAAGCCTTAGATAACCGCGGCTTAACCGCCATGTGCCAACGGGTTGCGGAAGTGGTCGAATACCGCACTTGGTTAATTAATGAGCTGCAATCACTGGCGTGCGTCGAAAAAATCTTTGCCAGCGAAGCCAACTATATTTTGGTGAAATTCGATAACGGCAACCACATCTTCAAAACCTTATGGGATCAGGGTATTATCTTACGCGATCAACATAAAGCTCTCGGCTTAAGCAACTGCATTCGGATCACCGTCGGTTCAGAACAAGAAAACCGCCGCATGGTTGAGGCGATTCGGGCGATTTCATCAAAATAAACAATAAGGACAACATCATGACACAACAAAAAATTCTGTTTATCGACCGCGACGGTACCTTGATTGACGAGCCGAAAGCCGATTTCCAGATTGATACGCTGGAAAAGCTGAAATTCGAGCCGAATGTGATTCCGGCATTACTCAAATTACGCGATAAAGGCTTCCGTTTCGTGATGGTGAGCAATCAAGACGGCTTAGGCACGGAGTCGCTGCCACAAGCCGATTTTGACAAACCGCACAATGCGATGATGGAACTGTTCCGCTCGCAGGGAATTGAGTTTGATGAGGTGCTGATTTGTCCCCACCGCCCGGAAGACAACTGCGCATGCCGTAAACCGAAATTAGGGCTGTTGAAAAAGTATATCAATAAAGGGCTGTTCGATCCGAAACACAGCTATGTGATCGGCGATCGTTCCACCGATATGCAACTGGCGGATAACTTAGGTATTGCCGGCTTGCAGTATCACCCTGAAAAACTGAATTGGGATTTGATCGCCGAGAAAATTCTGGCAAAACGCATTCGCAAAGCCGGCTTCAAACCACGCCATGCCGCCGTTGTGCGCACCACCAAAGAGACCGATATTCGGGTTGAAGTGTGGCTGGACGAGCAAGGCATGAACGAGATCAAAACCGGTTTAGGCTTTTTCGATCACATGCTTGATCAAATCGCCACCCACGGCGGTTTCCGCATGAAAGTGACGGTGGACGGCGATCTGCATATCGACGATCACCACACCATCGAAGATACCGCACTTGCCTTGGGCGAAGCCTTGAAACAAGCCTTAGGCAACAAACGCGGCATTGCCCGTTTCGGTTTTGTGCTGCCGATGGACGAATGCAAAGCGGAATGCGCGATGGACTTGTCCGGTCGTCCATATCTGAAATTCAAAGCCAAATTCACCCGCGATAAAGTAGGCGATTTCAGCACCGAAATGGCGGAACACTTCTTTATATCGCTCTCTTACGCACTGGCGTGCACCTTACATTTAAGTGTCAAAGGCAAAAACGCCCACCACCAAGTGGAAGCGATTTTCAAAGCCTTCGGAAGAACCTTACGCCAAGCGATTCGAATTGAAAGCGACCAGTTGCCAAGCTCGAAAGGGGTGTTGTAGTAAGAGTAATGGAATTATTTTTAAGACTAAGAACGCTACACTTAGTTTTTATAAACTTATTCGCTATTTTAAAAATAGGAAAAAATTTGTAATGAATAATTTGGGCACTGAAGATTTTGAAGGATTTATATACCTTGATTATGATTATCCAGTCTCGGCTTGGAATATAGCTCGCGGATTTTTTGGCAGTGTAGATACATTAAATACGAAAGATTCTATGCTGTCAATAATGATGTCTGATATGCTTATATCAAATAACATCAATAGAATCCAAAGTGAGATATATATAGATAATATACGAAAGTTATTTTTTCCTCAGTGTGTATCTAGATTGAGAGGTGTTTTTGTATTTGATGAAGTCGATTCAGTCGCTAGGATATGGGAAAATGAAAATTGGGGAAAACATTTTTCTGATGAATATTTGGCTGACGTAGGTGTAGCTGCCAATAAATCAACTAGGGTTGACTCTAACTGGATTGCTCATATTCTAAATGAAAACTATAGTCTAAAACCAAACGCTATAGAAAATATAGTTAATTATTGGTCAGGAAAACCATACCCGAAAAGCGATCCAATTTGGGAAAGAATAGTTAGTGGGTATATTACCATATGGTCTTCGAATATAAGATTAGAGGCAATTAAAAATATTTTATCAATATGGAAAGATTCTTTCCCTCTTTTACAGTATTCATCAATGTGTGCATCCATCGGATCTCGTGATGGAGAAATATACCCTTGTCTTACAATAGATAATAATAAAGTTACTATTGAATATTTGATGATTGCTGAACATATCAATACACCTAATTTTTATGATTTTTTACTGAAAAATCATAGGAAAAAATCTCTAAAAATTGATACTTTATTTGAAGAACCAAAATTTAGAACTATTAAAGCACCTGATTTATCAGGATTTAAGAAATTTATTTTATTAGATAAAAATGATAGTTTTCATTTATCTAATAACATGTTGTATTTTAGGAGTAATTAGTGCAAAGAATAACTATTATCGACACTGGCTGTGCCAATCTGTCCTCGGTAAAATTCGCGTTTGATCGTTTGGGCTATCAGGCGAAAATCAGCCGAGATTTAGCGGAAATCAAAGCAGCCGATAAACTGCTGTTGCCGGGAGTCGGCACCGCACTTGCGGCGATGAAAAATCTAACCGATCGCAATTTAATCGAAACGATCCGACAGCTAACGCAACCGGTACTGGGTATCTGTTTGGGCATGCAGTTAATGACCGAATTTTCCAGCGAAGGCAATTTAGCCACCTTAGAATTAATGCGCGGACGCACCGAGTTGATTCCCGACACCGGCTTACCCTTGCCGCATATGGGCTGGAATCAAGTGCGGTATCAAGCGGCTCATCCGCTGTTTGCGGAGATTGAACAAGACAGCCATTTTTATTTTGTGCATAGCTATGCAGTCTTGCCCAACGAAAACACCATCGCCAGCTGCGACTACGGCGTAGCGTTCTCCACCGCATTGGGCTACAAAAACTTTTACGGCGTACAATTCCACCCGGAACGTTCAGGCAAAGCCGGGGCGCAGTTGTTGCGGAATTTTGTGGAGAATGTCTAATCTAGCTTAGTTTCCGCCAGCGACTGACGTCGCAAGCGGTTACGCATAGTTGAGTGGCTTTGCCACTCAGTATGCAAAGAACATTAACTTATATGGAACAGCCGCAAAGCGGCTGACTTATGCGTAACCGATTGCGGCTTTGCCGCTGTCGGATAAGGAAAATACTATGAAAAAATCCATTATTCTCCCCGCCCTTGACCTGATCGATGGGCAAGTGGTGCGTTTACATCAAGGGGATTACGGCAAGCAGACCAATTATTCCTCCAATCCGACCGCACTTTTTGCCGATTATGTGGCACAAGGGGCGGAACAGTTGCATTTGGTGGATCTGACCGGAGCAAAAAATCCGGCAAAACGCCAAACGGGGTTAATCGGCAAGATTATCAAAGCGACAAATTGCCCGGTGCAAGTGGGCGGCGGTATTCGTAGCGAACAAGATGTGGCGGATTTATTGGCGGTGGGCGCGAATCGGGTCGTGATTGGCTCAACCGCGGTAAAAGAACGCAACATGGTCAAACGCTGGTTTGAAAAATACGCTGCCGAGAAATTTGTACTTGCGTTAGATGTCAACATCGCTGCCAACGGCGAGAAAATTATTGCGATTAGCGGTTGGCAGGAAGCGAGCGGTGTGTCGCTTGAGGAATTGATTGAAGATTACCAATCGGTCGGTTTACAACACGTTTTATGTACCGATATTTCCCGTGACGGTACATTGGCAGGTTCGAACGTGGATTTATACCGCGAAATCTGTGCCAAATATCCGACCATTCAATTCCAATCCTCCGGCGGTATCGGTTCGCTTGCCGATGTGGCAGCATTGAAAGGCACGGGCGTGGCCGGGGTGATTATCGGACGCGCCCTATTGGAAGGCAAATTTACGGTGGCGGAGGCAATCGAATGTTGGCAAAACGGATAATTCCTTGTTTAGATGTGCGTGACGGGCAGGTGGTGAAAGGCGTGCAATTCCGCAACCACGAAATTATCGGCGACATCGTGCCGTTGGCGAAACGCTACGCCTATGAAAGTGCCGATGAACTGGTATTTTACGATATTACCGCCTCGTCGGACGGTCGTACGGTAGACAAAAGCTGGGTCGAGCGGGTGGCGGAAGTGATCGATATTCCGTTTTGTGTCGCCGGGGGGATTAAAACCATCGACGATGCCGAAAAGCTGTTTGCATTCGGTGCGGATAAAATTTCCATTAACTCCCCTGCGTTGGCTGATCCGGATTTGATTTCCCGTTTGGCGGATCGTTTCGGGGTACAGGCGATTGTGGTCGGCATTGACAGTTGGTTCGAGCAAAGCAGCGGCAAATATTGGGTCAATCAATATACCGGCGATGAAACCCGCACCCGTCAAACCAACTGGCAGTTGCTCGACTGGGTGCAAGAGGTGCAACAACGCGGCGCAGGCGAAATCGTGTTGAATATGATGAACCAAGACGGCGTACGCCAAGGCTATGATTTAACCCAGCTAAGTGCGGTGCGTGCAATATGCCATGTGCCGTTGATTGCCTCGGGCGGTGCCGGCGAAATGGTACATTTCCGTGACGCTTTTGTGCAAGCCAATGTAGACGGCGCACTTGCGGCAAGCGTGTTTCATAAGCAAATTATCAATATCGGCGAATTAAAAACCTATCTTGCGCGGCAAGGTGTGGAAGTGCGCCGTTAAGTGTAAAAAATAATAGGATAAAACAATGTTAGATCTACAACAAATCGACTGGCAAAAAGTGGATAATCTGCTGCCGGTGATCGTGCAAAACGCCACCACTTGCGAAGTGTTAATGCTGGGCTATATGAATCAGGAAGCGTTAGCCAAAACCTTGAACGAGAAAAAAGTGACTTTTTTTTCACGCACCAAACAACGCTTATGGACTAAGGGTGAAACTTCAGGCAATTTCCTGAATGTGGTGGATATGAGTTTGGATTGCGATAACGATACGTTATTGATTTTAGCCAATCCGATTGGTAAAACCTGCCACACCGGGGCGGAAAGCTGTTTCCACCAATTTAGCAATAAAAACGAACCGGATTGGATTTTCTTTAGCAAGTTAGAACGCTTAATCGCGGCTCGCAAAGGCGCAGATCCGTCAAGTTCTTATACAGCCCTCCTCTATTCACGCGGCACAAAACGCATTGCGCAGAAAGTCGGCGAAGAAGGGGTTGAAACCGCACTTGCGGCAACGGTGAAAGATCACAATGAAACCATTTGTGAAGCGGCTGATTTAGCCTATCATTTAACCGTACTGTTGCAAGACGCTGATCTGGCTTGGGCGGACGTAATTGGTAAGTTGAAAGAGCGGCATTCGAAATAAAGAAAAACGGCATTCTCACAATAAGTAAGAATGCCGTTTTAACTTTGATTTATTCAACCCACTGATTTTTCTTTAACTTTCTTTCTGCGCCAATAATTTTCCATTTTAACTTCTGAATTTCATTTTGTAGCATTGCCGATGAATTGCTTAATTCAACCTGTTGTTTGTCTTGCAACACCGCATTTCCATGTTGAGTGAGAACACCAATCACATTTCCTCGATTCAGCATTA
This sequence comes from Testudinibacter sp. TW-1, assembly GCF_050613185.1. Classification (GTDB taxonomy): domain Bacteria; phylum Pseudomonadota; class Gammaproteobacteria; order Enterobacterales; family Pasteurellaceae; genus Chelonobacter. The sequence goes on from NZ_CP192511.1 coordinate 399,456, forward strand.
GTGGCGAATTATTTTCATTAGGCTGAATTAACGATTGCCCAAAGGTGCTAATCGGATCGTTAATACCTAAGAGATCCATAATGGTCGGCAACAAATCGTATTGTGTCGCCAATTCTGAATGCCGCAGTGGCGTTAAACTGCCGTCGGGAGTATAGATGATCAACGGAATATGAAACTGTTCCGGTAATTGATCCGAATTTGTCTTTAACACATGATCGGCACTAAAAATAAAAATGGTATTTTGATACCAAGCCTGCTTTTCTGCCGCCTGCATAAATTGTTGCAATGACCAATCGCTGTAGCGTAACGTATTCAAAAAACCGTTTTCGCCCAGTTTATCGTGGGGATAAAGATGAAATGCTTTGCCTGGATCTGCAAAAGGTTCATGGGTTGTACCGGTAAATAAAAAAGAGAAAAACGGCTTATCCGCCTGTTGTGTTTCACTCAATTTTTGGTTTAAAAACATTAAACTGTCATAATCCCAGCCAAATTTTGGCGTTGGCTGCGGATATTCGCGCACCAGCGGAATATCCTCTTTGCCGTAATATTCTTGAAAACCTAAAATATTGGCAATGCCGTCCATATTAAATGAACGCCGGTTTGAGGATTGCATCATCAAAGTGCGGTAGTTATGTTTATTCAAAATATCCGCCGGTTTATTCAATCGGTTTAATTCCAGCCCAAATCCTAAGGTCGGGAAATTGTTTAAAGCCGGGGTTGAGGTTAACACCGCTTGAATACCTATAATACTGCGCTGACCAGCGGCATAGAAATTATCCCACACCTGTGATTTGGGGATTAACGAATCGATAAACGGTGTTGCCCCATAACTGTTACCACTTAAACCATCAATGTAGTCGTAGCTCCAACTTTCCAATAAAATAAAAACCACATTTTTCTGTGTTGCCGGCGTGGTTGCCCGGAACTGAAAATCCGATACGCAGCGCGTTTCGCATTGCCGTGCTTCATCATCTGTCAACAGATCTAATGCGGTGTTGTTTTTACGGTTTTTTCCTTCTTTCCAAATCACAAAAATACTGTTCAAGGTTAGATTGGATTCGGCTGCGGAAGCATTATTTTGGAACGCATCGGCATAACCGATAGGGCGGCTTTGGGTAATCATGCCTCGTGCCAACCAAAAGCAAAACCCTAAAAATACAACGTAAATAATAAGACGTAGCCAAATAGGTTGAATCAGAGGAAAATGATTTTTTTCAATCGGCTTAATAACGTATTTTTTATACAGTACAACCGTTAAAACAAACAGAATCAGCCCTGAAATCGTATAAGCAAGGCGCGAGGTAAATGCCAATTCTAAAACCACATCAAGATCTGCGCTGATTTGAAACAATTCTTGTCCGAGATGGCGGTAAACTTCACCGAAATAGGTCAAGTCAAACAGCGTTAGTGTCAACATCAACAGTAAAATTAGCAAACCAATATAGCTTGCTGTTTTTAAGATACTTTTCCGTTGAGCAAAACGAAAAGGCAACCCTGTTATCAGCAATACCAATGCCAGTGCGATCACACTGATATGCATATCAAAACGGAAGCCTTGCGCAAATGCGTGCAGCAATTGTGTGACGTTTAATTTCAAAAAATAATCGGGGTATAAGCCGATAAACAGTAAACGACAAAAAGCAAATAAGAGTGCAGAAAACGCTAAAATACGCAAAGGCAAAAACAGATATTGCATAATAAAATAGAATAATGAGAACAATAATCAAATATTATACTATTTTAGATTGTTTTCGTCTTGTGTTCTTTTCGGATTAGAAATAAGAAAAGTGGTGGGCGATACCGGTCTCGAACCAGTGACCCCCTCCTTGTAAGGGAGGTGCTCTCCCAACTGAGCTAATCGCCCGACGCTAATCAGAAACTGATTAAGTGCGGTGTGATTTTAAGTCTTAAGTGGTGGGCGATACCGGTCTCGAACCAGTGACCCCCTCCTTGTAAGGGAGGTGCTCTCCCAACTGAGCTAATCGCCCACTTAAGATTGCCTTAAAATCATGGGATAAGTTTGCGCGGAAGTGGTGGGCGATACCGGTCTCGAACCAGTGACCCCCTCCTTGTAAGGGAGGTGCTCTCCCAACTGAGCTAATCGCCCGCTAGGTCAAACTTATAACAACAAACGGACACTTGAAAAAAGTGGTGGGCGATACCGGTCTCGAACCAGTGACCCCCTCCTTGTAAGGGAGGTGCTCTCCCAACTGAGCTAATCGCCCGTTTGTTGTGAGCGAGCATTATAATTGGTGTTGGCTTTCAGTCAATGATTTTTTCCTTTTTTCGCGTTAATTGTCGTAAAAATAAACATATCAATGCAATTTGATCTACCCATACGCCCACTTGACCGCTACAATAACCGCCATTGTTTTTTAGCCAGCTATAAGGTCAATGATGAATATTCAACCGCTTTTCGATTTTAATCCCGATGTCAACGTCAGAACCCGTTTCGCCCCGAGTCCGACCGGCTTTTTGCACGTCGGCGGCGCGCGCACCGCACTTTACTCTTGGTTGTATGCCCGCCACAACCAAGGCGAATTTGTATTACGGATTGAAGACACCGATTTGGAACGTTCCACCCAAGCCGCCACCGATGCGATTCTGGAAGCGATGGAATGGTTGGATATGCATTGGGAACACGGGCCTTATTACCAAACCCAACGTTTTGACCGTTATAACCAAGTGATCGACCAAATGTTGGAACAAGGCTTGGCATACCGTTGCTATTGCAGCAAAGCGCGGTTGGAAACGTTGCGCGAACAGCAAGAACAAAATAAAGAAAAACCGCGCTATGACCGCCATTGCTTGCACGATCACAACCATCACGCCGATGAACCGCATGTAGTACGCTTTAAAAATCCGACCGAAGGTTCGGTTATCTTTGATGACGCGATTCGCGGCAAAATTGAAATCAGCAATCAGGAATTGGACGATCTGATTATCCGCCGCACCGACGGGGCGCCGACCTACAATTTCTGTGTGGTGGTGGACGATTGGGATATGGGTATCACCCACGTAGTACGCGGTGAAGATCATATCAACAACACCCCGCGTCAAATCAATATCCTCAAAGCCTTAGGCGCACCTGTGCCGGTGTATGCCCACGTTTCCATGATTTTAGGCGAGGACGGGCAAAAACTCTCCAAACGTCACGGCGCAGTCAGCGTGATGGAATACCGCGACAACGGCTATCTGCCGGAAGCGCTAAACAACTACCTGGTGCGTTTGGGTTGGGGACACGGTGATCAGGAAGTGTTTAGCCGTGAAGAAATGGTGGCGTTATTTAACCTGACTTCCGTCAGTCGCTCGGCAAGCTCGTTTAACCACGATAAATTGTTATGGTTGAACCACCACTATATCCGCGAATTACCGGCGGAAAAAGTCGCCGGTTACTTAGCATGGCATATGCAGGATCAGCAAATTGACACCAGCAATGGTCCGAGTTTGGCAAACGTGGTCGAAATGCTTGGCGAGCGTTGCAAAACCTTAAAAGAAATGGCGGCGGCAAGCCGTTATTTCTTCGAAGATTTTAGCCAATTTGATGAAAGTGCGGTCAAGAAACATTTCAAAGCGACAACAGTTGAGCCGTTAAGTTTAGTATTGCAAAAACTCACCGCACTTCGCGACTGGAATGCGGCGGATATTCATCACGCAATTGAGCAAACCGCCGCCGAACTCGAATTGGGCATGGGCAAAGTCGGTATGCCGTTGCGCGTTGCCGTCACCGGCAGCGGACAATCGCCGTCGTTGGACGTCACCCTTGTCGGGATCGGCAGGGAACGCAGCTTGGCGCGGATTCAAAAAGCGATTGAATTTATCCAAAATATTCACGCGGCTTAAGCACGACTGATTTAATTTTAGGCATTTAAACCATAAAGCCAATAAATCAGATTGACAGATTCAAGTGCGGTTATTAATATAGCCGCACTTTGATGAACAGCTCATCAAATCCATTCTGATATGGGGATATAGCTCAGTTGGGAGAGCGCTTGCATGGCATGCAAGAGGTCGTCGGTTCGATCCCGTCTATCTCCACCAAATATTGTTTTATTCAGCACCTCTGATGATAAAAATCCTTAAGCTCACGATAATCCTATTAAATTTTTCTGCCTAACCGTTTCTATCATCTATTGCGCATAAAAAAGCCGAACACCGCTTAATCCGGCGTTCAGCCCTTCTTTGTTTAATTCAACTTGGATTTTATTCTGTGTTCGACAATCCGCGATAGGTCAGAAAATAGTAGCTCAGCACCGAAATCAGGGTACATAAAAACATCGACAACAACATCGGTACCGCACTTGTGACCGGAACCAGTGAAATTAAGAAACCGACAATCGCCCCGGTGCCAAAACGAATCGTGCCGGCTAAGGAATTTGCGGTGCCGGCAACCTGAGGAAAGCGATCCAGAATCGAGGCCATCGCATTAGAGCCGATAATCGACAGCATACCGACAAAAGCCGCAATGCCCAACGCCATCGGCCAGAAACCGAGATCAAACACCGCCACCAGCAACAACCAACAGCCCGCTAAAAATTGCATGGTCAAACCGAAACGCAGCATTTTTTCCGCCCCGACTTTCACTACCATGCGCCCGTTGATCGAGGTAAATAGGATCATTACCGACATATTCATAATGAAGAAATAACCGAAATTTTCCGGCGCAATCTGATAGATATCAATATACACGATCGAGCCGGAGGTCAGAAACGAGAACATGCCGGCAAAAGAAAACGCCCCCGCCAAGACATAGCCGACCACGGCTTTTTCGCGAATTAATAAGGCAAAATTGCGCAACACCGTTTTCAAGCTGAACGGCACACGTTTTTCTATCGGTTGCGATTCCGGAATTTTCCACAACACTAAAACACAACTCAAAATGCCAAAAAAAGTCAGTACATAGAATATCGAGTGCCAGTGGAAAAATTTCGCCAGATTACCGCCGATAAACGGCGCCAGCAATGGCGCAATCATCGACACCAGCATGATCATCGACATCATTTTCGAAAAGTAATTTTTCGAGAACAAATCACGTAGCAGGGCGCCTAAGACCACCGCCGAAGCCGATCCGAAAAAGCCTTGAATAAAGCGGAGTAGCAAGAAGTTTTCGATATTCTCGACCTGCGTCAAGAAAAGTGCGGTGGCGGCAAACACCAGCGTACCGATCAAAATCGGCAACTTGCGCCCAAAACTATCGGCAACCGGCCCCCACAGCAATTGCCCGATGGCAAAACCGAGCGTAAATAAAGCCAACGTATTCTGGACTTTTTCCGAGTTAACCTTGAGATCACGGGCAATATCTAAAAACGAAGGCAAGTACATATCAATCGCCAACGGCGGCAACATCGCCAAAATCCCTAAAATTAAGACAAATACAGGGCTTTTCTTTATTTGTCTGATTTTTTCTGTGTGTAGCATAAATCTATCCATTTTCCGACGGGCGTTCGCGCAATCCGTCAATTTCATTTTGAGTCAAAGTGCGGTATTCGCCCTCGTCTAACTTCTCATCCAACACCACATTGCCAATCCGCCAACGGTGTAAGGCAGCCACTTTGTTGCCGAGCGCGGCAAACATCCGTTTCACCTGATGATAACGCCCTTCGCTGATGGTCAAATTAAGGTTGTAATCATCAAGGATTTCCAATTTTGCCGGTTTGGTCGGTGATTTTTCACCGCGCAACAAAATCCCTTGCTCAACCGCACTTTGGTAGTGGTTTTCAATCGGATCGGCAAGCGTCACCAAATAGGTTTTTTCACAATAGAATTTCGGTGAGGTGATCCGGTGCGACCATTGTCCGTCATCGGTCAACAGCACCAAACCGGTGGTATCCACATCCAAACGCCCGACCGAATGCAGTTTGTTGCGTAACGGATAATCAAAAAAATGATACACCGTCGGGTATTCGCCGTCGTCATGGGAACAAATATAACCCTGCGGCTTATATAACATCAGGTATTGCCCGCTTTCCAACCATTGCAGTAACTCGCCGTCCAACAGAATCTGATCGCTGACGGAAATTTGGGTTGCTCCCGACTTTACCACCGTTTGATTCCGTTCAACCGAACCGCTGCGCAGCATTTTCGTCACTTGTGAACGGCTCAAGCCGGTCTGCTCTGCTAAAAACTTATCTAAACGCACCAATAAAAAACCTTTTTTACCAATAAATTGTTTATTGTACCCGTTTGCTGCTAAAGATACAGAGCGGATTAAATTTCAAAATAAAAAAAATTCTGTGGGCTGTATCACATACTCCTTTATGGGTTTTTAACTTTAGTAAAATAAAGCGTATAATTTCACACATCTTTCAATGTTTGATAACCTTTTAGCAAATTATCAAGTATTTTCACCCATCTCTATTGAGGACACTAAGAATGGATAAACAACTCCGCCAAGCCGCTCTGGACTTTCATGAATTTCCGGTGCCGGGAAAAATTGAAGTTACCCCGACCAAATCCCTTGCTACCCAACGCGATCTGGCATTAGCCTACTCGCCGGGCGTTGCCATTCCATGTCTTGAAATTCAGCAGGATCCGTTAGCCGCCTATAAATACACGGCGCGCGGCAATTTAGTCGGTGTAATTTCCAACGGGACGGCGGTGTTAGGTTTAGGCAATATCGGCGCTCTTGCCGGTAAACCGGTGATGGAAGGCAAAGGCGTGTTGTTTAAAAAATTCGCCGGAGTCGATGTATTCGATATTGAAATCGACGAACGCGATCCGGATAAAATCGTGGATATCATCGCCTCATTGGAACCGACTTTCGGCGGGATCAATCTGGAAGACATCAAAGCCCCGGAATGTTTCTATATCGAGAAAAAATTGCGTGAGCGTATGCAAATTCCGGTGTTCCACGACGATCAACACGGCACCGCGATTATCTGTGCGGCGGCGGTGATAAATGGCTTGCGCGTGGTCAATAAAGACATCAAAAACGTCAAACTGGTGGTTTCCGGTGCCGGTGCTTCCGCGATTGCCTGCTTGAATTTACTGCGTGCATTAGGCATGGAGAAAAACCATATCACCGTGTGCGATTCCAAAGGCGTCATCTATAAACAACGTGAAGACGCCGAGCGTATGGACGAAACCAAACAATTCTATGCGATTGACGATAACGGCACACGCTCACTTGCCGATGCGATTCCAAACGCGGATATTTTCTTGGGCTGCTCCGCCGCCGGTGCTTTGACACAAGAAATGGTGAAAAGCATGGGACCAAGCCCGATTATTTTAGCGTTGGCAAACCCCGATCCGGAAATTTTGCCACCAGTCGCCAAAGCAGTACGTCCCGACGCGATTGTCTGCACCGGTCGCTCCGACTTCCCGAATCAGGTGAATAACGTACTCTGCTTCCCGTTTATTTTCCGTGGCGCATTGGACGTGGGCGCAACCACCATTAACGAAGAGATGAAACTGGCTGCGGTGCATGCGATTGCCGAATTGGCACACGCCGAACAAAACGAAGTGGTCACCTCGGCTTACGGCGAGCAAGAAGTGGCATTTGGTGCTGAATACCTGATTCCAAAACCGTTCGATCCGCGCTTGATCATCAAAATCGCCCCGGCAGTGGCACAAGCGGCAATGGATTCCGGCGTTGCCTTGCGTCCGATTGAGGATATGAACGTCTATATCGAAAAATTGACCCAATTCGTATACAAAACCAACTTGTTCATGAAACCGATTTTTGCCCAAGCCCGCTTAGACAAAAAACGGATCATTATGTCAGACGGCGAAGAACCGCGCGTATTGCATGCGGTACAAGAAATCGCCACCTTGGAAATCGCATTGCCAATCCTAATCGGTCGTCCGGACGTGATTCATCAGCGAATCAAACAACTGGGACTGCATTTGGAAGAAGGCGTTGATTACGAAATCATCAATATTGAAAAAGATGATCGCTATGAAACCTGCTGGACCGGCTATTATGACATTATGAAACGCCGCGGCATTACCCCGGCATTGGCAAAACAAGAAATTCGTATCAACCCAACCACCATTGCGGCGATGTTAGTCCGTTTAGGCTACGCCGACGGCATGATCTGCGGGTTGGTCGGTTCTTATGCCGATCACCTGAAAGCCATTCGCAATGTGATTGGCTTAAAAGACGGGGTGAAAACCGCCGCCACCGTAAACGGGCTGGTAATGCCGAGCGGAAACGTATTCGTGACTGACGCATTTGTAAACCAAGATCCGGATGCGGAAGAATTAGCCGAAATCACTTTAATGGCAGCCGCCGAAGTGAGCCGTTTCGGGATTGAACCTAAGGTTGCCTTAATCTCCCATTCCAACTACGGCGCTTCCGACCACCCAAGTGCGGTCAAAATGCGCAAAGTACTAGAATTGGTGAAACAACGCGACCCGAACTTGATTATTGACGGTGAAATGCACGCCGATATTGCACTTTCAGAAAAACTGCGCCAGAACATCATGCCGGACAGCCCGCTTAAAGGCTCAGCCAACCTCTTGGTCATGCCGAATATGGAAGCGGCGCGTATCGGCTATAACTTACTACGCTCCGCAACCACGGCGATCACCGTCGGTCCGATGTTAATGGGCTTGCGCCAATCCGCCCATATTCTGACCCCGGTCGCCTCCGTCCGCCGGATTATCAATATGGTCGCAGTAGCAGCAGTGAATGCGGCTAAAGAATGACGCTAAATAAATGATAAATAAAGCACCAAAGAGCAGGGTTAATCCTTGCTCTTTTTTTATAGCCTTCCGTCACAAAAAATAAACATTTAATGATCTCGATCAATTTATTTGCTACACTAGTGATGAAATTCAATCCGCTTTTCCTAACGAAAAGCCTTCTTTACTGGCAGTTTTTATTCAACTACTTTTTATTCAACTGATGAGGAAATGAAAATGGCTTATACTCTACCTGAACTACCTTATGCCTACGACGCATTAGAACCGCACTTTGACGCACAAACCATGGAAATTCACCATTCCAAACACCACCAAGCCTATGTGAACAATGCCAATGCGGTATTGGAAACATTGCCTGAATGGCAAGACAAATGCCCGGGTGAATTGATTGCTAACTTGGACAAAATTCCTGCTGACAAACGCACCGCTCTGCGTAACAATGCCGGTGGGCACGCCAACCATTCTCTGTTCTGGAAAGGCTTAAAATTAGGCACAACCTTACAAGGCGCCTTGAAAGACGCCATCGTACGTGATTTCGGCTCCGTCGAAGCTTTCCAAGCGGAATTTGAAAAAGCGGCAGCCACCCGTTTCGGCTCAGGCTGGGCGTGGTTAGTAATTAACGACGGTAAATTAGCCGTGGTTTCCACTGCCAACCAAGACTCGCCATTAATGGGCAAAGACATCGCCGGTGTGGAAGGCTACCCGGTTTTAGGCTTAGACGTGTGGGAACACGCCTATTACTTGAAATACCAAAACCGCCGTCCGGACTACATCAAAGCATTCTGGAATGTGGTCAACTGGGACGAAGCCAATGCGCGCTTTGAGAAAAAATTGGCAGGCAAAGGCTGTTGCCAAGATAAGTAATTAATTTAATTAACGAAAAAGCACTCGGTTGAGTGCTTTTTATTGCTTTATTTTCTATTCAATAAGCTCATTTTATTTCAATAAGCGCCTTTGCCACGAACCACCACATTGGCTGTTTTTGCTAATATGGCAATATCATTCCATAACGACCAATTTTTAACATACCAAGCATCCAAATATACACGTGTATTATAATCAGTATCACTGCGCCCACTCACTTGCCACAAGCCTGACATCCCCGGACGCACCATATAATAATAGCTCACATCATCTTTATAAAATTTCAATTCCTGCCGAATCACGGGGCGAGGTCCGACCAGACTCATTTCGCCTTTTAAAACATTCCATAACTGCGGCAACTCATCTAAGCTGGTTTTCCGCAGGAACTGTCCGACGTTGGTGATCCTCGGATCATTTTTTAATTTAAAACTTTTCGCCCATTCCTCTCGTGCCGTTTGATCGCTGGCTAACAGCTCCTGTAATATTGCACTTGAATTCATCACCATAGTACGAAATTTATAACAATGAAAAGGTTTGCCATTCCGTCCAATTCGAATCTGGCTATAGGTTGCACAGCCTCCATCTTGTCGAATTTTCAGAAATAAATAACCAAATAAAGGACTTGCAATCAATAATAAAAAGAATGAGGCGATAATATCGAACGTCCTTTTTATGATACGTGAAGATCTTTTGGCTAAATTATTATGAATCCGCAACACAATCGCTTCATAACCAAAAAAATGCGAAACCTCCGCTCCATATAACGGAATACCATGTAGAGGTGGAACAATCGAAATATTACGAAAGCCCGTTCTCGAGAGTTTACGCATCCAATATTCCATCATGTCGTTTTGATGATTTTCCAATGCAATAAAAATCTTTTGATAGTGTTCTAAATGAGAAAAAAACTGTTCCTCTGTAATATAACCGCCTTTTTCTACCGTCACCGGAATCCGCCCGATAGGATCGATAAACGCTTTGATTTTATAACCCAAACTAACTTCACTACTAATCGCTCTATAAGCATTACGTGCATTCTCCGCATTACCGATAATCACACAAGCCATATCCCACGTGCCTAAATAGCGAAGTATTTTTTTACAAAGAAAACGAGCGAACGGAAAACAAATAAACAAAATGACAGAAATATATAACCAGGTATCCAATGACGGGGATTTTTCAATAAATACCAACAGGGCAAGATTAATCAACAAAACAACGGCGAGAGTGGAATAAATATCTTTTAGTTCATCCCAAAAAGGTTTGCGATAAGTATAATGACGGTGAATAACCCAAAGCCAACCAACCATAATAAATGCCATTAAACTGAAAGCCCCCAAGCGCGTCAACGAACCATTAAACTCCAATTGCTCCATTGAAAAATCATCCAATGGAGAGAGATAATAAGCCACTGAAATTGCGAAAAAATATGTAATAAAATCACAACTGATCAATGCCAGTTTATTAATTTTAGGCGCTAATTTGGGGTTATTTATCATTTTTATTTCCAAAACGTTTTATACATACTCAATTGTTTACAGCACGCTAATGGTAATTTTTGCCAAGCGAATCCCAATTTAAATCCAAGCCACTTCATCAAGGTCGCCAATGCTGCTTTTGGCAATAGCCAAGGGGCATTGTTCCATAAATAACGGATTTCCGACAGAACAAATTTTTTACCCTCAGAACTTGCCGTTCCAAATTTTTTCTGAATCCAACTTTCATTTTTTTGAAAGACACCAATATCAAAATAACGTTGGAACTCTTGCAAAAGCGTATAGTTGTGGGAATGTTGAACCGTTGCTTCAGCACAATAAACAACGTTATAACCAGCCAAAATCATTTTTGCCGCCAAATACATATCTTCCGCTAAAATGGTATTATCAGGAAAACCGCCTAATTCATTAAACACAGATAATCGATACGCAGCAAAAGAGTTCGAGATAAACGCCGTTTTAATGCCTAAGTGCGGTATATCTTCCTGACTTTTCTCCACCGATTGTTCAGGATAATTGAATAAACGCGCGTGTGCCGCCAACGGATTAGCATTATCGTGTGGCAACTGACGACCATAAACAGCAGCAACTTTAGGATTATCAAAAGCTTTTAGCAAATTTTCAATCGCATTGTCAGTCACTAAAATGGCATCTTGCGTCATAAAAATCACAATATCATAATCTTGAATAAATAATGATACTGCTAAATTTCGCGTTCCACCATGGTTAAAATCCGTCTGTGAAATACGATGTGTTGCAAAACCGCACTTTGTCGCTAATTCCACGGTGTTATCCGCCGAGTTTGAATCAATCACCAACACATCAGGCTGAACACCTTGCCGCTGAATTTTAGCAAAACATTTTTCACCTAGCTTCCCGGCATTATAGGTTGGAATAACTAAAGCGGCTTTTGGCAATATCATGTTGGATTATTCCTTATTATTTTATGAGCCATCGCCCATTAATATCACTTTCCATACGCTCAAACCGCTTTTCTGATTTAAGTTTTTCAATATCACGTTTAATAGCACGTTCCGCGACGGCAAGCAAAAATGATAACCTTGCAATCATAATACTAGAATCTTCTATTATAAATTTCAACAAGTTAACCCTGCGCAATGTAATTTTATCAGTGACATTATCAGATAGATCAGTTTTGACTTTTTCGATATTCTCGATACCTGTAACAATAAATTTTATGAACGCCTAAAATAATCTTCCCACCATAAGTATTTGCCATCGCCGAATAGTTTTTCCAAAAGTCAATAGGTAACTCACGCAAACCACTTTTGCCTTGGGCGAGTTTGAATTCAACCGCATCTGATTCTAGGAGGTTGATTATTGTATTCTAAGTAATTTTATTTAATTCATAATCCCCAAAAGCATTAAATTATCTATATATTCTCTTTTAATGCGTAATCAAATACTTTTAAATATTCTTTAGCAATAGACTCTATATAAAACTTCTTACTTGCTGAAAATACTCTACTTTGTAATTTATTATACAATTCTTTATCCATTACTAAATCAGAAATTATATCAGCTAACTCATCTATTTGTACTTTACCATCTCTTAGATCAAAGATAATACCAGCTAGATTAGAATCTTCATCTTTCAGTTGATTTTTAGATTCTCCTAAATTACTTGCTACCATCGGCTTACCTGAATATAAGCATTCAATAATAACTAATGGGAAACTTTCACCTTGAAATTCTGATGGAAGCAACCCAATATCTGCAGTAGCAAAATAATCTCGTACATTTTTTTGAAAACCAACTAAATGTATATACTCAGGTACCTTACCCAATAACTTATCATATACCTCGCCACTGCCAACTAATATTAAATGTATATCCTTTCCTGTCTTAATCCTAGCTAAAGTCACAGCTTCAATAGCAGGAATCCAACCTTTTTCAGGAATAGCTCGGCTCACAATGCATGCAATAAATGCATTTTCACTAATACCTAAAATACTTCTATCTAATTTATTACCAGTATAATAAGGTAAACCATTTCCAATTTTATGGAATATTTCCATATTAGGAAAATTATTATCGATAAAAGGAGGTAAATTTTTATCTGCTATATATATAAATGAAGAGCAGCTCTGTTCGACTCTTTTCAAGAGGCGCTGGAGATCATTCTTATCAATAGCTTCATACATTCCATGCAAAGTAATCACATGCTTAGGTGTTTTATCTTTTTTATCCACAAAATGTGAAATTATCTCATCTACACTTCCATGGTGAGTACTAACTATATCTATGCTTAATGTATCAATAATTTTTCTTAGCTCTGACATATTCGACAATCTAACTAAAGGAATAGACGGATCCAACATCTCTCTTACTTTCTCGTTTGAATGACTTAATTGGCAATCTAAAACTGTTACCGGATAGTTCAACCGCTTTAATTCATTTGATAAAAATATAGGAAATGTTTCGCCACCACCAATATCTAAGCAGAAAATACAAATTAAGATATTAGGTCGCCTTTCATTTTTATTATCATAGATCTTATTTAAATTAAACCAGTTTGATACATCCTTAATATCATCTCCCCCACAATAAGAAACATAATGCTTCTCTAACTCATTTAAATGTTTTTCATGACTACTTTTAGGGATTTTATAGTTTTTTTCTAAAAAAATCGCTATTTTTTCATGCTCTTCGTAATATAGCTCGGAACCTTGAACTTTCAAAGAAGTACTTTTTTCATGTACTCTATAATAATTTTTCGTCTCCGTACTATAATGAACAGCCCCCCCCTTAATAAAATCTATATAAAATAACCAATCACCACACAATTTGAAATTGTGCCACTGTGAAAAAATTTCACCAGATATTTTTCCCACATTTCTAAAAATGACACTGCTAACATTTGGAATGATATTTTTAATAGAAAATGCAGTTTTCACCAAATCATTTGCACTTATTGAAAAAGAACGATACCATGGCAATTCAATATCATTTAAATACTGTTCAGTGCTATTAATTTTTATCCCATTTTGAATAAAATCACTTTTAGCAAAAGCAAGCATTATAGCTTGATCACTAAAAGCAGGAATAAGTTTTTCAATGAAATCTTTCTCACACCAATCATCACTTTCTGCTATCCAGATATATTTTCCTTTAGCTTGCGCTAATCCTTTAGCCCATTGTTGAAAAACACCACCACCATTCTTCTCACTAAAGATAGTCGTAGTAATATCTGGATATTTATTCTTATACTTGAGAAGAATATCACGACTGTTATCTGTAGAATGAGCGTCTAACAAAATGACTTCAATATTTTTATGTGTTTGCATATAAATTGAATCAAGCCTTTCTGTTAGATATTGCTCATAATTATAGTTAGGGACTATAATTGAAATTAGAGTATTGCTTAAGCCATTATTTTTAACACTCAAATTCCACTCATTAACCAATAAATATTCATTAATTTTTTTTATCCTTATATACCTACTTTTAATTTCAAAATATTTAAAATAGACTCCTTTCAAACTTGATTTAAACGGCAAAAAAAAATTATAATATATTTTTGAATGGTTGTGCTTTAAATAAAATCCAATTTTATATATTAATTCCTTAAGTTTAAATTTAACTTGATTGTATTTTAAGCCATAATACAATTCAGCTTTACTAGCTTTAAAATAAAAGACAATATTATACATAATTGCCCTTATTTTAATTTTATGATTTTTAGCACTATGACTAACGAGTGTATTTTTTTTCATATGCCAACCAGAAAAACCTTTCTAGCTCCTTTCATATTATCGCTTTGTTGATTTTTGCTATAGTATAGAAGAAATCAAGTAAGCAATGTAATCCGCTGATTATATGTGTATAGATTTTAGTGTCCATATAATTAATGATTAAGAAAATCAATAATAATATTCAATAATGTGCTTTTTATGTTACATATTTCTTGGGTACAATTTTATAGATAATCTAATCATATTTAAAAACATTATCCATTAATCTTTGAGAAGAAAAAATATTACTAATTTTTCTATTAATTCTTAACAACTTTAATTTTATTCTTGTTAAAATGAGTTAGAAATTATAATTGCATTATTTAAATCCCTTCACAAATCAAGGATTTAAATAACATTATCTAATGAGCAATCATCTAAAATAATAATTCTATCCGGCACAATATCTTGATTCAAAACATTTATAATTTGTTGTTCAATATCGATATTATGACAGCCTACTAATAATATTAATAATAAAAAAGAAGTGTGCTTTACTTAATAAAATATTTATTTATCGTTTTGGACACATAATCCACATCAAAAACTATACCGAGAGTACTATAAATATCATTTAATTGGGAAATATCAATATAATAGCTTGAACCTTTATCTTCAATATTATAATATGCCTCTCTGTTAAGAGACCTTTCTAGAATCGATACTAGTTCAAGAATATCTGTATATAGTGGCGAGGCTAAATTTATTATTAAATTCATAAATAAATTTTTTTTAAAATATAATCAACGATTTTAAAGACATCATCAACATCTATTATGTTTCTTTTACTTTTACTAAAAACGCTAAACTCCTCTCCATTATTAATTTTATTATAAATAAAATTAATAATGGTTGGACTTTTTGTCCTCCCTGCAACTTGTGGTAATCTAAATATTAAATATCTATCACACTCATCTTGTAGTATGAGCTCCATCAATAATTTATGCAATACATATTTTGAATTTTGCAGTGTCGAATCATAAATACTACAAGTGCTAAAATAAACAATTAGACTCGCTGGATTATTTCTGATTGTATGACGTAACAGCTCTCTCTCTCGAGTAAAAGATGATGAATTCTCTTCATTAGAATTAGATACTCCACTAGCAAAAATAATTACATCTTCAGTAGATACATAACTATTAAATGCTTTAGCAAGCATTCCTCTACCAATAATCATAACACCTCTTAGAACAGTTTATTAATTTTTAATTTAAATAGTGCTCGTAATAAAAAACTTCCTATTTTACTTTCTGCAATTCTTATTAGCTCATTTTTATAGCGAAGATTTTGTATACTATACTGTATTCCTGACAGGTCTTGTTTATCATTAGCAATTCCTAAAGGTGGTAATTCATAAGTCGGATTATTCCAAAAATAACCTGGACCATTAGATGAAATTAGATTATAAATTTCATTACCATATTCTTTATAGAGTCGGTTATTATTTTTAGAAAGAATATCATATAGATATAAAATCATATTTTTATTAAATTGTCGGGACATAGAATTATGTCTAACTCTATACTTAACCAACACTTTAGGGATAGAAAAACCGATGCAACCATTTGATACCATCGCAAGCCAAGAATCATAATCCTCCATACCATACTCCATATTTGAATGATTAAGACCGAACTCTAAGAAGTCACTCTTACGAACAATACAGAATGCTGACAACATGTTTGCACAACACATAAATGGCAACTCTGTATTAAAAGTTGGCCATACCCCTTTTCCATTTTCAAAATACTCTAACCAAGAGTATACAAATGAAATATTTGTAAATCTATCCAGTATTTTTATAGCGCTAGAATAGAAATCTTTATAGACAAGATCATCTGCATCTAAAAATGTAATATATTCTCCTTTTGCATTTACTGCCCCAACATTTCTAGCATTAGCTAAACCTGAGTTTTGAATATTTATAACTCTTATATCATATCCAATAAAATTATTTTTAATATCCTCAAGCTTCTGCAAAGAGTCTAAATCTGTAGAACCATCATTAACAATAATAATTTCAAAATCCTCTAAATCAGAAGATAGAGCCGACTCCAGTGTTTCAATTATATATTCTCCTAAATTATAGTAAGGAATTATTATTGATATTTTCTTATTGTTATATGAATTCTTTAAAACTGGAGTCGAAAGCTTTAATCGTTTTATATACTCAGGTTCTGGAAAATTTAATTCCGTAGCATTATCGATAACTTTATGATAAAAAGAAATACGAACAGCTAAATTATTACTCAAAAGAGATGATGCCATTACTCTATTCCTAGCCGCTTCCCCCATCTCTTTAATAGTTTTCAAGTCTAAATTTAAGAAATTTTGCAACTCATTTTCGAAAGAATTTTGCTTATCCCAATCAAATATAAAACCAGCAGTCCTATCATTACCAACCATTTCAGCTTGCCCACCACTTATAGATGCTAAAATAGGCTTCCCTAACATCATTGAGGTGACACAAGTATAAGGATAGTTTTCATACAGGGATGGTATAATAACAACATTCAATTGACTAATTTCATGATGTAGATTTTCTGGTGGCATATTGTCTTTAACTACCAAATAACCCAATTCTATCCATTTAGAATATTTTTCCAGTAAGTATTTCTTCAAATATACTTGTTTAGGATAAAAGAATGTATCTCCACCAATCATGCAGAGCTTAAATTTTATATTATTTTCCCACATTTTTGAAATATGACTAAGTAATTGAACAACACCTTTCCTATATTCAAACCTACCTATATATAAAAAATCATATTCAATATTTTTAGTACTACTTCTTATTTCATCAAATGGTAATGGAATAATTTCTATCGAATTCTTAATATCTAATTCATCTCGAATTTTCTTGGCTAAAAATTGGCTTTGAGTTAATAACGCATCTGCACTATTAATAGCAAACTTTTCCATTTGCCCAATCCAATAATTTGAGAACTTATATCTAGGTTCTTGATTAATTTTCATTAGTTCAAATATCGGTGTATGCATATGAACAACTATTTTTAAATTTTGAAAGCAATCCTCTAAGGCAAATCTGCGTTGAAAAAGATAATAACCTAAAGCATTATATTCTTGGACTTCTATTAAATCTGGTTTACCTTCTTTTTTAATCAATCCTTCAACAACATCAGAAATTTGATATGACAAGGCAGCCCAATATCCCAAAGCTGAGTAAATAGGATGCTCCATATGTTTAAAACGAAGCACACGATAATTAGAATTAATATTCTCTACTTCATCTGAGTCACCTCTAGTTATTACAGTAACCTCATGCTCAAGCTGAGATAGCCCTAAACAAATTTGCTTAATATAAGTAGATATACCACCACCAAAACTTGGTGGAAACTCAGATGTTAAAAACCAAATTTTCATATTATTCTCCAACAATTCTTTTAATAACTTTATGTAAAAAATCAATTTTATTTTTTAAAAAAGTATTTTCATCCCGTGTATTATTCAGTTCAGTTCAGTTCAGTTCAGTTCAGTTCAGTTCAGTTCAATTAGACTATTTTTATTAAATCATTATACAATTGAGAAACATAATTACTTCTTCCAGACTCAATTATAGATCCATGCTGAAGTAAAACTGAATATTCACATAACTCATTTACTTGTTCTATAGAGTGAGATACAAAAAGCAATGTTGTTCCATCTGACAACATATTATTCATTCGTATTTTACATTTTTCTTGGAATGCTGCATCACCTACAGCCAATACTTCATCAACGATAAGAATATCTGGTTTAACAATTGTTGCAATTGCAAACCCTAAACGCGATGCCATTCCCGATGAAAAGTTTTTTATTGGTGTATCGATAAAATTTTCTAATTCAGCAAAATCAATAATTTCATCAAAATGCTTTTCCATAAAAGATTTTTTATACCCCAGTAGTGCCCCATTTAGAAAGATATTTTCTTTAGCAGTCAACTCCCCATCAAAGCCAGCCCCTAGTTCAATTAATGGGGCAATAGTACCATTTACTTCAACGCTACCTTTGTAAGGGGTTAAAATACCGCAAATCAATTTTAGCAATGTGGATTTTCCCGATCCATTAACGCCCAACAGCCCCCAAGACTCTCCTCTTTTTATTTCGAGATTAATGTCTTTTAATGCCAGAAACTCTTCAAACATTAATTGCCCTTTTAGCATTTTTATTACATAATCCTTTAAACCACTATAATTTTCTGTTGATTTATTAAAGCGAACTGTGGCATTGCACACTTTAATAACAGTATCACTATTTTTCATATATATAAAATAAAACTATCCTGTCGTTTATTAAAATACCAAGCCCCAAAAAATAAGATGAGAAGTGCTAAAATACTACCTAATAGCATTGTACTAGAATCGGGTATTTTTGCATATAAAATAACACCTCTAAACTGTTCTATATATTGATACATTGGATTTATCGTTGTATATATTAATCTATAAGATTCCGGAATAATTGTGATTGGATAAAATATTGGCGTTAGATACATCCACATGGTCACAAAAACGCCCCATAAATACTGTATATCTCGAAAAAAAACTGTTATTGCTGCAAGAAATAATCCTAACCCGAGACAGAAAATAAATAATTGCAATAAAATTATAGGAATAGCTAAAATAGCCCAAGACCATGGAGTTCCTGTAATCAGCATGACAAGTAATAATGCTGCTAGTGAAAAAATTAAGTTAACTAAAGAGCTTCCAACTTTGGAAATTGTAAAAATATATTTTGGAACATATGTTTTTTTGATTAATGAAGCATTGCCAACGATTGATAAAACAGAGATATTTGTTGCCTCTGCCATAAAACCAAATAATATTTGTCCTGTCAATAAGTAAACAGGGAAGTTAGGAATATCAAACCGAAATAAGTTGGAAAATACAATAACTAATACGACCATCAACATTAATGGATTTAGAATACTCCATAAATAACCTAAATAACTTCTACGATATTTAAGTTTAATATCTCTTATGATCAACTGCTTTAACAGTTCATCAAAAGCATAAAACCGTTTAAATTTATCTATTAATTTTTTTAGCATAAAAATAATTTCGCCTTGCTTAATTCATTACCTAGAAGATCTTTTCGCGACAAACTCGGTTCACCCTCTAACGGCCATTCAATTCCAACTGTTGGGTCATTCCACAAAAGAGAATATTCGGCTTTTGGGTTATAGTAATCCGTACACTTATAATGTATATCAGCTTCATCACTCATCACATAAAAGCCATGCGCAAAGCCTTCCGGCACCCAGAGTTGGCGTTTATTTTCAGCCGATAAAATTTCACCAATCCATTTGCCAAACGTTGGTGAATTTTTACGTAAATCAACGGTAACATCAAAAACTTCACCGAAAATAACCCGCACTAATTTACCCTGCGTATTCTCAGTTTGGTAATGTAAACCACGCAGCACACCTTTTACTGATTTCGAATGATTTTCTTGAACAAAAGTGCGGTCGCAAATGTTTTGTTTAAACCACTCATCGCGAAAAGTTTCCATAAAAAAGCCGCGCTCATCACCAAAAACTTGTGGTTCAAGCAGTTTGACATCAGGAATTGTGGTTTCAATAATTTTCATTTTGATCCTTGCTTCACAAAATTTCGTTTATATTTTCTATGACTTTGAATATTTCTTTCCGCATCTTTTTTATCCCAAACTTGTAATTCCCAGGGATAATAGAAATTGCTGGTATTTTTAAAGTAAATATGGATACCAATATACTCCTCTTTATCTCTTAAATACCAATTTTTTAAGCCATATTTTTCTTTCCAAACATCTAAGTTATCCATTATTTTCGTTATATCATCAGTATCCACGATAACTCTTGCGCCAAAAATATCATTCAAAATACTGTTAACCGGAAAACCTTCGCTACGTTGTTTGAATCGTTCAATTTTATCCAAGATAGATTCTGATGTTTTTACCCGATAAAAATAGGCAATATCATATAAATCGGCTCGATAAAGATAATCATTGATTGATTCGTGTAAATTCAGGCGGTAAGCCAAAATATGCTCAACCGGTACTTTATCAAAAGTATGCTTTAAATTTACCTTTTCAATTTTTTCGGTTTCAAAATAATCTTCTGAAAACGCAAGATGAACTTTATTTATTTCATCTATTAATCTTTCAACTTTTTTTAGCATAATTTAGATACCAGTAAAATTAGCCATACGCTTTAATATTTTTTAACGCCTTTTGCCAATCGCTTGGTTTAATCCCAAAAGTACGGTTAATTTTATCTAAATTTAAACGTGAATTTGCCGGGCGTTTTGCGGGAGTTGGATAATCCGCTGTTGTAATACTATTCAAGGCAGGTTTTTTCACCAGAGTACCTTGCTGTTCCGCTTCAGCAAAAATGGCTTGCGCAAATTCGAACCAACTCACATAAGGCTTGCCAGTATAGTGATAAACACCGAACTCTACTTGTTCATCATGAATAATTTTATTAGCTATAGTAATCACTGTGGCGGCAATATCACCGGCATAAGTCGGTCCGCCAATCTGATCACCTACTATACCTATTGTGTCGCGCTCTTTTGCCAAGCGTAGCATGGTTTTCACAAAGTTATTACCATGTTCGCCAAACACCCAAGCAGTGCGTAGAATTATCGATTTTTCACAGTATTGTTGAACGGCAATTTCACCCTCTAATTTGGTTTTACCGTAGACACCTTGCGGATCGGTGGGATCCGTTTCGAGATACTCACCACTGCCCTGCCCATCAAATACATAATCCGTAGAAATATGTAAAATTGCGGCATTCACTGCATTTGCGGCTTCGGCAAGATATTTTGGACCATTAACATTAATCGCTTGCGAGAGCTCAATTTCACTTTCCGCACGATCAACCGCGGTATGTGCTGCGGCATTAATAATCACATCGGGCTGAAAAGTTTTGACGGTTTCGAATACCGCACTTCGGTCGGTAATATCTAATTCTTCACGATCAACCGCTAAAATTTCTGCCTTACCTGTGAGTTGCTCAACCAAGTGGCTTCCCACTTGCCCACGGCTACCTGTGATTAAAATTTTTGCCATTATTTTCCATCCTTGACTAAGCGAATTAAATACTGCCCATATTCATTTTTACTTAGCGGTTTGGCTAGCTCCAATATTTGCGCTGTGGTCAGCCAGCCATTACGCCATGCGATTTCTTCTAAACAAGCCACCTGTAAATCTTGAATGTGTTGCACCGTGCGCACAAACGAAGCCGCTTCGTGCAGGCTTTCGTGCGTGCCGGTGTCGAGCCAGGCAAAACCACGTCCTAACAATTGAACATTGAGCGAGCCGTCTTCCAGATACATTTGATTAATCGAGGTGATTTCCAGTTCGCCACGGTCAGAAGGTTTAACCTGTTTGGCGAATTCCACCACGCGGTTGTCATAAAAATATAAACCGGTCACCGCCCAGTCTGATTTCGGTTGCGTTGGTTTTTCTTCAATTGATAAGGCTTTGTAATTATTATCAAATTCGACCACGCCAAAACGTTCCGGATCTTTCACTTGATAAGCAAACACGGTTGCGCCGGTTTCTTTGCCGACCGCACTTTGCAATAACGGTGTGAATGATTGCCCGAAAAAGATATTATCACCTAACACGAGACAGCAACTGTCGCCGTCTATAAATTCTTCGCCGATTAAAAATGCTTGTGCCAAACCGTCGGGACTGGCTTGAATCGCATATTGCAAATTAATGCCAAAATCACTACCGTCGCCCAATAAACGTTTGAAACTGTCGTTATCTTCCGGGGTGGTGATGATTAAAACGTCACGAATACCCGCTAACATCAATACCGAAAGCGGATAATAAATCATCGGTTTATCGTAAACCGGCAATAGTTGTTTCGATACGCCGCGGGTAATCGGATATAAACGCGTGCCGGAACCGCCGGCTAAAATAATCCCTTTCATATAAAATACCCAATTAATCTGCTAAAATATTTGCATTAGGTAAAAATGATTTTTCATACTTTAAAATTGTCTGATCTGCCGTAATAAAATATAAGCTTTCTGTCTCTGCCTGTGCCAGTAACATTCTATCGAAGGGATCTCGATGAATATATTCCAATTGTTTCAAATGAAAAATATGTTCAGGAATCAATGGTAGCAATTTGAAACCATTCTCTTTTAATTGTAAAACAAGCTCTTCAGGGTTAATAATAAAATGCGGTTTATCTAAATTTGACTTAATCGCAATTTCCCAAATGCTCACAATACTGAAATACAATTCATTTTGTAAATCTGTTAATAAATCAATACTTTCAGGTTTTAGCTTCTTTATATTTCCTTGCGCATACCAAATCAAAATATGACTATCGAGTAGAATTTTCATATTTTCCCTCAAACATTTCAGCAATTTCATCTGAATAAATTTCATCAAAATTATCTGGTATCTGAATTTTTCCTTTCATAAAACCAAAATTTCGACGATTGTTTGATGGAGCAATATCTTGGTTAAAAGGTTGAGAGGATAGTGTCAAACTTCCCTTATGATCACTATATAAATACATTTCATCCACATCATATTCAATCGGCAAGATGATAATACGTTGATTGCCATTTCTTAAAACCGGAATAATTTGTTGCATATGTACCTCCTTAATAATTTAAGATGATAACCCTAAACGCTCACCTTGATAAGAGCCATCTAACACTCGGCTCCACCATTTCTTATTATTCAAATACCATTCCACGGTTTTACGAATGCCGGATTCAAAGGTTTCCTGTGGTTGCCAGCCTAGCTCGCGCCCAATTTTGGCTGCGTCAATCGCATAGCGCACATCATGTCCAGGGCGGTCAGTCACGTAGGTGATTAAATCTTGATACTGCGCTACACCTTGCGGTTTATTAGGCACAAGTTCTTCTAATAAGTTACAAATGGTTTTCACTACTTCAATATTGGCTTTTTCATTGTGTCCGCCAATGTTGTAGGTTTCGCCAATCTCGCCCTCTGTCACCACTTTATACAGTGCACGTGCGTGATCTTCCACAAACAACCAATCGCGAATTTGCATGCCATTACCATAAACCGGCAGCGGCTTACCATCGAGCGCATTTAAGATCATCAATGGAATCAGTTTTTCAGGAAAATGGAAAGGACCATAATTGTTAGAGCAGTTAGTCACAATTGTTGGGAAGCCGTAAGTGCGCAACCACGCACGCACCAAATGATCGCTTGAGGCTTTGGAAGCGGAATAGGGGCTGCTTGGGGCATAAGGCGTTGTTTCAGTGAATAAATCGTCCGTGCCTTCTAAATCGCCATACACTTCATCGGTGGAAATATGATGAAAGCGGAACGCGGATTTGCGAGTTTCATCAAGACCGCTCCAATAGGCTCTCGCCACTTCAAGCAAGGTATAAGTGCCGACGATATTGGTTTCAATGAAAGCGGCGGGACCGTCAATCGAACGATCAACGTGGCTTTCTGCTGCAAGGTGCATCACCGCATCGGGTTGATGCTGCCGGAAAACGCGCTCAAGTGCGGTCTTGTCACAAATATCGACTTGTGCAAAGGCATAACGTGGATTTTCAGCAATGTTTGCCAACGATTCTAAATTACCCGCATAAGTTAATTTATCAACATTGATAACGCTATCATGGGTATGATTAATGATATGACGCACCACAGCAGAACCGATAAAGCCAGCCCCACCAGTAACTAGAATTTTCATAAATACCTGCTTTCAAAATGTGAATAGAGAATGATCTACGATCTTGCGATCTTGCGATCTTGCGATCTTGCGATCTTGCGATCTTGCGATCTTAATAGATTATCCACGAACAAGTCTAGATTATTCTATAAGAATTTCATTTAAAAAACCATTTTTTATTAAATAAAACTCCATACAACTTTACAAATAATAATTATTATTATCTAAGTGATTTAATAAAAAATAAACGCTTTTCGAATGCAGTTGATACGGGTATAATCTGCGCTTTGTAACGGCAACGAACTTAAAATAACCGACAAAAGTGCGGTATTCGTTGTTGCCTGTCGACTGTATTTAAGATTAAAAATTTCAGAGGAATGAATGGCTAAAGAAGATAGCATTGAGATGCAAGGCACGATTTTGGAAACCTTGCCAAACACCATGTTTCGGGTTGAATTGGAAAATGGTCATGTGGTAACGGCGCATATTTCAGGCAAAATGCGTAAAAACTATATCCGCATTTTAACCGGCGATAAAGTCACCGTGGAATTAACACCTTACGATTTAAGTAAAGGGCGCATTATTTTCCGTAGCCGTTAATCTCTCTCTTTTTCTCGAAAAAGCGCTGCCGCTTTATTATAAGTATAAGACAGCGCCTTTCTCCCTAGTCCCCTTCTTTACTGACGCAAGCCCGTTGTAACAGCTTGCGGCGTAAAAGTGCGGTCAGCATATGCAAGATGAGCAATACCAGCGAGATAATATAAAGCGGTTTATCGCCGAGCATTAAATAAGGCGTTGCGTTTATTGCTTGTGATAATGTCAAATCAAAGGTTAAGGTCGTCGCTTCAAATTGAGGCGCTTGCGCCAACACGTCTCCGCGGGCTCCGATAAAGGCGGTAACCCCGGTATTGGTCGCGCGAATAACCGGTTTGCCGTTTTCTAACGCACGCATTCGCGCCATCTGGAAATGCTGCCAAGGTCCGATGGAATCCCCAAACCACGCGTCATTCGAAACCGTTAAGATGTAATCGGTTTTTCCGTTCTGTTTCAGATTTTGCTGTAACTGGCCGCCCAAGGTAATTTCATAGCAAATTGCCGTGGTCAAACTCAGTCCTTTGGCTTTTAGCGGCGCTTGCAAATAGTCGCCTTGCTTGAAATTCGACATCGGCAAATTAAACATCGTTCCCAGCGGGCGCAACAGACTTTCCAACGGCACATATTCGCCAAACGGAACCAAATGGTGTTTGTTATAACGGTTGTCGGTTTCAAGACTATAAGGCTGCTGCGGATTCCCTAATACCACTACCGAATTATGAAAACGATCCGTTTGCACGTCATGGTAAACCGTGCCGACGATCAGCTCGCTGCCGCTTTGTTGTGCCGCCGTTTGCCAATTCTGTAGCAAGGTCGGCACTTGGTTTTCCAAGGTTGGAATCGCCGCCTCCGGCAGAATAATCAAATCGCTTTTGCCCAAGTGCGGTGCAATCAAATCTTGGTAAATCTTAATCGTATTGCTGAGATAATTCGGATCCCATTTGAGGTTTTGTTCAATGTTTCCCTGCACTAAGGTGACTTTCAGTATTTTGGGGTCTTGTTTGATTGTGCTGAGATGAATTTGCGGATCGTGGTTTTTCCCCGCATAAAACGCCGCCGAAGCCACGACGAATAACACTAACAATGCACTGACACTTGTACCTTTCGCGTGACTTTTCCATGCCTTGAAGCTTGTCACAAACAACGCCGATATCCACACCACAAAGAAGGTTAATCCTTGCACGCCAAACAGCGGCGCTATGCCGAAAAACGGGCTGTCGATTTGCGAATAACCGAATTGCAGCCACGGAAAACCGGTCATCACCCAACCGCGCAAAAATTCGGTAAATGTCCACAGAATGGCGAAGATCACCGCGCTTTTCACCTGAAAACGCCGCACCAGATAAGTAAACAGCAACGGGTATAAGGCTAAGTATGCGGCAAGCAACAGCACCGCCAGATAGCTCAATAATAACGGTACGCCGCCGAATAAATTGATACTGACGTGGATCCAATTAATGCCAAACGCAAAGAAACCCAACGCCCAGAAATAAGTGGTATAAAGTGCGGTTCTACGCGAGGTTTGTGTCGCAAGAACAATCAAGCCACCGACACTGAGATACGCCATGCCCCAAAAATCGAACGGTGCAAAGGCAAAAACACCGCTGGCGCCCAGCAACAAACTGAGGATAATTTTCACTAACGGAGAGCAGAACAAAATACGCATTTAGCTATTTTCCGTCTGATCAGTATCCGGCATAATCTCATCCGGCACCCGCACCCGTAATTGAATAATCTTACGGCTGTCGGCAGACGCCACTTTGAATTGCACGCCTTCCAGTTCAATCTCCTCATCCCGGCTCGGCAAATAGCCGAAAGCCTGCATAATCACGCCGCCAATGGTATCGACTTCTTCCGATTCAAAATGAGTACCGAATTTTTCATTAAAATCTTCAATATCGGTTAATGCGGACACCGAATAAGTGTGACGTGAAAGCTGGCGAATATCCGCCGCTTCTTCTTCGTCAAATTCGTCTTCAATATCGCCGACAATCTGCTCAAGAATATCCTCAATTGTCACCAAGCCGGAAATTGCACCGAATTCATCGACCACAATCGCCATATGAAACCGTTCGGAGCGGAACTCTTTCAACATCCGATCCACGCGCTTGCTTTCCGGCACAATCACCGCCGGGCGCAGAATCAGCGACATATCAAACTCTTCGGCGTTACTACGTGAAAACGGCAATAAATCTTTTGCCAACAGCACGCCTTCAACGTTATCACGTTCGTCGCTCACCACCGGAAAGCGCGAGTGCGCCGATTCGATAATCACATCAAGACAAGAATCCAGCGATTGCTCTTTGTTGATAAACACAATTTGCGCCCGCGGAATCATAATATCACGCACCCGCAGTTTGGAAATCTCCATCACGCCTTCAATCATTTCGCGGGTGTCTTGATCAATCAGCTCATTCTGTTCGGAATCGCGGATGACTTCGACCAACGCTTCACGGTTTTTCAATTCGCCTTGAAACAAGCCGCCGAATAGCGACTGGAAAAAACCTTTTTTCGAACTCGGCTCCGGATTGTCGTTTGTTGTCTGTTCGTCACTCATAAATGTGTTATCACGTTAGGTTATTAAAAATAATTTTTGTCAAACTAGCATATTTTATCAGGCTTCGCCAGCCGTTTGCCGTCGACATAATAAAAAACCAACCGCACTTTGAGTTTGGTTGGCTTTTCTTTAAGCGAATGTTCGCGTGTTACTTGGCTTTTTTCTGTGCGCGTTTGCCCAAGACAATCGTAACTGAAAATGCAACCACGAAAGAGATTAACATCCCAATGACGTACATACTGATGTCATTCGGTTTAATCGAGATAATGCCCGGTAAACCGGCTGCGCCGAGCGCTTGGGCTTTGACATTGAATAACGCCACGAATGCACTGGCACACCCCGCCCCGATCATCGCGCCGATAAACGGATAGCGGTAGCGTAAGTTGACCCCGAACATCGCCGGTTCAGTGATTCCCAACAGCGCACTGATACCTGACGGCAAGGCGATCCCACGGGTTTTTACATCTTTCATAATCACAAACACCGCCAAACACGCCGCACCTTGCGCGATATTCGACATCGCTGCGATTGGGAAAATGAAAGTACCGCCGGTCGTGGCGAAATCTGCCAACAACTGCGTTTCAATTGCAATAAAGGTCTGGTGCATACCGGTGATGACAATCGGGGCATACAACGCACCAAACAGGGCGCCACCGATAAAGCCCGCCGTATCATATAACCAAGTTAACCCGGCTCCCAATAAGAAACCGGCTTCACGGGTGATTGGCCCGACAAAACTGAACGTTAAAAAGCCGGCAATAAACAGCGCCAATAACGGGGTTAACAAGTTATCCAGCACCGACGGCACGACTTTACGCAACGCTTTTTCCAAGGTTGCCAAAATCCAAGACGCAACCAATACCGGCAATACCGAACCTTGATAACCGACGCGTTCAATATCGAAACCAAAGATATTCCAATAGGCAAGCTTACCTTCGGCAACCACACTGGTATAGTTCCAACCATTGACTAAATCCGGGTGAACCAACAACATCCCTAACGCCGCCCCTAAGAACGGGTTGCCGCCGAATTTACGCGTCGCCGAAAACGCAATCAGAATCGGCAGAAATACGAACGGCGCATTGGCGAAAGTGTTGATCATCGCTGCCAAATCGGTCAGTTCGGGATGGGTATCAATTAACGACATCCCTTCAACAAACAGATCTTTTGCCATAAACACATTGGCAAGCCCCATCAACAAACCGCCGGCAACGATCGCCGGGATAATCGGTACGAAGATGTCAGCCAAGCCTTTTACCAAGCGTTGCAGCAGATTTTGGTTTTGCGCTCCGGCCGCCGCGACATCGCTTTTGGTCATATCGCCCATGCCTAACAGCTCGCTCATTTCCGCATGCACTTTATTCACGGTGCCGGAACCGAAGATAATCTGATATTGTCCGGCAACGGAAAATTGTCCTTTCACGCCGTCAATATTCTCAATCGCTTCTTTATCGACCGCACTTTCGTCCTTTAATACGATCCGTAAGCGTGTCGCACAATGCGCCAAGGCGCTGATATTGTCTTTCCCACCCAGTTTTTCGATTACCTGTTGGGCAATTTTTGGAAAATCCATCGTTCTCTCCTTGTTTGTTCGAGTCATTGATTACAATGTGTGCGATTTTAACTAAAACGTTTTAGTTACGCTATTACTTTAACTAAAACGTTTTAGTTGAATTGCATTTTTGTGATCCAGTTAACAAAAAACCCCGTTTTGAAGACGGGGTTGACTATCAATACACGTTTTGTATTAACCTAAAAACGGTAAGAGGCGGAAAAATCAAAGGTGTTCAACTTAAGCTTATCATCGCCGTGTTTTAAGTTGGAACGAAGATATTCAACGCCTAGCTCAATATCCGAATCCAACGCATAACGCACGCCTGCGCCATAACCAAATCCTTTAAAATTGCGTTTGTCGTTATTCAAATTCTCAAATTTGATCTCGGAATAGTTATAGTTCACTTTACCGAATCCCAATAAATTCGGGGTGATACGGTAGCCTTGCGCATAGCCCAGTGCGTAGTGATCACGCTGCTTAATCTTGGAGCGGGAAGAATTACTGATATTCAAGGTGTCCGATTCCCCCAGTTTATCGCCGAATAATTTGATTGAAGCATAAGGCAGACCGACAAAATCATTACCGTAATCAAAACCGTAATCGCCGATTAAATTAAGGGAAGTAAAACGTTTAAACGAAACCTCGGTGCCGCCGCTGGCGGTGCCTTTGTTCGTCGCTAAATTCAAACCCACGGACGGACCGACAAAGGTCTGTCCTGCCGGTGCCGCCTGCACCGCACTTGAGGCGGCAAGCGCCGCGAATAAAACGGGAAGTAATAATTTTTTCATTGTTTTCTCCTTGCAAAATGAAAATAGTGTCAATCTTAATTGATGGTATTTTAACCAAAGTCGCTTCATCTGACTAGCGCTAATTGCCGTCGTTTAATGGTGGGAAAAAACCAAGGTGAAATCTTCAAACATCGGCCACACATCGGCATCAAAATCGCGTTTCAACACCCGTTCGATCTCCGCCAGTTTTTGCAAGAGACGAAACAGATCGGCGTAGCTCATACGTTGCATTGCTTTGGTGAAAAACAGGCGGCGGTTTTGCCACACCCGCAAACGATCAAATTGTTGCCGTAACTGATGTAACGGTAATGGATCGGCGCTGTTAAGCATACTTTCTGCGCCGCTTAACTGTAAAATCGTCATCAACTCTTTTTGTGCACTGCGTAATAAAATCAGCGGCTGTATTTCTTCCTGCCGCAGCGCATGCAAAATCCGCACTGCTCTTTTGGTTTTGCCTTCCAGCATGGCGTCTAACCATTGATAAGGGGTAAAGACCGAAGCCTGCTCGACACAGGTTTTGGCTTTAAGATAGTTGATTTTGCCCTCGGGATAGCGCAATTTGAGCAAATTTAGCAGCTGTTTCAGTGCCAATAAGTTGCTTTCATAGCTATAACTCAACAGTTGCACCGCTTCGTTGTCAAGCTGTAACGCTTCGTCCTTGGCGCGCTGCCGGATCCACTGCGGCAGTTGTTCGGCGGTCGGAGTTTGGCAGTTCACTAACACGATCGCCCCGCCGGCATACTGTTCAAGTGCGGTAAACCATGCCTGTTTTTCGGTTTGCAGATTAAACTTCGCCACTTGCAGAATCAGTAAAATATCTTGGTGTAACAATTCAACCAAGGTGGCTAGTTTTTTTTGTACCGTTTGGCTGAGATTGTCCGGCAGCGTCAGAATAAGCACCGATTTTTCAGAAAACAGACCGCGTGCTTGGCAATGTTGATAAATCTCATCCCAATCGCTGTTGTTATCAATCGTTCGGGTTAAGATCTCATCAAATTGTTGTTTTTTGGCGGCTTGTAATAAAGCTTGGCGCGATTCGTCCAATAACAGTAAATCTTGCCCGAGCAACAGATAACTCGGGGCAAGACTTTGCGCTAGCTGGTTTTTCAATTGAACGGCTGGAATTCTTTTCATGGCGTGTGCTTACGGCACTACGGCGTGTCCAATTGCTTTTGCAAACTGATGATTTTAATAATCAGTTGGCGTGCCGCTTGGCTGCGCATATCATTGTAAATCACATCTTCTTCCGCGGATTTTGCCAAGGCTGCACGGGAATCGTCAAAAAATGTGCGGCTGTTGCGCAAGCTTAACGGAAATTCGCCGCGCCCCGGCACATACATCGTTGCATTCAGATTCAGACTGAGTAACTTTTCCGCCTCTCTGCCCTGCTTAAATACCGAAACCACATTGGACGAGAGCGTATGCTCTTTAATGCGTAATTCCGGTACATCGCCGCTTTGCACAATCTTGACCTGATGTAAACGTAATTGGTTACGCACTTCACGTGTCAGATAATCATAGGGTTCGGCGCTTTGCAACTTGATGGTTCGGAATTCCTTTTCGATTCCGCCTTGGTTGGCAAATTGAAAACCGCAGGCACTCAATAAAAGTGCGCTACAACACAGTAACAAGGTATAGGTTTTTTTCAGCATAATTTGAATCCTTATGATCAGAAACCGCACTTGGACTAAAAGTGCGGTCAGCATGGCTTATTTTGCAACGAAGCTCAACAATTTGCCCGGCACATAAATCACTTTGACGATATTCAAACCGTCCAAGTGGCGCGCGACGTTATCATCGGCAAGTGCGGTTTGTTTAATCGCCTCTTCCGCCGCGTCGGCCGCCACGGTGAATTTGCCGCGCACCTTGCCGTTCACTTGCACCACGATCAGTTTTTCATCGTCGATCATCGCCGCTTGATCCGCTTCCACCCACGGTGCGAAATCGATGGTATCGCTGTTGCCCAGCGCTTGCCATAAGGTAAAGCAGATATGCGGCGTGATCGGATACAACATTCTCACCACCGCACTTAGCGCTTCCGCCATCACCGCGCGATCCTGTTCGCTGGCTAACGGCGCACGGGTCAATTTGTTCATCAACTCCATAATCGCCGCAATCGCGGTGTTAAAGGTTTGGCGGCGACCGACATCATCGCTCACTTTGGCGATGGTTTTATGCAAATCGCGACGCAATGATTTTTGATCCGCACTTAATGCTGCCAAATCCAAGGCTGCCGTTGCCGGATTTTTCTGATATTCAAACACCAAATTCCATAGGCGGCGTAAGAAACGGTTCGCCCCTTCCACGCTCGCCTCTTGCCATTCTAAGGTCATTTCCGCCGGCGACGCAAACATCATAAACAGGCGCACGGTGTCCGCACCGTATTTTTCCACCATTTCTTGCGGATCGATACCGTTGTTTTTCGATTTGGACATTTTGGTCATACCGGCGTGCACCAGTTCATGTCCGTCTTTATCCACCGCTTTGCTAATGCGACCTTTGTCATCGCGCTCGACCGTGACTTCGGTCGGCGATACCCAGATACGTTCGTTCGATTCGGAAATATAGTAGTAAGCGTCCGCCAACACCATGCCTTGACACAACAATTTGTTCACCGGTTCATCCGCTTGCAGTAAGCCCGCATCACGCAGCAGTTTGTGATAGAAGCGGAAATACAACAAGTGCATGGTGGCGTGTTCAATGCCGCCGATATATTGATCGACCGGCAGCCAATAATTCGCTTCTTCGCTGTCTAGCATCCCGCCTTGGTATTGCGGGCAGGTGTAACGGGCGTAGTACCACGACGATTCCATAAAGGTGTCGAAGGTATCGGTTTCACGCAACGCAGGCTGCCCGTTAAACGTGGTTTTCGCCCAGTTCGGGTCGGCTTTAATCGGGCTTTGCACACCATCCATCACCACATCTTCCGGCAGAATCACCGGCAAATCGTCCATTGGCACCGGCACAACCTCACCGTTTTCCAAGGTCAACATCGGAATCGGGGCGCCCCA
Source organism: Testudinibacter sp. TW-1 (assembly GCF_050613185.1). Taxonomy (GTDB): domain Bacteria; phylum Pseudomonadota; class Gammaproteobacteria; order Enterobacterales; family Pasteurellaceae; genus Chelonobacter. Next base: position 432,389 of record NZ_CP192511.1, read on the forward strand.
GTAACGCTGACGGGAAACGCCCCAATCGCGTAAGCGGTAATTCACTTGACGTTTGCCGACATTCAAACTTTCCAGTTCATCGGCAATCGCATTAAATGCCTGCTCAAAATCCAAACCGTCAAATTTACCGGAGTTGATCAACACGCCGTAGTCGGTGTACGCTGCTTGGCTGATGTCAGGTTGTTCGGCATCGCTCGGACGAATCACGGCGTTAATCGCTAAAGCGTATTTTTGCGCAAATTCATAATCGCGTTGATCGTGCGCCGGCACAGCCATCACTGCGCCCGTGCCGTAGTGCATTAACACGAAATTCGCCACCCACACCGGTACTTTTTTGCCGGTTAACGGGTGAATCACTTCCAAGCCGGTCGCCATCCCTTTCTTTTCCATGGTGGCGAGATCCGCTTCGGCAACTTTGGCATTTTTGCTCTCAGCGATAAACTGCGCCAATTCAGGATTATTCAACGCCGCTTTTTCCGCCAACGGGTGCGCTGCTGCCACCGCTAAAAAGGACACGCCGAACAAGGTATCAGGGCGCGTGGTGTAAACCGCCACGCTGTCATCACTGTCGGCAACTTGGAAGATGATTTCCACGCCCTCGGAACGCCCGATCCAGTTGCGTTGCATACTTTTCACTTGATCCGGCCACTGCGGTAAGCCGTCTAAACCCTGCAATAATTGCTCGGCATACTCGGTGATTTTCACAAACCACTGCGGAATCTCTTTTTGCACCACAGGGGTGTCGCAACGCCAACAGCGACCTTCATCAACCTGCTCATTCGCCAATACGGTTTCATCGTTCGGACACCAGTTCACCACTGAGGTTTTTTTATAAACTAAACCCTTTTTATACAGCTCGGTGAAGAACCACTGTTCCCATTTGTAGTATTCCGGTTTGCAGGTGGTCAGTTCACGATCCCAATCATAACCGAAGCCGAGCATTTTCAATTGCTGTTTCATGTAAGCAATATTTTCATAGGTCCAAGGTGCAGGTGCGGTTTTGTTTTTGATCGCCGCATTTTCCGCCGGCATACCGAATGCGTCCCAGCCAATCGGCTGCAATACATTTTTGCCGTTCATCCGCTGATAGCGCGCCACCACGTCGCCGATGGTGTAGTTGCGCACGTGTCCCATATGTAAACGTCCTGACGGATAAGGGAACATCGAGAGGCAGTAGTATTTTTGTTTGCTTAAATCAATCTTGGCGGCGAACACTTTGTTATCCAACCAATAATTCTGCACTTTCGGTTCAATCTGATCCGGACGATATTGCTCTTGCATAGCGAAATTACCTTTTATCAACACAAAAAACCGCACTTTTGCGGTTAAATAGAAAATGGGATATAGAATAGCTTAGAATGGCGCAGAATAACAGAATTTATTGCGCTTGGCTTGGTGCAAAACAGCGCAAAATACAGCATAGGAAAAAGCATAGTAACAGCTCAAATTATAAACAAATCCTAACCTTTCGCCGCAATATAACGCTTCGCCCAAGCCGATAAAAAATCGGTGACATAGACTAACAACAGATAGCACAACAAATACAGCGTGATTTCGGAATAATGGAAAAAACTCATGGCTAACTTAAATTGCATGCCTAATCCGCTAGCCCCGACAAAACCCACAATTAATGTGGCGCGAATAATATTTTCCATGCGGTATAAAATATAATTTAAAAAGCTCGGCATGACACTAGGATAAATCCCGTAAAACAGAATTTGCAGTTGTGAAGCCCCATTTTGGGCTAAATGACGGATCGGTTTTTCATCCATCTCTTCAATCACTTCACCACATAATTTACCTAATACCCCGAGGTTATGAATGGCGAGAGCCAAAGCGCCGGGCACAATGCCGGGTTTGAAGATAAAGACTAAAATCATCGCCCACATCAGTTCAGGAACGGCACGACTGAACAAAAAGAAAAAACGACTAATATGATAAGCCACTTTGTGATACCAATGGGCTTGAAAACCTAATTTCCCCTGTACCACATTGCGAGCGGAAGGCAAGACTAAAATAAACGTAGCAATCGCGGCAATGCCCGTCGCCAAAATGCTCATCACAAAGGTTTCCCAAGTCAGCACTAACGCCTTTTGCCACATTTCAGGATCAAGATAAGCCGGTGTTTCTTCGCCTACCCCTAACATGCCTTCCATAAATTCAACTAAATAATCCCCGTTTTCAGCGCGAAAGAGATCAGATAACGCATTAGGTTGATCTTTTAGAATATACAGCCAAGACCAAACAATTAAGCCTAATACCGCCCAAAAGGAATATTTTATAAAATGGCGATCAACATGTTGTGATAATTTATTCATTATTTCACTCTCTTTCTCACCGCATAGCTCCAGCGATCAATCAAGACGATCAGCGCGACCAAGAAAATCAAAAAGGTCCAGACTTGATCATAGCGTAAATCCTGCAAGGAAAGCTGAATTTGCATACCGATACCGCCCAAGCCCACAAACGACAGCACGGAAGAGGAACGAATGGCACATTCTAGGCGATACATGGTGTAACTCAACATCATCGGCAAGGCTTGCGGCAAATAGCCGTAAATCAGTAATTGCCGCGGAGTGGCTCCGGCTTGTTTTAAAGCGGCGATAGGTTTATAAGGCACTGCTTGCAAGGTATCCGCAAAAATTTTACCGAGATAGCCGGAATACGGAATTGCCAACGCAAAGACCGCACCGATTGGATTTAAGCCCACTGCGGCGACAAAAAACCATGCCCAAATCAGTTCGTGGATAGCCCGCAAAAAACCGAGAATTGCTCTCGCAGCCGTTTGTAAGCATGTTGAAGGAAGTAATACGCCGGAAGCAAAAATCGCTAAGAAAAATCCGCCAATTAACGCTAAGGAAAGCGTAAGTAACGCATAAGCAAAGGTGAGCAGGCTGGATTGCAATGCTAATATTAATAATTCAGGCGACAAATCAGGCTGAAGAAGACTTGAAAATAGCCGTTGCAGCGTTGTCCAACCGCCGGAATGCATAATGCCTTTTTCATGATCAATGGCAAACAGGCTCAACAAAAATGCCAACAACAACATTAACGTGAGAAAATTACGGCGTTCAGTCAATGATAATTTCATCTTGTACTAATCCGTATAAGGCATTAAGTTGTTGTTGGGTAACTTGATTGGTTTGCAGATCAAATACGATTTTGCCTGCTTTAATGCCGATCATGCGATCAAAATAGGCTTTGGCATATTCCACCGAATGCATACTGGCAATCAGGGTTTTATTTTGTTTTCGCACCAGTTTTGTTAAGAGTGCCAACACATTTTGAGCATTCACCGGATCAAGAGCGGAAACCGGTTCATCCGCTAAGATCAACATGGGATTTTGTACCAATAAACGCGCAATCGCAACGCGCTGTTGTTCGCCACCGGATAATTCTGTGGTCGGTTGATTAATTTTTTCCTGTAATCCCACCGCACTTAGGGCTTGTTCGGCAATATGGCGTTGTTGCGGTTTAATCAGAGAGAGTAAAGATTGCCATAGCCCCCAATGATTCAATCGACCGGCTAACACATTATGTACAACTTCCAGTTGTTTCACTAAGTCGTATTGCTGATGTAACATGCCGACTTTTTGGGCATATTCTTTGTTATTGCGATAATCCTGAATATTTTTATGATCAATGAAGATTGCGCCGCTTGAGAGTTCGATGGAACGCATAATCGCATTCATTAGGGTTGATTTTCCCGATCCGCTTGGACCGACCAGCGCAATAATTTCACCTGCTTGAATATTGAGTGAGACTTGGTCTAATACAATTTTTTCATTAAAATGTTTGGCAACATTTTGTAAAGAAAGGAGATATTGAGACATAAATAATCCTTGTGGGAATGTATTAATGGCATATCCTAAAATATGCCATTAGCGATCTATTGATCTTTTAAATATGTTATTTAAGCTCAAATTGAGCTTTTTTAGCCTAGCACGGCAAAGCCGTACTAGGTTACGCATAGATCAGCCGCTTTGCGGCTGCTTTAGAGAGGCAAAGCCTCTCCCCAATGCTTAACCGATTGCGACCGTAGGTCGCTGTCGAATAAAATTATTTAATTAACTTTAACTCTTTTGCGACTTTCTCAATATCGTTGTAGTTGTCATTATTTGTTTCGATAAACTTCTCAGCGGAAAGTAAATTCATTACCTCAGAACTTGAGTTATCGGCTTTTAATAATGCGGCTTTCACTTTTTCTTTGGTACCTTCGCCGAATTTTTTATCGACTAAATTGATGGTCCAGTTGTAATCGTAGTATTCGGGCGTAGTATAAAATAACGCCACTTTGCTGCTATCTACTTTGCCTTCTGTCACCATTTTGTCCCAATACTGTTTATTTACCGCACCGATTTGTACACTGCCCGCTTCCACTAAACCGTAGGTTTTATCATGTGAACCACTGTAAGTAGGCTGTGAGTCTAAATCCTTTTCCGGATTGATACCCGCTTCAGATAAGAAAAAACGCGGCATTAAGTGGCCGGATGTCGAACTTTCGCTACCGAAAGCCAAAGTGTGACCTTTCACATCCTTGATGTCTTTCACATTTTCAAGTGCGGTTTGTTTAATAAACACAGACTGGAATGTTTCATCTTGCGGACGCTGTGCGATAGCTTCAGCACCTTCTACTCGTGCACGCGCCTGCACACCGGTTAAACCGCCGAACCAGACTAAATCAATTTCCCCGCGGCGGAATGCGGTCACTACCGCAGCATAATCTGTGACAGGCACATATTGCACGGTTAATCCGGTTTCTTTGCCTAAATAATCGGCAAAGCTATCGAATGAACGGGTCATTTCAGTGGCGTTATAATCAGGAATGGCACTAATTTTAAAGGTGGTGTTGGCGAACAACGTTGTCGGGCTAAGTAAGACACTTAACGCCGCAAAACCCGTCGCAAAACTTGCAAACAGTTTTTTCATATTTTCTCCGAATTTTGAAAGGTTGCTAAAATGGATTTAGCATTTTTTTAGATATTCATTCTCAAAAATGAACTGTGGAAAGATACGAGATTTAAACGAAAAAAACAAGGGGCATTTTGTAATAGCTTAATTCCTTGTAAGCTAAAATTGCTGATAATTTTTAACCGCTCTTTGATAAAAAAACTGCTGATCTTCCCAACGCAACAGGGTCATATAGTTGCCCCACACACAGCCGGAATCGAGGGCGTAAATGCCTTTTGGCATGGTTTCGCCGACGAGGCTCGCCCAGTGTCCGAAGATAATCGGTTGCTGTTGATAAGTGGCGTTATCCAACTCATACCACGGGAATAAATCCGGCGGCGCTTCGGCTAACGTGGTTTTACAAGCAAAATCAAGGCGGTGATCGGCGTAGCAGAACCGCATGCGGGTGAAGGCGTTGATAATATAACGCAGCCGTTCTATCCCTTTCAGCTGCTTGTTCCAACGATCCGGTTGTTCGCCATACATCTCTTTAATCAACGTGCGGTAGTCGCCCTGTTGCAACACCGCCTCCACTTCCGCCGCGCTTTTCTTGGCTCGGCGCAAAGTCCAATCGGGGCTGATTCCGGCATGGCACATAATAAAACCATACTTAGGGTGCTGACGCAGTAACGGCTGATGGCGTAACCAGTCAATCAATTCTTCAAAATCGTCGGCGGCAAAAATCGTATCGACCCGATCTTTTTTCTTAATCGATTTCAATCCAAGTGCGGTGGCGATCAGATGTAGATCGTGATTGCCTAATACGGTTTTGGCACTTTCGCCCAATGATTTAACAAAACGCAAGCATTCTAACGATTTATCACCGCGAGCCACCAAATCGCCGACCAGCCACAGCTCGTCCCGTTGCGGATCAAACCGCACTTTGTCTAACAGCAGTTGCAGTTCGTCAAAACAGCCTTGCAGATCACCGACGATATAGGTTGCCATTACTTGCTCCTATTCTTCGTCCGCTGAAATTTGCCCACGCTCGACTTGCGGCGGATTGTCCGCCAGCCAGTCGGCTAAACGGGCATAATCGGCAAGCGCCAGATTTTCCGCACGCGCATTTTGATCAATCCCAAGTGCGGTCAACTGCTCTGCGCTAAACAGGGTGGAAAGTGCGTTACGCAAGGTTTTGCGCCGTTGGTTAAAGGCTTGGCTGCACACCCGATTGAGCCAATACAGATCTTTTACCGGATGTGGCAAGCTGGCGTGCGGAATCAAACGCACCACCGCCGAATCCACTTTCGGTGCCGGTTTAAATGCGCTCGGCGGTACTTCCAACACCGGAATCACCCGACAGAAATATTGCGCCATAATGGTTAACCGCCCGTAGGCTTTGCTGTTCGGTCCGGCACACAAGCGTTTCACCACCTCTTTTTGCAACATAAAGTGCATATCTTGAATGCTGTCGTAGTAGTTGAACAGGTGGAACATCAACGGGGTGGAAATGTTATACGGCAAGTTGCCGAACACCCGCACTTTTTGCCCGGCTTGCTCAAACAGTTGACGAAAATCGACCTGCATTACATCTTGTTCAATCACGGTCAGTTTTTGGTGTAAAAACGGATGATGGCGCAAACGTTCGGCAAGATCGCGGTCAAGTTCAATCACGGTTAAATGATCCAACTGCTCCGCCACCGGCTCGGTCAATGCGCCCAAGCCCGGTCCGATTTCGACCAGATATTGATCTTTTTGCGGATAAATCGCCGCGACGATCCCTTGAATCACGTTTTGATCGTGTAAGAAATTCTGCCCGAAGCGTTTCCGCGCGGTGTGCCCTAAATGTTTTTTTGAATTCATAAATCGTTGGTCTGTTCACAAGAAAATTGTTGCTAAGTATAAAACAAAAATCCCGCCAAGTGCGGGATTTTTAAAAGTGCGGTCAGATTAATCCAGGATTTTAATCTCGGCGCGTTTGCGCAAGCCGCTGATCCAATCCCGCGCTTCCGCCTGTGCTTGTTTGTTGACGATTTGCTCGTAGGCTTTTTGACGGTAGAAGTCATCGGTGCGATCACCTTTGCGCGTTTCCGTCACTTGTAAAATATGCCAGCCGTGTTCGGTTTTAAACGGTTGCGAAATCCCGCCTTGTTTGCTACTGCGCACCACTTTGGCAAATTCCGGCACATAAATTTCCGGGAAGGCAAAGCCCAAATCACCGCCTTTATCACCGGATAAATAATCTTTGGAATTGGCTTTTGCCGCCGCTTCAAAGCTGGTCTTCTTGGCGAGAATGTCGGCACGGATTCGGCTTAATTCCGCTTTGGCTTTAGCGTCGGTCAAAATCGGGTTGGTTTTTAACAGAATATGGCGCACGCGGTATTCGGTCGCGGTGTGTTTTTGCACTTTACCGCGCTTTTGCGCCTGTTGTCGCAAGCTATTGCCGAGTTCTTCAACCTGTTCGCGGGTCACTTCAATACTTTTGCCGATATTTTGTTGCCGCACTTCGTTCATCAACAGTTGATGTGCAATTTGATTGCGGTATTGGTGATAATTAACCCCTTGATACTCCAAGACATCTAACAGTTGTCCCCAAGTTAGCCCGTTGCTGTCGGCAATACTTTGGAACACCTGATCAACCTGCCCGCCGCTAATCCGCACCCCGGATTCACGAATCGCTTGTTGCACCAGAATATCATCAATAATGCCGTCTAAGGCTTTTTGACGGTTGCCGGCATTATCCGCCTTTTTACCCAGCTCTTTTTTGACTTGGCTTGCCAGAATCGGATAACCATTCACTGTTGCGACGACTTTTTCTGCTGCGCTCGCTTGTAATGGCAACATACACGTTACCAAAAACATGAGGCTACAGATAAATTTTGCTTTGATCTTGTTCAATTTCATTGTTCTTCCAATTCTCATCAGTAAAAGGATACGTTGCTTAGAACCTATTTTTGCAAAAAAATTCCCATTAATTGGGATAATAGCTGACAATCGCTTAATTATTCAACAATTTCAGCCTCGTCCCAAACAGATTTAATCGGCGGCATAGCCGTCCGAAGGCAATTGTTGCTGATCCAGATAGGCTTTGCCGTCTTGCAAACGCAAACGCCCATCGGCAAACCAAGCGACCACCAGCGGATAAATTTGCAATTCTTGCGCCTTCACGCGATCAATCACATCCTGCTCTTGATCATCGCTGAAAATCGGCACTTTGGCTTGTAGCACAATCGCACCGGCATCCACTTCTTCATTCACAAAATGCACCGTGGTGCCGTGTTGCCGCTCGCCCGCTTCCATGGCTCGACGATAGGTATCCAAGCCAGGATATTTGGGTAATAACGACGGGTGGATATTCAGAATTCTATCGGCAAACGGCCGGATAAACGCCGGGCTGAGGATTTTCATATAACCCGCCAAGACGATTAAATCCACTTGTTGCTGCTGCAAATAGCCGGCAATCGCCAAATCCATGGCTTGATTATCGGCATAGGCTTTACGCAAGAAAGTGCGGTTTTCAATTCCCGCCTGTTGCGCCCGTTGCAAGCCGTAAGCCTCGGCTTTATTGCTGACCACGGTCACGATTTTGCCGTTAATCCGTCCGCTTGCGCAGGCATCGAGCAATGCCTGCAAATTGCTGCCGTCACCGGAAATTAAGACTGCAATTCTGATCATACGACCGGCATAACCACTTGTTGGCTTTCATCACTGCCCAACGCCTCAATCTGTCCGATCACCCACGCTTTTTCGCCGGCTTGTTGCAATAAGGCAAGTGCGGTTTCCACGTCGTTTTGCGGTAGGGCAATCACCATCCCGACGCCACAGTTAAAAGTGCGGTACATTTCGTGGCGATCAATATTGCCTTGTTGTTGCAGCCAATTGAAAATGGAATCCCACTGCCAACTGCTTTCATTAATCACTGCTTTCACGTGCGCCGGCAAAACGCGCGGAATATTTTCCCAGAAACCGCCACCGGTCAAATGAGAAATAGCGTGCACGTCAACGTGTTTGATCAGTTGTAATACCGATTTCACATAAATTTTGGTCGGCGCTAACAGATGTTCCGCCAATGGTTTGCCGTCGAGCAATTCGGTTGCGGCGTCTGCGCCGCTCACTTCCAACACTTTGCGAATCAACGAATAGCCGTTAGAGTGCGGTCCGCTGGAAGCAAGCGCAATCAGGCTGTCGCCAACTTTCACTTTGCTGGCATCGATAATCTCGCTTTTTTCCACCACGCCGACACAGAAACCGGCCAGATCATAATCGCCCGCATGATACATACCCGGCATTTCCGCCGTTTCGCCGCCGACCAAAGCGCAGCCGGACTGTTCGCAACCGTCGGCAATGCCTTTAATCACGTCTGCCGCCACATCCACGTCCAGTTTGCCGGTCGCATAATAATCAAGGAAAAACAGCGGCTCCGCCCCTTGCACCACCAAATCGTTGACGCACATCGCAACCAAATCCACACCGATGGTATCGTGTTTATTCAAATCAATCGCCAGACGCAGTTTTGTGCCGACGCCGTCCGTGCCTGAAACCAGCACCGGCTCTTTATATTTGCTCGGGATAGAACACAAGGCTCCAAAACCACCAAGTCCGCCCATCACTTCCGGACGGCGGGTTCGTTTGACATCTTCTTTAATTCTGTCAACCAAATCATTACCTGCATTAATGTCAACGCCGGCATCTTTATAACTTAATGATTTCTTTTCCACGATGAGTTCCTGTTTCAGTTGTTTAGCTAAAAGACATAGTTAGAATCAGCACCGCTTTACGGTGTGCATAATTCAAACGGTGATAATTGTAACATGCCCGGTTAATTATTGGCGATAGCTAAATTCAGGTATCACGACGCCGTCCGCTTTTTCGCGGACATTCGGCAAAATTAACGCGGCTTGATATAAAAAGCTATTAATTCTTTAACCTATCTATTAAAATTTAACAAATAAACAAAAGGTCACCAGAACCTAAGCAAGGAGCAGAAAATGAAACTGGTTCAAGTCAAACACCCTCTCATCAAGCATAAACTCGGTTTAATGCGCGCCGCTGAAATCAATACTAAAAACTTTCGCCAACTTGCCACCGAGGTCGGCAGTCTGCTGACCTATGAAGCCACCGCCGATTTAGAAACGGAAAAAGTGATTATCGACGGTTGGAACGGCCCGGTCGAAGTTGAGCGGATTAAAGGCAAAAAAGTCACGGTTGTGCCGATTCTGCGCGCCGGATTGGGGATGATGGACGGCGTGTTAGAACATATTCCAAGCGCGCGTATCAGCGTGGTCGGCATGTACCGTAATGAAGAAACCCTCGAACCGGTGCCGTATTTCCAAAAACTGGCGGGGGATTTGGAAGAGCGGTTGGCGATTGTGGTCGATCCAATGCTTGCCACCGGCGGTTCAATGGTCGCGACGATCGACTTATTGAAAGCCAAAGGCTGCCGTTCAATCAAAGTTTTGGTGTTAGTGGCTGCGCCGGAAGGGATTGCCGCCTTGGAAAAAGCCCATCCCGACGTCGAGTTGTACACCGCGTCGATTGATGATCACTTGAACGAACAAGGTTATATCATTCCGGGCTTAGGCGACGCCGGTGATAAAATTTTCGGCACCAAATAATTAAGCGGAATCAATATCATGCAAAATTCTATTCCGGTACATGACGATCTGCCGGCACAAAGCCAAATCAAGCAGGCGTTCGTCGGGCTGCAAATGTTATTCGTGGCTTTCGGTGCGCTAGTCCTAGTGCCGTTGATTGTCGGACTTGACAGCAATACCGCACTTTTGACTGCCGGTGTCGGTACGTTATTATTCCAACTCTGTACCCGTCGCCAAGTGCCGATTTTCCTCGCGTCCTCTTTCGCCTTTATTGCGCCAATGCAATACGGTATCGCCACTTGGGGCTTGCCGGTGACAATGGGCGGCTTGATGGGCGCAGGCTTGGTTTACGTGGCATTAAGTGCGTTGGTTAAATTAAAAGGCGCCGGCATTTTGCAGCGGGTGTTTCCGCCGGTGGTGGTCGGTCCGATTATCATGATTATCGGTATGGGGCTGGCACCGTTAGCGGTGAATATGGCGCTAGGCAAAGGCGGCGACGGCTCACAAATTTTCCCGTATCAACAAGCGGTTTTGGTTTCGATGGCAACCTTGCTGACCACGCTCATCGTCGCCGTGTTTACCAAAGGCTTAATGCGCTTAGTGCCCATTATGTTCGGCATTACCGTCGGTTATATTCTGGCGTTAACAATGGGCTTGGTTGATTTCAGCGCCATTGCCAAAGCCGATTGGTTCAGCCTGCCGACCTTGACCACCCCGGAATTTAAGCTGGAAGCGATTCTCTATTTGCTACCGATTGCGATTGCACCGGCGATTGAACACGTCGGCGGTATTATGGCGATCAGCTCGGTCACCGGCAAAGATTTCTTGAAACAGCCGGGATTGCACCGCACTTTACTCGGTGACGGAATCGCCACTTCCGCCGCCTCGTTCTTAGGGGGGCCGCCAAATACCACTTATGCCGAAGTGACCGGCGCGGTAATGCTGACCCGTAATTTTAACCCGAATATCATGACGTGGGCGGCGGTGTGGGCGATTGCAATCTCGTTCTGCGGCAAAGTCGGCGCGTTCCTGTCCACGATTCCGACCATAGTGATGGGCGGGATTATGATGTTGGTGTTCGGCTCGATTGCCGTGGTCGGCATGAGTACGCTGATTAAAGCGCAAGTCAATGTCTCCGAACCGCGCAACCTGTGCATTATCTCGGTGGTGATGACTTTCGGTATCGGCGGTATGATGTTAAATGTCGGCGAAGTTTCGCTCAAAGGTATCAGTTTATGTGCCATTGTTGCCGTGATCATGAACTTGGTTTTACCCAAAGCCAAGGAAGAACCCCTTATCTAATCAAAAGCAGGTGAACGTTTGACAACCGCAGTCCAACTGACATTGCCGATTCAACAGCTTGATGATTTGACCCTGGAAAATTTCTGCGGGGAAAATAACCGGCTGTTGCTTGAATCGTTGCGTCATCACCTGCAACAGCGGCAACAGCAATTTTTTTATCTGTACGGTGAAAATGGCAGCGGCAGAACGCACTTGCTCAAAGCCTGCTGCCATTATCTGTTTGATCGCGGCGCCAGCGCCAGTTTTATTCCGCTCAAACACGCAAGGCACCTTTCGCCTGATGTGTTGGATAACTTGGAAAGTCAAGATCTGGTCTGCATTGATGATCTGCAACTGATCGCCGGGCAAGCGAAGTGGGAAACCGCACTTTTCGATTTATATAACCGGATTAAAGAGCAAAAACGCACCATTTTGATTCTGAGCGGCGACAGCTCGCCGCGTAACCTCGCCATTTCCCTCAATGATCTCCGTTCCCGTCTGAGTTGGGGCGAAATCCACAAACTACAACCGCTTGATGAAATACAAAAACTGAAAGCCCTGCAACAACGCGCCTACTTACGCGGCTTGGAACTGCCGGACGAAGTCGGGCTGTTTTTGCTCAAACGTTTGGAACGGGATACCCAAAGCCTGTTTGACACCCTGCAACAGCTGGATCAAGCGTCGCTACAGGCAAAACGCAAACTCACCATTCCGTTCGTCAAACACTGCTTAAATTTATAAGATTTCCAACACCGCTTGCGGCGGGCGCCCAATTCTCGCCTGTTCGCCGTTGATCACAATCGGGCGTTCCAGTAATGACGAATGTTGCGCAATCGCCGCCAAACGCTGCTCTTGGGTAAATTCGGGATTATCCAGCCCTAAAGTGCGGTACAGTTCATCATTGACCCGCATCATTTCGCGCACATCACTAATCCCCAATCGACGGCGAAGTTGCTGCAACTCGGCGACCGAGTAATGCTTCTGCAAATATAATTCGACTTCAGGCCGAATCCCTTGTTCTTCTAATAACTTCAAGGTTTCCCGGCTTTTTGAACATTTTGGATTGTGTAAGATTTTTACGCTCATGGTTTTCTCCTCATCAATTTTGTCGCTTGGAAAATAGTTTTAATCTTTCTTTAAGTCAATAACTTGTTATAATCAAAAAGTCTGATTTACTTGACCATAGGAAAATGACCATGTGGGAAATGTTTCAAAAATGGTATAAACGCCGCTTTACTGATCCACAGGCCTTAGGGCTATTCGCCATTTTATTTTTCCTCTTTATTGCCATCTATTTTTTCAGCGGGATTATCGCGCCGCTGTTGATTGCCTTGGTGCTGGCTTATCTGCTGGAAGCACCGATTGCCTTTCTATCCGAAAAACTCAAACTGCCGCGGATTGCGGCCGTCAGTATTACCTTATTGCTGTTTGTCACCCTAATCGTGTTTATCACCATCGTTGTTGTACCGCGTTTGTGGACACAAACCATCTCATTGGCACAAGATTTGCCGAATATGATCAATCAACTGCATGTCTGGCTACTGACCCTGCCGGAACACTACCCGGATCTGATTGACTATCCGATGTTGGATTCTTTGTTCAGCAATGTCCGTACCAAATTATTGGCTTTCGGCGAGTCTGCCTTGCGTTACTCCCTTTCCTCATTATTGAGTTTGGTCACTATCGGGATTTATGCGTTTTTAGTGCCGTTAATGGTATTCTTTTTAGTTAAAGATAAAAATGAATTAATTCAAGGTGTTATGCGTTTCATGCCGCGTAACCGCACTTTAGCCTCGCAAGTATGGTTGGAAATGAAAACCCAAATTTCCAACTATATCCGCGGTAAATTTGTGGAAATCATAATTGTGGGCGTGTTTACCTACATTCTATTCCTCTTTTTCGGCTTGCGCTACCCACTCCTGCTGGCGGTTGGGGTCGGTCTATCGGTGTTAGTGCCTTATGTCGGCGCGGTGTTAATCACTATTCCGATTGCGCTGGTGGCATTGGTGCAATACGGCGTAACACCGACGTTGTGGTATTTGATGTTAGGCTATATCATCATCCAAATTCTGGACGGCAACCTGTTAGTGCCGGTGCTGTTCTCTGAAGCCGTGAATTTGCACCCGCTGACGATTATTCTGGCGGTATTGATTTTCGGCGGTTTGTGGGGGTTTTGGGGCGTATTTTTTGCCATCCCGCTGGCAACACTGGTGAAAGCCGTGGTCAATGCCTGGCCGTCGAATGAAGAGGGCGAACAATATTAAAACACATCCCAAGTGCGGTTCAAACCGCACTTTCCCCTTTTTGACCGCCTCTTCGATAATCCCAACTAAAACCTTGCTGAAATCACATTTTTGCATATTGCTACTTGCCGGTTTAAAACCGCTTCCCTATACTGCCCCCTCTTGTCGGAGTGCCAATCCTTATTGGCTGAGACCGTAAATCGGGATCCGTGGAACCTGCTCGGGTTAAGACCTGCGAAGGGAACAAGTCAATCGTCGAATACTCAACATGATGATTTTCCAAGATAGGGAAAGCCGCATACATCAAAGTGCGGTCTATCTTGCTCCACACCTATTTTCTGCCGCTCCGGACAAGCACTTCTGTTTATTATTTGATATAAAGGAATTTGCCATGTCTGACACCCAATCTCTGCAACAAAACGGCCGCCGCCAAAAACGAGCAGCGGCACAGCAATTTATCAACGAGTTGAAGGGGACGCATTACCCCAGCTCAAAACGTATTTATCTGCAAGGTTCTCGTGCCGATATCCAAGTGCCAATGCGTGAAATCCAACTGAGCCCGACCTTTCTCGGCGGCGATAAAAACAATCCGCAGTTTGAAGCGAACGAACCGATTCCGGTCTACGATACGTCCGGCGTTTACGGCGATGAAACCGCGGAGATCAACATCAACCAAGGCATTCATCCCTTGCGTAGCCAGTGGATTGAAGAACGGCAAGATAGCGAAGTGCTCGGTTCGGTCAGTTCCGAATATACCCAATCCCGTTTGCAGGATAGCGCCTTGGATCAATTACGTTTCCAATGGCAACGCTCGGCACGGCGGGCGAAAACAGGCAAAACCGTGACTCAGCTGCATTATGCGCGCCGAGGCATTATTACGCCCGAAATGGAATTTATCGCCATTCGGGAAAACATGGGGCGCGCCCGGATTCAAAGTGCGGTGCTCTTGCAGCAACATCCCGGACAGGGCTTCGGCGCAAACCTGCCATCCGCAATCACCCCCGAATTTGTCCGACAGGAAGTTGCCGCCGGACGGGCGATTATTCCGTGCAATATTAATCACCCTGAATCCGAACCGATGATTATCGGGCGCAATTTTCTGGTGAAAGTCAATGCCAATATCGGCAATTCAGCCGTCAGCTCCTCAATTGAGGAAGAAGTGGAAAAGTTGGTCTGGGCAACGCGTTGGGGAGCCGATACGGTGATGGATCTCTCGACCGGGCGCAATATTCACGAAACCCGCGAATGGATTTTGCGCAACAGCCCGGTGCCGATCGGCACGGTGCCGCTCTATCAAGCATTGGAAAAAGTGAAAGGCGTTGCCGAACACCTAACTTGGGACGTGTTTAAAGACACGCTGATCGAACAGGCGGAACAAGGGGTGGATTACTTCACCATTCACGCCGGCACGCTACTGCGCTATGTGCCGATGACCGCCAAACGCCTGACCGGAATTGTGTCGCGCGGCGGCTCGATTATGGCGAAATGGTGTTTGTCGCACCACCAAGAGAATTTTTTATATACGCATTTCCGTGCGATCTGCGAAATTTGCGCCGCTTATGACGTTTCGCTCTCGCTCGGTGACGGCTTGCGTCCTGGTTCGATTCAAGACGCCAATGATGAAGCCCAATTCGCCGAGCTTTACACCTTAGGCGAGCTGACGAAAATTGCGTGGGAGTATGATGTACAAGTGATGATTGAAGGCCCTGGGCATATTCCGATGCAGATGATTCAGCGTAATATGACCGAGGAATTGGAACACTGCCACCAAGCGCCATTCTATACCCTCGGGCCACTCACCACCGATATTGCTCCCGGTTACGATCATTTTACTTCCGGAATTGGTGCCGCCATGATCGGTTGGTTCGGCTGTGCCATGTTGTGTTATGTCACGCCGAAAGAGCATTTGGGCCTGCCTGATAAAGACGACGTCAAACAAGGGTTAATCACCTATAAAATTGCCGCCCATGCCGCCGATCTTGCCAAAGGTCATCCGGCAGCGCAAATTCGGGATAATGCGATGTCGAAAGCCCGCTTTGAATTCCGTTGGCAAGATCAATTCAATCTGGCATTAGACCCCGAAACCGCCCGCGCCTATCACGATGAAACCCTGCCGCAAGAATCCGGCAAAGTCGCCCATTTCTGCTCGATGTGCGGGCCGAAATTCTGTTCGATGAAAATTTCACAGGAAGTCAGGGATTATGCCGCAGCGCTCCCTGCGGAACAGCAACTGGGGCTCGCGGAAATGGCGCAACAATTTAAACGAAAAGGCGGAGAGATTTACCACATTCCGACAGATTTAAGCTAAACGCCTAAACACGGTAAACCGCACTTTTGGTTTACCGTGCCAAATAATCCAGCACCACCCGGGCATGATCTTTGGTTTTAAATTTATCAAACACCTGCTCAATCATCCCATTTTCATCAATCAAAAAACTGATCCGGTGAATGCCGTCATAGCGACGTCCCATAAATTGTTTCTCGCCCCACACCCCGAACTGCTCGGCAACCTGATGATCAGGGTCAGACAACAAAGTGAAATTGAGCGCCTTTTTCTCTTCAAAAGTACGCAATTTTGCCGGCAGATCCGGACTAACGCCCAGAATAACCACTCCCAGTTGCTCCAACTGCCGCTTAGCGTCACGCAAATCGCAAGCTTGGGTGGTACAGCCCGGCGTCAGTGCTTTCGGATAAAAATACAATAACACTTTTCTTCCGGTAAAATCATCCAAGCTGACCTGATTGCCCCGTTGATCCGCCAAGGTAAATTTCGGTGCCGCAACACCGCACTTTAATATTGATAACATCTTTACTCTCCAAAATTAGCGAAGGATACCGCACTTAAACTACCATTAAATCAAGCCGTTTTCACTTTTTTTGATTTATCTGCCGGAAAATAAAAAAACCACTTGCAAACTACGACAAATTTGGCAATCTAGAATAATCAAACGATTTCATCAATAAAGCAACAAGAAACACACAGGAGAAGTTTTATGTCGGCCAGTAACCCTTTATTTTCAGGCAGTATCGTTGCGCTTATCACTCCGATGGACAGTTCCGGCGAAGTGAATTACACCGAGTTGGAAGCGCTGGTAAACTTTCATATCGCAGCCGGAACCGATGCGATTGTTTCCGTCGGCACCACCGGGGAATCTGCGACCCTAAGTATTGATGAAAATGTTAAGGTGATTCTGAAGACCGTCGAATATGCCGCAGGGCGCATTCCGATTATTGCCGGCACCGGTGCCAACGCGACCAGCGAAGCCATTACCATGACCAAATTACTGCACGGCAGCGGTGTTGCCGGTTGTTTATCGGTTGTGCCTTACTACAACAAACCGACGCAAGAAGGGATGTACCAACACTTTAAAGCCATCGCCGAAAGTACCGATTTACCACAGATTTTATATAACGTACCGGGGCGCACCGGCAGCGATCTCAAACCGGAAACCGTAGCACGCCTCTCAAAAATCCCGAATATCGTTGGCATTAAAGAGGCAACCGGCGATGTCAGCCGCGTCAGCAAAATCAAAGAATTAGCCGGCAAAGATTTCATCGTATTAAGCGGCGATGACACCACCGGATTAGAGGCGATCAAAGCCGGCGGCGAAGGGGTGATTTCCGTCACCAACAACGTTGCCGCTGCCGATATGGCAAAAATGTGTCACTTCGCCTTAAAAGGCGACTTTGCCCAAGCCGATGAAATCAACAACCGCTTAATGGCGCTGCATAAAAACCTGTTCGTCGAATCCAATCCGATCCCGGTCAAATGGGCGTGCTACAAAATCGGACTGATCAACGAACCCTTCTTACGCTTACCATTAACCGTGTTAAGCGAAGAAGCACAGCCGGTTGTCAGCGCGGCACTTGACAGCGCCGGTTTATTAAAATAAGCCAAAAATAAAAGAGACAAAAAAGGGCTAACAAATGTTAGCCCTTTCCTTTGACATCAGAATCAATTATTGCAACAACGAAATATCCGCTACTTGCAAGAACAACTCACGCAAATTATGCAACAACGCCAAACGGTTGTGACGCAACGCCGGATCTTCCGCATTCACCATCACGTTATCGAAGAAGTTATCGATCGGCCGGCGCAGCGCGGCAAGTTGCTCAAGTGCGGTTTGATAGTCACCGTTGGCAAATAACGGTTGCAATTTTTGCTGTAACTCGGCAACCTGATCCGCAAGTGCGGTTTCCGCCGGATCTTGGCACAAAGTGCGGTTTACGCTGTTAGGCAATTCGCCTTCCACTTTCGCCAAAATATTGCTCACCCGTTTATTGGCGGCGGCGAGGGCTTCGGCGGAATCTAAGGTGCGGAAATGCGCCACCGCACGCACGCGTTTGTCGAAATCGGCAGGTTTGGTCGGACGGCGTGCCAACACCGCTTGGATCACATCCACGCTGAAACCTTCGTCTTGATACCACGCACGGAAACGACCCAGCATAAAGTCCACCACGTCGGTTACCACGTTAGCGTTAGTTAATTTATCACCGTACAATTCGACCGCACTTTGCACTAAGGTTTGCAAATCCAGCGGCAATTTTTTCTCAACGATAATCCGCAACACGCCAAGTGCGGCACGGCGCAAGGCAAACGGATCTTTGTCGCCTTTCGGATGTTGTCCGATGCCGAAAATACCGCTCAAAGTATCCAATTTATCCGCCAACGCCACCGAACACGCCACTAGGCTGTGTGGTAAATCATCACCGGCAAAACGCGGCATATATTGTTCGTTCAACGCCACCGCCACGGCTTCGTCTTCGCCGTCATGACGGGCATAATGCATGCCCATCACCCCTTGCGTATCGGTGAATTCAAACACCATGTTGGTCATCAAATCGCATTTTGACAACAAACCGGCGCGTTTCGCTTGGGTTTCGTCCGCACCGATTTGTGCCGCGATAATGCCGCTTAATTGTTCGATACGCGCGGTTTTATCGCGTAATGTGCCTAACTGCTGTTGGAACAACACGGTTCCCAAGCGCGGTAAGTTGTCTTCCAAACGCTGTTTTAAGTCGGTTTTAAAGAAAAACTCCGCATCGGTTAAACGTGGACGCACTACTTTTTCGTTGCCCTCGATGATCGCCGTCGGATCTTGCGGATTGATATTGGAAACAAAGATAAAGTGCGGTAGCAATTTGCCGTTTTTATCATAGATTGGAAAATACTTTTGGTCGCCTTTCATGGTGTAAACCAAGGCTTCCGCCGGCACAGCCAAGAAGCGCTCTTCAAAGGTGGCGCTTAACACATTCGGATATTCCACCAACGAAGTGACTTCATCAAGCAGAGCGTCTTCAATATCTGCCACACCGCCAAGTGCGGTCGCTTTTTCTTGTGCTTTTGCCAAAATCAAGGCTTTGCGCTGATTAAAATCGGCAATCACCGAACCTTTTTCCGCTAACAGCGCAGGGTACTGATCCGCGTGGCTGATTTGGAATTCACGCTCGCCTAAAAAACGGTGTCCGCGAACAGTCGTACCACTTGCCACCCCCAAAATTTCGCCGTTAATCAGCTCATCGCCCAATAATAAAGTGACGGTGTGCACCGGGCGCACAAACTGCTCGCTTTTATCGCCCCAACGCATGGTTTTTGGAATCGGCAATTTCGCCAAGGCGCTGCTAATCATACCGACCAGCAGATTTTTGGTCGCCTGCCCTTCCACCACGGCACGATAAACCAACCATTCGCCTTTATCGGTGGCGATACGCTCCGCTTGATCGACGCTAATGCCACAACCGCGCGCCCAGCCTTCCGCCGCTTTGGTCGGCTTGCCTTCCTTATCAAACGCCGCCGCAACCGCAGGCCCGCGTTTTTCCACTTCTTTGCTTGGCTGCGAAGTCGCCAAACCCAACACCTTCACCGCCAAACGACGCGGCGTAGCAAACCATTCAACGTTATCAAAGGCAAGACCCGCTTGCTTCAACTCCGCTTCCACATTGTCGGCGAACGCCGTCGCTAATTTTTTAAGTGCCTTCGGTGGCAACTCTTCTGTGCCGATCTCGGCAAGGAAATTTTGTTTCATCTTCATTTCTCTTTCTAAATGTGGGATCACCACGCTATGTATTAATATTTTATTTTATAAACTGCCGCCGCTTCTCGCACTTGCATGACACTAGAAGCCAATTGCCGTTCCAGTTCTTGTTCGGTTGGCAAATACGCAACATATTTTGAGCTGAAAATCTGTTTTCTGTCGGCAAGCACCGAATATTTCGCCACCGCTTCGCTCTGCTCGCTGCATAAGACTAAGCCGATGGTCGGGTTGTCATCTTCGCCTTTAAATTGCTCGTCATATAAACGCACATAGGTGTCCATTTGCCCAATATCTTGATGTTTTAATTTGCCGATTTTAAGATCAATCAATAAAAAACATTTCAATTTGAAATTATAGAAAACCAGATCGATATAAAAATCTTCATCATCAAATCGTACGCGCTTTTGTCGTTCGACAAAGGCAAAACCTTTACCGAGTTCCAATAGGAAATCTTGCAAGTTACTGATAATCGCCTGTTCTATTTGATTTTCTTGATAGGTTTTGTCCTGCAAATTCAAGAAATCCAAAATATAAGGATCACGCAGATAATCTTGAATGGTTTCTTTTAACGGTTCGGTTTTTTGTTCCGCTTCTTGCGTGACCAAAGCTTTATTTTGGCTTGCCAATAAACGTTCGTAATATAAAACGGAGATTTGGCGGTCTAAAGCTTTGACTGACCAATTATGTTCAATCGTTTCATTAAGATACCATTGTCTTGCAGTAGCATTTTCTACACGAATTAAACGGCGATAATGTGTCCAACTTAATTCGGGTCTCACTGAGTCCCGAATTGGAAAGGTAAGATAAAATTGACGCATTTTGCGTAAATTACGTTCGTCAAACCCCTTACCAAACATCTCTGTTAAACGTTGCGAAATCTCTTGCAACAGATATTTGCCGTATTGGGCGCGTTGTTCGCCTTGTTGTTCGTCTTCCACAATCAAACGCCCGATTTCCCAATAGCTTTGCACCATCGCGACATTCACCGCCTGCCGCACTTGTTGGCGTGCAGTGGTGATAATCTCGGCAATATTGAGGATTAATTGCTGGTTGGTCGTTTGCAGTGAATTCATAGACTTAACCAAATCGGCGTTTTAATTCATTGAGTTCAAGGATAATTTCCCCGTTTGCCAACAGCAACGCCGGAATGCCGACATAACCGTTTTGTTTCGCCTCATCAAAAGTGCGGTCACTATCGCGCAGTTTTAAAAAGCGTTTAAAATTCGCCATACTTTCAAAGATATTCACACTTTCATACGCGACCTTTAAGGCGTTTAATTCCGCTATGAAAGGCTCGGTATCAGGGCAAAGGTGTGCAAAAAACAGAACTGGTTTAGTCATATTTACCTACTTATTTATTGCCGCTTATTTTTACACCCCGGAAAACCCAAGGCTTCACGCGAAGCATAATAGGCTTCGGCAACGCCTTTGGTTAAAGCGCGAATGCGTAAAATATAACGTTGGCGTTCGGTGACGGAAATCGCTTTGCGTGCGTCGAGCAAGTTAAAACTGTGCGCCGCTTTTAAAATGCGTTCGTAAGCCGGTAACGGCAACGGTTTTTCCAATGCTAACAGCTCTTGCGCTTCTTTTTCATATTGCTCGAAGCAGTAGAATAAAAATTCGGTGTTGGCGTATTCAAAGTTATAGGTCGATTGCTCCACTTCGTTTTGGTGGAACACGTCGCCGTAAGTGGTTTTGCCTAACGGACCGTCCGACCACACCAAGTCATACACGCTGTCTACGCCTTGAATGTACATCGCCAACCGCTCTAAACCATAGGTAATCTCACCGGTCACCGGTTTGCATTCCAAACCGCCCACTTGTTGGAAATAGGTGAATTGGGTCACTTCCATGCCGTTCAACCACACTTCCCAGCCCAAGCCCCACGCGCCTAACGTCGGGTTTTCCCAGTTATCTTCCACAAAACGAATATCATTTTGGGTCGGATCAAAACCGAGCATTTTCAGGCTGTCTAAATATAATTCTTGAATATTGTCCGGTGACGGTTTAATCACCACTTGGAATTGGTAATAGTGCTGCAAACGATTCGGGTTTTCGCCGTAACGTCCGTCGGTCGGGCGACGCGACGGCTGCACATAGGCAAACGCCATCGGCTCAGGGCCTAAGGCACGCAAACAGGTCATCGGGTGCGATGTGCCAGCCCCCACTTCCATATCAAAAGGTTGCACCACCGTACAGCCCACGTTTGCCCAGTATTCTTGCAGGGCGAGAATCATACCTTGAAAGGTTTTTACGTTGAATGTCGAACTCATAGTTTTATCGCTGATTGTAGATAGAAAATGGCGGTTATTATACTTTAGAATTGCGTCATATGCTGTAATTTCTTTGGGTAAAAAAACGATCTTGTTTTAGGCAAGATCGTTTTTTCATAGGACAAATTAATCCTATTTTAACTGTGGGTCTTTACCATAATGCGGTGAATAAGGTCCATATAATAATCCGCCGTTATAGCCGCCATTGAGGAGGCGTTGAGTTGCCAAAACTGACACATCAAAGCCTTGGTCGGCGACGGTGTTGACAACTTGCTTGACTGCTGCAACCACTAACATAGCGATTACATTACCACCACCATTATTGCCTTGCTCACTGCTTGAAGCAACTGCCTGCCCGCGCCATAGCGTTGCGCCATTACGCAAATCAATCAACTTACCTTCCACTTTAACCGTCGTTATGCTATCAATCAGCACATAGCTCGAACCATAATCTGTCACATTGATGTAGAGTGCACTGTCCGCACCAAAAATTTCATGTAATTTTCGGTGTGGAATCTGCTGAATTTCATGCCCTTCATATACGCCATTATGACGGAATGTTTCATTTGCAACGGCTACCGGAAAAACATAATATCCGGCTTCAGCCAATGGCTTGACCGTATTTGCTAAAACCGCACTTCCTGCCTTGACTTCAGTCGATTGATTGGTCGGCATCAGTACTAAGATCGAACGAGGTTTACTTTCTAAAAAAGTAGAATAATCGTACGGCTCGCTGTTGCCTGCACAACCGGATAAAATTAACCCTGACAATGCTACGATAGGAATCCATAATTTTTTCATTACTTCACCCTTACTTTATTGTTTTGTAAAAAGTTTATATATTGCGCTGCTTCAGGAAAAGTGGATTTTTCCAAATTAAAATACATTTGTGATTTATTCAAATCCCCTTGTTTCGAATACAGCAACCCCAACTGCGCATACAATCCCGGTGGTACTTTTTTACCTGAACTTTCCGCACGGTTAACGATAGATTCCAACGTCGCAATTTGCTCTGTTTCGGCGGCATTACTATTCAAATAATCGTACAAACTCTTGCTATAATCATTACCTTGCCAAGCATAAATATCATTGTTTGAAGCACAACCGGTCAACAATACTGCTCCCAGCACCAAAGCCGTTTTCGATGCAATTTTCATGAAGATTGTCATCACAATACCTCTTATTTACTTGGCTTCCAAGCACCGCTTTCCAGCCCTTGAGCCAAATTATCAACGACTTCGCGAATTGCCAGACTCAATACTTTTCCATTTAGCGTAGAATCATACCCGGCAGATCCTCCGAATCCGATCACCTCGCGATTTGATAAGCTGTATTCTCCAGCTCCCTGAGCAGAATAAACCACCTCTGACGTTTCCACATCGACAATATTTAAATTCACTTTCGCATAAGCAACTTGTGATTTGCCTTTGCCTAAAATGCCGAATAGCTGGTGATCGCCAGTTGTTTTACGCCCAAATTCAGTAACATCGCCCGTAATAACATAACGTGCGCCCTTGATATTTTGGCTGATTTTTTTCAGTTTTGCTTCATTCTTAATCGCATTCATATTTGTGCGATCTAAAACCGAGAAACGCCCGCTCTGCTGCAAATCACTCATCAAAATCGTTTGTGCCTGACTACCCAGGCGATCAACGCCATCGGAGAAAATCCCATTTTGATAATCAGAACGGTTATCAAATTGCCCAATGGCAACCGGCACTTTTGCCCCTTGATAAACCGTTTGAGCGGACGCCACCCGTGGAGTTTCAATTGTTCTGGATGACTCCGTCGCACAACCTGACAATAATAGTAATACTGCCGGCACAATAAGATAGTGAGATAGTTTTTTCATATAACCTCTGATGATTTTTATTGTTAATCCATTGAAAGACATATTTATCCTTGAAATTATATAGGATCCAAAATATGCGCTGGTAACAATATGCCTCAAATAAACGAAATGCAAATCATTAAATTCAAAATCTTGAGCTAGATCCAATTTATTGTGAAATCAATCTGATATTCGGCAGAGAATATCCCGCCAATCCGATTAAATTTCTCAAATAAGATTTGATCCAGTTCAAACTTCTGAAAAAAAGCGGTTGTTCTGATGATATAATTTTTATAGATTAAACGTCCACTAGTCGGGGTGCTGCTTTTAAACATGGAAAGCGGCTGAGATGATACCCGTGAACCTGATCCAGTTAATGCTGACGTAGGAAACTATTATGATGATGTTCAATCAGACCGCACTTTCTCTTTTTTCTCCCGATTTTCTCTGTGTAAACCCCCGTTTCTTGCGTTAATTGCCGTTAGTGGTGCGCACGATGAATGCGGTGCAAATTCGCGGCTTAACCTTAGTTTTCGGCGAACAGTCGTTGTTCAATGACTTTGATTTCGATCTGCCGCTCGGCAAATGGACGGTGCTGCTCGGGCGTTCCGGCGTGGGCAAATCCACGTTATTGCGTGCGATTGCCGGATTGGAACAGCACAGCATTCGGCAAGGCAATATTCACTTTGCCCGTCCGCTAAAATTAGCCTGGCTGGCGCAACAAGATTCGCTTTATCCGTGGCTGTCGATTGTCGATAACGTGCAGCTGGAAGCCCATCTGCAAGGCAAGAAAAATGCAGCGACCCGGCAACAAGCCGAGCGGTTGCTACGTGCGGTACAAATGCAGGAGCACCAACACAAGCGTTGCTATCAACTCTCCGGCGGGCAGCGGCAGCGTGTGGCGTTGGCACGTTGCTTAATGCAGCAGGCGGATCTGATTTTAATGGACGAACCGTTTTCAGCATTGGATGCGGTCACCCGTTTACAACTGCAAGATCTCGCCTGTGAACTGCTGGCAGACAAAACCGTGCTGTTAATCACCCACGATCCGCAAGAGGCGGTGCGTTTGGCGGATCAGATTTATGTGTTGCAGCAAACCGCACAATCGCTCACCAACGCTGTTACGCCGCCGGGAAGCAAACCACGCCCGCTCAATTCCGCCAGCCTCGAATTACAACAGCAGCTTATCGCGCAATTATTAGAGGGAACAACGCCGTGAAGCAGCTGAAATCCCTCGCCAAAATCCTGCTGCTGACCGCACTTTTGCTGTTGTTGTGGCAAAGTGCGGTCAGCCTGCTGGCACTGCCGCACTATCTATTGCCTGCGCCGAGTGCGGTCGCGCAACAACTGAAAACCCACGCCCCATTGCTGTGGCAACACGCGCAAGTTACCGCACTTGAGATTTTGCTCGGCTTAACCCTCGGTTTTTTGCTTGGTTTAGGCTCTGCGCTGTTGTTGTCACTGTCCGCCCCAATCTCTGCATTTTTAATGCCGTTACTGGTGATTTCTCAGGCAATTCCGGTCTTTGCGATTGCGCCGCTGTTGGTGCTGTGGTTCGGCTACGGCATGGCTTCAAAAATCGTGATGACGGTGTTGATTATCTATTTTCCGGTCACCGCCGCCTGTTACGACGGCTTGCGCAACACTCCGCAAGCGTGGCTGGATTTAGCCCACAGTATGCAAATAAAACGTTTACCGTTGCTGTTCAAAGTGCGGTTGCCGGCGGCATTGCCCGCCTTGGCGTCAGGCTTGCGCATTGCGGTTTCGGTTGCGCCAATCGGTGCTGTGGTCGGCGAATGGGTCGGTTCATCAAAAGGTTTGGGCTATTTGATGTTGCACGCCAATGCACGCATGCAGGTCGATCTGATGTTCGCCGCCCTGCTGTTGTTAATATTAATGGCGCTGAGCTTATATTTTGTCGTCGACCGACTGTTACGCCGTTTTATTCCATGGGCGGCTCAACTCAACTAAATAAAAAAGCGAGCATAAAAAAAGAGGAAAAAATGACCATCACCCAACACTTAATCGAACAGGCACAACCGCATTGGCTGGCGTACACCCAACATCCGTTTGTGTTGCAATTGGCGCGCGGCGAACTGCCGAAAGCCAGTTTCCAGCACTACTTAAAACAGGATTATCTCTATCTGTTTCAATATAACCGCGCCTTGGCGTTGAGTCTGTTTAAGTCCGACAACTTCGCACAAATGCAGCAAGCCAATCATGCCATCAGCATTTTATTGCAAGAAATTCAACTGCATATCGGCTTCTGCCGTCAGTGGGGCATTGCCGAAGAGGAATTATTGCAAACGCCCGAATCCCCCGCTTGCGTTGCCTACACCCGTTATGTGTTGGATTGCGGCATTAACGGCAGTCTGGCGGATTTGTATGCGGCGATTGCGCCTTGCGCGCTCGGTTATGCCGAAATCGCCCGTTGGATCGCGGAACAGAAACTCAGCCCGCCGAATAATCCCTATCAAGACTGGATCGACAACTACGCCGCCGCGGATTTCCAACAAGCCGCCGCACAATTAGGCGAATTGCTCAACCAATTGTGCCGCGACTTAACCGCGAAACAACGCGCCAAAGTGCAACAGATTTTCACCACCGCCACCCGCATGGAAGTGGCATTTTGGCAAATGGGATTAGACCTTAGCTAACGATAATTCACACACTCACAACAGGAAAACACCATGAAAACCTTTTTCACCGCTCTGACCGCACTTTTACTCTTGAGCCAGCCGTTGCAGGCGAAAGAAAAAATCACGCTGCTGCTGGATTGGTTCGTCAATCCCGATCATGCCGCTTTGATTGTGGCGCAACAGAAAGGCTATTTCGCCGCCCACGATTTAACGGTTGAAATTATCGAACCGGCCGATCCCTCAATGCCGCCGAAACTGGTTGCCGCCGGGCAAGCGGATTTGGCGGTCGATTACCAACCGCAACTGCAAATGCAAGTGGCGGAAGGCTTGCCGTTGGTGCGCGTCGGCACCTTGGTTGCGACCCCGCTCAACAGCTTGGTGGTGCTGCAAAGCAGCAACATCAAATCCATCGCTGATCTGAAAGGTAAAAAAATCGGTTATTCGGTCAGCGGTTTTGAAACCAGTCTGCTGAAAGCGATGTTGGCAAAATACGGTTTAAGCGAAAAAGATATTGAAATGATCAATGTCAATTGGTCATTGTCGCCGTCGCTGATCAGCGGTCAAGTCGAGGCGGTGATCGGCGCATTCCGCAATTTTGAATTGAACCAAATGGATCTGGAAAAACAACCGGGTTTGGCGTTTTATCCGGAAGAACACGGCGTGCCGGCTTATGACGAGCTGATTTTGGTCGCCAACAAAAACAAGCTGTCCGACAAAAAATTGCGTGCCTTTCTGACCGCACTTGAACAAGCCACGATCTATCTGATTAACCACCCTGATCAAGCATGGCAGGATTTTGTCAGCTATAAACCAAATGAGTTAGACAACGAACTCAACCGCCTTGCTTGGCGTGATACCCTGCCGCGCTTGGCGCTGCGCCCGCGCGCCCTTGACGAAAACCGCTATCGGCAGATGGCGGAATTTATGCAACGACAAGGCTTAATCAAAAGCGTGCCGACACTCGCCGATTACGCCGTACAACTGAAGGATTAATTTATGCTGACCACCGATTATCTCAGCCAACTGCGCCAACGTAACCCGTTGATTCACAATATCACCAACATTGTTGTCGCCAATTATGTCGCCAATGGTTTATTGGCACTCGGCGCCTCGCCGATTATGTCAAGTGCGGTCGAAGAAATGGACGAACTGCCGCGCATTTGCAATGCCTTGGTGATTAACATCGGCACGCTGACCGCCGGGCAGGTGCAAGCGATGTTGCTTGCCGGAAAAGCGGCGAACCGCCACGGCATTCCGGTGGTGCTTGATCCGGTCGGCGTGGGCGCAACCCGCTTCCGCCAACAAACGGTGGCGCAATTGCTGCAAGCAATCCGCTTCAGCGCCATTCGCGGCAATGCCGGTGAAATGGCGTTTCTCGCCAATGTCAGTTGGCAAAGCAAAGGGGTGGATGTCGGCAGTGGCAACGCAGATTTGGATTCTATCGCAAACAAAATTGCACAACAGTATCATTGCGTGGCGATGATTAGCGGCGAAATTGATGTGATTAGCGACGGCAAACAAGTGGCGCATATTCGCAACGGCACGCCGCTGTTTCCGCGCATTACCGGCTCAGGCTGCCTGTTAAGTGCGGTCTGCGGTGCATTCTTAGCCGTCGCCGCCCAAGACGATTTTCAGGCGATGGTCGAAGGGGCAAGCGCATACGCCATTGCCGGCGAACTGGCGGCAAAAAATTTACAACCATCGCAACACGGACAATTCTATACCGCACTTTTAGATCAACTGGCGGCAGTGGACAATGCGCAAGTGCAACAACTGGCGAGGGCGGATTATGTCTAATATTGCGCAAGCTTTAACCATTGCCGGCTCCGACAGCGGCGGCGGCGCAGGCATTCAGGCGGATTTGAAAACCTTTCAAATGCGCGGCGTATTCGGCACAAGTGCGGTAACCGCAATTACCGCACAAAATACCTTAGGCGTGCACGCGATTCACCCGATACCGGTCGCCACCATTCAGGCGCAAATTCAAGCAGTCGCCGAGGATTTCGACATCTCGGCGGTGAAATTGGGCATGCTTGGCACAGCCGAGATTATTGAAGCGGTCGCCGAGAGTTTGCGCCGTTACCGCTTTCAACATCTGGTGCTTGATCCGGTGATGATCGCCAAAGGCGGAGCGGCGTTGTTACAGCAAAGTGCGGTCGCGGCACTCAAGCAGCATTTGCTGCCACTCGCTGACATTCTCACCCCCAATCTGCCCGAAGCCGAAGCCTTAACCGGCATTGAGATTTTAGGCGCAAAAAGTGCGGAAAAAGCGGCACGCTACCTGCAGGAATGGGGCGTGAAAACGGTGGTGATCAAAGGCGGACACAGCCAACATTCGCAAAGTGCGGTCTGTTGCGATTGGGTGTTTACCCCGAGCGCCAGCTTCACGCTCGAAAGCCCGCGCTACCGCACGCCGCACACCCACGGCACCGGCTGCACCTTTTCCGCCTGCATTACCGCCGAATTGGCAAAAGGGCAATCGCCGACCATCGCCGTCAAACTCGCCAAGCAATTTATTACCGCGGCAATCACCCATCCGCTGAATCTCGGACACGGACACGGCCCGACCAACCATTGGGCATTTTCATCACTGCCGATCGCAGGGCGGCGTTAAGGGGCTTACGTTGAAGGAAAAAATGACAAACATTAAGCAAATGCTTGCCGTCTATTTTATCGCCGGTACGCAAGACTGCCGTCACTTAGGCGGCTCGCCGCCGCAAGCATTATTAGCCTGCTTGGAGCAAGCCTTAAAGCGCGGTATCGGTTGTTTTCAATTTCGTGAAAAAGGCAACTTTTCACTGCAAGATCCGCAGCAAATTCGCCAATTGGCAACACAATGCCGTGATTTATGCCGACAATATCATGTGCCGTTTTTTGTGAATGATGATGTGGATTTAGCACTTGCGCTACAAGCGGACGGGGTGCACGTCGGGCAGGCGGATCGCCCGGTTCGACAAGTGATCGAACAATGCCAAGGCAAGTTATTACTGGGATTATCGGTCAATACCTTGCAGCAAGCCATCGAGAATGCCGAATTACGGGCGGTGGACTATTTCGGCGTAGGGCCGATTTTCCCCACCCAATCGAAAACCGACGCCAATGCCGTGGTCGGCTTAAATTTAATCCGACAAATTCGGCAGCGGGGGATTGAAAAACCGCTCGTGGCGATCGGCGGTATCAGCGGCGCAACCGCACTTTCGATCCGCCAAGCCGGTGCGGACGGTGTGGCGGTCATTTCGGCAATCACACAAGCACAAAACTTACAACACACAATCCGGCAGTTACAAGGACATGGGATTAAATGAAATCATTCAGCAAACAATTTGGGCCTGGCATTATCATGGCATCGTCCTGCGTCGGCGGCTCGCATATCATCGCCTCCACCCAAGCCGGCGCATATTACGGCTATCAACTTGCCTTGTTTATCATCGCGGTGAATCTGTTGAAATATCCGTTTTTCCGCTTCGCCTTTGACTACAGCGCGCTGAATAATAAAAGCGTGTTGCAGGGCTACGCCGAAAAAGGCAAGGGCTATTTATGGCTGTTTCTCGCGTTCAATCTGTTTGCCACCATGGTGAATGTTGCCGGCGGCACGCTGTTATCGGCGGTGCTGCTAACCATGTTGATCCCGTTTGAGGTGGCGTTAAACGGCTTAAATCTGATCGTACTGTTCAGCTTTTTGGCAATTTTATTCTCGCGCCAATATCCGCGCTTGGATAAAGTTTCCAAAAGCATTATGTTACTGCTGTCGCTGATTACGCTGTTGGCATTATTAATTGCCTTCGGGCGCAGCGCCCTGGCAATCAGTGCCGATTTCGCCGCCCCCTCGGCTTGGACATTGGGCGCGATTCCGTTTCTCATCGCTCTAATGGGTTGGATGCCCGCACCGATGGAATTGAGTGTCGCCAGTTCGTTATGGGTGGTGGAAAAAAGCCGCCTTGATCCGAACTACCGCCAACGCCGCTTGCTCGATTTCAACAGCGGCTATTTCGTCACCATCCTGCTCGCCTTGATGTTTATGGCACTGGGCGCAATGGTGCAATACGGCAAACCGATCCCAACCTTGGCAGGCGGACAATTTATCCGCCAATTCGTTGAGATGTACGCCCTCAGTATCGGCGAATGGACGCGCTGGTTTATGGCGTTGGTGGCATTTATCTGCATTTACGGCACCACCATCGTTGCAGTGGACGGCTACTCACGCAGCAACCAGCAAACCGTCGCTTTATTACGCCAAAGCACAGCCCCAAGTGCGGTCAGTGCACATCATGACAAAGCCCTGCGCTACTCCATGCTGTTCACCACCCTTTCCGCCTTTATCGTGATCCAGTTTTTCAGCGGCGCCATCGGCAAAATGATCCCCTTCGCCATGACCGCCTCCTTCGTCTCCGCCCCGGTATTCGCCTGGCTCAACTTCAGCCTGGTACGACAGGGCAAACGACAAAAAATTTGGCTGACGTATTTGGCATGGGCGGGGATTGTATATTTGGTAGCGATGGTGGGGGTTTATTTTTTGTATCGCTGACAATCTGCTCATTTTAGTTTATCTACAACAGAGCTAAATCGGCATAGTAGCCAAAAAGTGATCTGCTCCGCGATAAAAAAACAAAAGGACAACAACGTTGTCCTTTGAGATTGCTGACAAACTGACTTCTCTCCCTCCGCGTGCGGAGGGAGTACCATTTTTCGCAAGAAAAATGGGGAGGGAGGGGCAATATGAAAATGCAACATATTACTTTTTAAAATCATTTATGCCTCCCTCCGTCCTTCGGACACCTCCCTCCGTATACGGAGGGAGGGAAATGATTAGAGAAAGAGACTTTGTCATCAGCCTGAAAGGACAACACCTTGTTCTTTTTATCCCAACTGTCTGTTATCCCACAAACAACATCAGCAATACCGCCAATACTTGCGGTGACATGATCCGCATAAACATCACCAAAGGATAGACCGTGGCATAAGAGAGTGCTGCCGCGCCGCTGTCTTCTTTAATACCGTTGGCAAAGGCAAGCGCCGGCGGATCGGTCATTGAACCGGCGAGTAAGCCGCTTAATGTCAGGTAGTTCATTCTACCGTACACGCGGGCGACAACGCCGGTGATCATCAAAGGAACAAAAGTGATAACCGCACCGAACATCATCCATTCCATACCGTCGCCGCTGATAAGCGTATCAATGAAGTTCGCGCCGGCCTTGATTCCGACCACCGAGAGGAACAGCACAATGCCGATTTCACGCAAGGCAAGGTTGGCGCTCGGCGGCATAAACCAGTACAGTTTGCCGATACTGCCGATACGCGCCAAAATCAGAGCAACGACTAACGGGCCGCCTGCCAAACCCAATTTTAACGCCACCGGAAAACCCGGCAGTGAAATCGGTATTGATCCGACCAACACCCCTAACAGAATGCCGATAAACACCGGCAGCATTTGTACCTGTTGCAATTTTTGCTGCGCATTGCCGATCACCGCCGTCACCGCTTCAATCGCATCCAAACGCCCGACCAGATTCAATACGTCCCCGAATTGCAGGCTGGTGTTGCTGGTCGGCACCAGTTCGATCCCGGCACGGTTCAAACGCGAAATCACCACTTCGTATTTCTGTTTGATTTTCAAATCACGGATTCTCTTACCCAACGCATTTTCGTTGGTCACCACCACCCGCACCGAACGCAAATCGGTGCCACGGGTAGACAGCGATTCTTTCACCACTTCCCCGACCACCAGCTGCACCCGTTGCAAATCCGGCATATCGCCGACCAAATGCATTAAATCCCCCACCTGCACTTCGGTATCCGCGTGCGGTACAATCAATTCTGCGCCGCGTTTTAAACGTGAGCAAAGTACGTTTTTCGCCTCGAAGCCCGGAATGGCGCGAATTTTCAAGCCGCTGATATTCGGATTGGTAATTTTCACATTCAGGCTGCTCAAACTCTCTTTATCGTGTCCTGATTCTTTTTCAAATTGCTGATGTTCTTCCTCAATCTTGATTTTGAAAAACAGACGCACCAGCCAAATCGCCAATAAAATACCGCAAATCCCGAACGGATAGGCGATCGCATATGCCATCCCCATGGTTTCGGTGATATTGGTGATGCCCAGCTCCGCCAAAATCTGCTGCCCGGCACCGAGCGACGGCGTGTTGGTCACCGCGCCGGAATAGATCCCTAAAATAATCGGTAATTCCACGCCGAAACCAAGATGTAGTGCCACCACCAATACAGCCCCCAGCAACACAATCATCATCGCAAACAGATTCAGTTTTAATCCCGATTGGCGCAGAGAGGCAAAAAAGCCCGGTCCGACCTGAATCCCGATGGTATAAACAAACAGAATCAAGCCGAATTCCTGAATAAAATGCAGGGTGTGCGATTCGAGGCTCAAGCCGTATTGCTTGATAAAATGCCCGACCAGAATGCCGCCGAACAACACGCCGCCGATTCCGATTCCTATCCCCCGGATTTTTAAATGCCCCAACCACAATCCAATCACGGCAACCAGCGCAAGCAGGCTGACCGTGATAGCTATATCACTCATAACATCTCCTATTATTGAAATTTAAAAAATAAACTGCGTGTATTATACCTAGGTTAAAATGGCAAAAATTTGTTATAGTGCAAACTTTTGAAACAAAACTAAGATTTTTTATTTAAAAATTTGAGTGTGTTGTTAAACTTTTTAGCTATTTGCGAATCAAATGCTTATCCATTGTTAAATCGAAATTATTATGAACTGGCAACAAGAACTTATTGAATCGTCCGTTTGGCTGGCGCAAGCTTTTATCGGCAGCCTCCTGTTTTTAGCGGCACTGGCGTTTTTATTGATCAAAACCAGCCGCTGGGGCAAACAATTTTGGCAACTGGCCGCCGACTACATTGATCCCAAAACCAATCTCAAAGCCATTATGCTGTTTTTGGTGATCGTTTTATTATCGCTGATGGGCGTGCGCCTAAACGTCGTGATCTCGAATTGGTACAATATCATGTACGGATCGTTGCAAGACTTGAATGCACCGCTCTTTTGGCAGATGATGGCGGTATTCGGCGTGATAGCGACCATCAACGTGGTACTGGTTTTGAGCAACTATTACCTGTCGCAACGTTTTACCATTAACTGGCGCACCACCCTGAACCGCACGTTTGTCGAACGCTGGACAACAAACCGCACTTATTACAAAACGCAATACAGCTACAATCGCTTGGACAACCCCGATCAACGGATTCAACAGGATATCCAATCGTTTGTGTCCAGCTCGCTCAGTTTTTCCACCGGCTTAATCAGTGCGATCACCTCGATTATCGCCTTTACCCTTCTCCTCTGGAAACTCTCCGGCCCGATTGCACTTTCCGGCATGGAAATTCCGCACGGCATGGTCTTTGTCGCCTTCGGCTATGTGTTAATCACCTCGCTGTTTGCCTTTAAATTAGGGCGACCGTTGATTGCGCTCAATTTTTTAAATGAAAAACTCAACGCGAATTACCGTTATTCACTGATTCGGGTAAAAGAGTATGCGGAAAGCATTGCCTTTTACGGCGGTGAAAAAAGCGAACGCAACGCCTTGTTCAGCCAGTTCGAGAAAGTCATTGGTAACGTATGGCAAATCGTGTATCGCAGCCTGAAATTCTCCGGATTTAACCTTATCGTCAGCCAAACCTCGGTGGTGTTTCCGTTTTTGATTCAAGCCGGTCGTTTTTTCAGCCAGCAGATTTCGCTCGGTGACTTAATGCAAACGGTCAATGTGTTCGGCAAATTGCACGACAGCCTGTCGTTTTTCCGCACCTCCTATGACGAGTTCGCCGCTTATAAAGCCACGCTTGACCGTTTAACCGGCTTCAACAGCGCAATGCACAACGCCGAACAACTGCCTATGCCGACAATCAGCGAACACCCTAGCCATGTGCAAGTTAATAACCTGACGGTGAAAACACCGGCGCATACGCCGTTGATCAAAGGGTTGAATCTGGACATTGCGCCGCAAACCCATTTACTGATTCAAGGGCCGTCCGGCGTCGGTAAAACCACCTTGTTGCGCACGCTTGCCGGGTTGTGGGCATATGCCGACGGCGAAATTGCCGCGCCAAGCAATGCGCTGTTCCTGTCACAAAAACCGTATTTGCCGCAAGGCAGTCTGTTAGACGCGCTGTATTATCCCGACACGCCGCCGCAAAAATCAGATTACCGACACGAACAATCAGTGTTGCAAAAAGTGGCATTAGCGCATTTAAGCGATAAATTGACCGATCGCAATGAATGGACGCAGATTTTATCCCTCGGCGAACAACAGCGGGTGGCATTCGCACGGTTGTTGTTGAACCAACCGCAGATTATCTTTTTAGACGAAGCCAGCGCCAGCATGGACGAGGGTTTGGAAGACGCGATGTATCGTTTGTTACAGCAAGAGTTGCCACACAGCACCATCATCAGCGTCGGACACCGCTCTACCTTGAAGCGTTTCCATAACAGCCTGCTATATATTGAACAAGACGGCGGTTGGCGGTTAGAGTAAATTTGCGCTAAGTGCGGTTTGGACTTGGTTTGAACCGCACTTTGCTTTTGGTATTCGTTACTTTCATTCATCTAAAAATCGCTATCGGGTTTCGCCGATGGCGACTGATTTTTTTATCGCTATCGCTTTTTCGCCTTGTGGCGACTTACTTTTTTTGCTTGTCCAAAAAAAGTAAGCAAAAAAATACACCCCAATTGTAGTGCTGATCTTCGCCTTTGCTAATTTCTACGGTCAATTTGTAAACTTGCCTGCTACGCAGGCTTCGGACACGACAAATTGACCTTGAAATCTTCACGCAAACGCTCAGGCACTCCAGATGGGGAATTTAAAACCAACCGCACCGCACTTTCATTTTTCTATTTATAATTAAGTCGTTATATCTTGGGCGCATTCAATGCGCCCCTACCTTCTGTAGTAATTAAAATCTGGTATTCTGCGTCGTGTTTTTCGGGTTCCCTTGTGAACTGCCTGAGCGGGTGTGAAATTTGTAGGGAAATTTTTTTGTTTGAGCGAAGCGAGTTTGCCCGCGTAGCGGGCGCATTAAAAATTTTCCGTTAAGCAAATTCACACTAAGCGAAGATCAGCAGTTCATTAGGGTGTGCTTTCTTTTGCCTACTTTTCTTTGCACAAGCAAAGAAAAGTACGGTCGCCATCGGCGAAACCCGATAGCAACTTTAAGATGCATAAGAAAAAACCAAAGTGCGGTTCACCCCCTTGAAATCGCCCCAACCGCTCCCATATCTAGCCTAACCAAATTTTGTTTAACTAAAGAAAAACAGGAAACAACAATGAGCAATAATCAAGAAACCCGTGGTTTTCAATCTGAAGTCAAACAGTTACTGCAACTGATGATTCACTCCCTTTATTCCAATAAAGAAATTTTCTTGCGCGAACTGATTTCCAACGCCTCCGACGCAGCGGATAAATTGCGCTTCAAAGCCCTTTCCGCGCCGGAATTATACGAAGGCGACGGCGATCTGAAAGTGCGGGTCAGCGCCGATAAAGACAAAGGCACGCTGACCATCAGCGATAACGGCATTGGTATGAACCGCGAACAGATCATCGACCATCTGGGCACAATTGCCAAATCCGGCACCAAAGAATTTTTAAGCAGCTTAGGCTCGGATCAAGCCAAAGACAGCAAACTGATCGGGCAATTCGGGGTCGGCTTCTACTCTGCGTTTATCGTTGCCGATAAAGTCACGGTGAAAAGCCGTGCCGCCGGTGAAAGTGCGGTTCAAGGCGTATTATGGCAGTCTGCCGGCGAAGGCGAATATGAAGTCGCCGACATCGAAAAAGCCGAGCGCGGCACCGAAATCACCTTGCATTTGCGTGAAGACGAAAAAGCGTTTTTGGACGACTGGCGTTTGCGCCAAATCATCAGCAAGTATTCCGACCATATTGATTTGCCGGTCGAATTGCTGGTCAAAGAATTCGATGACGAAGGCAAAGAAACCGGCGTGAAATGGGAAAAAATCAACAAAGCGCAAGCCTTGTGGACACGCAATAAAGCCGACATCAGCGACGACGAATACAAAGAATTCTATAAGCACATCAGCCACGATTTCAGCGATCCGCTGCTGTGGGCGCACAACCGCGTTGAAGGTAAGCAAGAGTACACCAGCCTATTGTATCTGCCGGAAAAAGCCCCTTGGGATCTGTTCAACCGCGAACACAAACACGGCTTGAAATTGTATGTGCAACGGGTGTTTATTATGGACGATGCCGAGCAATTTATGCCGAACTATCTGCGTTTCGTCAAAGGCTTGATCGATTCCAACGATCTGCCGCTGAACGTGTCGCGCGAGATTTTGCAAGACAACAAAGTGACTGCGGCGTTGCGTAAAGCCCTAACCAAACGCGCCTTAGGCATGATCGAAAAATTGGCGAAAGACGAAGATAAACAAAAATACCAAAACTTCTGGCAGGCATTCGGTTTGGTGCTGAAAGAGGGCTTGGCGGAAGATCACGCCAACCAACAAGAGATCGCCAAACTGTTGCGTTTCGCTTCCACTCACAACGACAGCAGCGAACAAACCGTATCGTTGGAAGACTATGTGGCGCGCATGAAAGAGGGGCAAAAAGCGATTTACTATATCACCGCCGACAGCTACATCGCCGCCAAAAACAGTCCGCACTTGGAGCTGTTCAATAAAAAAGGCATTGAAGTATTGTTACTGTCCGACCGTATCGACGAATGGGTGTTGGGCTACTTCAACGAATTTGACGGCAAGCCGCTGCAATCGGTCACCAAATCCGACTTGGATCTGGGCGATTTAGCCGATAAAGAGCAGGAAGAGAGCTACAAAGCGCAAGATGAAGAATTCGGTTCATTTATCGAGCGCGTAAAA
This sequence comes from Testudinibacter sp. TW-1, assembly GCF_050613185.1. Taxonomy (GTDB): domain Bacteria; phylum Pseudomonadota; class Gammaproteobacteria; order Enterobacterales; family Pasteurellaceae; genus Chelonobacter. The sequence goes on from NZ_CP192511.1 coordinate 470,030, forward strand.
GGCTACTTGGGCGAGCGCGTGAAAGACGTGCGCTTGACTCACCGCCTGAGCGATACGCCGGCGATTGTCTCGACCGACAACGATCAAATGACCACGCAAATGGCAAAACTGTTCGCCGCCGCCGGGCAACCGGTGCCGGAAGTAAAATATACCTTTGAGCTGAATCCGGAGCACGCACTGGTCAAGAAAACCGCCGACACCAGCGACGAAGCGCAATTCGGCGAATGGGTTGAACTGCTGTTCGATCAAGCCATGCTGTCCGAACGCGGCACGTTGGAAAATCCGACGGCGTTTATTAAGCGCATGAATTCCCTGTTCATTAAATAAAATTTTTCGGCAAGGGTAATTTTTTGTAAAAAAAAACAATTCTTTGTGATTTTGATAAAATAGTGTAGCCGTAACAATCGTTATGGCTATCTTATAATATTTCTTAAAAGAGGAGTTTTTTATGAAAAAAGTCATGCTAGCCGCTGTATTAGGTCTATTTGCCTTTTCTGCCAATGCCGCCGATCTGGATCCGCAGTGTGACGCATATTTCAAAGCGGTTGACGAATATGTGGAAAAAGCACCTGACGCCATCAAACAACAAATGGAAGAAAGTAAAAAGCAAATGGCCGCTATGCCGCTAGCCACACAAAAAATGGCGTGTGAACAAGCACTGGAAGCATTGAAACAAATGCCGAAAATGTAATTTCACCGCTATCGTTTTAAACGGCCCGAAGTGCGGTCAGATCAATCTGTATCTGACCGCACTTTTATGTTGCTCAAATGAAAATTTAAAAATAGGTATAACGCACCAAATGGAAAAACACCGGGGCGGCAAACAGCACCGAATCGATCCGATCCATAATGCCGCCGTGCCCTGAAATCATCACGCCCCAATCTTTGGCGCCCATGCTGCGTTTGACCGCCGACAGCGACAAACCGCCGAGAAAGCCGCAAATCACAATCACCAACGAAAACAGTGCCGCATAACCGATACTGAACGGGGTGATCCACCAAAGTGCGGTACCGACCGCCACCGCCAATGCGCCGCCGCCCAGCAAGCCCTCGACGGTTTTACTCGGGCTGACTTTCGGCGCCAGTTTATGCTTACCAAACAGCTTGCCGACCACATACTGAAATACATCACTTAACTGCACCACGATTAACAGGTACATCAACAACAGCAAACCTTGCCCCTCGAATTCCAAATCCGGCAGCAGCAACAGTGCCGGCGCATAACTGAGGCAATAAACCGTCAACATCATGCCCCACTGGATTTTGGTGGTGCGCTCGAAAAATGCCTGCGTATCGCCGGATAACGCCTGAATCGCCGGCAGAATCAAAAAGCCGTACACCGGCAGGCACATCACGAACAACCCGTACCATTCGATACCAATCAACCAATATTGCAGCGGAATGGCGACATAAAAACAGAACACCAACGCCCAATAATCGGCACGGCGGGTCGGGGTTAGGGTGATAAATTCGCGCAGCGCGAAAAACGAGAGCAAGCCGTATAACACCAAGGTCGCCACTTTGCCGAAGATAAAGCACAGCACCAAAATCGCCACCATGCTCCACCACGCGTTAATCCGATGATTCAGATTATCAATCACCTCGCCGCTTTTTTTATACGCCAGCCAACGCCCGATCAGCGTCGCGATCAGCAATAATGCCAACATCCCGCCCAACACCCACCAAAATTTGCCCGGAATACGGTTAAGCGTTTCAATCAATACATTCCACATCGTCAACTCCTATTTTGCTGATAGCAGCGGTTGCGATAAGGCAATCACCGCTTGTCTGGCTTGACGTAAAAATTCGGCTTTATCCCAATTCGGATCGCATGCCAACGGCTCGCCAAAAGTGACCGTACAGCCGAACGGCAGCGGTAAAAACGCGCCTTTCGGCAAGCTGCGCCGGGTATTGTCCAAATAGACCGGCACGAGTTGCAACTGCGGGTAACGTTGGCTCAAATGGTACAAACCGGCTTTAAATTCCGCCGGTTCATTTTCCAGCGAACGGGTGCCCTCCGGAAACAGAATCAACGAATCGCCCTGCTCAAGTGCGGTATACAACGGTTGCAGCGGATCATCGCTTTTGCCTTCGCGATCAATCAGCACCGCATTCAAAGCGCGTTTGGCAATCAGCCCGCGCAGTCCGCTTTTATCCCAATAATCTTTCGCCGCCACCGGGCGAATCTTGGCGCGATATTCCGCGGCGAAAGACGACCAAATCGCCAGCGTGTCTAAATGGCTGGTGTGATTGGCAAAATAGAGCCGTTGCTGCGCACTTGGGCGATTGTTGCGCCAATAGGGATACGCCCCGATCAGCAATTTGGTTAGTGCCGCTAATAAGTTGGCAATCATTGTGACCTCGCTTGTTGCGCCAATTCGGCAGAAATCCGACGGGTGCGTAATACGCAAGTCAGCAATGAACCGAGCACAATCGTCAGTAATGCCAAGGATAAGACATATTGGCTTTGCCATTGCAGCCATTCAAATGCGCCGAACAGGCAAGCGGCGGTTAAGACCGCCATACGTTGCTGTTTTGCCATTGGGCCGCTAAAACGTTGCTCCAATCCCAACGAGCCGCCGAGTACACGGATATAGGCGGTAATCACCGCCAACAGCGCGCCCAACCATCCGAGCCATGCCAGCCCGACGGCAAAGCCGAGTGCCAGAATCAACACCGAATCCGCCACCCGATCGGGAATTTCATTATACAACGCGCCGTTGGCGGTTTTTTTACCGCCTTCCACCGCCACCATGCCGTCGAATAAATTGCACAGTAAGCGCAGTTGGATCAAAAGTGCGGTCAGGATCAAGCCGAAAGTATTGGGTAAAAACGCCAGCAATAATGCGCCGAGTAAGGCAAATACGATACTCAGCAGGGAGATCTGATTCGGGGTCGGGCTGTTGCGTTGCGCCAGTTTTTTGGCGAACGCCTGCGCCCAGCGGCTGTTACGCGTTGCAAGTGGACGGCGGTTTTTCTCGCTTGCTGTCATATGTTGTCCTTATTTACATGATAAATACGCTGTTTTGTCAAGTTAGCAAAATTCATCTCATGTTGCCAAGCAAAAAGTTGCGGCGCTGGTTCATTATCTTGTTGTAAAAAATAAGCAAGATAAAACGGCAATTCGTCGCTAAAAAACAACTTGCCCGGCGGTGCATAAGCGCATTCGATTTGCAACCTTTCCGGGCGGTGGATCACCGAACGCAGTTTGACAATGCCGACCCCTTGCGATTTCAGCACCGCTTCGCGTAAGCACCAAGTGCGGTAGAACGCCGCTTCAGCATCCGGCTGCTCAGCAAACCACTGCTGTTCGGCAGTGTCGGCATAAAAACGGATCAAGCCGTTAAAGTTTCGCACTTTTTGCGGACTTTCGATATCAATCGCGACCGCACTTTTGTCGTTTTCTCCCATCGCCAATATCACAGCCACCCAATCGCCGGAATGGCTGATATTAAAATCCAAGTGCGGTATATCAGTAAAATAGGGGCGACCGCTGGCGGTGCGTTGAATCCGCTCCAATAACGAAAGCGGTTGTTGAACATGTTCTAATAATTTTGCCAATAAAAAATGTGCCAAAATACTACATTGCCGCCGCTGTTGCCGACGGGCATTGCCCGTCTCTACCCGCTGCAAAAACGCCTGCGGCAGATATTGCCGCAACACCGCACTTGACGGCAGATCGGCGATATTGCCCCAGATGACCGCACTTTGAACTTTTTGCATGCATTCCCCCAATTGATTAATGACAAGTTGCTTGGCTTTGTTTAGACTAGCCTCTTATTTACAAAATAACAATCCGTTATCCGATATGAACAGCACATCTTCCGCCCCGTCCGTAACAAGCTGGCGCGCCTTAATTAAACTTACCCTGCCGATTGCAATGGGCTATTACGCCGCCGGCATTGCTTACGGCATTCTCGGTGTCAGCGCGGGTTTACCGCTGTGGTTGGTGGTGCTGATGAGCGTGTTTGTTTACACCGGCGCCGGGCAATATGCCGCGCTGCCGCTGTTCGCCGCTGCCGCCGGCTTTTTTCCGATTGTGATTAATACCTTCCTGATTAGCCTGCGCCAAATTTTCTATACGCTGGCACTGCATGCCGATTTGCCGAAACGCGGTTGGCGGCGTTGGTACGGCACGTTTTCGATCACCGACGAAAGCTACGCCTTGGTTTCCACCCAGCCGCCGGCGAACCGTGCAATCCAGATGACACAAATCAATTTTTTATGTCAGTTTTACTGGGTCTCGGCTTCGCTGTTAGGCGGCTTACTCGGTGCGGAACTTGCCGATAGCATACCGCACTTGTCGTTTGCGCTGCCTTGCCTGTTTATTATTTTGGCTTATGAACAATATCGCCAAGCGCGCCAGATCTTTCCGATTTTCCTGGCGCTGATTGCCTTCGCGGTTGCAAAAATGTTTGCTGCGGATTGGCTGATGTTAGCCGCGATTCTCGTGAGTATCTTAGTGATTTTGGCACGTTATAAATTAGCCTTGCAACAACAAGGAGAACAGCATGAGTAATTGGCAATTCGTTTTGACCATGTTCGGCATGGCAATGGCGATTTTCACTTGCCGCGCCCTGCCGCTGTTTTTGCCGCAACGTTGGCTGCAATTGGGCTGGCTGCAACATTTGAACCGCACTTTACCGTTGTGCATTATGCTGATTCTGCTGTTCAGCAGCCTGACGGTTCCCAACGATTTTTCAGCGGCGTTGCTCGACAGCGTGCGCGAATTGTTGGCGCTCAGTGCCGTATTAGCCAGTTATATCTGGCGGCGTAATATGCTGTTGAGTGTGGTGATCGGCGTGCTAGGCATTAATTTGTTATATTGGCTGATTTAAAAAATGCCGGGCAATTTGCCCGACAGCGTTTCATCTCGCATTAACATCGACCGTTACAGCTTGGTTTTCACCGTTAACATCTTATGCAGCCGGGTTAAATCGCTTTCATTCAATGTGCCTGCCAATTGGCGCAATTGCAATTCCAACAATAAATAGTTATAACGTGCCGACGCCAGTTGGCGTTGCGCTTCATGGCGGGTGCGGGTGCTGGTCAATACGTCCAAAATGGTGCGAGTGCCGGCATTATAACCCGACAACGTCGCCTGATAGGCACTCTCCGATGAACGCACATATTGCCGATAGGCTTTGATCGAGCTGGACGACGCATTCAGGCTGTTCACGGTTGAACGGATATTGCGCACCAGATCACGATAAGTCGATTCCAAGCCTTCGGCGCTGCTGACAAAAGCCTGTTGCTGCTGACGCACGCGTGAGCTGGTTTGTCCGCCGGTATACAGCGGTATCGCCACTTCCACCCCGATCGTGGCTTGATCGACATTGCGATCCGGAATGCCGTAATTGCTGGCAATCGGCATGCGCGAATTGGTATGGGTTAGCCCGGCAACCAAATTGACCGTCGGTAAATAGGCGCTTTCCGCTACTTTAATCCCCTCTTTCGCCAGCGCTTTGCCCATTTTGTAATAGGTTAAGGTCAAATTTTGTTGTTCGCCCTGCGCAATGTATTGCTGCGGATTGGCATAAGTCTGGGTTTTAAATTTTTTGGTATTCAGCTTATTTATATCCGACGGATACTGCCCGGTGATCTCATATAAGGCTTCGACGCTGTTATCGACGTCATTTTTCGCCATGATCTCATTGGCGATCACGCTGTCATACTGCGCTTGGGCTTCGTCCACATCGGTGATCGCCACCAGACCCACCTGATACAGCTTATTGGTATCGCTGAGCTGGCTGTAAACCGCTTTTTTCTCCGCCTCCACCGAATTCAGGGTTTCGATACTGTTCAGCACCGAAACATATACCGTCGCCACGCGATACAATAAATTTTGCTGCGCCGCCTGATAAGCAACTTCCGCCTGCTGCGCGGTTTTTTCCTGCAATGACAGATTGCGCCACAAACTCATATCGAATAAGGCTTGTCTCAGATTCAACCCGACGCTAAAAGTGCGGTTCTGGCTGAAACTGTTGTTATAGCCGCTGTTATGCCGGGTGCCGTGGTCGACATAACGGCTGGCGCCATAGTTGGCATTGGCACTCAGTTGCGGCAACAATGCTCCTTGCGCCTGATGTTTTCCTTCGATAATCCGTTGGCTGTCGGCATAGGCTTTTTTCACCACCGGGTCACTGTTTTTCGCCTGTTCGTAGGCCTCCAGCAGCGAGGCTGCCCCCGCCTGCTGTGCCAGCCCTAACGTTAACACTGACAACAACAATGTCATTTTTTTCATTTTTCTTCTCCACTAAATGATCGTTCATTCATTTTACCGAAAAGCCACTGCAAAAAAAACCGTTAATTTGTTAAACTAGCGGCTGGCAAAACCGCACTTTTATAGCTGATAAGGAACCTAGCATGTCTATCGAACATTTTTCCGCCGCCGATTTGGAAATCCAACAACAGGATTTGGTTTACGACGGTTTTTTCAAACTGTATAAAATTCAATTTCGTCACAAACTGTTTGCCGGCGGCTATAGCGGTACGGTGACCCGCGAATTGCTGTATAAAGGCGCCGCCTCGGCGGTGATTGCTTATGATCCGCTGCGTGATCAGGTGGTGTTGGTCGAACAAGTGCGGATCGGGGCATATGTTGCCGAAAGCAATCAATCACCGTGGCTGTTGGAATTAATCGCCGGCATGGTGGAGGAAAACGAGCAACCGTTAGCAGTGGCGCACCGGGAAGCGCAAGAAGAAGCCGGCGTGATTATTCAGCAAATGTTACCGGCGCTCAGCGTGTGGGACAGCCCGGGCGGCGTATTTGAGCGTATTCATCTGTTTGCCGGCAAAGTCGATACGGCTCAAGCCGGCGGTTTGCACGGGCTGGCGGAAGAACATGAAGACATCAAAGTGCATGTCGTCAGCCGCGAACAAGCCTATCAATGGGTGGAAAACGGTCAAATCGACAACAGTATTGCGGTGATTGGATTACAATGGCTGCAACTGAATTATCAACGTTTGCAAAAACAGTGGTTATAGCCCGATAAAAAGTGATATATATCTATATTTTCGCCATTTGTTTACACTAAAATGTGCGCCTACTAGCATTTTTAATATAAAAATACTGACATTTTTATCAAAAACAGTATCTTATCAGTTACAAATTATTTTTATTTTTTATAAAATTTGTTGGTATATTTTGAGAACGACTTTTTTACACCATTCGGACAGTACGCCGGTGCGGTTTATTCAAGTAACCGATCCCCATCTGTTTGCCGATAAAAAATCCGAGCTATTGGGGATTAATACCTTTGATAGTTTCGCTGCGGTGTTATCCGAAATTAAGCAAACACCCTTTAACTTCGAGTTTGTCTTGGCTACCGGGGATTTGGTGCAAGACAGCAGCTTGGAGGGATACCGCTATTTCAGCGAGGAGATTACACGGCTGCAAAAACCGGTGTTTTGGATTCCGGGCAATCACGATTATCAGCCGCATATGGTCGATGTGCTCAATCGGCAGTCCGACTATATTTCTCCGTTGAAACACATTATCGTTAACCAGCGTTGGCAAATTCTCATGCTCGACAGCCAGGTGCTGAATGTGCCGCACGGCTATTTAAACCAGTACCAACTGGATTGGCTGCTGGCAAAACTGGAACAATATCCGGATTTGTACAGCGTGGTGGTGCTACATCACCATATTGCGCCGACCCGTTCCGCTTGGTTGGATCAACATAACCTGCGCAACACCTCCGAATTTTTAAGCTGTCTGAACCAACATCAACGGATCAAAGCGATTGTCAGCGGGCATATTCATCAGGCAATGGATATCCAATGGAATAACTACCGCATTCTGACCACGCCATCGACCTGCATTCAGTTTAAATCCGACAGCTATCACTTCAGTTTGGGGGCAATGCCGCCGGGTTGGCGTGAATTTGAGCTGTATCCTGACGGCACATTAAAAACACAAGTGAAACGCATTAAAGAAAATTTATTCACGCCGGATTTTAATATTTCAGGTTATTAAAACAAACGGCAAAACGCAAAGAGCGGTTATCGACCCGAATGGATAGATAACCGCTCTTTTGTATATGCCGCCGATTTGAAACGGCTTATTTAAACAGCGTCCGTTGGCGTGAACGTGTCGGCTTGACTTGGCTGATCAGCACTAATCCCAACAGCAAAATATAAGCGGCAAAAATCACAATTAACCACTGCGGCATGGCAAAGCCCAAAAATGACCATTGCAATTCGCTGCAAGAACCGTAAGCTTCGAACATTTGCGGCAACCATTTATTCAACGGTAATGTCGTTGGAAACTCCACCATCAACGGGCATTGGTTCCACGGTGCCGGATCCAATTGATAGTCGGTGTGTTGCAACGCTAACAGTAATCCTTTTACCGCACTGAACAAACCGATTGCCAATGCTAATAAACGGATTAACAACAAGCGCGGTGCCAACATCCCGATTAATGCGGCGAGCGCAATCCCCAAAAATGCAACCCGTTCATAAATGCACATTACACAAGGTTCGAGCTTCATCCCGTGTTGAAAGTATAAACCCGTTGCTTCAAACGCCAGGCACGAAAGCAATAACAAAAACCAGCTGCCGCGGCTAAGAGAAACCTGTTTTAAATAATTGAGCATTCGCTTTCCTTCTTATGTTGTAACAATCCAGCCGACACTTTCAAACCAAATCATCAATTTTGGCAACAATAATTCTACGGATACTAACCCAACCAGCGATAAAACGATAGTATAAGGTAATGCCATGTAAACCATTCGTCCATAAGATAAACGAATTAACGGTGCAAATGAAGACGTTAGTAAGAATAAGAAAGCGGCTTGTCCATTCGGCGTTGCGACCGACGGCAGGTTGGTACCGGTGTTAATCGCCACCGCAATCAGCTCAAACTGCTGTTGGGAGATCGTGCCTGCCATTAATGCCGCTTTAGCTTCATTGATATACACCGTACCGACGAATACGTTATCAGAAATCGCAGATAATAGCCCGTTAAAGATATAAAATAACGCTAGCTGGGTTTCTTCGGAGGCATGCAATACAAACTGGATAATCGGTTGAAACAAGCCTTGATCGATAATCACCGACACTACCGCGAAAAATACCACCAATAATGAAGCAAACGGCAGCGCATCTTGGAACGCCTTACCCAAAGCATGCTCTTCGGTGATACCGCAAAATGCCGTGGCCAAAATAATTACGCTTAATCCGATTAAACCGACTGCCGCCAAATGGAATGCCAAACCGCAAATCAACCAGATCCCAACCAATGCCTGGACATACAATTTGGCACGATCCTGTTCGGTCAATTTTCGGCTCCGCTCCCGTTCATAACGCGCCAGCACCACCCAGACTTTTTGCGGCAAACGTTGCCCGTAACCGAACACTTTGAAGCGTTCCAACGCCACGCAAGTCAACGCACCGCAACACAAAACGGGTAACGTCACCGGCAGCATACGCACGAAAAACTCACCGAAGCCCCAGTCTGCCTGAGCAGCAATAATCAAGTTTTGCGGCTCGCCCACCATGGTCATCACCCCGCCAAGTGCGGTACCGATCCCGGCATGCATCATCAAACTGCGTAAAAAGCTGCGGAATTGCTCCAAGGTATTACGCGACATATCAATTTTTTGATCGTTGAAAATATCGTCGGAATTATCATCGAAGGTATAACCGGAAGCCACTTTGTGATAAACCGCATAGAAGCCGGTGCCGACGCTGATAATCACCGCCACCACGGTCAAAGCGTCAAGAAACGCCGATAAAAAAGCCGCGCACAGGCAAAATGCCAGCGAAAGGCGCAACTTGGAATGAATGCCTAATAACAGTTTAGTGAAAATAAACAACAACAACTGCTTCATAAAGAAGATCCCCGCCACCATAAACATCAACAGCAGCAAGACTTCAATATTCGCCATCACTTCGTGCATAATTTGGTTCGGCGTGGTCATGCCGATAAAAATAGCCTCGATGACCAACAAGCCTCCGGCTTGCAACGGATAACACTTTAACGCCATTGCCAAGGTAAAGATAAATTCCGCAACCAACAACCAACCCGCCCAAAAGGGACTGATCGCATAATAAACGATCGGATTTACAATCAAAAATCCCAAAATACACGCTTTATACCAATCCGGTGTTTTTCCTAAAAAATTACGCAAAATCGCACGACTGTAATTCATGTTGTTATCCCAACTTTCTTTTTAATTTAAATATGATAAGACATTAAGCTCTATTGTAATCAAGATACGCAAAAAGGATAATGCTGTTATAATCCGATGTGGAAAAATGCTAGCTAAATCACATTTTACCGCCGCTAACCTTCGATTATTTCGCCACTTTGCCGATCTTCAAAAACCAACGAGACCGAATTGACACAAAAACGTAACCCGGTCGGCGGCGGACCGTCGTCAAAAACATGCCCTAAATGCGAATCACAGTTGCCGCAGCGAATCTCCGTGCGATGGCGCCCCAAACTGTAATCGTCCAGATAGCGAATCGCCTGTTCCGACACCGTTTGGTAAAAACTCGGCCAACCGCAACCGGCATCAAATTTGGTGTCCGATAAAAAAAGCGGTGTATCGCATAATAAGCAACGATACAGCCCGACACCCTGCTGCCGTAATAATTTCCCGCTAAACGGCAATTCCGTGCCTTGCTCGAGGCAAACCCGCCGCTGTTCGGCGTTCAACCGCGCTCTTGTTTTCATCCTTTTCCCCGTTAATATCGAAACCTGAATTCCGTCTCATTCTAAAACAAAATACAACAAAATATCTCGATTTTCTGCCCCTATACCCGACATTCATTATCTGCTATATTTTTTTCGCTATCTTGACTTGCCTCAAGAATTTGTTGTTTCGAAGCAAGGCAAACCTGTGATATACTTCACAGAGTTACATGAAACCGCTATAACGCACGAAAATGAAACAAAATGTAACGTTTTTAGGCGAAATAGCAGCTAAATGTAGTAATTTTGTTAAACTTAATCAAGGGTAAAAATCTCATGGCAATTAAAATTGGTATTAATGGTTTTGGCCGTATCGGTCGTATCGTTTTCCGTGCAGCTCAACAACGCGATGACATCGAAGTTGTTGGTATCAACGACTTAATCGACGTTGATTACATGGCTTATATGTTGAAATACGATTCTACTCACGGTCGTTTCGACGGTAGCGTTGAAGTGAAAGACGGCAACTTAATTGTTAACGGCAAAACCATTCGTGTTACCGCTGAACGTGATCCTGCGAACCTGAAATGGAACGACATCGGTGTTGATATTGCGGTTGAAGCGACCGGTTTATTCTTAACTGACGAAACCGCACGCAAACACATCACTGCCGGCGCTAAAAAAGTGGTTTTAACCGGTCCGTCAAAAGATAACACCCCAATGTTCGTTAGCGGCGTAAACTTCGGCGAATATGCTGGCCAAGATATCGTTTCCAATGCTTCATGCACCACTAACTGCTTAGCCCCTCTGGCTCGCGTTATTCATGAAACTTTCGGTATCAAAGACGGTTTGATGACCACCGTTCACGCCACCACGGCAACCCAAAAAACCGTTGACGGCCCTTCTGCAAAAGACTGGCGCGGCGGTCGCGGTGCGGCACAAAACATCATCCCTTCTTCAACCGGTGCCGCCAAAGCGGTCGGTAAAGTATTGCCGGCATTAAACGGCAAACTGACCGGTATGGCGTTCCGTGTTCCGACACCGAACGTGTCTGTTGTTGACTTGACCGTTAACCTGGAAAAACCAGCTTCTTACGAGCAAATCAAAGCGGCAATCAAAGACGCAGCCGAAGGTAAAACCTTCAACGGCGAATTGAAAGGCGTATTGGGTTACACTGAAGACGCCGTTGTTTCTACCGACTTTAACGGTTGTGCCTTGACTTCCGTATTCGATGCGGATGCAGGTATCGCATTAACCGACACTTTCGTGAAATTGGTTTCTTGGTACGATAACGAAACCGGTTATTCAAACAAAGTATTAGACTTGGTTGCTCACATCGCTAAATAATTGCGCTGTTAAGCCACCCCATTCATACCGCACTTTCGGTTCAACACCAAAGTGCGGTATTTTTTTGCCTAAAGCCTAAACCTAAAAATAGCCAGCCGTTTTCCCGCTAATAATCAATACCAAAAAACCTCGCCAAAAATATGACAAGGTTTTGTGCTCTTTAATCTGGCTTAGTTTTAAGCCACTTCCGAATCCGGATCGCCGTTGGCAATCGGTTTTAACATCAGGAAGAAGGCAAGGGTAACCGCAATGGTAATTGCAAAGCCGACATAGACTGCCGTTTGATATTCTAAGCCAAAGCCAATCGGCGCATAAGCAAGGAAGGTCGAACAAACGGTGGTCATAAAGATCGCCGGAATGGTACATACCCAGTGGAATTTATTGTAACGGTATAAGTACGCCGCAGCCACCCACAACATCACCGTTGCCGTGGTTTGGTTCGCCCAACCGAAATAACGCCACAGGATGGAGAAGTCAACTTTTGATACCATAAATCCGACCGCAAACAGTGGAATCGCAATCATCAACCGTTTGGCTATATTGCGTTGATCCATGTGGAAGAAATCGGCAATCAACAAACGTGCGGCACGGAAAGCAGTATCGCCGGAAGTAATCGGCAGAATCACCACGCCTAACACCGCCAAAATACCGCCGAATACGCCCAGCATACCGATTGCAGAGTCATATACCACTTTCGACGGCGTACCGGCGGCAATCGCCGCATTCATCGCTTCGGAAGATTCGTAAAAACTCAAACCGACCATACACCAGATTAAGGCAATCACCCCTTCGCCAATCATCGCACCATAGAAAATAAAACGGCCTTCTTTTTCATTTTCGGTACAACGTGCCATTAACGGAGATTGCGTTGCATGAAAGCCGGAAATCGCACCACAGGCAATGGTGATGAACAATAACGGCCAAATCGGCAGCTCTTTCGGATGTAGGTTTTGCAAGAAGGTGCCAAAATCAACATCCATACCGACCGTTCTGAAGAACGGAATACCTTCGAAGATTAAACCGAACAGCATGCCGATGGTCATAAACAGTAACAACGCACCAAAAATCGGATAAACACGACCAATAATTTTATCAATCGGCACTAACGTCGCGACGATGTAGTAAACAAAAATAATACCGGTCCAAATCATCAAGATTTGCGCATTGTTCGTACCGGCGCTTTCGTTAACCGCCCCTGCGCCAACCGCACCGGAATTCAGGATATCACCGGTAATGTTGGTTAACAGCGATGCCGGGCTTGCCACGAACACCACGCCGACCAACAACAGCAATAGAATTGCCAAGATATTCATAAAGTGTCTAATCGGCTGTCCCAAGTATTTTCCGGCTAAAAACGGAATATTGGCGCCCTTGTTACGAATACTGAGCATTCCGCAGAAATAATCATGCACCGCACCGGCGAAAATACAACCGAAAACGATCCACAACATTGCCACCGGACCGTATAACGCCCCCAGAATCGGACCGAAAATCGGCCCGGTTCCGGCAATATTCAGCAACTGGATCAACCAAATTTTTTTCTTTGACATCGGCACATAATCGCACCCGTCAGCCATATGGTGTGCCGGGGTGGCACGGGACGGATTGATTTTGAAGATACGCTCAATAATCGAACCGTAGATGAAATAACCAGCGAGCAACAAGGCAACGCAGAGAAAAAACCATAACATAGTAAGCACCTCAAAAATTGGACATATTAGGGTGCGGGCATTCTATCAGAATTTATGCCGAGTGAAAGAAATGTAAAAAAATATTGAATAGTTTTATGCCAGAAATGTGATAAAAAACACAATTTACCCAGACTGCAGTGCAAGAAACGGACAAATAATCATGTTCTTCGCTTGAGTTTCTGTTTTTAGCGCCTCTGACCAAGGGACATCATCTTCGCTCAGTACGCAAAAAACACTGTAGATCGCGCGATCAAGATAAGAAAAAAACCTGCTTCAGTTAAAGCAAACCAAAGCAGGGCTATTATCAATAGTAAAACAATAACAAGCTATTTATTTTCGCTTGGTGGTGTTTTCTTCTCTAATTCCGGATCTTGTCTGACGATCGGCACACAACGACGGCAACCGCCGCCCTGATCCGCGCCCACCTCTTTACAAAACGCGTCGTATTTATCCAATGCACGTTTAAACCAGCTTTTTTTCTGTGGTGCACTCTTTGCTTCTGTCATTTTGCCTCCTGAATAAAGAATTGAGCAACGCCAATTAATCGCGGAAATTATTAAATTGGAACGGTTGCCCCAACTCCGCGCCTTTGACCAGTTGAATCACCGCTTGTAAGTCATCGCGGGATTTGCCGCTCACCCGCACTTGATCGCCTTGAATTTGGGTTTGCACTTTGATTTTGGCGTCTTTCACCAACTTGGTGATTTTCTTCGCCATCTCGCTTTCAATCCCTTGTTTGATTTTCACTTCTTTGCTGTAAATTTTGCCGCTGTGCTCAAACTGTTCGTCAATATCCAACGAATTATGCTCGATACCGCGTTTAATCATGGCGTTGCGCAAAATATCCAACAACTGTTCGACCTGAAAATCCGACTCACTGCTGACTTTGATTTTGACCTCTTTTTCATTCAGCTCTATCGTGGCGTGTACGTTTTTGAAATCCCAGCGGTTGCTCAAATCACGGTTGGCATTTTCCACCGCATTGCGCACTTCGTGTGCGGTTACCTCGGATACTATATCAAAAGAAGGCATACTCTCTTTCTCCTCAATCTCAAATTTATGCTCAAATTTATGGTTTTTAATATTTATAACGTTTGCAAACGTTGATTGGCGTCTAATAATAACAAAAGTGCGGTCAAATCGCCGTGATTAATCACCACTTGCGCCTGCCGCTGCACTTTCGGTTTGGCATGGAACGCAATGCCCAAACCGGCTTGCGCCAACATCGGCAGATCATTTGCGCCGTCGCCGATCGCAATGGTCTGTTGCTTGCTTAAACCAAATTGTTCACGCAAACGGTTAAGGGTTTGCGCTTTAACGTTTGCGTCCACCACCTGCCCGATCACTTGCCCGGTCAATATGCCGTCGATAATTTCCAGCTGATTGGACACCGCTGCGTCCAGCTTTAAGCGTTGTTTTAAATAATCGGCAAAATAGGTAAAGCCGCCTGAGGCAATTGCGATACGCCAACCGTGCCGTTGCAACACTTGCAACAACCGCTCCAAGCCCGGCATGAGCGGCAATGTAGACCGCACTTGCTGTAAAATCTGCTCCGGCGCGCCTTGCAATGTGCCGACCCGACGGCGCAAGCTCTGCTCGAAATCCAATTCGCCGCGCATTGCCTGTTCGGTGATTGCCGACACCAACTCGCCGCTGCCAGCCAGCTTGGCAATTTCATCAATACATTCGATTTGAATCGCGGTGGAATCCATATCCATTACCAATAAACCCGCCGTTTGCAACTGCACTTCGCCGTTTAACGGTGCGAGATCGCAGCCCAGTTGATTGGCGATATTGCGCCACTCTGATTGATAATCGCCTTTTAGGATCACCGCCAGCGTCTGCTCGCTCAGCCAAACATCGCACAGCAGTAACGGCTGTTGTATCTGCTCGGCAAAGGCGAACAGGCTGGTTTTGTCTAAGGTTTTTCCGTACAGCACAAACGGTCGAAGCGCACTTGCTGCGCCGGCTTCACCGTTCAAGGCGATCGGTAATTTTGTGCAAAAATCGGTTATCGTATTGAGATTGTGTTGCGGCATACTCGTTCCAAGTTGTTTTACTATGCTATACTCCGTTCTTATCAAACGGTATTAATAGCATAATTTCACGCATTTGAACATTTATAAGAGGCGGCATTGGTCTATTTAAACAAAGAAAAGGTCATCAAATCGGTACTATTGCTGATGATTATCTTGGCTTGCGGCGCGATTACCAGCGTGATTCTGTACGGCGTGAACCAATTTAAAGTCGGTTCGCAGCTCGCCAGTGTCAATCAAGTCTCCTATCTGTCGCACACCTTGGTGCGGCAACAGGCGAATCTGATGTCGGTGTTGTTGGCAAATAATGCGAAACCGGAAAGTCTGAGCGAAAGCTTGGATCAATTCCGCTTACAAGAATTCGTGCTCGATGCCACGGTTTATTCGGCACAAGGCGTGATTCTGGCGCAAAGCGGCAACAACGTTAATTTTCGCGATCGTATCGGCTTGGACAATCCCGACAATCAGGAAAACGGCAATACACAACAAATTGTTGAACCAATCCATTCCTCGACGCGCGGCTTACTCGGCTATCTGCGCGTGACGTTCGATACCCAATACGGGGGGCAAACCACGCAAGATAAAATCAACGCCCTATTCCATCACCTTTATGGCGAATTGATTATCATCTTCTTAGCCGGGGCGCTGTTCGCCAGTAGCATTCACTATTTCCTGCGTAAACGGCAGAAAATCCTGATTATCACCCAAGAAAACAAAAGTGCGGTCGGCGGACAAAGCAAGCCGGGTTCGGCACAGCGTTTCCATTCCAAACGGCGACGGTTTAAAGCTTAGTCGTGATTCTGAGGTGATAAAAAACCGCACTTCGATTCAAAGTGCGGTTTTTATTTAAAATCTGTTTAACGACAAATTAAATTAAGCGGCTAATTTTTTGATTTGCGCAACTAATTTAGATTTGTGGTTAGCAGCTTTGTTCGCGTGGATCAGGCCTTTAGAAGCCATTCTGTCCACCACTTTTTGCATTTCGACAAATGCGGTTTCGGCTGCGGATTTGTCACCGGTCGCTACGGCTGCGTAGGCTTTTTTGATGTAAGTACGCATCATAGAACGTTGACTTGCATTGTGCTGACGGCGTTTTTCAGATTGAATCGCACGTTTTTTCGCTGACTTGATATTAGCCAAGGTCAAACTCCCAAAAATTTCTGTAAAAAATGGACATAAAAATAAAGGCGTAGAATATGCCTGTTTTCTATGCGTTTGTCAATATGCGTTTGCCAAATAGTAATATGCACTTTGTTCGTTATCGCCGTGTATTGCCGCAACAAGACACGATTTAGGGTTGTAGCCACAGCGAAAACAGGGTTCGGACAAAAGAGCCGCTTTCGTCATCATTCCCGACTTCGCACGCTCTACCTAACACGTTATTTCACACATAGGGGGGCGATTTTAGCAGTTTTTTTGTGTGGAATATAGCTAAAAAACAAATTTTCTATACAATTAGCCACAACTATTCCCTTATCACAACATCAGAGATCCCGTTTTGAGTAAACCGTTATTGAAATCCGGCATCATCGTCAGCAGCATGACCCTGTTGTCGCGCGTGCTCGGCTTAATCCGCGACGTGGTGATCGCCAATTTGCTCGGTGCCGGCGCGGCTGCCGATATTTTCTTATTTGCCAACCGTATCCCCAATTTTTTGCGCCGTTTATTTGCCGAAGGTGCGTTTTCGCAAGCCTTTATTCCGGTGTTGGCGGAATACCGCAAAGAGGGTAATCTCAGCCAAACGCAAGAATTTGTCGCCAAAGTGAACGGCACGCTCGGCGGCTTGGTGGCGATTGTCACCGTCATTGCGATGGTCGGCTCGCCGGTGATTGCGGCGATTTTCGGCACAGGCTGGTTCATGGATTGGCTCAACGGCGGCGCGGACGGTTATAAATATGAACAAGCTTCATTGTTGTTAAAAATTACCTTTCCTTATTTATGGTTTATCACGCTGGTTGCGTTGTCGGGGGCGATTTTAAACACCCTCGGCAAATTCGGCGTGATGGCGTTTTCGCCGGTGTTGCTCAATATTGCGATGATTGCCACCGCACTTTTGCTTGCGCCGCGGATGGAAAGCCCGGATATGGCACTGGCAATCGGGATTTTCCTTGGCGGTCTGCTGCAATTTTTATTCCAAATTCCATTTTTAAAACAAGCCAACATGCTGGTGAAACCGAAATGGGCGTGGAACGATCCGGGCGTGAAGAAGATCCGCACTTTGATGATTCCTGCGCTGTTCGGGGTGTCGGTCAGCCAAATCAACCTACTGTTAGACACCTTTATCGCCAGTTTTCTGATGACCGGTTCGATCAGTTGGCTGTACTATTCCGACCGCCTGCTTGAATTTCCGCTTGGTTTGTTCGGCATTGCGATTTCGACGGTGATTTTACCAACGCTGGCACGCCACCATGTCAATAAAGATACCGATCAACTCGGCGTGAGCCAAGCCTTCCGTGATACCATGGATTGGGGCGTGCGTATGATTTTGCTGCTCGGCATTCCGGCGGCAATCGGGATTGCGATTTTGGCGCAGCCGATGTTAATGGTGCTGTTTATGCGCGGCAGTTTTTTATTGAGTGATGTGATCGCCGCTTCGTATTCGTTATGGGCGTTCACCAGCGCACTGCTGAGTTATATGTTGATCAAAATTCTCGCCAACGGCTACTACGCCCGGCAAGACACCAAAACGCCGGTGCGCTATGGCATTATCGCGATGGTGAGCAATATGGGCTTTAACCTGTTGGCGATTCCGTTCGGTTATGTCGGCTTGGCGATTGCCTCGGCAATGTCTTCCACCCTGAATGCATATCTGCTCTATCACGGGCTGGCAAAAGACGGTGTGTACCATTTCAGCAAAACCACCGTAATCTTTGCGCTGCGCCTTTTAGGGGCGGCACTCGGCATGGGCGCATTTATTTTCTATTACTCACCGACACTGAACGCATGGGCGTCAATGGGTTTATTTCAACGTATTCATTGGTTGGCTTGGTTGATCTTCGGCGCGGCGTTGGTTTATTTTATCTTATTGGCTCTGTTCGGCGTGCGCAAACAGCATTTCCGCCATTAATTTCGGGCTATCTTTTGATTGGAATATCGTATGCAATTAATCCGTGGGATTTATAATTTACCCTTACTGCCACAAGGCTGTGCGCTGACGATTGGCAATTTCGACGGCTGTCATTTGGGACATCAACAGATTCTCGCCCACTTGAAACAAAAAGCGCGGCAACTGGGCTTGCCGACGGTGGTGATGTTGTTCGAACCGCAACCGAACGAATTTTTTTCCGCCGAAAATGCCCCGGCACGCTTAATGCGTTTGCGTGATAAACTCATGTTTTTACAACAAGCCGCAATCGATTATGTGCTGTGCATTCGCTTTAACCGCACTTTTGCCAGTCTCTCCGCCGAACGTTTTATTCAAGATTATTTGGTCAATAAATTACAAGTCAAATTTCTCAGTATCGGCGATGATTTCCAATTCGGCGCACAACGGCAAGGCAATTTCCAAACCTTGCTACACGCAGGCAAACAATTCGGTTTCACGGTAGAAAACAACGATAGTTTTGCGCTGCACGCACAACGGATTAGCAGCACCTTAATCCGCAAAGCCCTTGCCGATGATGATCTCGCTTTGGCGGAAACAATGTTAGGCAAACCTTATAGCATTCGCGGACGAGTGGCGCACGGCAAAAAATTGGGACGCACCATCGGCTTCCCCACCGCCAATATCCACCTGCACCGCCAAGTCAATCCGATTCAAGGGGTGTACGCCGTCGAAATTATCGACAAGTACGGTCAGCAGCATTTCGGCGTTGCCAATATCGGCAACCGCCCCACCGTCGATGGCGGCACACGCCCGCTACTGGAAGTGCATATCTTCGATTTTCAACGCGCAATTTACGGCGAACCGCTCGAAGTCGTATTGCGGCATAAACTGCGCAACGAAATCAAATTCGCCGATTTTGAACAGTTGAAACAACAGATCGCCAATGATGTACAAACTGCGAAAGATTTTTTCAAATTGAACGTTTAATCTTGAATGGGGAATTTATGCTGAAATACTTTTATGCCGCACTTTTGACTTTATGCTTAAGTTTACCGTTAAGCGCGCAAACGGAATCGTTTGAACAATTGCAAGTCCGAGCAGAACAAGGCGATGTCGATGCACAATATAATTTAGGCGTGATATATAATACCGGTGAAGGCGTTGAACAAAATTACCAACAAGCCGCAATATGGTATCAAAAAGCAGCTGAACAAGGTCATGCTTATGCACAAAATAATTTAGGTTTTATGTATAACCATGGACAAGGGGTAACGCGAGATGATCACCAAGCTGTTGAATTGTATCAAAAAGCGGCGGAACAAGGCGATATTGTAGCACAATATAATTTAGGCGTTATCTATGAGCAATCGGAAATAATACAGGATTATCAAAAAGCCGTTAAATGGTATCAAGAAGCAGCGGAACAAGGTCATTCTTCAGCCCAATATAATTTGGGTATGATGTATGATGATGGGCGGGGAGTAAAACAAGATTACCGACAAGCCATACAGTGGTATCAAAAAGCAGCAGAACAAGGCAATCCTCAGGCACAAAATAATCTGGGTGTTCTCTATAGTAATGGGCAAGGGGTAAGACAAGATTTTATTAAAGCAAAACAATGGTATGCTAAAGCTTGTGGCAACAGTGAACAGAGCGGCTGTGATAATTACCGTACACTCCGTGAACAAGGTTATTAAAGATCAAAGTGCGGTCGGCGCCATCAAGTTGCCAACATCCGCAACCGTCCCACGATCAGACTGCGCATCTTCAAATTAAACGTTTAATCTAGGATGAGGAATTTATGCTGAAATATTTTTATACCGCACTTTTGGCTTTAGTATTAAGTTTACCGTTAGTCGCACAAGCGAAATCATTGGCACAGTTGCAAACCCGTGCAGCGCAAGGCGATGCGCAAGCTCAATTTGAGCTGGGCGATCACTATTTTCTGTCTGACAGCGGCACAGAGAGTGATCGGCAAGCGGTCATGTGGTTTAAAAAAGCTGCCGAGCAAAACTTCGCCGAGGCGCAATATGCGCTTGGGCAGCTATCACGTGACGGTATTGGTGTTCCACAAGATTATTCTCAGGCGCTGTATTGGTTGCAACAAGCGGCTGAGCAAAACCATGCCAAAGCACAATTTGACCTTGCCTACCTGTATCTGAAAGTTAAACAAGATTATGCACTCGCCGCACAGTGGCTGCAAAAAGCCGCCGAACAAAATCTGGCTGAAGCGCAATATGCGCTCGCCGTGTTATACCGCGAAGGCGAAGGCGTTAAACAGGACTACCCGCTCGCACGGCATTGGTTTCAAAAAGCGGCAGAACAAGGCGACGCCAAATCACAGTATAATCTCGCCTCGCTGTATAGCGATGTGCAAGCGATGCCCCCGAATTATCCGCAAGCGTTGTACTGGTATCACAAAGCCGCTGCGCAAGATTTCACCCTGGCACAATATAACCTCGGCGTGCTGTACCGTGACGGGAAGGCTGGAAATCCGGATTATCAGCAAGCGCGGCAATGGTTTCAAAAAGCCGCGGATAAGGAATTTACCTTGGCGCAATTTAATCTTGGTTTGCTGTACTATGACGGACAAGGGGTCGCACAAGATTATGCGCAAGCGCTACGTTGGTTTCAAAAAGCGGCAGATCAAGGCTACCCGGCGGCACAATATAATCTCGGATTGATGTACCGCGCCGGACAAGGCGTGAAAGCCGATTATGCACAAGCCGTGCACTGGCTGCAAAAAGCCGCCGAGCAAAATAGTCCGCCGGCACAAAACAGTCTGGGCGTGATGTATAGCGAGGGGCTCGGCGTGACCCAGGATTTCAAACAAGCCGAAATCTGGTACCGTAAAGCCTGCGATAACCAAAACCAACCCGGCTGTAATAATTATCGTACACTCATGCAGATGATGAAGAAAGAGTGAGTTCAAGTGCGGTTGCAAAACCGCACTTTTGTTTTCCAGCCCTGCTTTTTTTCTATAACGACTTATCCAAAAACTATCGAAAACCCACCGCACTTTGCGTATAATGTGGCGATTATTTGCTTAAAAACATGGAATACACAATGTCTGAAACTACAGTTGATTACAAAAACACCCTCAATCTGCCGGAAACCGGGTTTCCGATGCGTGGGGATTTGGCAAAGCGTGAGCCGAAAATGTTGGAAAATTGGTATCAGCAAGCGCTGTATCAAAAAATCCGCCAAGCGGCGAAAGGCAAAAAAAGTTTTATCCTGCACGACGGCCCTCCCTATGCCAACGGCACGCTGCACATCGGACATGCGGTGAATAAAATTCTGAAAGACATCATCATAAAATCCAAAACCGCACTTGGCTATGATTCGCCGTATATCCCGGGTTGGGATTGCCACGGCTTGCCGATTGAACTGAAAGTCGAGGGCTTGGTCGGGAAACCGAATCAAAAAATTAGCGCGGCGCAATTCCGTGAAGAGTGCCGCAAATATGCCGCGTCGCAAGTGGAAGGACAAAAAGCCGACTTTATCCGTTTCGGGGTTTTAGGCGATTGGGATAATCCTTACTTAACCATGAATTTCGACACCGAAGCCAATATTATCCGCACCTTAGGCAAGGTGATTAAAAACGGCCATCTGTACAAAGGCTATAAACCGGTGCATTGGTGTTTGGATTGCGCCTCCTCATTGGCGGAAGCGGAAGTGGAATATGAAGAACACAAATCGCCGTCAATCTATGTGCGTTTTGCCGCGGAAGATCAAAGTGCGGTCGCAGCGAAATTTAACGCCGGCGGTAACGGCACGATTTCCGCGGTGATTTGGACCACCACGCCGTGGACGTTGCCGTCAAACAAAGCGATCTCGATCAATCCTGAACTGACTTATCAACTCGTGCAAGTGAACGGTGAAACAACTGAACGCTTAATCTTGGTTAAGGAGTTGGTTGAAAGCGTCGCCAAAGAATTAGGCATGAGCGATTATGCGGTTGTCGGCGAGGCAAAAGGCGCGGAGTTGGAATTGCTGCGCTTTAACCACCCGTTCTATGCCTACAGCGTGCCGTTGATTTTGGGCGATCACGTTACCACCGAAGCTGGTACCGGCTTGGTACACACCGCGCCGGATCACGGTTTGGACGACTACAATGTGGCGCAAAAATACGGCATTCAAATGGTGAATTTAGTCAATGACGACGGTTCGTTCAACGACAAAGCCGAATTTTTTGCCGGGTTAAATGTGTTTAAAGCCAACCCGGTGGTGATTGAAAAATTGCAAGAAACCGGCGCGTTGCTGAAAATGCAAAAAATTGCGCACAGCTATCCGCATTGCTGGCGACACAAAACCCCGATTATTTTCCGTGCCACGCCGCAATGGTTTATCGGCATGGAAACCCAAGGTTTGCGCCAAGCGGCACTCAACGAAATCAAAGGCGTGCAATGGATTCCCGACTGGGGGCAAGCGCGGATCGAAACCATGGTGGCAAACCGCCCTGACTGGTGTATTTCCCGTCAGCGCACCTGGGGCGTGCCGATGGCGTTGTTTATCCATAAACAAACCGAGGAACTGCACCCGCGTTCGCTGGAATTGTTGGAAGAAGTCGCAAAACGCGTGGAAAAGCGCGGTATTCAAGCGTGGTGGGATCTGGATCCGAAAGAATTGTTGGGCGACGAAGCCGATCAATACAGCCGTGTGCCCGATACCTTAGACGTGTGGTTCGATTCCGGCGCAACTTATGCCACGGTGGTTGCGGCACGTCCTGAATTCAACGGGCAGCCGGCGGATATGTATTTGGAAGGTTCGGATCAACATCGCGGTTGGTTTATGTCCTCGTTAATGCTCTCCACCGCCACCGATAATAAAGCGCCGTATCGCCAAGTGCTGACCCACGGTTTCACCGTTGACGCGCAAGGGCGCAAAATGTCGAAATCGATCGGCAATATCATTGAGCCGCAAAAAGTGATGAACACCTACGGTGCGGATATTCTGCGTTTATGGGTTGCCTCGACCGATTACACCGGCGAAATTGCGGTGTCGGACGACCACTTTAAGCGCACCGCCGATATGTATCGCCGTATCCGTAACACCATGCGGTTCTTGTTGGCAAACCTGAACGGTTTTGATCCGAAGACTGACATGGTGCAAGCGGACGAGATGATCTCATTGGATCGCTGGGCGGTGGATTGCGCATTGCAAGCGCAACAAGAGATTGCGGAAAGCTACGACAGCTATCAATTCCATTTGGTCGTGCAACGCTTAATGCGCTTCTTCTCAATCGAGATGGGCTCGTTCTATTTGGATATTATCAAAGATCGCCAATACACCACCAAAGCCGACAGCCTCGCGCGCCGTAGCTGCCAAACCGCACTTTACCATATCGCCGAAGCGGCGGTGCGCTGGATTGCGCCGATTCTGTCGTTTACCGCCGATGAAGTCTGGTCATATCTGCCGGGCGAGCGTGGCGAATTTGTGTTTACCGAAGAGTTTTACGACGGCTTATTCGCTTTGGATACACAAGCGCAAATGAACGACGCTTACTGGCAGCAAATTGTTAAAGTGCGGTCGGAAGTCAACCGTGTACTAGAATTGGCGCGTAATGACAAGGTGATCGGTTCGGCATTGGAGGCGGAAGTGACCGTTTATGCCGATGAACAATTACAACCGTTGCTGCAACAGTTGGGCGACGAATTGCGTTTTGTATTGATTACCTCGAAAGCCGAAGTAAAACCGTTGGCGCAAGCCGATGTCGAAGTGGGTGAATTGAACGGTTTGGCGGTGAAAGTGATCCGCTCACCACAGGAAAAATGCCCGCGCTGCTGGCACTACTCCGACACCATCGGCTTGAATCCGGCACATCCGCATTTGTGCGGTCGCTGTGTGGAAAACGTTGCCGGCGAAGGCGAAGTGCGCAAGTTTGCGTAACGTAAACGTAAAGTACATCAGATTGATTTATAAGACAAAGTAGGGGCGGATTAACTATCCGCCCGTTTACGAAGTGCGGTATAAGCATTTAATCTGCAATGGAAAAATATAAAATTTGGTTCGGGCGGATAGTTAATCCGCCCCTCTATAGCGTATTTCGATAAACATGATAACCCAAGACGCTTGTTCGCTTTATGCAGCAAAAGCGTCTTTGCCATTTTAGAGGTGTCATCAATGAAAAAGAAAAGCGGATTGCCGTTTTTATGGATAAGTGCGGTTGCCTTTATTCTCGATCTACTGAGCAAATGGATCGTGGTAAAAAACTTCCAACTGTATGAAAGTATCAACATTTTGCCGGTCTTCAACCTGACCTATGTGCGCAACTACGGTGCGGCATTCAGTTTTTTAGCCGATCACGGCGGTTGGCAGAAATACTTTTTTATTGCGCTGGCGTTGGGCATTTCGGCACTGTTAATTTACTGGTTGGCACGTAGCGATTTCAATAAAAAACTGGCAAATAGCGGTTATGCCCTGATTATCGGCGGCGCCTTGGCAAATATGGTTGACCGCACTTACCACGGTTTCGTGGTCGATTTCTTGGATTTTTATTGGGATATTTATCATTACCCGATTTTCAATTTCGCCGATATTGCGATTACACTGGGCGCCGGTTTGTTGATTTTGGATTATTTCGTCAATCCTGAGAAACCGAAAGACAAAGAGGATGTAAAATGAAGATTATTTTAGCCAATCCGCGCGGTTTCTGTGCCGGCGTCGATCGCGCCATCAGTATTGTCGAACTGGCGTTGGAAATTCACGGCGCACCGATTTATGTGCGGCATGAAGTGGTGCATAACCGCTTTGTGGTCAACGGATTGCGTGAGCGTGGCGCAGTATTCGTGGAAGAGCTGGACGAAGTGCCGAACGGTGCAATCGTGATTTTCTCCGCACACGGTGTCTCGCAACAAGTGCGGCAAGAGGCGAAAGAACGTGGGTTGAAAGTATTCGACGCCACTTGCCCGCTGGTGACCAAAGTGCATATGCAGGTGGCGCGCGCCAGCCGCAAAGGCACCAAAGCGATTTTGATCGGACACCAGGGACACCCTGAAGTCGAAGGCACAATGGGACAATATGACAATCAAGACGGCGGCATTTATTTGGTGGAATCAGTGGAGGATATTGCCAATCTGCCGCTGAATCAAACTGACGATTTAACTTTTATGACCCAAACCACCCTTTCGATTAACGATACCAGTTCGATTATCGACAATTTGAAACGGAAATACCCGTCGATTCAAGGTCCGCGCAAAAATGACATTTGCTATGCCACCACCAATCGCCAGAATGCGGTGGCCGAATTGGCGCAACAATCGGATTTAGTGCTGGTGGTCGGTTCGAAAAACTCGTCCAATTCCAATCGCTTAGCCGAATTGGCTTCACGTATGGGCGTGCCGGCAAAACTGATTGACGATGCCGATGATATTGATCCAAATTGGTTAAAAAACATCAACGTGATTGGCATTACCGCCGGCGCTTCCGCACCGGAGGTGTTGGTGCAATCAGTGGTCAGCCGCCTGCGTGAGTTGGGCGTTGACAGCGTGGAGGATTTACAAGGCTGCGAAGAAAATACGGTGTTTGAAGTGCCGCGCGAGCTGCGCATTAAAGAAGTGCAATAAGCAAGAACTTGACCGCACTTTTGGTTAATTTTGCGATCCGGATTCAGAAAGTTTTCCGCCGAACTCGGCATAAGCATGAAATAAAGGCAAAGTAACGCTGTCGTCCGATATGAACGACGGCGTTTTTTATTGATTAACCTTTTCTTTATAATGGAAATTTTATGTTGAGTTTAAAATCAAATCTTAAAAAATTATCACTGTTGGCATTATTGGGCACGATGATCAGCGCCCCATCTTTCGCCGATAAAACCAAAGCCGCTGCCCCAAGTGCGGTAACAACTGTTGAAACCGTTGCGGCAAAAATCAATTTGAACAGCGCCACCGCGCAAGAGTTAGAAAAAGGCTTGTTAGGCATCGGCGCCAAAAAAGCGGAAGCGATTGTCGAATATCGGGAGAAAAACGGCAATTTTATCAGTATTGATCAACTGAGCGATGTCTCCGGCATCGGCAAAGCCACGTTAGAGAAAAACCGCCATTTATTGACATTGTAAATAAAAAATCCTCTGATTTGGAACAAGTCAGAGGATTTCTATTCAACAGAAAGTAAACTTAACCGTTCCGCAATCATTTGTTCCAACGGCGAGTAATTTAATCGGTGGGCTTGCTTAGAGGCTTCAATCATTTGCTCTTGTGTTATACCGTTAAAATGTAAATCATAGCCTGCATTTTTAGCGAGTTGCGCAATAAAAATCCGTTGTACTCGACCACTTCCTTCTCGAAATGGATGCATAGCATTAATTTCACCTAAATAATAGGCTAATCGCGCCGCCATGTTTTCTGCCGCTGTTATCGTTAAATATTTTTCCTGTTTCAGTTGCTGAAATAATTTTTTAGCTTCAGGCACAATTCGGTATCCTATTATAAAATCCTGACCGCCTTTTTGTAGGTAGCCGTCACGAATTTCACCTGCCCATGGGTAAATATCTTGAAATAAATGTTTATGAATTGCTTGTAAATGCGCTAAATCAAATTGCCCTTTAATTGGGCTTTCCGCTAGAGAGGCGGTATTAATATAGCTGATCGCCTTTTCTTTAATATCGAGTTCGACTTGATCTTGTATATTAAATCGGTTTCTCAGCACGCCATTTGCATAAATATAGGGATCAGATCCCGTGTACTTCATACATTTTTTCCTTAAATGCATTAAAGGTAATGTGTCCGTTAATCCATTCATTCGATAGTTTCAGCATTTCAGCAGTGGTTTCAATTCCCTCAAGTCGATTATTATCAATCGCAAATTGAATGGCTTTTTGGCGCGAAGTTTTATCCGCCTCAGAAATCGGATTATCCAACATATTCTTTCCTTCTGAATTCAACGTATTGCAATCATTCGGCATGTTTACTCCTGCTCCACCAAAAACTGAAACCAATGCCGTTCT
The DNA here is from genome assembly GCF_050613185.1 of Testudinibacter sp. TW-1. GTDB lineage: Bacteria > Pseudomonadota > Gammaproteobacteria > Enterobacterales > Pasteurellaceae > Chelonobacter. The sequence continues at coordinate 497,736 of NZ_CP192511.1, forward strand.
TCGATTCGCGCTTTGATATGTTTACGGCGACGCAAACGCAATAAGCGGCGGTGGTTGTTTTGCAGTGAAAGGGATCGTTTCGGTTTAAAAAATACCCGTGCTCTTCTCATATTATTCTCCTTTTAACTTAGCGGAATCCCATAGTCGTTTTCTTGTGTGTTATTACTGGTATCTGCCGGGGTCAGTTTGCGATCAATCGCTTTTTCAATCTCTTTCAGGCGGTAATGCTTGCTAATGCTGCTCATATAACGGCGGATATTTTCTACATAAGCATAGGCTTCATAACCGCGCGCATAACCGTATTTCAATTTGGAATAGTAACGCTTTTCCGCCAACAGCGGCAGGTTGTTTTTCACATCCAGCCAGTTATCCGGATCGCCGCCCAATTCTTTGGTGAGACGGCGCACGTCCAGCAAATGCCCCAAGCCCATATTATACGCCGCCAGCGCATACCAAATTTTATCTTCCTGCCGCACGGTGTTGGGGATTTGGCGCATTAACATATGCAAATACTCCGCCCCGCCGCGAATGCTTTGTTCGGCATTGGTGCGATCTTTCACATTCATCCGTTCGGCGGTGTCTTTGGTCAACATCATAATCCCACGCACGCCGGTCGGCGAAGTGGCGGTTTCGTTCCAATGGGATTCCTGATAAGCGATTGCCGCCAGCGTGTGCCACTCCAACTCACCGCTATAACGTTTGAAATAATCAATATATTTCGGCAACACATTTTCGATCGCGTTCAAATAAGTGCGCGCATCAACGTAGTCAAAATTACGCATATGGTTGAAATATTTTTCTTCTAGGCGTGCCACTAAGCCGTTCTCAAGTGCGGTATGCATGAATTCCAATGACGCCGCTTGCAATTCGTTATAGGTATTTTTGGAAAAATACCAATGCACACTCGACTCTTCACTGACATCAAACGCCACTTTTAATTGCGGTTTAATCTGCTGTGCCGAGGCGATATCAATCGAAGCGGCGATGGCATAATCCTGTTTGCCTTCCGCCACCATTAACAAAATTTCTTCTTGGGTCAGATTTTCATTCACTTGCCAATTTAGGTTTGAAAACTGCGCTTTATTTTGCTGTAACAAGGTGATCAATTCTTGATTAAACGGAATCAAAATCGAGGTGGCGACTTCGGCAAAATTTTTCGGACGCGCCTCACCCATGCGATACACCAATTGCCAAGAGGCGGAGGTATAACCCGGACCGGTTTGAAAATCGTCATTTTTTTCATTTTGATAACGCAAACCCGCCGCCGCCATATCAATCTGACCGCGCTTTAACGCCTCGAACAATTGGCTGCTGTTATCCAAGCTGACAACCTTCAACCGCACGCCCAGATAGTCGGCAAACGCCGCGCTCAATTCATATTCCAAGCCTTGTGCTTGGTCATTGCCGATAAAATAATAGACCGGATTATTCACCGTACCGACCACCAGCTCGCCTTTTTCCAACACCGTCACATAGTGATTTTTCTCCGACGACATGATTTTTTGCCACGGGAAAACCATGTCGATTGCCCACAGCAATAAACCGATTGCAAAAATCGTGCGTAGTATTAAGCCTTTCAAATAACCGTTCCGTTTTATCGCCAATGCCGCCGTCTAAGATAACGCATTTTAACTGTTCTTGTGCAGAAAACCAAATCTGTTCCGTTCGCACATGCTTTCCTGTACAATATAGGCGATTTTTTAACTCCCTCTTTCACCTACGGTAAAATACGGTAAATGACGATGATGCAAATTTTCCGCGGCTCTCCCGCTCTCTCTGATTTTCGCTTAAACCAATTAATGACCCGATTCCGCCAAGCCGAGCTGCCTGTCAGCGATTGCTATGCCGAATATCTGCACTTTGCCGATTTGACACAGGCACTAACGCCAACGGAAACCGAGCAGTTAGAACAGTTGCTGCATTATGGTCCGACATTGGCGGAGCATGAACCGAGCGGCAGTTGTTTTATCGTGATCCCGCGAATCGGCACAATCTCCTCTTGGTCTTCCAAAGCCAGCGATATTGCGCATAATTCCGGCTTAGAGAAAGTCAAACGCCTCGAACGCGGTCTCGCATATTATCTTCAAACCACCTCCCCCCTCACCGCACAACAAACCCAAACCCTGACCGCACTTTTACATGACCGTATGCTGGAAACGGTGATCGAAACTCCACAAGATGCCCAAGCCCTGTTCAGCCACGCCGAACCGAAAGCGTTCACCACCGTTGATATTCTGCAACACGGCAGAACCGCACTTGAACAAGCCAATCTCAATTTAGGTTTGGCATTGGCGGAAGATGAAATCGACTATTTATTCGAACAGTTCACCCAACTGAAACGCAATCCGGTCGATATCGAACTGTATATGTTTGCCCAAGCGAATTCCGAACATTGCCGGCATAAAATTTTTAATGCCGATTGGGTGATCGACGGCGAGAAACAGCCGAAATCACTGTTTAAGATGATTAAAAATACCTTTGAGCAAACCCCTGATTTTGTGCTGTCGGCGTATAAAGACAATGCGGCGGTGATGGAAGGCTCGAAAGTCGGGCGTTTTTTTGCCGACAGCGACGGAAAATATCGCTATCATCAAGAAGACGCGCACATTTTAATGAAAGTGGAAACCCACAACCACCCGACTGCGATTTCCCCGTTCCCGGGCGCGGCGACCGGTTCAGGCGGTGAAATCCGCGATGAAGGCGCGACCGGACGCGGTGCAAAACCCAAAGCCGGTTTGGTCGGTTTCTCGGTGTCCAACTTACTTGTACCGCACTTTGAACAGCCGTGGGAAAATCCGTTAAGCAAACCGAACCGTATCGCGTCGGCATTGGATATTATGTTGGAGGCCCCGCTCGGCGGCGCGGCGTTTAACAATGAATTCGGTCGCCCTGCGCTGTTGGGCTATTTCCGCACTTATGAAGAAAAAGTGAACAGTTTTAACGGGGTGGAAGTGCGCGGTTATCACAAACCGATTATGCTTGCCGGCGGAATCGGCAATATCCGTGGCGAACACGTTGCCAAAGGCGAAATTCCGGTCGGCGCAAAATTGATTGTACTCGGCGGCCCGGCGATGAATATCGGCTTGGGCGGCGGTGCAGCTTCCTCGATGACTTCAGGCAAATCGAAAGAAGATTTGGATTTTGCTTCGGTGCAACGCGACAATCCGGAGATGGAACGCCGTTGTCAAGAAGTGATCGACCGCTGCTGGCAGCTGGGCGACGACAACCCGATTCTGTTTATCCACGATGTCGGCGCAGGCGGTCTCTCCAATGCGATGCCGGAATTGGTCAATGACGGCGGACGCGGCGGCAACTTTGAGTTGCGCAAAATCCTGAGTGACGAACCGGGCATGAGCCCGTTGGAAATTTGGTGTAACGAATCGCAAGAACGCTATGTGTTGGCAGTGGCAGCGGATCAATTGCCGCTGTTCGAACAACTGTGCCAACGCGAACGCGCGCCTTATGCGGTGATCGGCGAAGCGGTGGCTGAACCGCACTTGACCCTCAGCGACAGCCATTTCAACAATAAACCGATTGATATGCCGTTAAATGTGCTGCTCGGCAAACCACCGAAAATGATCCGCGAGGTGCAAAGTGCGGTCGTCAAAAATCCTGCGCTAGACACGCAAGCAATTAATCTCAGTGAAGCACTGCACCGCGTGTTACGCCTGCCGGTAGTCGCGGAAAAAACCTTCTTAATCACCATCGGCGACCGCTCTGTCACCGGCATGGTGGCGCGCGATCAGATGGTCGGACCGTGGCAAATCCCGGTTGCCGACTGCGCCGTGACCACCGCCAGCCTTGACAGCTACTACGGCGAAGCGATGTCCATCGGCGAACGGGCGCCGATTGCGTTATTGAACTTCGCTGCGTCGGCACGCATGGCGGTTGCCGAATCGATCACCAATATCGCCGCCACTCAGATTGGCGATATTAAACGGATTAAACTCTCCGCCAACTGGATGTCTGCCGCCGGACACAAAGGCGAAGACGCCGGTTTATATGCGGCGGTGAAAGCGGTCGGCGAAGAACTCTGTCCGGCATTGGGCTTAACCATTCCGGTCGGTAAAGATTCAATGTCGATGAAAACCACTTGGCAGGAAAACGGCGAAAACAAACAAGTCACTGCGCCATTATCCTTAGTGATCAGTGCTTTTGCACGGGTGGAAGATGTGCGCAAAACCGTTACGCCGCAATTAAGAACCGACAAAGGCGACAGCCGTCTCTTGCTGATCGACTTGGGCGAAGGCAACAACCGCTTGGGCGCAACCGCACTGGCGCAGGTGTATAAACAACTGGGCGACAACGCCGCCGATGTGGTTGATTCAGCCAAACTGAAAGGCTTCTATGGCGCCATCCAACAACTGGTTGCCGACGATAAATTACTGGCTTACCACGACCGTTCCGACGGCGGTTTGATTGTAACGCTTGCCGAAATGGCATTTGCCGGTCATTGCGGGGTTGATGTGAATATCGCCGCCCTCGGCAACGACAACTTAAACGTGCTGTTTAACGAAGAGTTGGGCGCAGTGATTCAAGTTCGCACCGCCGATTTAGACAGCGTAAACCGCACTTTGGCACAACACGGGTTAAGTGCGGTCAGCCATGATCTCGGCACGGTCACCGTCGGCGATGAATTTATTATCCGCCGTGACGCTGAAGTCGTCTTACAGCAATCGCGCAATGAACTGCGTGGTATCTGGGCGGAACTGACCCACCAAATGCAACGCCTGCGCGACAACCCGACTTGCGCCGATCAAGAATTCTCCACCAAGAAAGATCCGAACAATAAAGGCTTGTCGGCACAATTAAGCTACAATCCAAGCGAAGACATCGCTGCGCCCTATATCGCCACCGGCATAAAACCACGCATTGCGGTGTTGCGCGAACAAGGAGTAAACAGCCATGTTGAAATGGCAGCGGCGTTTGACCGTGCCGGATTTGATTCGATTGACGTCCATATGAGCGACCTGATGAGCGGACGTATCAGCCTCGATTCATTCAACGCTTTGGTCGCTTGCGGCGGCTTCTCTTACGGCGATGTACTAGGCGCAGGCGGCGGTTGGGCGAAATCCATTCTGTTCAATACCGCACTTCGCGATCAATTCGCCGCCTTCTTCCAACGTGAAAACACCTTGAGCTTGGGCGTATGTAACGGCTGCCAAATGCTCTCCAACCTTGCCGAAATCATTCCCGGCACGGAAGCATGGCCGCGCTTTGTACGCAACACCTCCGAACGTTTTGAAGCGCGCGCGGCGTTGGTACGTATCAACGACAGCAATTCGTTGTGGTTCAACGGCATGGCAGGCTCACATATGCCAATCGCCGTTTCCCACGGCGAAGGTCGGGTTGAATTCAAAAATGATCAGCAATTGGCACAGTTGCGTGAGCAAAACCTCATCATCGCGCAATATATCGACAATAACCTGCAACCAACCGAAACCTACCCGGCCAACCCGAACGGCTCAGTGGACGGCATTACCGCACTTAGCAACCGCAACGGACGCGTCGCCATTATGATGCCACACCCGGAACGCGTATTTAGAGCAGTCAGCAACTCTTGGTATCCGGAAGACTGGTCTGAAGATGGGGCTTGGATGCGGTTGTTTAGGAATGCGAGGGTTGTGTTGAAATAGATATTAATAAAAGGATGAGTTTTGGCTCGTCCTTTTTTATATTTAAATAATGGAAGATTAAATTATGAATAATAGATATGCTAATATAGATTTAGCTTATGATTTCTTATTAGATAAAAAAATCAGAAAGTGAATTCACTTTAAATGAATTGTCCTTATATTCAGGGTTAAAAACGAGTACATGCAAAACTTATCTTAGCAAAAAATGGTACAATTACATAGAAAAATCAAGTAGAAACTATCTATCTCATAACCTTAAATTAATTAGTAAAGAACAATTTAGAAAAATAACTTCTCAAAAAAATGCGATCAATATATACGATCTAGAATATGGAAATCTTTTAGGAAAAGCAAGGGAATTTTCGTTACTAGCTGTATCTACTTATAATAACCCATATACACAATTTAAGACTCATGGATTTATAGTAAATATAATTATTGCTTATACTTCGTTATTTCATGCTATTTTTGAAAAGACTGGAATCAATTATTTTTACAAAGATAATAAAGGCAATCTTAAGATAATAGATGGACAAGAAAAAGCGTGGAAATTAAATAAATGTTTAAAAGAATATTGGCAAGATAGATGCAAAGCAGAAAAAGCCAACTTAGAATTTTTAATTTTATTAAGAAATAAAATTGAACATAGAGGACTTCCTACTCTAGATATTATTGTCAGTGGAGAGTGCCAAGCAGCACTAAATAATTTTGAAACATTATTAGTAAACGAGTTTGGCGAAGAATATGCACTAAAAACAAATCTAGCGATTGCAATGCAATTAAGTAATGTTTCCGAGCAATCACAAATTAATGCAATGAAAGAATTTCAAACCTAGACTTATAAATCTATAAGAGAGTTTATGGATGGTTATAGGGGAACATTAAATGAAGATATACTAAATAGCCAGAATTATCGAATATCTGTTTTTTTGATACCTAAGATTATCAATCATTTAAAATCATCCGATCTAGCAATAGAGTTTATAAATGTAGATAAACTATCTGATGAAAAACGAATGCAATATGATAATGCTATTGGTTTTCTAAAAGGAATTGAATTCCCATTCAAATTTAGACCTAAAAGGGTAGTTGAGGCAATAAAAATAGTATACCCTAAGTTCAACATGAACGATCACACCAATTGTTGGAAAAAATATAATGCAAGACCTAGAGGTATAATTAAGAATTTTAGAAGTGAGTATTCCGCTTACGTGGATGGATACGATTCATATTTATATTCTCAAAAATGGATTGATTTTCTGCTTGATAAACTTTCTAAAGAGAAATAAATATGAATTTAGATAAAATTTCAAAACATATGTTAGACTTAGGGTTAGCCGCATTACAACATGCTAACTATCATTCTGCTTTTTATAGCTCTGATAATTATATGTGGTCTGAATTATCTGTACTACAAGCTTATTAAAAGTGCCAAATCAATTACATATAGTGAATTACCAGAAAGACTATGGATTACAACTAGAATGCCCTTACCCAATAAAAAAGTTTATAAGAAATTTGGTGAATTAAGAAATTCTATACAACATAGCAGCCCTCCTATTAATACTGATTTTTCATTGGAAACACTAAAGTTTATATATGATGTGATTGATCCTTTCATTAATAATTGTTGGGGGCTTTATGCTGTAGATTATCATGAAGATTCAGAGCCATATAACATTGTTGAAAGTTTACTATCTAGGAGGATCGAATTTCTCGTTCCGCCATCCTTATTGGGTCTATATAGAGATTCAGATTTTTTAGATGATGAATATGATCTCGAATATAAAAAGATCATGCAAGAACGATTTAAAATAAAAATCAACAAAAATATATAATTTCCTTAAAAATTTAGGATATACCTAAAAATGACAGCCTAGTAATTAGATCTTGTTGTAACGTATTTACTTTATAAGTATATTCTATTTTGGTATAGTAGAAAAATTATTGCTAAAAAGTGCATTAAAGCCTTATAGCGATTAATTTTAAAGCACTTTTTTAAATTATAAGTAAAAAACTTGTCCATTCTGCCAAAATCAGAATACCCGAAAACATTGCTCTTTTAATAATACTACCAAACAGGCGATTGAAAATATTGTAGTTGCAAAATGATCGCTTGTGCATGATAACCCAATAATGAAACGGAGAAAAATTTTATGCCACAATTAGACGAATCTTTAGAAGATGAAGAATTAGCATTATTAGATAACTTGCTTTTAGAATATGGTTCGGAACGTGAAAATGGCTATAATATTTTAAGCTTAAGCGAATTAGACGGCTTGCTTACTGCAGTGCTATCCAGCCCTGAATTAGTGACACCAAACCAATGGTTACCTGCTATTTTTGATGAAAATGCACAAGAAAGCATACCAGATGCAAATACATTTAATCTCTTATTATCTTTAATTTTCCGTCATTATAATGATGTCATACAACGCTTAAACAGCCCGTTATTTTATGCTTATTTTGATGAAAGCACTGATGATTTTGTGATTTTGGATTCGTGGTGTTCGGGCTATATTATTGGTGCTAAAGTCTCCGATTGGGGAAATTTACCCAATAAAATCCAAGAGCAATATGATTTAATTCGTTCATTCGCTTATTTTGAGGGCGATGATCTCAATTTAGATGATCACCCTTCTGCCAAAGATACACAAGAACACGCAGCAAAAGTCGAAAAGGCGGTAATGGCAATCTATCAATATTTTCTGACATTAAGAAATAGATAAGAATACGAAATTCCTCTATTGTTTAATTGCAATCATTAGATGACCTTGATGGCACAAGTTTGTAACTTGCGCTATCAGTGGGCTTAAAAGTGGCTTCGACTTCGCTCAGCCACCGATATAAAAAACGGTCGCCAAATTCCTTCAGCGACCGTTCTTATTAAACTTGATTTTAAAAACCTAACATCAACCCATACCGTATTTTTTTAGTTTTTTGCGTAGCGTGCCGCGATTGATACCCAACATATTTGCCGCACGGGTTTGGTTGCCCCGGGTGTATTGCATCACCATATCTAACATCGGGTGTTCGACTTCGGATAATACCAACTCATAAAGATCATTCACATCTTGCCCGTTTAATTGGGCCAAATAGTTTTTCAACGCTTGTTTTACGGAATCTCTTAATGGTTTGTTTGTAATTTGAGATTGTGCATTTAAGGTTGAAACGGTTAATGCTTCGGAATTGCTACGTTGTTCTAACATTGTTATGTGTTCCATTTAACTAAAAAAATCACCCCAATCCGCTATTGGATTGAGTCAAGAAACTCTTCCAACACGCTCAACTGCCGCTGAGGATCAGTAATCGTATTGAAAGTACATTTAAAAGCAGAATCTGGTTTGATGTTATCCAAATACCAAGCTACGTGTTTACGGGCAACCCGATAGCCTTTCTGCTCGCCGTAAAAATCGTGCAAGCCTTGAATATGCTCGAGTGCCACCTGACACTTTTCTGCCAAATCCGGTTCAGCCATCAGCTCACCCGATTGCAAAAAAGCCTCAATCTGTCGAAACAGCCATGGTTGTCCGAGTGCGCCCCGGCCAACCATCACGGCATCCGCTCCGGTATAATCCAGAACGTATTTCGCTTTTTGCGGTGATGTCACATCGCCATTGGCGATCACCGGAATAGAAATCTGTTGTTTCACCGCGCGAATATGTTCATACTCGGCTTCACCTTCGTATAAACAACTACGGGTTCTGCCATGCACGGTCAAGGCCTGAATCCCGCTTTGCTCCGCTATTTTGGCGATTTCAACACAATTTCTATTGCTTTTATCCCACCCTGTCCGAATTTTCAGCGTGACCGGAACATCCACCGCCGACACCACTTCGTGCAGAATTTTCTCGACTAAATCAGGATATTGTAACAATGCCGAACCCGCCATTTTACGGTTTACCTTTTTAGCCGGACAGCCCATATTGATATCAATCAACTGTGCGCCGCATTCCACATTCAATGCCGCCGCCTGTGCCATTTCCAACGGATCACTGCCTGCAATCTGCACGGCATTAATTCCGATTTCTACGTGATGTGCCACACGCAAACGCGATTTTTCCGTGTGCCAAACATCACGATTCGCCGACATCATTTCAGAGTAACTCATGCCGGCATGATAGCGGGCACAAAGTCGTCTGAACGGCTGATCGGTTATCCCTGCCATGGGGGCTAATAAGACGCGATTTTTTAATTGAAATTTTCCAATGCGCACAAACAACCACCACCACAAAAATACATCCCGCAAAAATAAGGGTTCATGCCAAACAAAACGCCCTCAGGCAAGGTGATATGGGATGAGCGCTTATTCGGTTACAGAACCGTCATCGAACAAGGGGGGCTATAATACGCACTTTTTACCAATTAGGGAAGTACATTTTTTATCCAAAATGCGTTTTTTTGCATTTTTTTGATCTGGTTAAAAAAACAGCGAAAATAATCTCGAAAAACGAAACCAATCGGCAGCTTAACGATTGACAAGCAGCCGATTTTAGTTCAAATGAAAGCTTAACCGATTTTATTCCCCGTAATCCGACACCATTCTTCCTGTTCCGCCACGGGTTCTAACCGCACTTGGCTTTGATAGGCTTCGCATACGGCTTGTGCTTGGTTGGCGAGAATGCCGGACAGCCCTAAATCTGCGTTCGGTTTGAGTAACGCGATAATCGGTTCGGCGAGTTCTTTCAGCGGGCCTGCTAAGATGTTCGCCACCACTACATCGGCTTGCAAATCTTTCGGTTGATCTTTGGCGAGAAATAACTGCAAGCGATCGGCTACGCCGTTGCGTTCGGCATTATCACGGCTGGCAAGGATGGCTTGCGGATCGATGTCGATACCGATTGCTTGTTTCGCGCCTAACTTCAAGGTGGCAATAGCCAGAATGCCGGAACCGCAACCAAAGTCGATGACGGTTTTGCCGTTTAAATCCAAGCCGTCCAGCCATTGCAGGCAAAGTGCGGTGGTCGGGTGCGTGCCGGTGCCAAACGCCAAGCCCGGATCGAGCATTACGTTGACCGCACTTTCGTCCGGCACGGGTCGCCAGCTCGGGCAGATCCATAAGCGTTTGCCGAATTGCATTGGATGGAAATTTTCCATCCACTCCCGTTCCCAGTCTTTGTCTTCGATCTGTTCGATTTTATGGCTGACACTGTCGTTTAAAATGCCCTGTGCCGTTAATTCCGCTGCAATTTGCTGCATATCGGTTTCCGCGTCAAACAAGGCGATCACATCGGTGTTGCCCCACAAACGGGTTTCGCCCGGCAGCGGTTCGAACACCGGCGTATCCTGACTATCGACAAAGGTGACCGACACCGAGCCGAGCGCTTCCAACACTTCGCTGATCGCTTCCGCCTGTTTGTCGTTACTGTTGATTCTAATTTGTACCCAAGCCATCTGTTTTTTCCATTGTTGTTTGCATTGCAATAAACTGTTTTTCGCCTATTTTATTGGCGATTAGAAAGGCGATCAAGCCAAGCACCAACGACGGCACAATGGCATGAAAACCGAGTAATTTCAGTGAAGCGGTCGTCAATCCGATATAACTGAATAATCCGACCGTCATTGAGGCGATGGCACCGTAAGCATTGGCTTTTTCCCAATATAAACCCAACACGATCACCCACAAAAATGCCGCTTCCAAGCCGCCAAAGGCAAATAAATTCAACCAAATAATCATATCCGGCGGATTAAGCGCCGCCAACACTAAAAGTGCGGTCAGCACCAAGGTTGCCATTGAAGAAAATATTCCGATCTTACGCTGGTTCCGTGCCGCTTCCGGTTTTGCCGCCAGATAAATATCTTTCACGAAGATCGCCGACGATTGAATCAATTGCGCGTCAATGGTCGACATAATCGCCGACATCGGCGCAGCCAAGAAAATGCCGGCAACAATCGGCGGCAATACCTGCAACATCAGCGTCGGGATCACCTGATCCGGAATCGTCAACTCCGGTAAAATCGCGCGCCCAAGAGCGCCGGACAAGTGCATACCCAACATAATAATCGTCAGCACAATCGTACCGATGAACATTCCGCCGTGTAACGCTTTACTGTCTTTAAATGCCATACAGCGCACCGCCGTATGCGGCAAGCCGACCACGCCGAAACAGACTAAAATCCAAAACGATGCCATAAACTGAAAATCCAACATCTCATTCGGACCATACGGGCTGACCAGTTGCGGATCTTGCGCCGCCAACGCCGCCACCGCACTTTCCACTCCGCCGGCGGCATAAATCACCGCAATCAATAAAATCAACGTGCCGAAAATCATCACTGTCCCTTGAATGGTGTCGGTCAGCACCACCGCACGGAAACCGCCGATAAAGGTGTAAATGCCGACCGTTAGGGCAAAAATCAATAATGATTGGGTGTAGCTAATGCCGATTGTCGTTTCCAGTAATCTGGCACCGCCGATAAATTGCACCGTCATTGCCGCAAAAAAAGCGATTAACAGCGCAACGCAGGCGATCCAAACCAGATATTTATTTTTGTAACGGTGCAATAATAAATCGTTGATGGTGAGCGCCTTGCTTTCGCGCGATAACAATGCGAATTTTTTGCCCAATGCACCTAAGGCAAGCCACACCGCCGGCACTTGAATCATCGCCAGCAGTACCCAGCCCAAACCGAACTTATACGCAGCTCCCGGTCCGCCGATAAATGAACTGGCGCTGGCATACGTCGAGGCGGTGGTCATTGCCAACACCCAGCCCGTCATCGAACGGTTGCCGACATAATATTCGGTCAGAAAATCCCCTTTGCTACGTTTCACATAAGCATAAATCGCCGCGCCAAACACAAATGCCAGATAAATAACCAGTGGTAAAATAATGCCTAAGTTCATTATTTTACCTCCTGTTTCACGCTGCTATCAGCATGATTATCCAAATCAAAATCCAGATACACAATACGAATCACCCAATACGCCACCACGATAAACAGCACCGGCAGGTAGATACAGGCGAGCTCAAACCAGAGCGGAAAACCAATCGGTCCATGCGTGCCGCTCGGCAGATAGGCGCACAGACACCAACCAATCACATATAATACGGTCAAACCCAATGCCCAACGGGCCTCTTTACTGGCTTGTCGATACTTTTGTTGCAACGTCATCTGAATACCTCATCGTGAGAAGAACAAGATCAAAGTGAAAAAAAGTGGAATCGTTTGATTCCACTCTTAGACTGCCGGCAAGGTATAAAATGCCCGACATCGATAGCAAAAGTAGCAACTGTGCTTCCTGTTTTTTGGAAACACTGTTACTACGTTACATATTCATCACAAAATTAATCGTGCATACCGAGTTTTTTCTCAAGATAGTGAATGTTCGTGCCACCTTGTTGGAAATTCGGATCTTCCATAATCAATTCATGTAGCGGAATATTGGTTTTTAAACCTTCGATGATCACCTCAGACAACGCATTGCGCATTCGACTGATCGCTTCGTCACGATTTTCGCCGTAGCTGATCAGTTTGGCAATCATGGAATCGTAGTGCGGTGGTACGGTGTAACCGTCATAGATATGCGAATCCCAGCGAATACCGAAACCGCCCGGGGTATGCAAACGGGTGACTTTACCCGGAGACGGCAGGAAGTTACGCGGATCTTCGGCATTGATCCGACATTCAATCGCGTGCCCTTTCACCTTCACATCGTCTTGCGTGAACGATAGCGGCAAGCCGGAAGCAATGCGCAATTGCTCTTTCACCAAGTCAATTCCGGTGATCATTTCGGTGACCGGGTGCTCCACCTGAATGCGGGTGTTCATTTCGATGAAATAGAATTCACCGTTTTCATATAAAAACTCGAATGTACCGGCACCGCGATAGCCGATTTCAACACAGGCTTTGGCACAACGGCTGCCGATGTCGCGGCGCAGTTCTTCGCTGATCCCCGGTGCCGGCGCTTCTTCCACCACTTTTTGGTGGCGGCGCTGCATGGAACAATCGCGTTCGGCAAGATAAACCGCATTGCCGTGGGTGTCGGCTAATACCTGGATTTCCACATGGCGTGGATTTTCCAAATATTTTTCCATATACACCACGTCATTATTAAATGCCGCTTTCGCTTCCGATTTGGTCATCGCAATCGACTCTTCCAATTCATTGGCAGAACGCACCACGCGCATACCGCGCCCGCCGCCGCCGCCGGAAGCTTTAATAATCACCGGATAACCGATACGTTCGGCAATCTCTTTATTTTTCTTCACATCATTGCCGACCGGTCCGTCAGAACCCGGCACGCACGGCACGCCTGCGGCTTTCATCGCATTAATCGCCGACACTTTGTCGCCCATTAAACGAATCACATCCGCAGTCGGTCCGATAAACACAAAACCGGAACGTTCGACTTGTTCGGCAAAATCGGCATTTTCCGATAAGAAACCATAGCCCGGGTGAATGGCGTCCGCGCCACTCACCTCGGCGGCAGCGATCAACGCCGGAATATTCAAATAACTTTTACTCGACGGCGCAGGTCCGATACAGATGGTTTCATCTGCCAGCAAGACGTGTTTTAATTCACGGTCTGCGGTTGAATGCACCGCAACGGTTTTAATGCCTAACTCTTTACAGGCGCGCAAAATACGCAGGGCGATTTCGCCACGGTTGGCAATAACAACTTTTTCTAACATACGATTATCCGTTTCCGCATTAATATGCTATAACGACTGAACGCAAAGTGCGGTCAGCCTTGCTTGGTCATCAACTTATTCGATGATGATCAGCGATTGATCAAACTCAACGGCTTCACCGTCGTTAACTAAAATCGCTTTCACCACACCGGCTTTATCCGCTTCGATACGGTTCATCATTTTCATTGCTTCCACAATGCACAGCGCGTCACCGACTTTAACCGTGCTGCCCACTTCTACGAACGGAGAGGCTTCCGGGCTAGGACTACGGTAGAAAGTACCAACCATCGGCGAACGTACCGCATGTCCGGAAACTTCCGCTGCTGCCGGAGCCGCTGCGGTTGGCGCTGCAGGTGCGGCAACCGCACTTGGCGCGACTGCTGCCGGCGCTGCCGCAGGTAACGTATATTGAACCGCAGCAGGCGCCGGGGTACCACGGCTAATACGTACCGATTCTTCCCCTTCGGAAATTTCGATTTCCATAATGCCCGACTCTTCGACTAATTCGATTAATTTTTTGATTTTACGAATATCCATGTTTTGATTCCGCTGATTGAAATTTAAGTGACATTACCGCTCAATTGACAAGATCTTCTCCGCAACAGAGCCGTAACATTATATTGATTTACATTAAACGCAGAGATTACCTGAATTCTGGCATTTTGGCGATAAAAATCTGCATTTTGCCTGAAATTTGTCGCAAATCAGGCTTTTTTACTATTTTTTGCCAAGCAAATATTGTTGTGCGAATTGCAAGCCGAATTGATAGCCTTGCGCGCCTAAACCGCAAATTACGCCGACGGCCTTGTCGCTCAGATAAGAATGATGACGGAACGGTTCGCGTGCGTGCACATTCGACAGATGAATTTCAACAAACGGAATATTCACCGCCAACAACGCGTCGCGCAGCGCTACGCTGGTGTGGGTGAACGCCGCCGGATTAATCAGGATAAAATCCGCTTGCTCAAAGGCTTGGTGAATTTTATTAATCAGCTTTTCTTCGCTGTTGCTTTGGAAACAATCTAATTCCAATCCGGCTTGCGCCGCCTGTTGTTGTAATTGCTGCTCAATATCCGCCAGCGTCAAGCTGCCGTAATGCTGTGGTTCGCGCTTACCCAACATATTCAGGTTCGGACCGTTTAATAATAGAATTTTTTTCGTCATGTTCTCTTATCCTACGCCTTGCAAATGATTTCACAAGGTGACTATCGCCATATTATAACAATTTTTTAATAATAGCTATTTATCCGATTTTTTCAACCCACTCGCTGTCCAAACCGACCAACGGCAGGGTTGATCCTTGCCAAGGGCGGATCAACTGGAAATCCATTAAATCCAACGTATCCAGACCGGGAATCACCGTCGGCGTATATTGTTGCGCAATCCGTGCCAACTGCGTCAAACCGAAACTGGATTCAATCGAGGAGCTGATCACCGCCATAATCCCCTGTTGTTGCGCTTGTCGAATCAGTTCGACACAACGTTGCAATGAGCCGACTAAGGTCGGTTTAATCACGATCGCCGCCAAGTGCGGTTCGGCGACGACCTGAAAATCAGCTTCACGCACGCTTTCGTCCCACGCGATCGCAATCCCGGTTTCAGCCGCAAATTGACGGCTTTCCGCTTGGGTTTTACACGGCTCTTCCAAAAACTGAATTCGGGCGCGATGTTCCGCTTTGACGTATTTAGCAAACTGCTGCGCCTTTGCCGGCGTCCAAGCGCGGTTAGCATCAAGACGCAATTTGAGATCCGGTACGGCTTCGAGCAGCATATCGGCAATCAAACCGTCACGATTGGCTTCATACAAACCGACTTTGACTTTCGCCACCTTTTCACCCGGCATTTGTTCCAGTTGCTCGTACAACTCGTCGGGGTCGCCGTAACATAGCGGTGCGGCTTGATAATTGCCCGACTCGCCCAACTCGCCTTTCATCTCTGCCAACGCACAACTTAAGCCGAACGCCACCGATGGATATAAGCCGTCTAGCGGCAGTTTTTGATTACGGCTGCGCGCTTCGTCCCATTGCCGCAACCAAAGTGCGGTCTGCGCCTGTGCCTGCTCCAAGGTTTCTTGGCTGAATTCCGGCAACGGTGCAATCTCGCCCCAACCTTCGTGCACACCGCACTTCACCTGCACCAACAAGCCTTCCCGCTGTTTCAAAAAACGGTTACGCAATACCACCTGCGCATCAACCGGAATACGATAACGGTAAAGCTGATAACTGCGAGTTGTCATAGTTCGTCCTTTATTTTAGGTCAGATTACGGATTACGCTTAAATTTGCTGAAGTCCGGCTCGCGTTTTTGGTTGAAGGCATTACGCCCTTCTTGCCCTTCTTCGGTCATGTAGAACAGCATGGTGGCGTTGCCGGCAAGCTCTTGTAAACCGGCTTGTCCGTCGCAGTCGGCATTTAACGCGGCTTTGAGGCAACGTAACGCAATCGGGCTGTTTTGTAACATTTCACGACACCAACGCACGGTCTCTTTCTCAAGGTCGGCGTATGGCACAACGGTGTTGACTAAGCCCATATCCAACGCTTCTTGCGCATTGTACTGACGGCATAAAAACCAAATTTCACGCGCTTTTTTCTGCCCGACGATACGTGCCATATACGAGGCGCCCCAACCGCCGTCGAACGAACCGACTTTCGGTCCGGTTTGCCCGAACATGGCATTTTCGGCGGCGATGGTTAAATCGCACAGCATATGCAATACATGCCCGCCGCCAATCGCATAGCCTGCCACCATCGCCACCACCGGTTTCGGGCAGCTGCGGATATCGCGTTGGAAATCCAACACGTTCAAGTGATGAACACCGGCTTCGTCTTTATAACCGCCGTAATCGCCACGCACTTTTTGATCGCCGCCGGCGCAGAACGCTTTTTCGCCTTGCCCGGTCAGCACGATCACCCCGATTTTTTCATCAAAACGCGCGTCGGCAAAGGCGGTAATCATCTCTTTTACCGTTTGCGGACGGAACGCATTACGCACTTCCGGGCGGTTAATCGTGATTTTGGCGATACCATCGGTGGATTTGTGATACAAAATGTCGCTGTAACCGTTGCTGCAATCTTGCCATTCGACCGGCGCGTATAAAAATTCTTCTGTTGGGTATAACATTGTTTTTCCTCTTTATCTCAATAGTATGCTAAATCAAAAGTGCGGTCAGTTTTGCCGCGAAATCATCGGGATTTTCTAGGTGAGCATTATGCCCCGCCTGTTTAATTAAGGTTAAGTCTAATTGGTTATGTTCCGCTTGAGTACGAAATTTTTGATCGCGTTCGCCACAGAAAAAATGAATCGGCAACCTACTCGACCGCACTTTAGCCGTTAAATTCGGTTGTTTCGCCAGTGAGGTCGCCAACAGCATTTTAGCAATATTGTCACCGCAATTCGGCGCGCGTTTTTCGATTAAGGCTTGCCGTTGCGCCGCATTCAAATGGCTAAAAACCGCCTGTTGATACCAAGCATTTAATACCGCACTTGGCGATTCGGTCGCAAAGCGTTGCGCCCACGCCTGATCGCTCAACCAGCGTGCTTGCAGCTCCGCTTCGCTGTTCAACCCAAGATTTGCGCCCTCGACAATCACTCCTTGCAAGTTGCCACGTTGTCGATTTGCCTGCAACGCACAGTGTAAAGCATAGTACAACGCAAGCCGTCCGCCGAGGGAATAGCCGACCAACCAATAGGGTTCATTGCCGACCGCACTTTGTATTTTTTGCGCCAGATAAGCGCAAGTTTGTTGAAAACCGGCGACGTTAGTCTGTTTTTCCGCACCGTGCAGCGGCAAATCCAAACTGACACAGCGAAAGTGCGGTAAGCGTTCAATCACCGCGTGCCAATCATGGCGATCGCCTAATAAGCCGTGCAAAAACACCAGGCACGGCTTATTGTCGCGCTTAACCGCCAATCGCCGCTCCGGCAATTTGTTCGATCAGCGATTTATAAATATTGCTGCCGTCGTTCGGATTGGCTTTGATCTCAATCACGGTGGCTTCTTTGCGTCCGTAGGCCTGCTTCAGCACCGAGGTCAAATCCGCCCAAGTGTAAGGACGGCTGTAATTAATGCCGAACATCGCCGCTGCCTGTGAAAAATCCAAACCGTGTCCCATACGGTAAAATTGCTCTTTGACCTGTGCCTCAACCGGCAACATATCAAAAATCGCCCCGCCGTTATTGTTAATCACAAACAGGATTGTCGGCTGTGTCACCTGTTTAAATAAGACAAGCGAGTTGAGATCATATAACGTGGAAATATCACCAATCATCGCCACTAACGGCTGGTTCGTGCCAATCGCAACTCCTGCCGCCGTTGCCAATAAGCCGTCAATGCCGCTGGCACCGCGGTTGGTATAGACCGGATAACCTTCCGGCAATTTGCACAAGCCATCGACCAAACGTACAAACAGGCTGTTGCCTAAAAACAGCGAGCCGTTGCTTGGCAACACGCGGCTGACATGGTGCGCCAGCGAGGCTTCATTTAAATTGCCGCCGATTTGCTGTTCGATAAACGAGGCGCAAAATTGCGATAATGCCAGCGGCTCAAGCAACCACGGGCGTTGGCGTAACGGTGGGTGTGCACGCAGCCAGTGATGAACCTTCACATTAAAACGGGTGTGTTGATGATGATAGGGATCGAGATTTTTAGTTGAGGCTTCGATCAGCCAATATTCGCCCTTAAACTGTTCGAGGAAGCGATTGACGCGCTTGCTGATAATCTGACTGCCGAATTGCAGCACGATTTCCGCCCGCAATAATTTTTGTTGTACGGTTTCATTCGCCAGCCAAATATCGGCATACGGCAACGACGCCTCCAAGCCGGATTGAATGTCGGTAATCATAATCCAGCCCATGGTTGCCGCCCAAGCGGAAATGCCCATGCTTTGCTCCGGCGGTAACTTGCCGACCACAATCACGCCTTGCTTGGTGCGCCAATAATCCCAATTTTCATGGATTAACACCTCGCTTTGCTGTTCGGCATACTCAATCCAGCGCGGCTTTTTACTCGCCCAACGGTTAAATTCGACTAACGCCGGGAAATGCTGAATTTCATTCTCATCGGCAAGATAGAGCGGCTCGGCAAACGGCAGGTTAAAATGTAACACGCCATGATTAAGGCGCTGTTGCTGACAAGCCTGATCGATACGGCTGAGTAGCCATGCCATCGAATAATCTTCGCTCGGACGCGGAAAATTAATGCTGGCAATCGGGTAATCGGCAAACAGCCCTTGCTGCCGAATCGCTTGATTAGCGCCGCAATCAATCAATTCCGGCGGGCGGTCGGCGGTCAGCACAATCAGGTTATGTCCGCTTTGCGTGGCTTCGATAATCGCCGGATAGAGATTGGCGGCGGCCGTGCCGGAAGTGACGATAACCGCCACCGGCGCATTGCTCGCTTTCGCCAAACCCAACGCCAAAAAGCCTAAACCCCGTTCGTCAAAATGGGTGTGGCAGGTGACGCGCTGTCCGTCTTCCAAACGCACCGCTTCCAAGGTCAATGGCGTGGAACGCGAACCGGGCGCAATGCAAATATGCTGCACGCCATTTCGTACCAGACTTTCTAATACCACTCTCGCCCAACAGCGATTTAAAACCGCACTTGCCATTTTTATTTTTCACCTCTTGCTTGTGCCGGAAACAGGGAGAGAATTCCGGCGGCTTTTCTTTCGATTTCTTGCCATTCTAGCAAGGGAACAGAACCGGCAACAATACCTGCGCCGGCGAAAATCGCAATTTTATCTTGATTCTGCACGTCTTTGGTCAATAAAGCGGAGCGAATTGCCACGCAAAATTCGCTCTGCGCCAACGACATCAGCCCGAGCGTCCCGGCATACCAGTTACGCTTGAAATTTTGCCGTTCGGCGATAAATGCCAATGCCGCCGCCGACGGTAAGCCGCCGACCGCCGCACTCGGGTGGATCGCACTTAAACAGGCCTGATCATTCACCTCGGCGTGCAATTTTGCGCCGATATTGCGCACCAAATGTTGTACATAATTCAAACGGCGACTGCTTAACTGGTCAATATCCAAATGCCGGCTTAAATTGGACAACTTGGCGCAAATATCTTCCACCACTAACCAGTTTTCATGAATATTTTTGCCGTCTTGTAACAGCCATTGCTGCTGTTGCCGATTTTGCTGCTGATCGCCGCCGCTCTCTGCCGTTCCGGCTAAGGCTTCGGTGGATAATTGCTGCTGTTGCCGTTGATACAACCGTTCGGGGCTGACCCCCAAGAAAGCGGCTTGCGGCGATTGCGCCCATAAAAAGTAGTAACAATCCGCCTGCTGCGCGCACGCTTGCGCCAATAAATCGCACGGATCAACGCTTTCGCTCAACTGATACTGTTTTTGTTGCGCCAACACCACTTTGGTAAACCGCCCTTGTTCGATATAACAGAGCGATTGTGCGACCAGATCCTGCCATTGGTCTTGGCTATAACTTTGCTCGCTGAGACTGAGCTGCGCGCTGATCGCTTGCAGCGGCCGGGCGGAATCCAAGCGGTGAATAAAATCCCGTACCGCACTTGGCGTATCCTTTTCCGTCAGGGTCAACGTGATTTGCAGCTGTTCGCCCTCAAGTTGCAAAGATAAACGCGGCAAATAAAAGTGCGCGTCCCCCTCGAAGGTTAAGCCGCCGACCAACTGTAACGGCAGCTCCGAATGCTGTGTTAAAAACTGCTGTGCCGCCGCAAGCTGATTAAATGCTTGCACTTGCCCAAGCGCAACCGCTTGGCGTTGCTCGCCGCGCGCCTGCCAAAAAAAGCGCGGATACTGCGTTTGCCCTTTCAACCACGCTAACAGATTACCGTCAGTCGGGGATAAGCGGAGACAAAAGCGGTACTGCGTTAATCCCGCGGAGGTAAAGTGGTGATTGTTCAACCGTTGTAATAATTGTTGTTTTAGCTGTTGCCAACAGTCCATTATCTTCAATGACCTTTTCATTTAAAACGAGCCGCCTTATCAAGCTCGAAAACAGTAATTCTACCGCACTTTAAAAGAAATATTGACCGAAATCTTTTCATTTTTCGCAAATCGGCGTAGAGTAAACAAATTCACTATTCAGCTATTGAAATCAAAGGTTCAACATGGATATATTTCCGAAATCCGATAAATTGGAACACGTCTGTTACGACATTCGCGGCAAAGTGCACAAAGAAGCGGTGCGCTTGGAAGAAGAAGGGCACAAAATTTTAAAACTGAATATCGGCAACACCGCACCGTTCGGCTTTGACGCACCGGACGAAGTGCTGGTCGATATTATCCGCAACCTGCCGACCGCACAAGGTTATTGCGAATCGAAAGGTCTGTACTCCGCACGCAAAGCGGTGGTGCAATATTACCAATCAAAAGGCGTGAAAGAGACAACCGTAAACGACGTTTATATCGGCAACGGCGGTTCGGAATTGATCACCATGTCAATGCAGGCATTGCTGAACGACGGCGACGAAGTGCTGGTGCCAATGCCGGATTATCCGCTGTGGACGGCGGCGGTGACCCTGTCCGGCGGTAAAGCGGTGCATTATCTCTGTGATGAACAAGCGGATTGGTTTCCGGATATCGACGATATTAAAAGCAAAGTGACTTCGCGCACCAAAGCGATTGTGTTGATTAACCCGAACAACCCGACCGGTGCGGTGTATAGCAAAGCGGTGTTGTTAGACATCGCCGAAGTGGCGCGCCAACACAACTTGCTGATTTTTGCCGACGAAGTGTATGACAAAATTCTCTACGACGGTGCGGTACACCACCATATCGCCGCCCTGGCGCCGGATTTATTGACCATTACCATTAACAGCTTATCCAAAGCCTATCGCAGTTGCGGCTTCCGCCAAGGCTGGATGATCTTAAACGGTCCGAAAGATAAGGCGAAGGGTTATATCGAAGGGCTGGATATGATGGCTTCCATGCGCTTGTGTGCCAACGTGCCAATGCAACATGCGATCCAAACCGCACTTGGCGGTTATCAAAGCATTAATGAGTTGATTTTACCGAACGGACGCTTACTGGAACAACGTAATCTCGCCTATGAGATGTTGAACCAAATCCCGGGCGTCAGTTGCGTCAAACCGATGGGGGCACTCTATCTGTTCCCGAAATTGGATATGAAAAAATTCAATTTGTATGACGATGAAAAAATGGTGTTGGATCTGCTACGCCAAGAAAAAGTGTTGATCGTACATGGTCGCGGTTTTAACTGGCATCAACCGGATCACTTCCGCATCGTCACCCTGCCGTATGTCACCCAACTGGAAGATGCGATTAATAAAATCGAACGCTTCTTGAGTACTTATCGGCAGTAAATGCTGCTGATTTCAATGAGAAAAGTAAGGGCGGATTGTATATCCGCCCGAACCGCACTTTGCATTTTTCAATTATAGATTAAATGCTTATATCTCACTTCGTAAACGGGCGGATATACAATCCGCCCCTACTTTAGATCTATTGCTCTAACCGTTTTCTCACCGGTGCAAAACTTTTGCGGTGTTGCGGCAAAACGCCATATTGTTGCAGTTTTTCAAGGTGAAGTGCGGTCGGGTAGCCTTTGTGTTGTGCCAATCCATAATGCGGATAGTGCTGATCCAACGCTGCCATTTCCTGATCGCGTGCTACTTTTGCCAAAATCGAGGCGGCACTGATCTCCGCCACCAAACTGTCGCCCTTCACCACCGCTTGCGTCGGCATTGCCAGTTTTGGCAATTTGTTGCCGTCCACCAACACAAAGTGCGGTTGGATCGGCAATGCCGCAACCGCTCTTTGCATCGCAAGCAGGCTGGCTTGTAGAATGTTGAGTTGATCGATCTCTTCCGGCTCGGCTCTGCCTAACGCCCAAGCAAGTGCATGAGCTTTGATTTCTTCGGCAAGTAACAGCCGTTTTTTCTCGGATAATTTTTTCGAATCGGCTAAACCGGCAATTGGTTTATTCGGATCAAGAATCACCGCCGCCGTCACCACCGCACCGATTAACGGTCCGCGCCCGACTTCATCAACGCCTGCGATCAACCCGACATTTTGCGGATAATCAAACTGTGCCATTTAACACCTCGACCACCGCTTGTGCCGCTTGTTGATCCGCATTACAACGGATTTGTTGATGTAACTCGACAAACCGCTGTTTTAACGCCAACGTGCGCTGTTGTGCCGCTGCGCTATCGTCAAAATAGACCGCCAATTCCTCTGTCAAACGCTGCGGATTGCATTGGTCTTGGATCAGCTCCGGCACTAACATCTCGTCCGCCAACAAATTCGGTAGCGAAATATACTTGGTTTTCACCAAACGTTGCGCCAGCCAATAAGTCAGTGGTTTCATGCGATAACCGACCACCATCGGCGATTTGCACAGCATACACTCCAACGCCGCCGTGCCGGATGCGAGCAAGGTTGCGCTCGCCGCTTGCATTGCTAATCGCGCCTGTCCATCAAGCAAGTGCATTTCCAACTCTGGCGCAATGCGTTGTTTCACGCTTTCAAACTGCGCACGGCGTTTGGCGTTAATCAGCGGCACTAAAAATTGCACCTCGGGAAAGCGTTGTTTAAGTAAAAGTGCGGTTTGCAAAAAGGGTTCGCTGAGAAACTCCAACTCCGAACCACGACTGCCGGGCAAGATCGCCAAATAACGCTGGCTTGGATCAAGTTGTAGCTGTGTGCAGGCTTGTGTATGGTCGATTTCAAGGGGAATCGCGTCCGCCATGGTATGCCCGATAAAACGGCACGGCACATTGAAGCGATCGTAAAAGGCTTTTTCAAACGGTAAAAATGCCAGCACCAAATTGGTGGCTTTGGCGATTTTGAAAATCCGCCTTTGCCGCCACGCCCACACCGACGGGCTGACATAATGAATGGTTTTAATCCCGTGTTGCTTCAAGATTTTTTCCACCCCGAGATTAAAATCCGGAGCGTCAATGCCGATAAAAATATCCGGTTTTGCCGCCAAGAGGTTTTGAATCAACTGTTTACGGATTTTCAGCAAACGCGGCAGGTGTTTCAACACTTCCACCAAGCCCATCACCGCCAGCTCTTCCATCTCAAAATAGCTTTCCGCCCCTTGCGCTTTCATTTGCTCACCGGCAATGCCTATAAAACGGGCGTTAGGATAAATTTGGCGCAGCTGTTTGATTAACCCTGCGCCGAGAATATCACCCGACACCTCCCCGGCGACTAAGGCAATCAATGGTGTGTGTTTTTCCGGCAGCATTGTTTTTTTCCTTAAAAAATAACCGCACTTTAACTCAAAGTGCGGTTTATATGATCGGTTGTTAAGCCCCCGCGGGGAACGTTAATGCGTAAGCAGACGCCATGCCTTACCCTCGGCTAACGAATAATCCCTCGGGTCGAACGTTTAAAGAACGACAGGAAGAAGCTCACTGCCGCTTCGGTTTCGGCAATCCGTTCAATTTCAGGAATGACTTCTTCCAACGTTTTCCCGCTACGATAGATCAGCTTATATACATTACGGATCGCGTGCATTGCCGGTTTATCGAAGCCACGGCGTTTCAAGCCTTCCAAATTGACACCGAACGGCTGTGCATGGTTGCCTTGTGCCATCACATACGGCGGCACATCTTGACTGACCATCGAACCACCGCCTAACATCACGTGTGCGCCGATCACCACAAATTGGTGAATTGCCGACATGCCGCCGACAATCACAAAATCATCCAGTTCAACATGCCCCGCCAGCGTGGCGTTGTTGGCCAAAATGCAACGGTTCTTAATTTGGCAATCGTGGGCGATGTGGGTATTGATCATCAGTAAATTGTCATCGCCGACACGGGTGACCCCGCCGCCTTGCACGGTGCCGCGATGAATGGTCACGCTTTCGCGAATACGATTACGATCGCCGATAATGGTTTTGGTCGGTTCTCCGGCATATTTCAAGTCCTGATTCACTTCGCCAATGCTGGCAAATTGGAATATCTGATTGTCACGCCCGATTTTGGTGTGTCCGCGCACCACCACGTGGGAGTGCAACACGCTACGATCACCGATTTCAACATCCGCCCCGATAATACAAAAAGGACCTACAATAACATCGGCACCGATTTTGGCGCCTTCTTCGACAATAGCCGAGCTATGAATTTTCGCACTTGGATTAATCATCTTCGATCCTACTTAGGCTGATAAATTTACATCGGACGACGCGCGCACATCAATTCCGCTTCGCACACCACTTTTCCGTCTACTGTTGCGACCCCGGTAAAACGGGTGACGCCACGGCGTTCTTTGATAAAGTGCACTTCCAAAATCATTTGATCACCCGGCTCGACCGGGCGTTTGAAACGGGCATTGTCAATTGCGGCGAAATAAAACAGTTCGTCTTTCGGTAATTCAAGGGTTTTGAATGCCAATACGCCGGTCGCCTGTGCCATCGCTTCCAAAATCAATACGCCCGGAAAAATCGGTTTCTGTGGAAAGTGCCCGGTAAAACAAGGCTCATTGACCGTGACATTCTTCACGGCTTTCAGCCATTTGCCTTCCTCAAAATCAATCACTCTATCCACTAATAAAAACGGATAGCGGTGCGGTAATAACTGCATGATTTCATTAATATCGACAATTTTCGCTTCTTTAGCCTGCGAATCGGTTTGATTGTTTTCAGTTGTCACGATTTTAGTTCCCTTAGTATTGTACCCATGCCGTCACAAACGACGGACGGCAAAATTATGTTGTGTTATCGCTTATGATTTGCCTTGATTTCGTTCCAATGCTTTTAAACGCCGGTTCATTTCACTGATATTCATGGTTAATGCCGCCGTTTTACGCCACTCTTTATTGGTTTGCAACGGAATGCCGGAAGAATAAACCCCCGGTTCGGTAATCGGGCGCATAACCATGCCCATGCCGGTCACCGTCACCCCGTCGCAAATTTCCATATGTCCATTCAGTACGCTGGCACCGCCGATTAAACAGTATTTCCCCACGGTCAAACTGCCCGCCATAATCACACCGCCGGCAACCGCCGTTCCGGTGCCGATGTGCACGTTATGCGCGATTTGACACAGGTTGTCGATAATCACATTATCTTCGATCACCGTGGCATCTAATGCGCCGCGATCGATACAAGTACAGGCGCCGATTTCAACCCGGTTGCCGATAATCACTTGCCCGCGCTGCGGAATTTTAATCCATTTGCCTTTATCATTGGCATAACCGAAGCCGTCGCTGCCGATAACGGCGGAAGACTGAATCAAACAATCCTGTCCGATTTCCACTTCATGATAGATTGTTACATTCGCCCACAGCTGGGTACCGGCACCGATTTTACTGTTTTTACCAATAAAGCAGCCTGCACCGATCACGACATTATCGCCTAATTCGACCCCATCCTCAATCACGGCATGCGCACCGATTGCCACATTTTTGCCCAACACTGCCGAAGCCGAGACTACCGCACTTTGGCTAATCCCGCTAGCCGCCCGCGGCGTAGCGTCCATTAGCTGCGCAATCAAGGCATAAGCGGTATAAGGATCTTTGACAATAATCAGATTACTGTCGGCATGACAAAAAGCAACGTCCTGCGCGCTGACCAATAGACAGCCTGCTTTGGAATCTGCCAATAACTCACGAAATTTCGCATTTGAGATAAAACTCAGCTGATTCGGCTCGGCTTTATTCAAGGCGGCGATACTCTCTACCGCACTTTCAGGGTTGCCGCGCAATTCCCCGCCGACATGCGCGGCGAGTTGTTGTAATAGGTACTGTGCCATAAATCTCCGGATTATTTTTTGGCTTCAGCGGCAGCCGCCGGTTTAATTGCTCTTAACACTTCTTCGGTAATATCTTTACCGGCCGCGGCATAAACGACGGCATTGGCATCGATCACATAGCTGTAATTGGCTTTGGCGGCGATTTCATTGGTCGCGGTTTGAATGCCCGCCAATAATTTGGCACGCTCTTGATATTGCAATTCATCATTTTTGATTTGCAATTCTTCCGCTTGTTTTTGATAAGCGTCACGCATTTTATTGATTTCATCTTCGCGTTTTTGAATGTCGGCAGCACGCAATTTCGGTGCTTCTTTTTGCAACGCTTCGATTTTCGCCACAATCGCTTTTTCACTGGCTTGTAATTTTTCTGCCGGCTCTTTCAGCTCCGCATCGATTTTCGCCGCCGCCGCATCACGATCCGGGTGATTTTGGAACAAATACGCTGAATTGATAAAGGCGATATTTTCCGCTGCCGTTGCCAAAGAAGAAGTGAACGCCAATGCCAAAGAAAGACCTGCGATTTTTAATGCTTTTTTCATGAGAGATATCCTTAATTGATTAATGTTGGCGGAATACCGGAATACTCCGCCGATTTATCTAAATTTGCCAGTTAATTTACTGCTTAGAAACTACCGCCAATACTGAACTGGAATTGTTCGATTTCATCGCCGTCATATTTTTTGAGCGGTTTGGCATACGAGAATACCAATGGTCCGATTGGCGAGTTCCATTGGAACGCCAACCCGGCAGAAGCCCGTACCCGGCTCGGATCACTATAATCGACAATACGTTGCGGCACATTGCCTTGGGTAAATAATTTGGCTTTATCTTTGTTCCACTCGGTATTCCATACACTGGCTGCGTCAACAAACAACGATGTTCTGACCGAGTTCTGGTTTTTATCACTGACGAACGGCGTTGGCATAATCAATTCGACACTGGCGGTCGCCATTGCATTACCACCGACGACATCATAGTTGATATTGTCATAACTGCTGGCCGGCGCATTAACCGCCGCGCCAGGCCGGGTATTATAAATCGCACGCGGTCCGACCGCACCGTAAGCAAAACCACGCAGGCTGCCGATACCACCGGCGCTGTAATTTTGGTAGAACGGTAATTTCTTACCGCCAAAACCGTTGGCATAAGACAGGCTTGCCCGGCCGGATAAAACCCAAGTTTGATCATAGTTTAACGGTTGGTAAGTTGAGAAATCGGCACTCAATTTATAATATTTGTTATCCGATCCCGGAATGGTCACTTTCCCGCCGATACTGGCGCGGCTACCGCTGGTCGGTAAGAAACCGCGGTTCAGGCTGCTATAATTCCAACCGAAGCTAAATTCAAAATCATCGCTCTTGATTTTCCAATCATCAACGCCCATCGAACGCAAATAACGCGCACGGTTATATTCCGGATACATGTTTTTCAGTTTATTGTGCACATAGCCAACGCCTAAATAGTAGGAATTGTTTTCATTGACCGGGAAGCCCAGCGTACCGTTGATTCCATAACTGGTACGCGCATAAGACGCGGTGGTATCACTGTTTTTATAGTCATAGGTATCATAGAAAACATTGCCGCCCAGACTCACGCCGTCACGGGTGAAGTACGGTTCGTTATAGCCTAAATTGATACTGGTCGCATATTTGTTTTTCACCCCGGACAAGCTGACTGATGACCCCATGCCCAAGAAGTTGTCTTGCTTCACACTGGCTTGATAACTGAGACCGCTCTCGGAACCAAAACCGATCCCGAAGTTAATGCTGCCGGTATTGCGTTCTTTGACTTTATATAACACATCCAGTTGGTCATCGACCCCCGGTACCGCCAAGGTTTCGGTTTCCACGGTTTCATAAAAACCGGTTCTTTCCAAACGGTATTTGCCTTGCTCGATTAGCGCGGTGGACAACCAAGTCCCTTCCTGCTGGCGCATTTCTTGGCGTAAAGTAGAATCGGCGCTGACATCGTTGCCTTCAAAACGCACCGAGCGGACATAATAACGGCGACCGGCATCCACCACCACGATCAAATCAACGGTATGTTCCGCATCATTAAATTCCGGCTGAATATTAATTTGCGGGTTGGCATAGCCACGCGCACCTAACGTGTTTTTAATGCCGTCTTCAATGGTTCTGACCGTATTGCCGCGGAATTGCTCGCCGCGCTTAATATTCACTAGCAACCGGTTTAAATCCGCACTCATACCGGCGGTATCACCGATAATCCGCACATCATTAATGGTATATTTTTCGCCTTCGTCCAGCGTCAAATTAAGCGTGATGTCTTTTTTATCATCGCTGTATTGCACGTCGCTATCCACGATTCTGAATTTGGCATAGCCTTGGTTCAGGTAGAAATCACGCAAAGCGGTTAAGTCTTTTTGGTATTTCGGTTCGGAAAAACGGCTGCTGGAAAAAATGTTCCACCAAGAGACATCCGGCTGAATTTCAATTTGATCCAATAATTTACTGTCACTGAAGTCATTATTACCGTTAAAATTAATCGCTTTGACCAACGCCGCATCATTTTCTTTGATTTCTAATTTCAGTGCGGCACGCCCTTGTCCCAAATCATCGACCACCGTATTGACTTCCGCATTCGGATAACCGACGGAATGATAATAATTCAGCAGCTCCTGACGGAAAGAGGCAAGTTTGTCACGCTCCAAAATTTCGCCTTTGGCAATGCCATTCTCACGCAAATTGCTTTCCAACGCATCTTTCGGGATCTGTTTGTTGCCTTCAATGTCCAACGAGCTGATATAAGGACGGGCTTGGATCCGCAATACCAAAGCATTGCCCTCACGCAGCGCCTCCACATTTTCATAACCACCACGTAAAAACAGACTGCGGACAATCTGGGAAAGATCCTGATCCGTTGCACGTTGTCCGACTTTAACCGGCAGCCCTGCGATAATATTATTGGCGGTTACCGGATCGGTGCCTTCAACACGGATATCCTGTACGGTAAAAGGCGCTGCCAATACGCCGCCGCTACTTAGAAGCAAACCGGTCATTAGAAGTTTTTTCATGGTGGTTTTCCTGTTCAATAAGCTCTGTAAAATTAAATAAAACGTATAATATCATTAAAGACCGCAAAAAGCGTCAACGCCAACAGTAGTGCGGCGCCGATTCGGAAAAACGAATCTATGACCCGATCACTCAGCGGACGGCCGCGCACCGCTTCAGCCGCCAAAAACAGCAGACGCCCGCCGTCCAACACCGGCAACGGAAACAAATTCATAATCCCGAGGTTTACGCTAATCAATGCCATAAAACCGAGGTAATAAACCAAACCGCTGTCCAGCGAAATCCCCGCGCCTTGCGCAATCGAAATCGGACCGCCGATATTGCTCAACGAAATATCGCCGCTGAGTAATTTGCCTAAAAGCTTAATCAGCACCGTGCTTAATTCTAACGTTTTTTCAAATCCTTGTTGCAAGGCGGTTAGAATATCATATTTTAATTCGGTGCGGTACTCTTGCGGCAACGGCTCAAAAGTCGGCGAGAAACCGATCACGGCACGACCTTCTTTATTTGCCCTCGGAGTAATAGACAACAAAATCGGCGCTTGGTTTGGTGCCCGTTCAATTAAAAATTCAAGTGGGCGTGCTAAACTGCTTTGGATTAAAGCAACCAATTCGCGCCAAGCGATTTCCTGTCCGTTAACCTGTAAAATCTGATCGCCGACTTGCAAACCCGCCAACTGCGCCGGTGAGTTTTCACTGACTTTCGAGACGATCAGCTTCACTTCGCCGCTTTTCGGCACGATGCCAAGTGCGGTAAAGGCGGTTTGCTGCTGCGGTTCGTATTGCCATGCGGTTAAATCCAGGCGTTTCTGTTGTGCCGCCTGCTGCGGTTGCCCAAATTCGGCAACACGTAATTCGACCGCACTTGTGCCGACTTTGGTGGTCAGCAACATATTGACATTCGTCCAGTCCTGCACCGCTTTGCCGTCCACTGCCAAGATTTGCATATTTGGCGCTAAACCGGCTTTAGCTGCTATCGAATCCGGCTCGACATAACCGATCACCGGCTTGACTGTCGGCACGCCAACCAAATAGATCACCCAATAGACGGCAATGGCAAACAAGAAATTCGCCAGTGGCCCGGCAGCGATCACAAACGCCCGCTGCGCCACTGATTTGCTGCCGTAATCTTGCGCGCTCAATTGCGGCGGCACATCGTCGGCCTTGCTGTCGAGCATTTTGACATAACCGCCGAGCGGAATCAGCGAAAAAGCAAATTCCGTACCGTGCTTATCGGTTTTACTCCACAGCACTTTGCCGAAACCGATAGAAAAACGCAACACCTTGATTCCGCACTTACGCGCCGCCCAAAAATGCCCGTACTCATGCACAAACACCAAGACGCTGATCGCAATCAAAAACGCAAACAGATACCACAATGATGTCATCAAGACTTTTCCTTATAGACAAAAATAAAACAGCGCACAGAAAAACGGCAGTGCCGCGGTCAGGCTGTCAATCCGATCGAGCACACCGCCATGCCCCGGAATCAGCTGGCTGCTGTCTTTGATTCCGGCTTGGCGTTTAAACATGCTTTCGGTTAAATCGCCCAAAATCGAGACCGCCACCGTGCCGAATGAGATCGCCAATAACAGCGGCAACGAAAGTTCACGTAGCACAAAATCCGCCGGTGACAATTGCACAAACAGCACCCCGACCACAAGTGCGGTCAACACGCCGCCAATCGCTCCCTGCCAGGTTTTGCCCGGCGAGACTTTCGGCGCAAGTTTATGTTTGCCAAAGGCTTTGCCGCAAAAATAGGCACCGGTATCGGTGCTCCACACCAACACTAAAACATACAGCAACAGCAATAAGCCTTCATACGGATTTTGGTTATAATGGTACAAACGCAAAGCCAACAGCGCCAGTAAGAACGGCATTAGCGTGAAAAAGCCGAAAATCAGCTGTAACAAACGCGGTTTCTGCCAATATTGGCTGGCGTTGGGATAGCTGACAACGAGGAGAAATGCCACCGCCCACCAGACTAACGCAGCGAGCAACAACCATGCGGTATTGGCGGTTAAAATAATCCCGGCATTAATTTGGTAGCGGGCGGAAAAAATCACCACAAACAAACCGCAAGCAGCAAGTGCGGTAATCAGCCAACGCCAGATGTCATTATTATGTTTGGCAAATTGACACCATTCCCACACACCCAACACCACAATCGCCGCGACGGTTAAGGCAAAGGCATAAGGGGAAAACCATAACAAGGCGACCATCACCAATGCCAATAAAATGACTGCCGATAAAATACGCTGTTTCAACACGCAAATATCCTCTTTTTCTGTTCTATTGTTTCTTAATCAACTGCCGCCAAAGCGCCGCTCACGCTGTTGAAAGGCGTTCAAGGCTTTGGCAAATTCCGCTTCGTCAAAATCCGGCCACAACACCGGGGTAAAATACAGTTCGGCATACGCCGCCTGCCAGAGTAAGAAATTACTGATTCGCTGTTCGCCACTGGTGCGGATCAACAAATCGACCGGCGACTGCTGCGCCGTCACCAACTGTTGCTCAAATACACTCGGCGTAATCTGTTCCGGTTGCAATTGACCGCACTTGACCTGTTGCGCCAACGCTTGTGCCGCTTGCACAATATCCCACTGCCCGCCGTAATTGGCGGCGATATTCAAAATCATACCGCTGTTATCGGCTGTCAATGCTTGCGCTTCGGCAATTTTTTTCCGTAACGACGCACCGAATTGGCTGACATCGCCCAAAATCTGCAACTTGATGTTATTTTTATGCAGCTTGCCGACTTCCCGTTTCAACGCCAACATAAACAGCTCCATCAAACCATTGACTTCGCTTTGCGGTCTGTTCCAATTTTCGCTGCTGAACGCATATAACGTCAGTGATTGAATGCCTTGCCGCGCGGCAAAAGAGACGCTTTTGCGCACCGCCTTAACCCCGTTTCTATGCCCGACCAGGCGCAATTTGCCCTTTTCTTTCGCCCAACGTCCGTTGCCGTCCATAATAATGGCAACGTGTTTTGGCAAATTAGCCGACTGTACTGAGTTTGGCGTTTCGTTCATGTTGTTATCTGTCAATGATCCGCTAAAAATAGCTCGTTAAAAATAATCGACTCACTATATCACAAGCCGGAAATAACTAAAAAAGTTAAATCAATTCCCGAACCAACTGTTGTGCCGAGCGACGCGCCTGACGATCGATGTCAAACACATCCTCTATCTGTTTGATTGCGGAAGCCGGAAATTGTTCCACCGTTTGCCGATTAACACGCTCGATCTCGCTAAAACGGATTTTCCCTTGCAAAAATGCCGCAACCGCAATTTCGTTGGCGGCATTCATCGCAGTGGTGGCATATTGTCCGGCGGCAAAGCCGTCGATTGCCAGTTTTAAGTTGGGATAACGCTGATAATCCGGCTCGATAAAGGTTAATTCTTTGATTTTAAAGAAATCTAACGGCGCAACGCCGGCAAAAGTGCGGTCAGGATACGCCATGCTGTGTGCAATCGGGGTGCGCATATCGGGGTTGCCCATTTGAGCCAGCACACTGCCGTCGCGGTAACGCACCATCGAATGAATAATCGACTGCGGATGGATAATAATTTCCATCTGCTCGGCGGAAGCGTTAAACAACCAACGGGCTTCGATATATTCCAAGCCTTTGTTCATCATGGTGGCGGAGTCGACCGAAATTTTATGCCCCATCGACCAATTCGGGTGCGCCACCGCTTGCGCCGGCGTGATCGCGGCAAAATCGGCAAGTGCGGTATGGCGAAACGGCCCGCCCGAACCGGTCAGAATAATGCGATCAATACCGCTTGCGTGCAATCGGCAATGCCCGATCCGTTGCTGTTCAATCTGTGGCAAGGCTTGGAAAATGGCGTTATGTTCGCTATCGACCGGCAATAAGGTTGCGCCTGATTTCGCCACTTCATCAATAAACAGTTGTCCGCAGGTGACCAACGATTCTTTATTCGCCAGCAACACGCGCTTGCCGGCTTGAATTGCCGCCAAAGTCGAACGCAATCCTGCCGCACCGACAATCGCCGCCATCACGCTGTCCACCTCAGGGTGTGCCGCAATTTCACAAATCGCCTGCTCGCCGCTCAACACTTCTGTTTTGACCGCACTTTCGCTTAACCACTGTTTAAGCTGCTTCGCCGCGGCGTTATCCGCCATCACGGCAAAGTGCGGTTGAAATTCATGGCATTGCCGTGCCATCAGCTCGGCATTGCGCCCGCCAACCAACGCAAACGCGCGGTATTTTTCAGGATTGTGTTCAATCACCGACAACGTGCTTTTACCGATCGAACCGGTCGAACCAAGAATCACAATATTTTGTTGCATAGATCACCGTATTGAATTAAATAGTCGCAGTCTAATCATATCGATTAGTTGCTGAAAACGTTGCATTTATTTTCCCCTTCTGAGCTGCCCGAGCGTGTGTGAAATTTGTAGGGAAATTTTTTTGTTTGAGCGAAGCGAGTCTGCCCGCAACGCGGGCGAATTAAAAATTTTCCGTTAAGCAAATTCACACTAAGCGAGGATTAGCAGCACAATAGGGGCGTGTTTCTTTTGCTTATCTTTTCTTTGCACGAGCAAAGAAAAGTAAGTCGCCATCGGCGAAATACGATAGCAAAATACCATCGTTTGAGAAATAGCCAAAACCAAAAGTGCGGTTATCAAGCCTATGACAACCGCACTTTGATGAAAATTAAGCCTTAAACCGAATTAAAATTCCATCAGCTCTTTTTCTTTTTCTGCCAACGCCTCATCGACTTTCTTCACATAGGCATCGGTCAGTTTTTGAATTACGTCCTGTGCTTTGCGCTCATCATCTTCGCTGATCTCTTTGTCTTTCAACAACGCCTTAATTTGATCATTGGCATCGCGGCGAATATTACGCACCGCCACTTTCGCCTGCTCGGCTTCACCGCGCACGATTTTGGTCAAATCACGACGGCGTTCTTCGGTCAATGGCGGCAACGGCACGCGAATAGTCGTACCTGCGGAAGACGGATTCAAACCTAAATCCGAAGTCAGAATCGCTTTCTCCACCGCTTGAATCAAAGAGCGGTCAAACACGCTCACCGCTAAGGTGCGCGCATCTTCCGCCACCACGTTGGCAAGCTGGCGCAACGGCGTGGCCGAACCGTAGTATTCCACC
The DNA here is from genome assembly GCF_050613185.1 of Testudinibacter sp. TW-1. GTDB lineage: Bacteria > Pseudomonadota > Gammaproteobacteria > Enterobacterales > Pasteurellaceae > Chelonobacter. The sequence continues at coordinate 532,880 of NZ_CP192511.1, forward strand.
TGAATGCCGTCTAACAGGCTCGGGTGCGCACGTCCGGTTCTGATTTTGGAAATTTGGCTCTTGAAGGCTTCAATGCTTTTTTCCATGCGTTGTTCGGCATCTTGTTTAATTTCGTTAATCACGCTGTTTTCCTTTCTTTTTTATCAATGTTCCGTAAACGGCTATTTTTAACCTATTCTGCCCGACAAATCAAGATTCGTGGCAAATTAACGTGCCTTCCGGCTCGCCTAGAATCACGCGTTTTAACGCGCCCGGTTTATTCATATTGAACACGCGGATCGGCATATTGTGATCCCGTGCGAGGGTGAACGCCGCCAAATCCATCACTTGCAACTCTTTTTCCAACACGTCTTGATAGCTCAAAGTGCGGTATAAATTGGCATCGGGATTTTTTGCCGGATCACAATCATACACACCGTCCACCTTGGTCGCTTTCAGCACCGCATCCGCTTCGATTTCAATCCCACGCAAACAAGCGGCGGAATCGGTGGTAAAAAACGGATTGCCGGTACCGGCGGAGAAAATCACCACCTGCCCTTGGTTTAACAAGCGGATCGCCTGTGCCCAGCTATAGGTATCACACACGCCGTTCAACGGGAATGCCGACATCAGCTTGGCATTGATATCGGCACGGTGCAGCGAATCACGCATTGCCAAACCGTTCATCACCGTCGCCAACATCCCCATATGGTCGCCGACCACACGGTTCATACCGGCTTTTGCCAGTTTTGCGCCACGGAATAAGTTACCGCCACCGATAACTAAAGCAACTTGTACATCTAACTCAACCAGCTCTTTGATTTCCAACGCCATGCGATCTAACACCGACGCATCAATTCCGAAGCCTTCGTCACCTTGCAGGGCTTCACCGCTTAATTTTAATAACACACGTTTATATGCCGGTTGCTTGCTCATTTTCTGTTCCTCGCTGTGTTTAAAATGCTGATGAAATTATCGTATTGTACAATAATTTAATAACCATTTTTGACTGAATAACATTCATTAAAAAGGCGAGTTACCTCGCCTTTTCGATTGATTATACTTTTTGCATCGCTGCGACTTCAGCAGCAAAGTCGGTTTCGACTTTCTCGATTCCTTCACCCACTTCAAAACGGATAAAGCCGGAAACGTCAGCACCTTTTTCTTTCAACAATTCGCCGACAGATTTAGACGGATCCATCACAAACGGTTGACCGGTCAGAGAAACTTCGCCGGTGAATTTCTTCATACGACCTTCGACCATTTTTTCTGCGATTTCACGCGGTTTACCGGATTCCATGGCGATAGCCACTTGGATTTCGCGCTCTTTAGCCACAACGTCGGCAGATACATCTTCCGGTTTCACGAATTCAGGACGGCTTGCCGCAACGTGCATTGCGATTTGTTTAACCAATTCTTCGTTTGCGTTAGTTGCCGCAACCAATACGCCGATTTTCGCACCGTGCAAGTAAGAACCAACCACATCGCCGCCGATGGCAGCCACACGGCGGATATTCATGTTCTCACCGATTTTCGCAACCAGTGTCGCGCGCTCTTCTTCAAATTGCGCTTTCAACACGTCGACATCGGTGATTTTGCCAGCCAATGCAGCGTCGGCAACTTTATTTGCCAATGCCAAGAAACCGGCATCTTTGGCAACGAAGTCCGTTTCGCAGTTCATTTCAACCAACACACCGTAACCGCCGTCGACACGCGCCAAGATAACGCCTTCCGCCGCGACACGACCGGCTTTTTTCGCCGCTTTCGCCTGACCGGATTTACGCATGTTATCGATTGCTAATTCGATGTCGCCATTGGTTTCAACCAAGGCTTTTTTACATTCCATCATACCTGCGCCGGTACGCTCACGCAGTTCTTTTACCAATGCCGCTGTAATATCAGCCATTTTTTAATCCTCTTGTCCGTGCAACCTATTGTAAAACAAGCGCACTTTGAATAAAAAAGCAGGGAACATAAAGCCCCCTGCTAACCAATTAATTTGTGTGGTTAATAAGGGCAAACAGCCTTATTACCGATAACATTATTCAGCTGCTGCTTCTACGGCTGCTTCCGCTTCGACAAAGCTTTCTTCTGTTACGGTTGGGTTAGACTGCGCACGACCTTCGTTGACCGCCGCCGCTGCCGCGCTCAAGTATAATTGAATCGCACGCGCCGCATCATCGTTACCCGGGATAATGTAATCCACGCCATCCGGGTTAGTGTTGGTATCCACAACCGCAAATACCGGAATACCCAAGTTGTTGGCTTCTTTGATTGCAATGTGTTCGTGATCGGCAGCGATAACAAAAATCGCATCCGGCAAACCGGACATATTTTTGATTCCGCCTAAACTTAATTCCAGTTTTTCCATTTCACGCGCACGCATTAACGCTTCTTTTTTGGTTAATTTTTCAAAAGTGCCGTCTTGAGATTGCGCTTCCAAATCTTTTAAACGTTTGATTGACTGACGAACGGTTTTCCAGTTAGTCAGCATACCACCTAACCAGCGGTGGTTTACAAAGTATTGGTTACAGCTTAATGCCGCTTCTTTTACCGCTTCAGTTGCCGCACGTTTGGTACCGACAAACAATACTTTACCGTTGTTGCCCGCAATGCGAGTCAACTCAACCAAGGCTTCGTTGAACATCGGAACGGTTTTTTCCAAGTTGATGATATGAACGCCGTTGCGTGGTCCGAAAATGTAAGATTTCATTTTTGGATTCCAGTAACGGGTTTGGTGACCGAAATGTACGCCTGCTTGCAGCATATCGCGCATTGAAACTTGTGCCATAATAATTCCTTATATAATTGGGGTTTAGCCTCCACATATCCTGTCGCATCGACCGTTTGGCACCCCGACTGACAGTGTATGATATGTGTGTGAAGTCTTAGTTAATCATAATGCCATTCCGACTGTTCGGAATAACGGCGCATTTTATACCATAATCAACCGGAAATTACCAGTGAATTAGCGCAACAATGCGCAAGTCTGTTGGAAAAAATCCCCGTTAACAAGCGGGAATTCAGGCTGATAACAAAGTCTCTTTCTCGAATAATTTCCCTCCCTCCGCACGCGGAGGGAGAGAAGTAAGTTTGTCAGCAACATCAATCCCCACTAAAAAGCGGGGATTGATGTTGTAAAGTGCGGTTTTTAAAACTGATCGCGCTGTTGGATAAAGTCCTGATTGATATCAATGTCGGCTTGGTTGCGCAATGATTGAATCAAACTGTTGTAGGTTTGCAGCTGTTTGGCTTGTAAATAACTTGCCGCTAACGCACGTTGTTGATTGTTTTCCGCCACACCGTCGCTGACTTTGACTAACTCCGCCAGATAGACATCGCCTTTGCCGTCCTGCACCGCTTTATACGTCGCTTTGCCGTCGGCGGTTGTCATCGAGAAAATGCCCTCGCGTAATTGCGGATCTTGCATTGAAGCATAGACAACGGTTTCCGCATTGCTTGCCAAACTGATACCGTTCGGCAAACTCACATTTTGTTTGTTTTCCGCTTGGTTGAATTGTTCCGCCAAGGCTTTCACTTGCGTTAACAACACATTTTCGGCTTTTTGCCGTTTCAGCAAGGTTTCAATATCGGCTTTAGCTTCTTCCAAGGTTTTAGTACCTGCGGCTTTATGATCGATCACACGTATAATCACCGAATGCTGATCGCCGACATTGATCGCTTCCGAATTCATGCCCCCTTGCAATAAATCGGTATCGAAAATGTTGTACACCACATTGGAGAAGTTAAGTGCGGTCGGCACGTCTTGACGCGAAAAATAATCGGTCTGCTGCGCTTTCTTGCCGACCGCACTTTCCACATCTACCAACGAAGATTGGTTCTCAAACGCTTTTTCCGCCGCTTGTTTTTCCAAACGGAAGAACGCGCTCGAAGTCAGTTCATTGCGGATGGTATCCACAATTTGACTTTTCACTTGTTCCAGCGGCAAGGTTTCGCCTTGGCGCCGCTCTAACACTTTAATCAAATGGTAAGCGCCATCGACATTAACCGGCTGGCTCACATTGCCAATCTCGGTGGCATACGCCGCTTGTTCGAACGCTTCCGGGAATGAACCGTCATTTGCCCAACTCAGATCGCCGCCATTGACCGCCGATAATTTATCCTGCGAATACTGTTTTGCCAAATCGGCGAAATCCGCACCGTTTTGCAATTGCCGTGCCAGATCTTGCGCCAAGGCTTGATCGGCAACTTGGATATGCGCCAAATGTTGGCTTCCGCGTCCGCTAAACTGGGCTTTATTGTCTTGGTAATATTGCGCCACTTCGACGTCGCCGACGTGAATATTTTTTTCCACGTCAGGGCGCGCGATGTCGATATATTCCACTTTCACCAACTCCGGCACCATAAATGCCGCTTTGTTGGCATTATAATACTGTTCAATCTCTTGCTCGCTAACCTGTTGTTTTGCCGCTTCCGTCGCCAGAGGAAAAGCGGTTAACCGCACTTCACGTTGTTGGAAGATTTGTTTAATCATTTGATTCAGCTGTTCTTCGCTCAAGGTTTCCGAACCTAATATACCGTTTTGCAACTGTTGCATCGCAATGGTCGCACGCAAGGTTTGCGCATAATAGTCAGAACTAATGCGGTTAAAATGCAAGAAGTTTTGATAGGTTTCGTTGTCGAATTTGCCGTCTTTTTGGAAGTTCGGACTGCTGACAATCGCACGCTTGATCTGTTCATCGCTGACCGCTAAACCGAGTGATTGCAAATATTGTCCCAACAGGGCTTCATCGATCAAGCCGTTGAGCACATCCCGTCTGAAATTAGTTTCAAATTCCGGCGAATCCATCAACAAGGCAAATTGCGAGCCCATCTCTTGGCTGAATTGGCTGTTTTGTTGCTGATAGGCATTTTGAAAGGTTTGCTGGCTAATTTCTTCGCCGTTTACCGTTGCCGCCGCGTTATTCACCGTCGAACCTAAATAAGTGCCCACGCCGCCCAGCACAAACGAAATCGCAATTAAACCGAAAATGATTTTCCATAACCAGCCGCCTACGCCGCCGCTCAGTTTTTCCATCATAATGTATTTTCCTGTCGCTAAACTTAAAATATTGCCGAATTATAGGCGAAAGCCCGCCGTTATGCACGTATAGATTATCTCCGTACGCGGCTTTTCATCCATTTGACATAAAAAATAAAAAGCCAAAAACTGACAGAATTTGGCTTTTCGGATATTAAACGGATTAATTCACGATTTGTGACGGTTGCGGCTTGCCGCCGCGTTTTTTACCGGCAACCACCGCTTTTTTGACTTCTGCCACCGCCGGAGTCACCAACTGAATGCCTTCCGCCGGATTTTGCAACGCCAACGATAAAACCTCATCGATGGTTTCGACTGCGCGAATATCCAAATCCGCTTTGGCATTTTGCGGAATCTCTTCCAGATCTTTGACGTTATCTTTTGGAATCAGCACCAATTTAATGCCGCCGCGATGTGCCGCCAGCAGTTTTTCTTTCAAACCGCCAATCGGCAACACCTTGCCGCGCAGGGTGATTTCCCCGGTCATTGCCACATCGGCGCGCACCGGATTACCGGTCAGGCTGGAGACAAGTGCGGTACACATTGCAATCCCCGCGCTCGGTCCATCTTTCGGTGTGGCACCTTCCGGCACATGGATATGAATATCGCGTTTTTCATGGAACTCGGAATTGATACCTAAACGTTCCGCTCTTGAACGCACCACCGTCATCGCGGCTTGAATTGATTCTTTCATGACATCGCCCAATGAACCGGTATAGCTCAATTTACCTTTGCCGGCGACGGAAGCCGCTTCAATCGTCAGCAGATCGCCGCCCACTTCGGTCCACGCCAAACCGGTGACTTCGCCCACACGATTTTCCGTATCGGCCCTGCCGTATTCAAAACGCTTCACCCCTAAATACTCATGCAGATTGTCGGCATTCACCACCAATGATTTCAGCGTTTTGTCCAATAACAGATTTTTCACCGCACGGCGGCAAATTTTGGAAATTTCCCGTTCTAGTGAGCGCACGCCCGCTTCACGGGTATAAAAGCGGATAATGCCGAGAATCGCGCTGTCCTCAATGCTCAATTCGCCTTTCTTCAAACCGTTGCGTTCCATTTGTTTGGCAACCAAATGGCGGGTGGCAATATTGAGTTTTTCGTCTTCGGTGTAACCCGACAAGCGAATCACTTCCATCCGATCCAACAACGGCGCCGGAATATTCATTGAGTTTGAAGTGGCAACGAACATCACGTCGGACAAATCATAATCCACTTCCAAATAGTGATCGCTAAACGTGGTATTTTGTTCCGGATCTAACACTTCCAACAACGCCGACGCCGGATCGCCACGCATATCCGCCGCCATTTTGTCGATTTCATCCAACAAAAACAGCGGGTTTTTCACCCCGACTTTACACATTTTCTGGATCAGTTTGCCCGGCAATGAGCCGATATAGGTTTTACGATGTCCGCGAATTTCCGCTTCATCACGCACCCCGCCCAACGCCATGCGCACGTATTTACGCCCGGTCGCATTGGCAATAGACTGTCCGAGTGAGGTTTTCCCCACGCCCGGCGGGCCGACCAAACACAAAATCGGACCTTTGACTTGATTTAAACGGCTTTGTACCGCCAGGTATTCCAAGATCCGCTCTTTCACGCGTTCTAAGCCGTAATGATCGGAATCCAACACCTTTTGCGCGCGCGCCAAATCTTTTTTTACCTTGCTGCGTTTATGCCACGGCACTTGCACCAACCATTCGACATAACTGCGCACCACGGTGGCTTCCGCCGACATCGGCGACATCATGCGCAATTTCTGTAATTCGGCTTCGGCTTTCTCGCGCACTTCAATCGGCATTCTGGCTTCTTCGACTTTCAAGCGTAATTGTTCGATTTCATCGTTATGATTGTCTTGTTCACCCAGCTCTTTCTGAATGGCCTTAATCTGTTCATTCAAATAGTAATCGCGTTGGCTTTTTTCCATTTGTTTTTTAACGCGACCACGAATCCGTTTTTCCACCTGCAAAATATCCAATTCGCTTTGCATGGTGCCAATCAGCAACTCGAAACGTTCAACCACATTGTATTTTTCCAACAATTTCTGTTTGTTTTCCAAGGCAATCGGCATATGCGCCGACATGGTATCGCTCAAACGCTCGGAGTCATCAATGCCGCGTAGGGCGCTCACCACTTCCGGCTGGACTTTTTTATTCAATTGCACATAGGAATCAAACTCTTCCAACGCACTGTTTTGAATCACTTCCAATTCCTGCTCATCGCCGCTCACACTGTCGATAATCTCAATATCCGCCATCAGCAGCCCGTCATCATGAAATTGGAGGATTTTCGCCCGTTTTTGCCCTTCCACCAGCACTTTTACCGTACCGTCCGGCAATTTCAGCAATTGAATAATATTTGCCAGTGTCCCGACGGAATAAACATCGTCGTAGCTCGGATCCTCTTGTTCCGCTTGCTTTTGCGCCACCAGCAACAACTGTTTGCCGCTTTCCATCGCTTTTTCCAAACTACGGATGGATTTTTCCCGTCCCACAAATAACGGCATCACCATAAACGGAAACACCACTACGTCACGCAGCGGCAACACCGGGATATGGGTTTGTATGGTTTGTTCTGCACGCATTCTTTATCTCTCTTGTTGCTAAAATGGGAATTAACGGACTCTATATTGGGTTATTCGGCGGAAATCTCAAGGATTATTTACCCTTTTGATCAAAATTTCTCAGCTAAAATAAAAGTGCGGTTTTCCGTTGGAGTAGAAAACCGCACTTGCTTCAACCGCTGCTAACTGGCTTGTTCCAGCCGATACTCCAGTTTCGGCGGCTGTTGTTTGGCAATAACATCCTCATCAATCAGCACTTTTTGCAGGTTATGCAATGACGGCAGATCATACATCGTATCCAGCAACACCGCTTCCACAATCGAACGTAAACCACGGGCGCCGGTTTTGCGTTTCATGGCTTTTTTCGCCATTGCCACCAACGCGCCCTGAGTGAATTCCAGATCGACATCTTCCAGTTGGAACAGCGCCTGATATTGCTTGGTCAGCGCATTTTTCGGTTCGGTCAGAATTTTAATCAAGGCTTCTTCATCCAGTTCGCTCAGGGCGGCAACCACCGGTAAGCGCCCGATAAATTCAGGAATCAAGCCGAATTTAATCAAATCCTCCGGTTCCACCTGTTTCAACAATTCGCTGATCCCGGCTTTGTCTTTTTCGCCTTTCACTTCGGCGCCGAAACCGATACCGCTCTTCACATTGTTACGTTGATCGACCACTTTATCCAAGCCGGCAAATGCGCCGCCGCAGATAAACAGGATTTTCGAGGTATCGACGCGCAAAAATTCCTGTTGCGGGTGCTTTCTGCCTCCTTGCGGCGGAATCGAGGCAGTGGTGCCTTCAATCAGTTTGAGCAACGCCTGCTGTACGCCTTCGCCGGATACATCGCGGGTGATTGACGGATTATCCGATTTGCGGCTGATTTTGTCGATTTCATCGATATAAACAATGCCGCGCTCGGCTTGCTCGACTTTATAATCGCAGCGTTGCAGCAATTTTTGAATGATATTCTCCACATCTTCGCCGACGTAACCGGCTTCGGTCAAGGTGGTGGCGTCCGCCATCGCAAACGGCACATTCAGCATTCTTGCCAACGTTTCCGCCAACAAGGTTTTTCCGCTGCCGGTCGGACCGATTAACAGAATGTTGCTTTTGCCCAGCTCGACATCGCTTTTGATGTCGCTGCGTAAGCGTTTATAGTGGTTATATACCGCCACCGCCAACACTTTTTTGGCATGATCCTGCCCGATCACGTAATCGTCCAGATGTTTGCGGATTTCGTGCGGGGTCGGCAGCTTGTCTTGCAGCGGCTCAACCGCACTTTCAGCGGCAGCGTTTTCTTGCTCGTCTTTTTCCAGCAAATGGTAGCAATCTTCGATACATTCATTGCAAATGTAGCCGGCAACGCCGGCGATCAGTTTTTCCACTTCGTGCTGTTCTTTGCCGCAAAAAGAGCAATGATGTTGTTTCTCGTTCGACATAATGTTATCCAATTAAATGCGTTGCGTTAATACTTCGTCCACCAAGCCGTAATTTTTGGCTTCTTGTGCCGACATAAAATTATCCCGCTCGGTATCGCGTTCAATTTTATCCAACGGTTGTCCGGTATGCTGTGCCAGACGCTGATTCAGAGTGTCGCGGATTTTCAAAATTTCTTGTGCGTGGATCTGAATATCCGACGCCTGTCCGCGATAACCGCCCAACGGTTGGTGGATCATCACCCGCGAATGCGGCAGGGCAAAACGTTTGCCGGCGGTACCGCCCGCCAATAAAAACGCGCCCATCGAACAGGCTTGTCCGATACACAGGGTGCGCACGTCCGGTTTGATAAACTGCATGGTGTCGTAAATCGCCAATCCGGCGGTCACGACTCCGCCCGGTGAATTGATGTACAGATTAATGTCTTTTTCCGGATCGACCGACTCCAAATACAGCAACTGGGCGACAATCAGGTTTGCCATATTGTCTTCCACCTGCCCGCTTAAAAAAATAATCCGTTCTTTTAACAAACGCGAGTAAATGTCATAGGCTCTTTCGCCGCGTGATGTTTGATCCACCACCATAGGGACTAAACTCATTTTTTCCTCTACTTAAAAATTGACACAGAATTTTGTCATTCTACCGAAAAATCACCTAAAAAACAGGCTAATCCCGATTTTTAACCGACCGAAAAACAAAAAGTGCGGTCATAAACCGCACTTTGACAATCAAAACAACAACTTGCCGATTAAGCTTGTTGTGGGTTCATGATTTCGTCGAAAGAAGCCGATTTTTCACTCACTTGTGCTTTCGCCAATACCGCGTCAACCGCTTGTTCTTCCAAGACCACATTGCGCAAGTTGTTCATCAACTCTTTGTTGTTGCGGTAATATTCGATCACTTCCGCCGGTTGCTCGTAAGCGGCGGCGATGTCTTCGATCATCGCTTGCACGCGCGCGTCGTCCACTTTCAATTCGTTAGACGCAATCACTTCGGCAAACAATAAACCGACTTGTACGCGGCGGCGGGCTTGATCTTCGAAAATTTCACGTGGCAATTGGAAATCTTTCGGGGCTTGACCGCCGAAACGTTGTACCGCTTGTTGTTGCAACACTTCGATTTCTTGATCCACTGCCGCAGCCGGAACATCAATGCTATTGTTCGCCAACAAACCGTCGATCACTTGGTTTTTCACGCGAGTGGTCAAGGCATTGTTCAATTCACGCTGCATATTTTTGCTGATTTCAGCGCGCAAATCAGCAACGGTTTTGTTTTTAGCACCGAATTTCCGTACGAACTCTTCGGTTACTTCCGGCAATTCCATCTCTTCCACTTTTTTCAAGTTGATGTCGAATTTTGCCGCTTTACCTTTCAGATTTTCCGCATGATAATCTTCCGGGAAGGTTACATCAATGCTGAACGTTTCGCCCGCGCTGTGCCCAACGATACCGTCTTCGAAGCCCGGGATCATACGGCCTTGTCCCATTAACAATACGAAATCCGCCGCTTTGCCGCCTTCAAACGCTTCGCCGTCAACCGAACCGTCGAAATCGATGGTCACGCGATCATCGGCTTTGGCCGCAACCGCACTTTCTTTCCAAGTCGCTTGTTGTTTACGCAACACGTCAACCATCTTATCGATATCGGCGTCGCTGATTTCCACAACCGGTTTTTCAACTTGAATATTTTCCAAACCTTGCAATTGTACTTCCGGATAGACTTCAAACGTTGCGCTGAATTTAAAATCCTGACCTAATTCGTATTGTTCCGGCATAAATGTCGGACGACCGGCAAAATTGATTTTATCCTGCATGACCGCATCAAAGAAGCTGCGCTGCATTGCGTCGCTCAAGACATCTTGACGCACAGAAGCACCGAAACGTTTTTCAATGATCGCCGGCGGAATTTTACCTTTACGGAACCCGTCGATACGGGCATTTTTGGCTACGCTTTTTAATTCTTCACGAACGTTTTGCTCGATAGTTTCAGCCGGAACGGTAATCGTGATACGGCGCTCAAGACCTTGGGTCGTTTCTACGGAAAATTGCATTTTTTACCTCAAAAAATCAGATATTCTCGGCGCCGCTGATCTCAATCGTATGAACAATCAACACCGAACTTAAAAAATAGACAGGGGATTATACCCAGTCTGACCGAATCAGTCGAGTTATAAGCGCAGAAAACGGGATAATTGGCGAATTTTTAAACCGCACTTAGGTTATTTCATCGGCGTGCAAACAAAAAATCCGATTCATGGCGAATCGGATTTTGAAAAATTACAATCCTTTCGGAATACGGATTTTTTGTCCCGGGAAGATTTTATCCGCGTCTTTGATCACTTCTTTGTTGGCTTCGACGATTTTAGTGTATTTCGCGCCGTTGCCGTAGGCTTTTTCGGCGATTTTCCATAACGTATCGCCTTTTTCAATCACATAAAACTCCTCATCGGCAGCCAAACGTTCGCCGCTGGCAATGGTGACGCCTTCCGCTTCCACTTTGGTAATGCCGGCGATATTGCCCGCCATTAAAATCGCCTTTTCCAAGGCCGAGGCGTCTTTTGCCGTGCCTGCGATTTTCGCCACGCCGTTTTCAACCGTCACCGCCACGTTTTCCACGCCCGGGTTATCTTCATTAATGTGTTGCGTAACCGCACTTGACGCTTCTTCTTCCTTGCCGAAAATTTTCTTACCGATGTTGCCGACAAAATCAAATAATCCCATGTGATGTCCTTACTAAGTAGTTGATTAATTAACGGCTTCCAAGGAAGCCGAACGTAGTTCCTTTGCTATTATCCGATCAGTTTTACCTTAAATCAAATAAAATGCCATTTCCTTAATGAGGATTAAACCGAAAACGGATATTGAATCGGCGGATGCGACTGATAGCCCGTCACCTTGAAATCCTCCATCGTGACCCAGGTTTCCAAATCTTGCAGGGTTTTAATCGCCGGATTAATCTCCAACTGCGGCAGCGGCAGCGGCTCGCGCTGCAATTGCACCGTTTTCATCAGTTCCAGTTGATCTTCATAAATATGCGCATTGACGATTTTGTGATACGCCTGCCCTGCTTGTTTGCCGGTAATCTGCGCCATCAGCGCCAAAAAAGTGTAAACCTGAATTTGGTTGAAATTCAAGCCGAGCGGCACATCGCACGAACGTTGGTAACTGGTGAGATACAGCCTGTCATCTAAGAGCGAAAAGGTATGGGTGTGCATACACGGGCGCAGGCAGCCCAGCTCAATTTCGCCCGGATTGTAGAAGGTGATAATTTCGCCGCGATCATCAATCCCGTCGGATAAGTGATCCACCACTTTGCGCAGCTGATCCAAATGCGAACCGTCCGGTTTGCGCCAGCTTCTGCCTTGTACGCCGTAAACCCGCCCCATATCGTCCGTACCTTTACGGTGCGGGCTATTGAGCCAAACTTGATTGTCGTTGGCATTGGCGTCCCAGGTTTTGGTGCCGAGCTTACGGAAATCGGCGGCGTTGTCATAGCCACGGATATACCCCAGAAATTCGGCAATCGCCGCTTTCCAATAACTTTTGCGCGTGGTGATCAACGGAAATTGGTTATTCGCAACATCATAAGTCAAATCGGCATTAATCACGGTTAAGCAGCGCTTACCGGTGCGTTCATTGCCGACCCAAACCCCGTGATCGACGATCCGTTGGCATAAATCCAAATACTGACGCATATTTTTTCTCCTCTAAACCGCACTTTTCGCGGCGGCACGCCGATAAGCCCAAACCACAATCAACAGCCCGATCAACATCATCGGCGTTGATAAAATTTGCCCCATCGAAATTTGCTGTCCTAAAAACAGTCCGAGATGTTCGTCCGGCTCGCGGAAGAATTCGACGATAAAACGGAACAAGCCGTAGAAAAACAGGAACAGTCCTGCCACCGAACCCGCCGGACGCGGTTTTTGGATAAACCAATTCAGAATAAAAAACAGTACCACGCCTTCTAACAAGGCTTCGTACAATTGCGACGGATGGCGTGGCAAATAGCCGCCGGACGGAAACAGCACCGCCCAAGAAACATCGGTCACTCTGCCCCACAATTCATCATTGATAAAATTGCCGATACGCCCCATGCCCAAGCCGAACGGAATCAACGGCGCAACAAAATCCGCAGTTTGCCAAAAAGAGCGTTTTTGTAAACGAGAGGTGATCACCATCGCCACAATCACGCCGATTAAACCGCCGTGAAACGACATGCCGCCGTCTAAAATACGGAATAAATACAGGGGATCTTGCACAAAGCGCTCGAATTGATAAAACAACACATAGCCAATCCGCCCGCCTAAAAACACCCCGAGGAAACCGTTAAACAGCAGCGAATCAACCTGATCCACCGTCCAACCGCTGTTTGCCCGGCGTGCGCGCCGCACCGCCAGCCAACGCGCAAACACAAAGCCGATCAGATACATCAAACCGTACCAACGCAAGGCGAGCGGACCGATACTGAAAATCACCGGATCAATTTGGGGAAAGACAATATATGAACTCATCGTTTAACCTATAAACATTTTAACTGCCACCAAGCACAACCAAAGGGCGAACGCTTTTTTCAAGGTCGGCACCGGCAAGGTGGTGGTGAGCGTCGCACCGAATTTTGACGTAAAAAAGGATACCGTGGTGATCAACAGCACTGCCGGCAGATAAACATAACCTAAGGAATAAGGCGGAAGCCCTTCAACGCCCCAGCCGCTCACCGCAAAACTGATCATGCCAGACATGCCTAACAGCATACCGCAAAAAGAAGACGTGCCAATCGCCTGTTTCATCTCCAAACCGCGCGCATTTAAAAACGGCACGATAAACGCCCCGCCGGCAATACCGGCAAAGCTGGATACGGTTCCAATCAAAACACCACCGATAATGCCGTTTTTCGCATTCAACGGCTTATTACCGGTTTGGTGTTTGATCGACAATAACATTTTGATCGCCAGATACAATACCATGACCGCAAACATTTTACTGGTCACCGATTTCGGCAGATAACTGACGAACAAACCGGCAATAAAAACCGAAATCATCAATGCCGGAATCAGATATTTGGCTGCCTGCCAATGCACGTTTCCCAGTTTGTGGTGGCGCTGTGCCGAAGAAAATGCGGTGATGACAATCGTGGCAAAGGACGTTCCTAACGCCACATTCATCAGCAGCGCCTCAGGAATGCCGATTTGAGGAAGTAAATATACCAGCACCGGCACAATCACCAAGCCCCCGCCAATGCCGAATAAACCGGCAAGAAAACCCGCCAAGGCACCGGTTAACAAACAACAAATAATAAAAAACGTCATCTTTTTTCTCCCCTCGCTTCCCCTTTCGGCACCGCTATTTTTTTATCATGGTTTTTGCGCTCGTATTCTTTGCGTTGATAACGCGGACTCTTTCGATAGCGGGTGTGATTATTGTGCCGTTCGCGCTCGTGCTCGCTTTTGTTGGATTCTCGCGGTTTTGCGCTGCCGCTCACACTGCTTTTGGGTTGTTGAAACAACGCTGTCGGTGCGAATTCTTTCATTACTTTACGATAAACTTCGCGTTTAAAGGAAATGACTTGTCTGACGGGATACCAATAGCTGACCCAACGCCAACCGTCGAATTCCGGAGTCGGCGTCGCCTGCATATTGATATTTTTTTCATCGCCGATCAGTTTTAATAAAAACCAGCGCTGTTTTTGCCCGATACAAACCGGGTTGCTATCGTTGCGCACCAAGCGTTTCGGCAACTTATAGCGCAACCAGCCTTTGGATAAGGAGAGGATTTTGACATCCTGTCGGCTTAAACCGACCTCTTCGTACAACTCACGGTACATGGCTTGTTCCGGTGTTTCGCCCGCATTGATTCCACCCTGTGGAAACTGCCACGAGTTCTGTCCGCACCGTTTCGCCCACAACACCTGCCCTTGTTGATTACAGATAATAATTCCTACATTCGGGCGGTAACCATCGCAATCGATCACTATCGATCCTCTTACATCATCTTGAAAAGTCTGAAATGGGATTGATTGTTTCATAATATCGCCGGTGATACAACCATAACCGTATTTGGCAAACCGCACTTTGCATTTCATCTGTCTCCGAGGCGCGCGCACGCCGCTATTTTCCGATAAAAACCGCTCCGTCTGTGGATAACTCTGTGTGCAATCATGGGAAGAAATGTTGCTTGTCCATCAGGATCGCTACGGCAACTGCGCTCCAATACTGACGATCGCCGATCGTTCGCCGGATCCGCCTTCCGCCGGCGGTTTTTCAAGCTTTCAGCCCAAACCGTCCTGTGAGATGTTGATAAAAAAATCAGTTATGATCCAGTTTGTGAACAATTTATTTCCGTCGTTAACAAAAAGTGCGGTTTGTTCACAACCTGCGAGTTATTCAGTTTTTCTGTGGATAAATTTGTGGCTGAATCAGGAATTAAACGGGATAAACACAGACCGCACTTTCGCTTTATTCTTTTTTATCTTTTAAATCAAAAAGATAAAAATATCCCGCAGCAATTCCCGCCGGCGGTTTCAGCGCTAAAACACCACCGGCGATTTTTTAAGCAGGATTATTTGAGTCCATCGCCGCTTACCGTTACAATACTAACCTTTGGCAGCGAAGGTAGTGACGACATGAGCATAACGGAAGCGTGTAATCCCCCACAATCGGAACAGCAACTGCTACAGGCAGCATTGCGTTTGGCGGGTTTGACTTTTGCCGACATTGCCGCAGAGCAGGATTTACCGGTGCCGGAAAATTTAAAACGCAATAAGGGCTGGGTCGGGATGTTGATCGAAACCGCACTTGGCGCACAAGCGGGCAGTAAAGCCGAACAGGATTTTGCCGAGTTGGGGATTGAGTTGAAAACCATTCCGATCAACCGTCAGGGCTATCCGTTAGAAACCACCTTTGTCAGTCTGGCGCCGCTCACGCAAAACAGCGGGGTGGTTTGGCACAACAGCCATGTACGGCATAAGCTGCAAAAAGTGTTGTGGATACCCGTCGAAGGCGAACGCGCGATTCCGTTAGCCGAACGGCGGGTCGGGCAACCGATTCTATGGCAGCCCAGCGCCGAACAAGAAGCCCGTTTGGCGCGTGATTGGGAAGAATTGATGGATTTGATCGTGTTAGGGCACATTCACCGCATTAATGCGTCGATCGGTGAAGTGTTGCAATTGCGTCCGAAAGGGGCAACTAAACGAGACTTAACCTCAGCTCATGGACGGCAAGGGCAACCAATTAAGGCATTACCGTTAGGATTTTACTTAAGGAAGAGCTTTACTGCGGAAATTTTGCATAAATTTTGTTTTTCCTCAAATTAATGCGATGAACTTTCATGTATCTTACCTGTCTTAGGTAAACTACTCTAAATAACTTATAATGATAAATTAAGGAAACCATTTCATGTCCAAAATACTCCTTGTTGATGACGATGTTGAACTCACTGAGCTGTTGGCTGAAGTACTAAAAATCGAGGGATTCGAAGTTGAGCAAGCCTATAATGGCGAAGAAGCGCTCAAGCTGCTTAATTTCAGCCATGATATTATCTTATTAGATATTATGATGCCGGTACTCAACGGCATCGAAACATTAAAACAAATCAGAAAAAATTTCTCGACCCCGGTATTAATGCTGACTGCGCGCGGTGACGATATTGATCGCGTGCTGGGGTTAGAATTGGGCGCAGACGATTATTTGGCGAAACCGTTTAATGATCGCGAGTTGGTTGCGCGAATCAAAGCGATTTTGCGCCGCACCCAGAACCAATCCAACGCCTTGGGCTCAATCGTCAATGCCGACAAAGAAGATAACAGGCAATTGGATTTCGGCGGCATTACCTTACATCCGGGCAGACAGCAAGCGCTGTATAACGATCGCGATTTGGATCTGACCGGCACCGAATTTGCCTTGTTGCAAATTTTAGTGAAAAATCCGGGACAAATTTTATCACGCGAATTGCTGAGTTTGGAAATTTTAGGCAAGCGCCTAACGCCGTTTGACCGCGCAATTGATATGCATATCTCCAATTTGCGGAAAAAACTGCCGGAACGTGCCGATAACCTGCCATGGTTCAAAACATTACGTGGCAGAGGTTATCTGTTGGTCACCGAAAAATAGTGAATCCGCAGGCAACAAGTGATAGAGTGCGGTTTGTACTCTATCACTTGTTTCCAAGCTATTTATGATGAAAATATTGCGTAAGTTTATCCGCCTTCTAAATTCAATTAATGTACAAATTTTCTTTTTATTTTGGTTAATTTGGTTGGCTTTTTTCGTATTGATGGGATTCGCCTTCTTTATTCCCACCATGGATGCGCGCAATTACAGCGAACTTTCCGCGGATGAAGTCAACAATTATCAATTCGAAGTCATCAAACTGATCAAAAGCAACATTCTGCACGATCTGCAATACCAAGAAAAAAAACTCACAAACGATCATTTTGATATTACGCTGCTGCCACGCAAACCGGTGCTCGTTAACCCGAATGACTATAACAAAATCATCGGTTATCTGGATTACAATGAAAGCAGCCAGTTATATCAATTTGTCAACCGCTCCAATAATCCGCTGGTTCCGCAAAAACGCCGTTTTTATAATCTCGACATTGTCGGACCGTTTATTTCGCCTTATCCGTTTACCGACAGCGAACCCTATCTGCTCTATTTCCTCGAATCGGTGGATCCGCAGCGGGAATTCGCCAATTTCTTCTTTGACCATCCGCTAATTATGCTGTTTTTGCTGATGGCAACCAGTACCCCGTTGCTGCTCGGTTTGATATTCAGTCTGACGCAACCGATCAAAGAGTTACGCAGTGCCGCCAATGCCATTTCCACCGGGGATCTTGCGGTCAGACCGATTCTGGAAAAACAAGGCTCGTTAGAATTGCGCGAAGTAGGCAAAAGCTTTAACCACATGGTCACCTCGCTGGAAGATATGATCAGTTCACAGCAACGGCTGTTGCTTGACGTTTCACACGAATTGCGCACCCCGCTGACCCGCTTACAACTGGCTGCGTCCCTATTGCGCCGCCGTCAGGGAGACAGTAATGAATTAGCCCGAATCGGCACGGAAACCGAACGAATGGAAAAAATGCTGAACCAACTATTATCGTTGTCACGCCAGCATATGAATTCGCATATTAAGCATGAAGTTTTCAGTTTACCGTTTATTTGGGAAGAAGTGGTTGACGACGCCAAATTTGAAAGCCGTGAACGCAATTTCGACTTTAGCTTTCAGCAGAATATCCCGAATCCGGAAAATTATTTTATCAATGGTAACGAAGACGCCCTTGCCAGCGCCTTGGAAAATATTATTCGTAACGCCTTTAAATATGCGCATAATCAAGTCCGACTGAGTTGTAATATCATTGATGGGGAACAACTGGAAATTATCGTCGATGATAACGGCGAAGGGGTGGCGGAACACGAATACCAACAGATTTTCCGCCCGTTTTACCGCACCGACCAAGCCCGTGCCCGCACGACCGGCGGCACCGGATTAGGCTTATCGATCGTCGCCAATTCGGTGGAACGGCACAAAGGCACGGTCACCGCAAGCAAAAGCCCGCTCGGCGGGTTGCGCGTCACCATTCGGTTACCGCTTTGGTTTGAATCTTAGCCATATTTATCCGAGCCGCCATCACCGGTTTCCAGCCACAAAAAAACACCGCCAAGGCGGTGTTTTTTATCAAGTGCGGTTAGCGCGATTACAGCACATCACGGCAATTTAGATCATCAAAAGATTGTTCCAAGCGTTTGGACATGGATTCTTCCGATTTACGCAACCAAACGCGCGGATCGTAGTATTTTTTGTTTGGTGCGTCTTCGCCTTCAGGGTTACCTAATTGACCTTGCAGATAAGCTTCGTTGGCTTTGTAGAAGTTCAAAATCCCTTCCCACGCTGCCCACTGGGTGTCGGTGTCGATGTTCATTTTCACTGCGCCGTAGCTGATCGCTTCGCGGATTTCTTCAGTGGAAGAACCGGAGCCGCCGTGGAATACGAAGTCTAATGATTTCGCCGGCAAGTTGCGCTCTTTAGAAACGAACTCTTGTGACGCGCCTAAGATAGACGGTTTTAATTTCACGTTGCCCGGTTTGTAAACACCGTGCACGTTACCGAACGCCGCCGCAATGGTGAAGCGCGGACTGACCGGATATAATTGGTCGTAAACATACAACACTTCGGCAGGTTGGGTATAAAGTTTGGACTCATCAACGCCGGAGTTATCCACGCCGTCCTCTTCGCCGCCGGTGATCCCGATTTCGATCTCTAAGGTCATGCCCATTTTTGACATCCGTGCCAAATATTCACGGCAGATTGCCATGTTTTCTTCCATTGGCTCTTCGGATAAATCAATCATGTGCGAAGAGAACAATGGTTTGCCGGTTTCGGCAAAGTGTTTTTCACCCGCGTCTAATAAGCCGTCAATCCAAGGCAACAATTTTTTCGCTGCGTGGTCGGTGTGCAGGATAACCGGCACGCCGTAGTGTTCCGCCATCTGATGTACGTGTTTGGCACCGGCAATCGCACCTAAAACATCCGGACGGGAACCGTCAGTCGGTTTCACGCCTTTACCGGCATAGAATTGCGCCCCGCCGTTGGAAAATTGCACGATAACAGGCGCTTTAACGCGTGCTGCGGTTTCCAATACTGCGTTTACAGAGTCGGTACCGACGCAGTTTACCGCCGGCAATGCAAAACCGTGTTCTTTGGCATAAGCAAAGATTTTTTGTACATCATCGCCGGTCACAACGCCCGGTTTTACAATATCTAATAATTTTGACATGGTAGATTTCCTATGTGTAAACGAGAGCCGTAACGGCTCTCAAAGTTGATAAATCGGATTAATATAACAGACAGAATACAAAGTGCGGTTTATGCTTTCGCGCGTTCTTCTAAAATCGCAACCGCCGGTAATACTTTGCCTTCAACGAACTCTAAGAAGGCGCCGCCGCCGGTTGAGATGTAAGAAATTTTGTCGGCAATACCGAACAGATCGATCGCCGCCAAAGTATCACCGCCGCCGGCAATCGAGAATGCGTCGCTGTCAGCAATCGCTTTTGCCACAATTTCAGTGCCTTTGCGGAAGTTCGGGAATTCGAACACGCCGACCGGACCGTTCCACAAAATGGTTTTGGCATTACGGATAATTTCAGCCAACACTTCTGCCGATGTATCGCCCAAATCTAGAATTTGCTCGTTATCTTGCACATCGGTCACGCTTTTTTCCACCGCTGCCGCCGTTTCAGAAAACTCGGTTGCGACACGGACATCACTCGGTAGTGGAATTTCAGAGGTTTGCAACAAACGTTGCGCTTCGGGAATGAGATCCGCTTCATACAAGGATTTGCCCACATTCAAGCCCTGAGCGGCAACGAAAGTATTAGAAATACCGCCACCGACGATTAATTGGTCGGCAATTTTAGACAGTGAATCCAACACGGTTAATTTGGTTGATACTTTCGAACCGCCAACAATCGCCACCATTGGGCGCGCAGGGGTTTTCAAGGCTTTCCCCAATGCGTCCAATTCATTGGCTAACAACGGGCCGGCACAAGCGATCGGGGCAAATTTTGCCACGCCGTGGGTTGAACCTTGCGCGCGGTGTGCGGTGCCGAATGCATCCATCACGAATACATCACACAGTGCGGCATATTTTCGGGCAAGTTCATCTTCATTTTTCTTTTCGCCTTTGTTGAAGCGCACATTTTCCAACACCACCAATTCATTGGCAGCCACATCAACGCCGTCCAAGTAATCTTTCACCAAACGCACCGGTACATCTAATGCCGCATTCAAATAATCAACTACCGGCTGCAGCGAATATTCCGCATTGTATTCGCCTTCCGTCGGACGACCGAAGTGAGAAGTCACCATGACTTTCGCACCTTGCTTCAACGCCAGCTCAATCGTCGGAATCGACGCTTTGATACGGGCATCGGAAGTGACTTTACCGTCTTTAACAGGCACATTTAAATCGGAACGAATCAGAACACGTTTGCCTGCCAAATCCAAGTCGGTCATTTTAATTACTGACATAATAAATCCTCTTGTTTTAGTTAATTAATGAATACTTATCCTATAACGCCTAGAGTTGATTATAACAATTTAATCACTCTCCACAATGCAAAATTTTATTCTGTGAAATAATACCCGATTATACTTCGAAAACGGCGCCATACCAGGCTCCGATTACATTTTCCTGCAATTCAAAACGAATTGTAACAGTTCGATCACCTTTCTGTTGCAACTGTGGTACTTTCAGCCTCAAATTCTTAAAATTGACGGCATTAGAATTGGATTTTCGGGCAGTTAATCACCGTCCAATCCAAGCTATAACAAATTTGCAGTTCATCGCGTCCGCTGCCTAAATATTTGCCTGCCAAGTGCGGGTTGTTTTTGCGCAACCAGGTAAACAAATCCGCCCTTTTCAATTCATAATCCGGTAATTTCAGCGTCAAGAACAGTTGCCGCTGCTTATCAAAATAACTTTTCGCATCGGCAAAAGCACAGGCGCCGTGTTTTTCCCACTGCCCTTGCAATAAGCGCAAACTCGGTGAATGCGGCAAATATTGTTCCAATAACGTCACGTCCAACGGTGCCAAATCCCCTTGGCAAAAGCGGGGGTGATCGGTCACACGACGCGCGGTGGCGCTCTGCGGCCATAAGCCATGAATCACCCAGCCGAATTTTTGTACGCCGTCGCATTGATAAGCCGCCTCTTTGGGAATCGCCCCGGCATGGTTGGCGCGTTGGTTGTGGCAATAGCCGGGCGACCAAGAGAGTACCAACGCATAGTAGCCGGTTTTGGCGGTTTTATTTTGTCCGATAGGATCCCGTTGCATGGAAACGTCATAATCGGTTTCCAACACTGCGTCAATCGACGATTTTTGCCGATAAGACACATACAAGGCACTTAAAATCAAGCCGAAAAACAGGACGACAAACAGGGCGAGTTGTGAGATTTTGCTTGAATTGAGCTGCATACTTTTCTATTTTCACTAAAATTAAACAATGGATTGTTGGTTTTTTCAACGCATTTGATTATAATCGTCCGCCTTTTAACGGCGTGGACGACTTTGAGAGAATACCACTTATGGCACTGCTGATCACCGAAAAATGCACCAATTGCGATATGTGCGAACCTGAATGCCCGAATCAGGCTATCAGCATGGGCGAGGAAATCTACGTAATTGATCCCGCCCTGTGTACCGAATGCGTCGGGCATTACGAAACGCCGACCTGTCAGAAAGTCTGCCCGATTAATAACTGTATCATCACCGATCCCGATCATCTCGAGAGCGATGATGTATTATGGGAACGCTTTGCGCTGCTGCACCACGCAGATAAATTATAATTAACGGAAATACCAGCGCGACAACAAAATACCGGCGTTGACCGCCACATTTAAACCGCTGGTTAACGGATTTTCAAACGACAGCACCACATTATGATCCGCCAGCGGATTATTTTCCGCCGACACGGTTTCACGCAGCACCAATGCCACTTTATCACCTAATACCAATTTATTCAGGGCTTCAGCCTGCTTGTTTGCCGTCAAAGCAAGCACTTGATAACCCGCGCTTTTCAGTTGTTGAATGGCGAGCTCGGTATTATGGCTTTCCAGCGCATAAATCTGTTCCATACCGCCCTCGGCAACCCGTGCCGCCGCCGCAGAATAGAGCTGATCCGCACTTTCGCACACAATGCCTTTCACGCCGTAATAGGCGGCGGTACGAATCACGCCGCCGATATTATGCGCATTGTTCAGCCCGTCTAACAACAACACGCAATCTTGCCGTTTTTCGCTTTTGAGATAACCGTCCAGCGTCATCGGCGTGGCTTTTTTCACCAATAAACAGATACCGCCGTGATGTTCACTGCCGCTCACCAATTCCAACTCATCATTCTCGACAATATGATAGGCTTTTTTCTGAGTCGCCAAATAGCTGGTGAGTTTGCCGATACGGTGGCTGGTGTCGATATTCGCCCACAAACGTACAATGCTGTCAGGGCGTTGCCGGAACACCGCGATACACGCCGCTTCGCCGTAAATTTTCATTTCCTCGTTGCGATTTTTACGGATTTTTTCCGGTGCACGCGGCGACAGAGGTCCGGTTTTTTTCTCGCCTTTGACTTCGCCTTTAATCATCACTTTGACATTGCCGCTGGTATTCTTACCGGCTTTGGTGGCGTTTAATTCGCGCTCGCCCCACACATACGCCGGCGCGGTATTGTCTTGATTTTCACGGCTTGGGCGTGCCGCGCGCGGCTTGCGATCATCGCGTCGCTCGTCATTGCGTTCAAATCCGCCTTTGCGACGATCGGCGCGCGCCGAACGTTCAAAAGTGCGGTTTTCGCCGAAACCACGCCCTTTTTTGTCATTTCTCTCATTTCTGTCGCTTCTGTCGTTGCGGGGATTTCTCTCGCTGCGCGCGTTACGATCATCATCGCCGCTTCTGCCTTGCCGTTTGCGATCTGATGTGCCTTTTATGCCTTTGTCGGAAAAACGGTTACTGGACGAAGGTTGCTGAAATGCCGGTTTACGGCTGGATTTGTCGTTCATTGAAGTGCCTATAAAATTGATGATGAAGTGGATTTCTGATGTCGAAAGCCGGTGTCGAAATCGGGGCGAAACATAGAAATGTGATCTGCTGCCGATTATAGCAAATTTTCTGCCGATTTAATCAAACTTCTGGGAAAATCCTGTTCAAAGGCGAACAACGCAGGTAAACTAAATCACTTTACTAGGATTTTTCACGTTTAGCGCCGGATTGCGCCGACACGATCCTACATGATTCGATTTCTTTGTTATATGTTGCTAACTATGCTGAATTCTAAATATTATCAGTCGCTCAATCAGTTACAATCGCTGCCGTTTTTGCCGCTACAGGCGGAAAACGTGGAAATTCTCTATTCCGCGGCCGACTATAAACAACAATTCATTCAACTGATTCGAACGGCAAAAAAACGTATCTATATTACCGCACTTTACTGGCAGAATGACGAAGCCGGGCACGAAATGCTGCACGAACTATACCAAGCCAAACAACGCAATCCCGCGCTGGATGTGCAGGTGTTTGTCGATTTCCACCGCGCACAGCGCGGCTTATTAGGCGCGGAAAATAAGCAAACCAATGCCGAATGGTATGCCGAACAGCGGCAAAAATACGCCCTAGATCCCGAAAATGATATCGCCATTTACGGCGTGCCGATCAATACGCGCGAACTGTTCGGCGTGCTGCATATCAAAGGTTCGGTATTTGACGACACCGTGCTTTACAGCGGCGCCAGCATTAACAACGTGTATCTGCACCAACAGGATAAATACCGTTATGACCGCTATCAAAAAATTACCCATCCGGCATTAGCCGACAGTTTTGTCGAGCTGTTACAACAACATATTTACGATGAAAGTGCGGTACAGCGTCTGGATCAAACGGTACGCAAAGATAAAAGCATCCGCCCGCAATTGCGCCAATACCGCAAAAAGCTGAGTCAGTCCGTTGCTTATCAACTGACGGATTCACAACCGTTTGCAGCTGATCAATTACTGATCACCCCAATTTTCGGTCTTGCCAACGGCAATCCGCTAAACGGCGTGATCGAATCATTGTTTGCGGTTGTACGGCAAAAATTGACGATTTGCACGCCTTATTTTAATTTTCCACGCAGCTTACGCCTGCAATTAGGGCAATTATTAAAAGAAGGCAAACAGGTGGAAATCATCGTCGGCGACAAAACCGCCAATGATTTCTATTCACCACCGGATAAGCCGTTTACCATGTCGGCGGCACTGCCTTATCTGTATGAAATGAACCTGCGCAACTTCTGCAAAAAGCACCACAAGATGATCAGCAATGGGCTGCTCAGCGTGCGTTTGTGGCAAGACGGCGATAATTCTTACCACCTCAAAGGCGTGTGGGTCGACGACCAATATATTTTATTAACCGGCAACAACCTCAATCCGCGCGCTTGGCGCTTGGACGCAGAAAACGGTTTGCTGATCTCGGATCCCAAACAGCAACTGCAACCGCAACTGCAAAAAGAACTGAACACCATTCGCCAGCACACCGGCATGATTCACCACTACCGTGCCTTGGAAAGGCTGCAAGATTATCCTAGTGAGGTAAAAAAACTGCTCAACCGTTTCCGACGGGTGCAGGCGGATAAGATTGTCAAATTAATTCTGTAATTTTAATTTCGCGTTCCCATAAGACAGGCGGATTTATGTTCCGCCTGCGTCAAAATATTTTGTGATCCCTCTCGCATCCTTTATTTTTTTCACGTGACAATTTTTAAATTTCATGAATACTTCATTTTGATTTCGACTAATTTTCACAATTTACGGGGAAATTAAAATGAAGTTCTTAAATCTAACCTTACACACTTGGTTTAATCAAGACCACAAACTTGCCTATCCATTCCCATAAATTCAGATCAGATGGTTAAACTGCGCATGTAAAAATAACACTGCGCCAGTACCATTATTTTACTGCACAATATTTACATCAAAGCAGTTATTTATTTTCAGATAAATAACCAGCGCTTTTCTATTGTCAAAAAATAAGGATTTTGTTATGAATCAATTTAAACATTTGCCCGAACCGTTCCGTATCCGCGTCATTGAACCGGTCAAAACAACAACACGGGAATATCGTGAACAAGCCATTTTAGCCGCCGGCATGAACCCTTTTTTATTGGATAGCGAAGATGTCTTTATCGATCTGCTGACCGATAGCGGCACCGGCGCCATCACCCAAGAAATGCAGGCCGCCATGTTCCGCGGCGACGAAGCCTACAGCGGCAGCCGGAGTTTCCATGCGTTGTCTGCTGCGGTCAAAACCATTTTCGGCTATCAATATACTATTCCGACCCACCAAGGACGGGGAGCAGAACAAATTTATATTCCGGTGTTAATAAAAAAATGCGAACAAGAAAAAGGCGGTAAGCGCGATAAAATGACCGCACTTTCCAATTATTTCTTTGACACCACCCAGGGCCATACCCAATTAAATCACTGCGTTGCGAAAAATGTATATAATAATAATGCGTTTAATACGGAAATTTATGATGATTTCAAAGGTAATTTTGATTTAGACAAATTAGAATCGGCAATTTTGACCATCGGCGCAGAAAATATTCCGTATATTGTCAGCACCATCACTTGTAATTCAGCGGGCGGGCAACCGGTTTCAATCGCTAATTTAAAAGCGGTATATGCCATTGCACAAAAATATGCGATTCCGGTGGTGATGGATTCCGCCAGATTTGCCGAAAATGCCTATTTTATTCAACAGCGGGAAACCGGTTATGCCGATTGGACAATTGAAGAAATCACCTACGAATCGTATAAGTATGCCGATATTCTCGCCATGTCCGCTAAAAAAGATGCGATGGTGCAAATGGGCGGGCTGCTTTGCTTCAAAGACGATTCGATGTTAGACGTTTATACCGAATGCCGTACCTTGTGCGTGGTACAAGAAGGCTTCCCGACTTACGGCGGTTTGGAAGGCGGGGCGATGGAGCGGCTGGCAGTCGGTTTGGTTGACGGAATGCGGCAAGAGTGGCTGGCGTACCGGATTCAGCAAGTACAATATTTGGTTGACGGACTGGAAGCGATTGGTATCCATTGCCAACAGGCGGGCGGACACGCTGCTTTCGTCGATGCGGGCAAATTGTTACCGCATATTCCGGCGGAACAATTTCCGGCACACGCTCTCGCCTGCGAATTATATAAAGTTGCGGGAATTCGGGCGGTTGAGATTGGTTCATTATTATTAGGGCGGGATCCGCAAACCGGCAAACAGCACCCTTGCCCTGCCGAACTATTGCGTTTGACCATTCCCCGGGCAACCTACACCCAAACCCATATGGATTTTATCATCGAAGCATTTGCCAACGTGAAAGAGAACATTCATGCCATTAAAGGATTGGATTTCGTGTATGAACCCAAAGTATTACGGCATTTTACGGCGCGTTTAAAAGAAGTGGATAACACTTAATAATGGTTTATCAAAGTGCGGTTTTATATAGGACCGCACTTTGGTACGATAACGGAGTATAACTATGAAAAAACAACCTTCTTTACTTGGCGGCGCTTGTATCATCGCCAGTGTTTGTGTCGGCGCGGGAATGCTGGGTTTGCCGAGTGCCGGCGCCGGGGCTTGGACACTGTGGTCGTTATTTGCCATCACCCTCACCATGGTGATGATGACCTTATCCGGCTGGTTGCTGTTAGAAGCTTTTCAACACTATGATATTCGTGTTTCTTTTGATACGGTGACCCGTAATTTATTAGGGGAAAAAGTCAATTTTATCAATAACCTTGCCGTCTATTTTGTCGGTTGTATTCTGCTCTATGCCTACACTACCTCATCCGGATTGATTATCAGCCAATTATCGCAGCTCAACCCCGCCTTGTCCGCCACCTTATTTGTGCTGTTTTTTTCCTCGATTGTCTGGTACTCAACCAAAGCCGTCAGTCGGGTTTCCGTCGTTTTAATCGCCTTTATGATCTTAAGTTTTATCTTTAGTATTTCCGGGATGTCGACGCAAATTGATCTCAGTATTTTATTCGATTCCATCAATGCTAACGGAACATACCTGCCCTATATGATGGCATTATTGCCGGTGGCGTTAACGTCCTTCGGTTACCACCATTCCGTTGCCTCAATGCGAATCTATTATGCTGAAGAAAAGCGAGCGCAAAAAGCCATTCTTGGCGGTACCGCCATTGCGTTGTTTTTTTATGCCGTCTGGTTGATTAGTATTTTTGGTCATTTACCGCGTGCACAATTTATCCCGGTGATTGCCCAAGGCGGCAATATCGACGTGTTATTAACTGCCTTAAGCAGTGTCATCGACTCTACGCGCGTATCCCATGCCATTAATATTTTCTCAATGGCGGCGATCCTATCGTCTTTTATTGGCGTCGGTTTAGGATTATTTGATTTCTTGGCGGATTTCTTCAAATTTGACGACAGCAAAATCGGCAGAACCAAAACTTGGAGCGTCACCTTTCTTCCGCCGCTGCTGATGTCGATCTTATTCCCTTTTGGTTTTGTTGTCGTTATCGGCTATGCCGGCGCCGTGGCGACCATCTGGGCGTGCATTATCCCAGCCCTACTTGCCCGCAAAGCACGCCAAACCGCTCCCCAACCGCAAGCATTTACCGTTATCGGCGGAAATATTACGAGCTATTCGGTCATTCTGTTCGGCGTGCTAGTCGCCCTGTTTCATCTATTGGCAATGATCGGTAAATTGCCTGTATTTAGCGGATAATCGAAGTGCTTTACAGCAAGTGCGGCTCGCTCAACCGCACGCTACTAAAAACCGATAAACGTCGCTCTATCTTGGTACAATAATTGTTACGTGGGTTTCGCCAACACCGACTCCCGCCACATCAAGTGCGGTTCGAGGGTTAATGTGCGGTGGGGTTGATCGGGATTTTTGATTCTTGCCAACAGCATTTCCACCGCTTGCTTGGCAAGATTGTTTTTTGATTGGTGAATGGTGGTGAGCGGCGGGGAGAGATATTGCGCCATTTCAATATTGTCGTAGCCGATAATCGAAATCTCTTTGCCGACGGTGAGGCCGGCGCGCCATGCCGCTTGATACGCGCCAATCGCGATAGTGTCGGAGCTGGCGAAAACCGCACTTGGGCGCGGATTCAGTTGCAGCAATTTTTGCATACTCTCAATGCCCCCCTCGACATCAAAATGGCTTTCGATAATCCATTCATCGCGCAACGCAATCCCAGCCTCTGAAAGTGCGGCTTGGTAGCCTTTCAGCCGATTTGATGCCAAGGATTTTTTAAAACTGCCGGTGATAATCGCAATCTCGCGGTGTCCTGCCTCAATCAAGGTTTTTGTCGCCAGATAACCGCCGTATTCCGAATTTTCGTGCACTTTATCCGCATTAAGTGCGGTCGGCCACCAGTCCAACATCACCATCGGCAGGTGTAATCGCTGGCTGATGTCGTCGTTCAGTTGCCAATGGGATTCGGCGCACATCAAAATCAAGCCGTCCACTTGCTTGCGAATCAAGGTTTCCAAGTTACGTTGCAGCCGCTCGCTGTCGCCGTCGGTGTAGGACAAAATCAGGTTATATTGATGACGGTGGCAATAGCGTTCGACACTGCGCAGCACTTCGGCGAAAAACGGATTGGAACTTGCCGTGACCAACATGCCCAAGGTATTGGTTTCTTTGACTTTTAAACTGCGCGCCAAGGCTGACGGGGTGTAATTCAGCTGCTGCACCACCGCCATCACTTTGTCGCGGATTTCATCGCTGACAAAGCGTGAATTGTTGATGACGTGCGATACCGTCGAGGTCGAAACCTGCGCCAAACGGGCAATATCTTTCATCGTCGCCATCGTTTTTCCTTAATTTGAGAGTTGCGCCTGTAAAAATTGCTCGGTTTCCTGCCGTGTCGGAATCGACGGCTGCGCACCATGGCGTGTCACCGAAATTGCCGCAGCGGCGTGGGCGAAACGTACCGCCTCATTTAAGGCTTTTCCCTCTAAAAGTGCGGTCAGCAAGCCTGCGTTAAAGGTGTCGCCGGCGGCAGTGGTATCAACCGCCTGCACGCGGAAACCGGCGATTATGCCGTTAAAACCGCCCTTTTGGCTGACAAATACGCCTTTTGCTCCCAAGGTGATCAACACCGTGGCAATGCCTTTTTGGTGAAACACCTCGGCGGCTTGTTTGGCGCTGGCTTCATCATCGACTTTAATCCCGGTCAAGATCTCGGTTTCGGTTTCGTTCGGGGTGATCATATCCGCCAGAGCCAACAATTCATCGGACAACGGCTGCGCCGGCGCAGGGTTTAAAACCACCTGAGTTTGGTTGGCGTTGGCGATTTTCGCCGCCGCCAGCACGCCCTCTAACGGGGTTTCCAACTGCATTAACAGTGTGTCGGCGTGTGCGATTTTATCGGCGAATTGTGCCACTAACGTCTGATCTAAATGGGCATTTGCCCCGGCTGCCAGCACAATGCTGTTTTCGCCGCTTGCCGCCACCTGAATCATGGCAATCCCGCTCATTTCATCGGCAACGGTCACAATGCTTTCGGTATTAATCCCGTCCTGTGCGAAGGCGTTTTTCATCGCCGCGCCCAGGGTGTCATCGCCGATACAGGCGATAAAATCGGTCGGCGTGCCCAAACGTGCCGCCGCCACCGCCTGATTTGCGCCTTTGCCGCCGTAAGCAATGTGATAACCATTGCCTGCCAAGGTTTCGCCCGGCTGTACAAAGTGCGGTACGGCAAGCACATGATCGGCGTTAATGCTGCCCAGCACGACCAGTTTTTGTGTTTGTGTCATAAACTACCTGCTTTACATCACATTATCTCCCTCCGCTGGCAGAGGGAGTACCATTTTTCATGAGAAAAATGCGGAGGGAGGGAAACATATTGGAGAAAATCGCTATCAATACTCGAAACAGATTTCACCGCAAATTATTTTGCCACCACTTTCAACGGCACTGGAATCATTGTTTCGACCGGTTCGCCTTTCAGCACGCGATCCGCCGTTGCGACACCCAATTCGCCGATTTTTTCCGGTTGTTGCGCAATGGTTGCGCCCAATTTACCGGCCTCCACCGCACGCACCGCGTCATCGGTGCCGTCAAATCCCACAACCAAGACGTCTTTTTTCGCCGCTTGCAATGCTCTCAAGGCGCCCAATGCCATTTCATCGTTTTGCGCGAACACCGCTTGCACCGCACTTTGGCTTGCCAACAGGTTTTCCATCACATTCAGCCCTTTGGTACGGTCAAAATCCGCCGGTTGGCTTGCCAGTAACGCAAAGCCATTTGCCTCGACCGCTTGTGCAAAACCTTCGCCACGCTCACGCGCCGCTGATGTCCCGGCGATACCTTCCAGTTGGATCACTTTCACATCTTTGCCCAATTTTTCCGCGATGAAATCCCCGGCAAGCTTGCCACCGGCAACGTTATCAGACGCAATATGGCTGACCACTTCGTCTTTTACCGCGCCACGGTCTAAGGTAATCACCGGCACGCCTTGCTTGTTAGCGCGAAGCACCGCATTGGCAACCGCTTCGGAATCGGTCGGGTTAATCAACAACACTTTCGCGCCACGCACCAGTAAATCTTCCACATTCGCCAGTTCTTTCGCCGGATCGTTTTGCGAATCCAACACCACCAAATTGTAGCCTAATTTATCCGCTTCTTTTTGCGCGCCGTCTTTTAAGGTCACAAAAAACGGATTGTCCAAGGTCGAAACCGCCAAGGCGATCGTTTCTTTTGCCAACACCGAGCCGCTGACCGCCAAACTCATGATTAAAGCCGATGCAACTGTGGTTAATTTTTTCATAACATTTCCTCGTTCATTGATTTAACACCTATAGAAGTGCACGTCCTTGTGCCGCGACGTCCTTGTTCTTCCACTGATTATTTATCCAACTTTTTTACTGCCTAAATAGTTATCCGCCAACACTGCCACCAGAATAACCAATGCTTTTGCAATCATCTGATAGTAAGATGAAATATCCAAAATATTCAATGCGTTATTTAAGAAGCCGATAATCAATGCGCCGATTAACGTCCCCATCACGCGCCCTTTGCCGCCCATTAAGCTGGTGCCGCCGACCACGACCGCGGCAATCGCGTCCAATTCATAGCTGACCCCTGCGGTCGGTTGTGCCGAAGACAGACGGGCAGTCACGATTAAGCCAGCCAATGCCGCTAATAACCCGCTTGCCGCAAACACGAACAGCTTAATTTTGGTGACGTTAATGCCGGACAATTTGGTCGCCGCTTCGTTGCCGCCCAAGGCGTAGATGTAACGCCCCATACGGGTGTGTTGCAGAATGTACCACGCCGTGGCAAACACCAACGCCATAATCCAAATTGGCACAGGAATGCCGAACAGATAGCCCGTGCCAATCCACGCGAACTGATCGGCACTGTCGGAAAAACCGGTGCTGACCGGGCGCCCGTCGGTGTAAACCATGGTGACACCGCGCAATAAGGTCATCGTGACTAAGGTGGCAATAAACGCCTGCACCTTGCCTTTGGCGACAATCAAACCGCTCACGCCGCCGAGCAACATCCCGGCAACCAGCACCACCGGCACCACGATAAAAATCGAAATATCCAAACCGACCATGGTCGCGGCAAAAGCGCCGGTCAATGCCAACACCGAACCGACCGAGAGGTCAATCCCGGCAATCAAAATCACAAAGGTCATGCCAACCGCGATAATCGCATTGACCGAGGTTTGGCGCAGAATATTTAAGATATTATCCGTGCTGAAGAAATTCGGGTTCAGCAACGAAACGATAAATACCAGCACCAAGAGTGCAATGATCGACCGCTGTTCGATTAAAAACCCTTTTAGATTAAAACCGCTCTTTTTTGTTATGCTTGTCATTTCTGTTTTTACCTCAAATCAGTTGTGACTATTTTTACCGATTGCCGCCGCCAACAACTGCTCTTGCGTTGCTTGATCGCGCATAAATTCGCCGCTGATTGCCCCTTCACGCATCACCAAAATGCGGTCGCTCATGCCCAACACTTCCGGCATTTCCGACGAAACCAAAATAATGCTCAAGCCTTCGTCTTTAAATTTATTAATCAGTTGATAAATCTCTTTTTTCGCGCCGACATCCACCCCGCGCGTCGGTTCGTCCAAAATCAGCACTTGCGGACGGGTCATCAAGCCTTTGGCTATCGCCACTTTTTGCTGATTGCCGCCCGACAACAGCCCGACTTCCTGCTCGCGGCTTGGGGTTTTGATGTTGAACAACATAATAAAGTCGTCCACCGCCAAGCATTCCGCCCCTTTTTTAACGTGTCCGTATTGCGAAAAATACTGAAGTGCGGTCAAGCTCATATTCTCTTTCACCGACATGCCTAAAATCAGCCCGTCGCCTTTGCGATCCTCCGAAATATAAACAATGCCGTTGTTCAAACCGTCTTGCGCACTGCGATTGTCAATCGGCTTGCCGTTCAACCGCACTTCGCCGTCAGTTTTCGGCAGTGCGCCGTAAATCACCTTCATCAGTTCGCTGCGCCCTGCCCCCATTAAACCGGAAATGCCGAGAATTTCACCGGCGTGCAGTTTGAAACTGACATCATGCACGCCGCTGCCGGACAAATTTTTCACCTCTAAACGGGTTGCGCCGTAGGCTTTTTCCAAATGCGGATAGCGCTCTTCCAATTTGCGCCCGACCATCATTTCAATCAGACGATCTTCGCTTAACTCCGCCACCGCACTTTCGCCGATAAATTCCCCGTCGCGCAACACGGTTACATCATCACAAATCTCGAAAATCTCTTTAATCCGATGGGAAATATAGACAATACCGCGCCCTTCGGCGGTTAATTCCTTGATAATATTGAATAATGATTCGGTTTCGGTGTCAGTCAGCGCGTCGGTCGGCTCGTCCATAATAATTACGCGCGACTCAAAACTGAGCGCTTTGGCGATTTCCACCATCTGCAATTCGCCAATCGACAACTCGCCTGCCAAGGTGCGGCTACTGTGTTTCACATTCAGCTTTGCCAGCAATTTGTCCGCTTCTTGGTACATTTTCGCCCAGTCGATACCACCGAAACGGTTGAGAAATTCACGCCCGAGAAAAATATTTTCCGCAATCGTCAGGTTGTTAATCAGGTTCAACTCTTGGTGAATAATGCTGATTCCCGCTTCTTGCGAGGCTTTCGGGCCGCTGAACGCCACTTTTTGCCCGAGATAATCGATACTGCCGCTGTCTTTGCCGTAAATGCCGGTCAACACCTTCATCAGGGTCGATTTGCCCGCGCCGTTTTCCCCCATCAACGCCATCACCCGTCCGGCATAGACATTCAGGCAGGCGTTATTCAACGCTTTCACCCCGGGAAAGGATTTTTCAATGCCTTGAATTTGTAATAAGACTTGTTGCATAACAGCCCCTAAAACGGCACGCCGGAATAGAGAATCACGTTGGCATAAGGCGAACATTCGCCGCTGCGCACAATGCCGTTTGATTGGCTGCTCAAGGCCTTAAATTCTTCATGGCTGACATAATCAACCGCAATTTGGTTGCCTTGTTGCTGTTCCAGTTGTTGGAGCTGTTGTAATAATGCGTCATGAATCTCAGGATTTTTCGCTTTGATTTCTTCCGCCAATACCGCACTTTCGACAAATAATTCTTGCGTCACCACCGCAACCGTTTGCAAAAAGTGCGGTACGCCGGCGGTCAGGGCTAAATCCACGCGTTCGACTTCAAACGGAATCGGCAACCCGGCATCGCAAATCGTCAAACTGTCGGTATGCCCGAGAGTCGCGATCAAATGCGACAGCTGCGCATTTAACAGTGCGGTTTTTTTCATGATTAATCCTTCTTTTTTGGCTTTCTCTTGCTATCGAAACGTTTCGATAAGATTTGCATACATTTTAGAGAAGAAAACCAGAAAACCAAAATGGATTTATTACAGAATGTGAGCCGGATCAGATTTTAATTATTGAGCAAGTCAAAGTGCGGTGAGCTATTTTCCCGGTTACCATTTGCAAGTTAAAAAGTGATTATTTATCCAACGGTTACAACGGGCTTTCAATCTGTAACTGTTCGCAGATCGTATTGATCGAAAGCAGGAGGTAGGAGCGCAGGATTTTTTCGCTACGCAGGGTTTTGACCTGCAACAACAATGAATCTTTATTATCGTGCACGCTTAATGCGGTGGATTGCAGCTCTTGTTCCAACTTTTGCAGCATGGTTTTATCTTGCACCGAAGCCAGTTGCTGTAAGAAATCCAATGTCAGCGGAGAAGAAAACGCATACTCTTTGCTCTCGTTATTCAACCGCG
This sequence comes from Testudinibacter sp. TW-1, assembly GCF_050613185.1. Classification (GTDB taxonomy): domain Bacteria; phylum Pseudomonadota; class Gammaproteobacteria; order Enterobacterales; family Pasteurellaceae; genus Chelonobacter. The sequence continues at coordinate 567,708 of NZ_CP192511.1, forward strand.
CTTTGAGTGTCAAATAACGTTCAATATCCTGATATGCCTCAGTCTCAAGCACGCCCAAGCCCAGCAGCACCTTCAGGCGCACGCTGAGATCGGCTAACGGACCTTGGCTGCCGAGCAACGAATCCACCACAGATTTCACCGCAAAATCCGTTTTGCGAAAAACCCGTTGCATTAGTTGCTCCACGTCATTATCAAAAATATTTACCGCGGCGGTGATAATGCCACGCAAGGTGGGAATATCGTTCAACTGCTCGTAAACAAACTGCTCTTGAGACGGAGACATAGTGTTAAATAATCAATCCTTGATTTTGCTTAATTGTTGGTAGTTGGCGACGATCGCGTTCACCACCGCACTTTCGCCCAAGCCGGTATAGCGATGGATCGCCTGAAGCACGCCATTATCCGCAATATAAGCCTGCAATTCAACTGCCTGCGGATCACTTTCGTTGCGATAATGCAGTGCGGCGGCAATGGCTTTCACTAACGTATCATGCGGCAAGCCGTATTCAATCGTGCCGTTCAGCGGTTTGATCAAGCGATCATTCGGGCTGAGTTTGCGGATCGGCTCGCGTCCGACGCGATCAACATCGTCCGGCAAATACGGATTGGCAAAACGTTTCAGAATTTTTTCAATATAGGCAAAATGTTTCTCTTGCTCAAAACCGTAGCGCTTAATCAACACCGCACCGCTTTCCTGCATGACCGACCGCACTTGCCGTTTGATCGCTTCATCTTCAATCGCTTCGCGGATCAGATGGTGTCCGCTTAATTTGCCTAAATAGGCGGTCACCGCGTGCCCGGTGTTCAACGTGAACAACTTGCGCTCGACAAATGCCATTAAATTATCGGTCAACTCCATGCCCGTAATCTTGGGAATGTCGCCTTTGAATTGGGTTTGATCGACAATCCATTCGCTAAACGCTTCCACCGTCACCAACAGCGGATTTTCCGCATTCGGCGCCACCGGCGGCACAATGCGATCCACCGCCGAATCCACAAAGCCGACATATTGCTCAAGTGCGGTATGATAATCGGGATTGAGCTGCTCCAGCACTTTTTGTTTTAAGAAGGAAGTACCCCGCACCATATTTTCGCAAGCGATGATGTTCAGATAATGTTTATTGCCACCGGCGAAACGGATTTCCAGCGCTTTGGCGATGGTGGCAGAGATAATCGCTAACACGTTCGGACCAACCGCTGTGGTGACCAAATCCACTTGGTTGAATTTCTCGATGAGCTGATCGCTGTTTTTGGAATTGATCGCCGCAACCGGCGCAACGCGTTCAATGTTGCTTTGCTGTTCGCTGACGATTTTTACGTCGTAGGCTTGTTGCCGGTTCAATAAATCAATCACCGCGTCGTTCACGTCGGCAAAAGTCACATGAATGCCGGAATCGGATAATAGCTTACCGATAAAGCCGCGTCCGATATTGCCGGCACCAAAATGTAATGCTTTCATTTTTCTTTCCTTTTTTACAGAGAAGCAGAGATGTCTGGCTAAACTATTCAGTAATCCAAAACGCATTCGGTATATGGGGAAAGTAGGGACGGATTATATATCCGCCCGAACCGCACTTCGTAAACGGACTGATATATAATCCGCCCGTACTTTGTCTAAGCATATTGGTTACGAATTCAGAAACATCTCTCTTTTATTCGGTTGATTATTTCAATAACGCCAACACTTGTTCCACATCGGTTGTCGTCGTCAGCAGTTCGATAGACGCTTCGCTGTCTAACGCACCGGTGATAGAGGTTACCACCGCAATGTGTTCGTTATTTTTCGCCGCAATCCCAATCACCAGTTTTGCCACACCGTCTTCCTCGTCGGTGAACTGCACCCCGTCGGGATATTGACAGAACACGATACCGGTTTTAATCACTTCGTCTTTGGCTTCAATCGTACCGTGCGGCACCGCAACCCCTTCGCCCAGATAAGTCGAAACCAGTTTTTCACGTTCGAACATCGCCGGCACGTAATCCGGTTTGGCAAAACCGGCTTTCACCAACTGCTCGCCGGCAAAACGAATCGCTTCTTCTTTCGTTGCGGCTTTTAAGCCTAAGAAAATTTGCTCTTTTTGTAGTTTAAATGCCGGCGGTTGTTCAACTTCTGCCGCTTGCTCAGCGACACCTGCTTGCGCAGCACTGGATTTATCGACGATATCACTGACCAAACTGTCATAGAACGGATTGTCCAAGAAGTTGGTTAATGACAAATGGGTCGCTTCCGGCACTTGTTGTTTGGCTCGCAGAGTCAAATCTTTATGGGTAATCACTAAGCGTGCATCCGCCGGCAAATCATTGATTGCGCAGTTGACCACACGGATATCCAAACCTGCCGCCTGCACTTTTTTGCGCAGCATACTCGCCCCCATCGCACTGGAGCCCATACCGGCGTCGCAAGAAACATAAATGGTTTGCAACGTATTGTAATCCGCACCGCTCAATTCGGTTTTACCGTTGCCCATTTTCATCGCTTTCATTTGTGACGTTGCGTCTTCCAGCGAAACACCTTCGCCTTCTTGCTTGTCGGTTTTCAACAAAACCGAGGCAACGGCGAACGAGGTGGCGCAAGAGGCGATAACCGAAGTGATCACACCGACAAACGCCGGCGGCGGGGTCATCAGCAAGACCGCAAAGATGGAACCTGGTGAGGCAGGCGCACGCAAGCCGGCGTTAAACAAAACCAAGGTCAATACGCCAACCATACCACCGGCAATTACCGCTAAGATCAAACGTGGTTTCATCAGGATATACGGGAAATAAATTTCGTGGATTCCGCCAAAAAAGTGGATAATCGCCGCACCGCCCGCAGTTTGTTTGGCACTGCCGCGACCAAAGAAAATATAGGCTAATAAGATTCCTAAACCCGGGCCCGGATTGGCTTCAATCAGGAAGAAAATAGATTGACCGAATTCGGTGGATTGTTGCACCCCCAACGGGGTGAAAATGCCGTGGTTAATCGCATTGTTCAAGAACAAGACTTTCGCCGGTTCAACAAAGATTGAAGTCAATGGCAATAAACCGGCGTTGACCAACACATCAACCCCAGCCGCCAAGGCAACAGAAAGGGCTTTAACCGCCGGTCCAATCAGCACCAATGCCAATAATGAGCACAGCATGCCGATAATCCCGGCAGAGAAGTTGTTGACCAACATCTCAAAACCGCTCTTGATTTTGCCGTCAACCCATTTATCAAATTTCTTGATCGCATAACCGCCCAACGGGCCGGCAATCATCGCGCCCAAGAACATCGGAATATCGGAACCGACGATTACCCCCATGGTGGTAATCGCACCGACCACGGCGCCACGATCACCGCCGACCAATTTCCCGCCGGTATAACCGATTAATAATGGCAGCAAATAAGTGATCATCGGACCGACCAACGCACCTAGGGTTTCATTAGGAACCCAACCGGTCGGAATGAAAAGTGCGGTAATGAAACCCCACGCGATAAATGCCCCGATATTCGGCATTACCATGTTCGATAGAAAGCGCCCAAAACTTTGGACTTTCACTTTTAGAGCAGCTGATAGCATTTTTCACCTCTGAGTTATGATTAAACCACCGTTGTAAAACTCCCCGTTTTACGTGCTTGGAAAAGTATCACGCCTAGAAAACAAACCGAAATTTTATTAATTCAATTTGTGATACGTATCACATTATATTTTTACACACCACTTACAATAATGTGATTCATATCACATTTTTAGACCATTGAGTTGCTGACTGTGATCAAGATCACATTAAAAAGGGGTTGATAAAACAACCCCTGCCTAACCGGTGATAACGATTAAACGCCGCTGCCATGCAATATCGATGTAACGCCTATCGCGCAAAAAGTTTATGGATGACATTCAAAATCAGATTGCACTTCGGCACGACCGAACTGGCAAGCATATACTCACTTTTCACGTGCATATTGCCGCCGGTCGGCCCCAAACCGTCGATTGTCGGACAACCAGCCGACGAGGCTATATTGCCGTCGCTCACGCCGCTGGCATCAACCCAAGTGATATCCATGCCTAATTCTTGACCTGCTTCAGCAAAAACAGCCTTAATTCGAGGCAAATTCACTTCATCAATCATCGGCGCTTCATGGTTCAAACAGGTTTTGCGTGCGGTTGTACCTTGCTGCAAAGGGTTAGCCAAAATACTTTCCAGCTTCTGCTCAAAGAAGTCCAATGAAGACGGATATTGATAACGCATTTCTACCGTTAATGCGGCAAAATCAGGCACAATATTTTGCGCCACTCCGCCATGGGTGATAATGCTGTTGAAAGTATGCCCCAATGAAAAATCGCTTAATTTTGACAACGCCACCACACAATTCGCCGCCTCAACCAGGGCAGAACGCCCTTGTTGCGGATTATTGCCGGAATGGGCGGCAACACCGTCGAACTCGATCTGATAGGTCAGCACCCCTTTTCTGGTCGCCACCAGCGAACCGTCTGCCCGAGCCGGCTCCATCACAAAACAATATTGTGATTTTTTTGCGTATTCTCGGATACTTTCCTTGGCATACAGCGAGCCGATTTCTTCATGCGAATTCAGGTACAGCGCCACATTCAAGCGTGAAAGATCCAGTGATTTGATCACATAAAGCGCTAATAACGCACCGGCTTTATCATCAATCACCCCAAGCGCATTCACCCTATCACCGCTTTGGGTAAACGGCGTGCCCGCAAGCGTACCGACAGGGAAAACCGTGTCCATATGGGCAAGAAACAGAATATCAAACCTTTCCGCTTCGGGCTGATTACTGATCAACAAACCGCTAGCGACGCTTTCATTTGCCATCGGGATCGGTTTTGACCGCAATCCTTGCGCGTGCGCCTTTTGCGTAAACCAAGCGGCAACCTGGTTAACACCATCAAGATGGAAACTCGGGCTCTCAATATCGGTCAATTGTTTGAGCTCTGCCAGAAATCCAGCCAGATCTTCTTCTCTCATCATCTTACGCCTCCGCATTACACCAAGAAATTCATCACTAACATGGCTAAATAGGCATTAATAATACAAATGCCGAACAGCACCAAATAGTGCTTGCCCGGCACTCCCAATACCCCCAAAATACGTCCCATATATTGTACGGTTGAGCCGACCAACGCCATTCCCGGCAACAGAATCGCAATATGCTGTGCGTTCAACACGCCTTCCTGAACCAACGCCACCAACACCCCGGCTGCGCCGCCCCAACTCAAGAATGCCGCCATAAATACCGCAATCGCTTCGCCGGGCAACCCCAACGGCAGCATAATAAAACCCAGATACTCGCCGATCAGTTTTAATAAGCCGGACGCATTCAAGATGTAAATAATCACAAATGCCATTAACACGTTTGGAATGGTGCTGGTGATTGCAATATTCCAGCCCTTTCTGGCACCTTCGATAAAAATATCGGTAATCAGTTTATTTTGATTGGTTGTCTGGCTCATCATAATTCCTCATCATCTTTCACAAATTTTTTCACATACAACCGCATTAAGTTCGCCCCGAAAATTTTAAACATAAAAATAATGCCTAAACACAGCGCTATCGAGACTGGCGCAACTTGCCCCGCCTGATCCTGAATCAATAACACCGGCGCAAAAGAGGACAAGAAGTTGGTCAATAACGCGCCCGCACTGAATTGGAAAGCGGCGAAAATCAGCAGTTCCTTATGCGTGATCTCTTTTTCATCGCGTAAAAATTTGGTGGTCGAGCTGCCGGCATCGGTGCTTTGCGTACTGGCAATCAACGAAATCGAGCAATTGCCCGGAATCCCCATCAGCGGTTTCAGGATTGGGTTCAACCATTTTGAAGCCGCCGCCAATGCGCCGTAATGCTCAAAAATAGCGACAAATCCCAACGCTAACATCACACTCGGCACCAAGGTGAGTGCGAAAAGGAATCCGCCTTTGGCACTGGTGCCGCCGCTGGTTTTTAACCACTCGGGAAATTGCCCGGTTAATTTACTGAAATCAAAAATCCCGCCCATCACATCTTTGGCAAAACCACCAAAAAATATCACCGCCAGAATTAATGAAATCGTACCGACAATTAGTTTTTTTAAACTGTTTTCACTCATAGATGGCACTCCTTTTTTTATTAACAACGTCTAAGGTACTTTAACGCTCCCGTCCGCTAACAACAATCACAGAACATGATTTTTGCCGCCTATATCACCTTTTTTGTTTATTGATATGCCATGGCGGCAAAATGGAAGAAAAATCTTTTATTACAAATAATTAACAACTGGTTTTTTATGACTTTCGGGCAAACGATAAAAATATGGCGCAAGCTGCAGCAGGTTCATAACGACAGCGTAATTCGATTCCATTACCCGGAATAATCAACCTCCATTTGGCTTTGCTTTTTTACTTGCGTTAGATCAAACAATCGGCAAATCATCAAATCAAAATAATCCGTATTTAAATCAAGTTATTACAATAAAAAACAACATTAAAAATACTCCTAAATAGGTAGAATCTTATCAAATTGATTGTTATCACTAATCAATCACTTATGCTAAAATTTGCGTTCCGTTTTTTATTGTTTCCGAGTGAGTCTGATGTTTGCGCAAAACCAATTAGAACTAAGCAATCTAGCCTGTCAACGCGGCGAGCGACGGCTGTTTGAAGGCTTATCGGCATGCTTTGCTGCCGGCGAGATGATTCAGTTGGAAGGGCATAATGGGATCGGCAAAACCAGTTTGCTACGTATTTTAACCACCTTATCCCAACCGATCTGCGGCAATATCTTTTGGAATCGGCAGGATATTTTTAAACAGCGCGAAGCCTATTTAGCGCAACTGCTATATTTGGGGCACGCCAGCGGGGTGAAAAGCGAATTAACCCCCTATCAAAATTTGCGTTTTTACCAACAAATCAGCAACTGTAAGCAAGATGACGAACTGATTTGGCAGGCGTTGTACCATGTCGGATTGGGCGGCTATGAGGAAAGTGCGGTTTATCAGCTTTCCGCCGGGCAACAAAAACGGGTGGCGTTGGCGCGCCTATGGCTGAGCAATGCCGCATTGTGGATTTTGGACGAGCCGTTTACCGCGATTGATAAACAAGGGCGCGCCGAGCTGACCGCACTTTTTGAACAACATTGTCAGCAAGGCGGTATTGTGCTGCTCACCAGTCACCAAAGCGTGAACAGCCCGCGTTTACGGATTTTCCCTATGCAACCGTTTAAAGCGCTTACCGAATAGCAGCCGAAGAGAATAACGAGAAAGGAAAAGTGCGGTATGATTTTTTACAGTATTATCAAACGGGAACTGAAAATTGCGTGGCAAAAAAAAGCCGAGCTGCTCAATCCGCTGTGGTTTTTCCTGTTGGTGATCACCCTGTTTCCGTTGGTGATCGGGCCTGAACCGCAATTATTGGCGCGTATCGGGCCGGGCGTGGTGTGGGTGGCGGCGTTGCTGTCGGCATTGCTGGCGTTCGAGCGGCTGTTTGCCGATGATTTCCGCGACGGTTCGTTGGAACAGTTAATGCTGCTGTCTTATCCGTTGCCGCTGTCAATGCTTGCCAAAGTGGTGGCGCATTGGCTGCTGACCGCACTTCCGCTGTTGCTGCTGTCGCCGATTGCCGCGTTATTACTGTCGATGGACGCGGTGGTGTGGTGGGCATTGGTGCTCACCCTGCTGCTCGGCACGCCAACCCTGAGCGCCATCGGTGCCATCGGGGTTGCCTTGACGGTGGCATTGCGCAAAGGCGGCGTGTTGTTGAGTTTATTGGTCGTGCCGTTGATTATTCCGGTGCTGATTTTCTCCGCCTCGGTGTTAGATGCCGCACTGCTGAACCTGAATTACAGCGGGCAACTGGCGATTTTAGGCGCAATTATGGCGCTCACCGTCTCGCTGTCGCCGTTTGCGATTGCGGCGGCGTTGCGTATTAGTTTAGATTAATTTGTTGATCTGTTTTAAATAATATTAAAAAGAAATGGAGTGAAATGACCTATGTGGAAATGGTTACACCCTTACGCGAAAGCGGAAACCCAATATCACCTCTTGGGCAAATTTCAGCCTTATTTCGGCGTGCTTGCGCTGCTGTTGCTGGCGCTCGGTTGGATTTGGGGACTGGGCTTCGCCCCTGCCGATTACCAACAAGGCAATGCCTTTCGCATGATCTATCCGCATGTGCCGGCGGCGATTTGGTCGATGGGGATTTACGCCTCGCTCGCCATTGCCGGCGCCATCGGTTTGGTGTGGCAAATCCGCCATGCTTATCTCGGCATGATCGCGATGGCGCCCGTCGGCGCCACTTTCACCTTTTTAGCGTTGGTGACCGGCGCAATTTGGGGCAAACCGACTTGGGGCACATGGTGGGTGTGGGACGCGCGCCTGACCGCCGAACTGATTTTATTATTCTTATATTTAGGCATTTTAGCGCTCTATTCCGCGTTTCAGGATCGCCGTAACGGCGCCAAAGCGGCGGCAATCTTGGCGGTGGTCGGCGTGATCAATCTGCCGATTATCCACTTCTCGGTCGAATGGTGGAACACCCTGCACCAAGGCGCAACCATCACCAAATTTGAAAAACCGTCGATGGCGGTTGAAATGTTGATCCCGTTGATTTTATCGATCTTCGGCTTCCTGTTTTTATCCGTTTGGCTGACGATAGTGCGTTATCGCAACTTATTGTTACAAGAAGAACAAAAACGCCCTTGGGTGCTGGCTTTGGCTGAACAGTTTGTAAAAGGAGAGAAAAAATGACCCCATTTTTCCAAACTTGGTCTGATTTTTTTAATATGGGCGGGCACGGTTTCTATGTTTGGTTGTGCTACGGTATCACCGTAGCGGCACTGTTAATCTTAATCATTAGCGGTTTTGCCGAGAAAAAACAGATTTTGACTTGGGTTGCCAAAGAACAACAACGCCAAGCCCGCCAACAGCGATTGGCGCAAGAAGCAAATAATCGCAAAGGAGAACAAGCATGAACCCGAGACGCAAATCCCGTTTAAGCCTGTTATTGTTAGTATTATTGGGTATCTCCGTTGCCGTCGGCTTGATGTTGTACGCCTTGCGGCAAAATATCGATCTGTTCTACACCCCGACCGAAGTGATTTACGGCAAAGACAATAAAAGTGACACCCGCCCGCAGCCTGGACAACGCTTGCGTATCGGCGGTATGGTGGTGGAAGGCACTGTGGTGCGTGATCCCAACAGCCTCAAAGTGCGGTTTGACCTGAATGACATCGGGCCGTCGGTGACGGTGGAATACGAAGGCATTCTGCCGGATTTGTTCCGTGAAGGGCAAGGTATCGTGGCGCAAGGGGTGTTGATTGATGAAAAAACCTTAAAAGCACATGAGGTGCTTGCCAAACACGATGAAAATTATGTGCCGCCGGAGTTGGAACAGCAAATGCAGAAAGTACATCAACCGATGGGCGTATCCGACGGCGATCTGAAAGGTGTGTCGGAGCGCGATCAGCAAAGTCTGGATAAATTCCAACAAAATTTACAGCAAACAATCGAGGCAAACAAATGATTGCCGAACTGGGAAATTACGCTTTGGCTTTGGGCTTGGCGATTGCCGTACTTCTAACCCTGCTGCCCGCTTATGGTTGCGCAACAAATAATAGCACGCTGATGGCATTGGCAAAACCGATGACCTTCAGTCTGTTCCTGTGCCTGACCTTTTCTTTTATCGCCCTGTCTTATCTGTTCGCGGTCAATGATTTCAGCGTGCAGTATATCGTCAATAACTCGAATACCAACTTGCCGCTGCATTACCGCTTATCGGCGGTGTGGGGCTCGCACGAAGGCTCGCTGTTACTGTGGATCTGGCTACTGTCGCTGTGGGGCGCAGCGGTTGCGGTGTTCAGCAAGAGTTTGCCGCAGGAGGCGATTGCGCGCGTGTTGGCGGTGATGGGCTTGATCAGTATCGGCTTTTTGGTGTTTATCATCTTCACCTCCAATCCGTTCGACCGTACTTTCCCGGATTTTCCGGTGGACGGACGCGAACTCAATCCCCTGTTGCAAGATGTCGGTTTGATTTTCCACCCACCGTTGCTGTATATGGGCTATGTCGGCTTTTCGGTCGCCTTTGCCTTTGCGATTGCGGCATTGTTGGGCGGCAATTTAGACACCGCTTGGGCGCGCTGGTCGCGTCCTTGGACGTTGGCGGCGTGGCTGTTTTTAACCCTTGGTATCGTGCTGGGTTCGTGGTGGGCGTATTACGAACTGGGCTGGGGCGGCTGGTGGTTCTGGGATCCGGTCGAAAACGCCTCGCTCATGCCGTGGATTGCCGGCACGGCATTAATCCACTCCCTCGCCGTCACCGAAAAACGCGGCAGCTTTAAGGCATGGACGGTGTTATTGGCGATCTTGGCATTTTCACTCTGCTTGTTAGGCACATTCTTAGTCCGCTCGGGGATTTTGGTCTCGGTGCACGCTTTTGCTTCCGATCCGACCCGCGGCTTATATATTTTGGCGTATTTAGTGGTGGTGATCGGCGGCTCATTGGCGTTGTATGCGGTCAAAGGCAGCCAAATTCGCTCGACCACGCACTACGAACGTTATTCGCGTGAAAATTTATTGTTGTTAAACAATGTATTGCTGATGACCGCACTTTCGATTGTGTTTATCGGCACATTGTTGCCGTTGGTACATAAACAGATCGGTTTAGGCTCGATCTCGGTCGGTGCGCCGTTCTTCGATCAAATGTTCTTAATCTTGATGATTCCATTCTCGTTTATTTTGGGTATCGGACCGCTGGTCAAATGGCGGCGCGATCAATTTAGCGTAATCCGTAAACCGGTGATCATCAGCGTCGTCTTGATGATCGTAGCAGGTTTTGCGCTACCGCACTTTTTGTTTGATCGCATTGCCACCACGGCGGTTTTAGGCACGATGATGGCAGTGTTGATTTTTGTTTTAAGCCTATACGAAATGCAGCAACGCGCCACCCATCGCCATACGTTTTTCAAAGGCATTAGCAAACTGTCGCGCTCCCACTGGGGCATGATCGCCGCCCATGTCGGCGTGGCGATGACGGTATTTGGCATTGCCTTCAGCCAAAATTACAGTGTGGAACGCGACGTGCGCATGAACACCGGCGATAGCGCGCAAATTGCCGATTACCGTTTTGTGTTTCAAGGGGTGGTCAAAGATGACGGCGCAAACTACGAGGGCGCAAAAGGGGTGATCGAAGTCTATCATCGCGATAAACTGGAAACCATTTTACACGCCGAAAAACGCTTCTACACCGTCAGCCGCATGAGTATGACCGAAGCGGCTATCGACTGGGGCTTCAGCCGTGACATTTACGTCGCCCTCGGTGAACGCCTGGAAGATGATTCATGGGCGGTACGTTTATACTACAAACCGTTTATCCGTTGGATTTGGATTGGCGGCGTGTTTATGGCGTTGGGCGGCTTGTTGTCGATGTTTGACCGCCGTTACCGCTTAAGCCGAATCACCCAAGGCAATCGTAAACTATCGGGAGTAACGCATGAAGAATAAAAAACTGTTTCTACCGCTCTTTGCCTTTTTAGCGTTGGTTATCGTGTTTGCTTGGCAATTGGCGCGCAATTCCGCCGGGGACGATCCGAAAGCCTTGGAATCCGCCCTTGTCGGCAAAGCCGTACCGCACTTTAGCTTGCCGTCGTTGCTTACCGAACAAGCGACGCAAGGCAACGGACTGTTTCAACAAGGCAAACCGCTGCTATTAAACGTGTGGGCGACTTGGTGTCCGACCTGTTACGCCGAACACCAATACCTCAACCAACTTGCCAAACGCGATATTACCATTATCGGTATCAACTATAAGGATAAGCAGGACAAAGCGGTGCAATGGCTGAAAAATCTGGGCAATCCTTACCAATATAATATTTTGGACGAAAAAGGTATGCTCGGTTTGGATTTGGGCGTGTACGGCGCGCCGGAAACCTTTCTGATTGATTGCCAAGGGATTATTCGCTACCGCTATGCCGGCGATATGAATGAAACGGTGTGGCAGGATAGATTCAAAACTTTATTTGAACAATTACAAGGAGATAGCGCGTGCAATATTTAAAAATCCTTGCGTTGCTGCTGTTCAGCCTGCCGGCGTTTGCGGTGATTGAAAGCTATGAATTTGCCTCGCCGCAACAGGAGCAGACCTACCAGCAATTAATCCAACAACTGCGCTGCCCGCAATGTCAAAACAACAATATTGCCGACTCAAATGCCACCATTGCCAATGATATGCGCGCCAAAGTGCATGAATTGTTACAGCAAGGGCAAAACAAAGACGAAATCGTCGATTATATGGTGCAGCGTTACGGCAATTTTGTCACTTACGATCCACCGCTCACCGCCTCCACCTTGTTGCTGTGGCTGATTCCGGCAGGGTTATTATTACTCGGCGTGATTGTGCTGTTCCGGCGTAAACCGCACTTGACTGCGGAAAAGCCGGCCACAAGTGCGGTCAATGCCGATCAGCAACGCCTTGATCAACAAAGACTAGAGGCGATTTTGAACAGCGATAAGGAGAAAAAATAGTGCTGTGGTTAAGTTTTTTACTGCTGACCCTCGTGGTGGCGGCAGTGGCATTTTTCCCGTTATTGCGTCGTAGTCAAAATACACAAAGTGCGGTGCAACAGCAGGATCTGAACAAAGCGTTCTACTATGATCGCCTGCAAGAGTTGCAACAGGACAACGAACAAGGTTTGTTGGACGATCCGCAACAGAGCGAAAATGAATTACAACAACGGTTGCTAAACGATATTCCGCAGCAGCAAAGTGCGGTCAGCGCAAATGCGTTGAAAAACGGGAAAATCTGGTTCAGCTCGGCAACGCTGGCATTAGCGGCAATGGCACTGCTCGCCTATTTCAGCGTTGGTTCGTGGCACTCGGAAGCGATGTTAGAACAAGCCCACGCCGAATTACCGCACTTGCAACAACGCTTGGCGGAGGAACGCGAGCAACCGCTCACCACCGATGAATTGCACCGCTTTATTATCGCCTTGCGTGCCGATTTGCAAAAAAATCCGAACAGCGATGAAAATTGGTGGCTACTGGGGCAAATTGCGATGGCGGCCGGCAACGGGCAACTGGCATTGGACAGCTATCAACGCGCCACCGCACTGAAGCCGGATAACAACGAATACAAACTCAGTTACGCGCGCGTACTGATGTTCTCGCAAGATGAAAACGACAAATTGCGCGGCGAGAGGCTACTGCGCGAAGTGATCAAACAAGATCACAATAATATCCAAGCCCTCAGCCTGTTGGCATTCAGCGCCTTTGAAAAAGAGGATTACAAAATGGCGTTGATGTCGTGGGAAATGATGTTACGCCAATTGCCGCCGGACGATGAGCGCGTGCCGTTGATTCAACGCAGTATGACCCACGCGATTGAAGAGCTGAAAATACAACAACCCGCCGCGGAATAACCTATTTTATAGCCGAATAATGTGATTATTCGGCTTTGCTATTTTTAGCCGCAAATCATCTTTATCCGTAAACGGATCATATTCCGGATCGGCATTCCAAATATATTCAATATCCGTTGCAATTTTCTGCGCAATGGCTTCGCCGAAACGATCGCGCACAAATCCTAACGTCATATCCATTCCGGCAGATACCCCTGAAGAGGTGTAGAACTTGCCACTAACCACCCAACGTGCGCTATCTCGCCAAAGCACTTGCCGGTTGAGTGACTTCACCCAAGCCAATGCTTTCTTATTTGACGTTGCCGCATGCTGATCTAAAAGTGCGGTACACGCCAATAAAGCAGCACCGGTGCACACACTCAGACAATATTCCGACTGTTCGACGAGCTGGGCTAATGTCGCCAAAAATGAGGCGTCTGTTACCAATAAACGGGTGCCTTGCCCGCCGGGAATTAAAAGAATACCACGGGGTTCGAAACCCGTAATATTTTCCGTCACGATCTGATATCCTTGTCGGCTTTGAACCAGTCCGCCACTCAATGAGAAATATTTCAATTGCGCATTCGGAATGCGTGCCAAGATTTCCACTGGTCCGAATACATCCAAGGTTTCAAAATCATCAAATAGTAAAATATTTATCTTCATTTTTCTCACAAGCTCAGTAACGCGCTATAATATTTCCCACTATAAACTGCCTGTCCCTCATACAAAAGAGAATTATTATGCAAAAATTATTAAAAATCGGTTTGGTTTCGGTCTCGGATCGCGCCTCACAGGGCGTTTATCAGGATCAAGGCATTCCCGAATTACAAACCTGGCTGGAAAATGCGTTATGCGATCCGTTTGAAGTTGAAACCCGTTTGATTCCCGATGAACAAGCGATCATAGAGCAAACATTGATTGAATTGGTCGATCAGCAACATTGCCATTTGGTTTTAACCACCGGCGGCACAGGCCCCGCAAAACGTGATGTGACGCCCGACGCAACCCTTGCCGTTGCCGATCGCGAAATGCCGGGTTTCGGCGAGCAAATGCGCCAAGTCAGCCTGCATTTTGTACCGACCGCGATTCTCTCGCGCCAAGTGGGCGTGATTCGCAAGCAATCGTTAATTTTAAACCTGCCGGGGCAGCCGAAAGCAATTAAAGAAACACTGGAAGGGGTGAAAGATCAACACGGCAATGTGCTGGTTAAAGGGATTTTTAGCGCAGTGCCGTATTGCTTACAGTTGATCGACGGAATTTATATTGATACAGTGCCGGATGTGATTACAAGTTTCCGCCCGAAATCCGCACGTCGTGAAAAGAACTAAGGAAATCTGATGAAAAAAATTGAAGCGATTATTAAGCCGTTCAAACTCGATGACGTGCGCGAAGCCCTGTCCGATGTTGGTATCACCGGCATGACGGTCTCTGAAGTCAAAGGTTTCGGACGACAAAAAGGGCACACCGAAATGTATCGCGGTGCCGAGTATATGGTTGATTTTTTACCCAAAGTGAAATTGGAAATCGTCATCGCCGACGAGCAAGCCGAGGCTTGCGTGCATGCCATTATCGACACCGCCCAGACCGGCAAAATCGGTGACGGTAAAATCTTTGTTTATGATGTCGAGCGCGTAATTCGTATTCGTACCGCCGAAGAAAACGAAGAGGCAATTTAGGGCAATATGCTTTTCTATCTTGTCGCTTTCATTGCCGGAGTTGCGCTTGCCAGCCAAGCCGCAATCAACAGCCAACTCAGCAAAGCCGTCGGCGGGCAACCTGTTGCCGCCGCGCTCATTTCTTTTTTCACCGGCACCTTGGTTTTGTTGGCAATCACCCTCACTAAAGCCAATCTGGCAGAAATTTGGATTAACCTGCCACAGCAACCATGGTGGAAATGGACGGGTGGCGCTCTAGGCGCCCTGGTGGTATTTACCACCATTATGCTTGCTCCGAAAGTCGGGGTGAGCAATATGCTGTTTTTTATCATTATCGGGCAATTAATTATGGCAATGTTAATCGATCACTACGGTTTAATCCAAATGCCAATCCGCCCGGCGACAATCTGGAAGCTTATCGGCTTAATGATCGTGTTTATCGGCATGACGTTCTTCTTCTATGGTGAGAAATGGTTTAGCCGGTAGTTTTGTTTTAAAGCTATTCGTATTAACACGATCACCGACTTCCCTAATCAAGAGTCAACCATTCTTTCTTCCGACAATAAAGCGCTGTTCGTCCCGACAGTTGCGGTGTTAGATGCCAATTACAATTTAGCCGCAACCTACCCTTCATCCGTGTTTAAATTGCAGCACGAGAGCGGTTTGCAAGCAAATCGCTTGAGTACCGAACTCAACCTAACCCCGACGCCGAATCAGGATTATATTTATCTGCTGGTTTATACCGCAGCTGACGATTTGCAAGGCAGTACTTTGATTCCCCACCCGGCAAAACTTTACGCCAAAGCCAGAGGCAACCAGCCGCCGGCAATTGACGATTTACGGGCGCAACACAGCCGTAACGGTAAAATTCAAATCCGTGTCGACGGCAAACAAAGTGCGCAATTTATCGGTATGCAAATGCCGTCTTTCAAAGATAAGTCTACAACGCCGCAAACTATCGGTAACACCGCCAAAGCTGCTGGCACAACATTAACTAAGCCGGTAGAAAAAGAAACCGAGCGCTATTTCAATACGGCCATTCGCAATGCCTTAAAACAAAACGATATTGACAGAGCAATGAATCTGGTGAATGAAGCCGAAAAGCTGGGATTATCCTCTCCGCGCAAAACTTTTATTGATAATATTTCTAAGAAGTAAGACCTGCCTTTTTACTTTCCCTTTCCACCTCAATTCGAGGTGGTTTTTTATATCTGTAAAAAATATAAATAACGAACCTATCTTTCTTCAAAGAGCGCTTGACCGCACTTTCAGGCTGATTATTACCAAAATCCAGCCTGTTGCCATACTTTTCTCATTGAACTTCACTGCAAACCGCACGGGTATTTCTTCGTATTGCTTAGCTTTCTTGTCTTAGGATTTTTTTCGCCCAAAACAAAAACCCCTTGTATCGCTACAAGGGGCTCTGCTTCTCTAATATAATATCCGGCGGTGTCCTACTCTCACATGGGGAGACCCCACACTACCATCGGCGTTACGGCATTTCACTTCTGAGTTCGGCATGGAATCAGGTGGTGCTACCGCACTATCGCCGCCGGAATAATTCGGCTTGATTGTTTTTGCTTCTTCTTACTTTGTTTTGTTCTCTATTTTTTATTCTTTCAGCGTTTCTTTCGCTGTTATTCCTATTCGGTCACAAGCTAATCTGATTCAAACTCCTCGAGCCCTACTCGAGCTTCTTACTTCGCTCTTTCGTCTCTTGTCTTTTCTTACAACTTTCTCTCGGCTTTTGGGTAAAACCCTTGAGCGTTGTATGGTTAAGCCTCTCGGGCAATTAGTACGGGTTAGCTCAATGTATCACTACACTTACACACCCCGCCTATCTACGTCTTCGTCTTAAACAACCCTTACAGTCTTATAGACTGGGAAAACTCATCTCAAGGCAAGTTTCGTGCTTAGATGCTTTCAGCACTTATCTCTCCCGCACATAGCTACCCCGCAATGCTTCTGGCGAAACAACGGGAACACCAGCGGTGCGTCCACTCCGGTCCTCTCGTACTAGGAGCAGCCCCTTTCAATTTTCCAACGCCCACGGCAGATAGGGACCGAACTGTCTCACGACGTTCTAAACCCAGCTCGCGTACCACTTTAAATGGCGAACAGCCATACCCTTGGGACCTACTTCAGCCCCAGGATGTGATGAGCCGACATCGAGGTGCCAAACACCGCCGTCGATATGAACTCTTGGGCGGTATCAGCCTGTTATCCCCGGAGTACCTTTTATCCGTTGAGCGATGGCCCTTCCATTCAGAACCACCGGATCACTATGACCTGCTTTCGCACCTGCTCGACATGTCCGTCTCGCAGTCAAGCTTGCTTATACCATTGTACTAACCTCACGATGTCCGACCGTGATTAGCAAACCTTCGTACTCCTCCGTTACGCTTTGGGAGGAGACCGCCCCAGTCAAACTACCCACCAGACACTGTCCACGACCGCGTGCCGCAGTCTGTGTTAGAACATCAAACCTTAAAGGGTGGTATTTCAACAACGACTCCATATTAACTGGCGTTAATACTTCTCTGTCTCCCACCTATCCTACACATCAAAATTCAATGTTCAGTGTCAAGCTATAGTAAAGGTTCACGGGGTCTTTCCGTCTAGCCGCGGGTACACCGCATCTTCACGGCGATTTCAATTTCACTGAGTCTCGGGTGGAGACAGCCTGGCCATCATTACGCCATTCGTGCAGGTCGGAACTTACCCGACAAGGAATTTCGCTACCTTAGGACCGTTATAGTTACGGCCGCCGTTTACTGGGGCTTCGATCAAATGCTCTCACATCATCAATTAACCTTCCAGCACCGGGCAGGCGTCACACCCTATACGTCCACTTTCGTGTTTGCAGAGTGCTGTGTTTTTAATAAACAGTTGCAGCCAGCTGGTCACTTCGACTGACTTCACCTCTATCCGTTAAGGACTTCAATTACCGTCAGCGCACCTTCTCCCGAAGTTACGGTGCTATTTTGCCTAGTTCCTTCACCCGAGTTCTCTCAAGCGCCTGAGTATTCTCTACCTGACCACCTGTGTCGGTTTTCAGTACGGTTTATGATAAGATAAGCTTAGCGGCTTTTCCTGGAAGTGTGGTATCGGTTACTTCGACTCCGTGGAGTCTCCCCGTCACGCCTCTGATATAAATGACCGGATTTGCCTAATCATCCATCCTACACGCTTGGACCGGGACTTCCGTCACCCGGATAACCTAACCTGCTCCGTCCCCACATCGCTCTTATCACAAGTACGGGAATATTAACCCGTTTCCCATCGACTACGCTCTTCAGCCTCGCCTTAGGGGCCGACTCACCCTGCCCCGATTAACGTTGGACAGGAACCCTTGGTCTTCCGGCGAGGGGGTTTTTCACCCCCTTTATCGTTACTTATGTCAGCATTCGCACTTGTGATACGTCCAGCAGCCCTCTCGAGCCACCTTCTTCCGCTTACACAACGCTCCCCTACCCAATCAGATGACAGATTTCAGACGTCAGGTTTCGGTGTTTTACCAAAACCTTGTAACATCTTCGCAATTTCTTCGTATTCATTACGCCATCTTTGCCAATCTTGTTCATCTACATATTTCAAGTCATAACAGTATCTTAACCAAACTCGCATTTCATCAGCACTGCCTATTGCCATGCTAAGAAATCGATTTAAATCCGCTTTAGTACGTTGCCTTGCAAAACCTTCGGCTAAATTTGCACAAATGCTTTTGCTTGCCCGTCTAACTTGGTCTCCTAACGCATATTGCTCTATCTTAGGAAAATCCAAGCTCGCTTGATGAATTTCCAACGACACTTTATAAGCGCGTTGAAACACCTTCAAATCTTCAAACTTGATTGCCATACTGTCTCCTGACATCTGAAATCTGTCATCTGAATGCCGCAGCTTCGGTGCTATGTTTTAGCCCCGTTACATCTTCCGCGCAGGCCGACTCGACTAGTGAGCTATTACGCTTTCTTTAAATGATGGCTGCTTCTAAGCCAACATCCTAGCTGTCTAAGCCTTCCCACTTCGTTTCCCACTTAACATAGACTTTGGGACCTTAGCTGGCGGTCTGGGTTGTTTCCCTCTTCACGACGAACGTTAGCACCCGCCGTGTGTCTCCTAGATAGTACTCTTCGGTATTCGCAGTTTGCATCGGGTTGGTAAGTCGGGATGACCCCCTAGCCGAAACAGTGCTCTACCCCCGAAGGTATTCGTCTAAGGCTCTACCTAAATAGATTTCGGGGAGAACCAGCTATCTCCCGGTTTGATTGGCCTTTCACCCCCAGCCACAAGTCATCCGCTACTTTTTCAACAGTAGTCGGTTCGGTCCTCCAGTTAGTGTTACCCAACCTTCAACCTGCCCATGGCTAGATCACCGGGTTTCGGGTCTATATCGTGCAACTCTTCGCCCAGTTAAGACTCGGTTTCCCTTCGGCTCCCCTATTCGGTTAACCTCGCTACACAATATAAGTCGCTGACCCATTATACAAAAGGTACGCAGTCACCCTATCCTCAAGCATACTGCTTTCGGATTGCCGTTTTACTTCGTAAAACGCCCCTTTCACACGCCGATTAATCATCAGTTTCCTGATTGATTTTGGGGTTGACCGTTTTGCTTCGCAAAACGTTAACCGCATTTCAACGTTTTCTATACCACTCTCAATACACTTGAGTGATAGGGCTCCCACTGCTTGTACGTACAGGGTTTCAGGTTCTATTTCACTCCCTTCACCAGGGTTCTTTTCGCCTTTCCCTCACGGTACTGGTTCACTATCGGTCAGTCAGGAGTATTTAGCCTTGGAGGATGGTCCCCCCATCTTCAAACAGGATTTCTCGTGTCCCGCCCTACTTGCTGTTAGCTTAGTACCGTAACTGTGCCTTCGGATACGGGATTATCACCCTCTGCGATTGAGCTTCCCAACTCATTCTCCTAACTCACTTACTATCACTAACGGCTTCTCCGTGTTCGCTCGCCGCTACTTACGGAATCTCAATTGATTTCTTTTCCTCGGGGTACTGAGATGTTTCAGTTCTCCCGGTTCGCCTTGTTAACCTATGGATTCAGTTAACAATAGTAGATTCTTCATCTACTGGGTTTCCCCATTCGGATATCGTGGAGTATTAACGCTTCTTATCAACTCCTCCACGCTTTTCGCAGATTAGCACGTCCTTCTTCGCCTCTGACTGCCTAGGCATCCACCCTGCACGCTTAGTCACTTAACCATACAACCTCAAGAATTTTCAGACCGCACTTTCATTTCAACTAACCACTTTCGTGCCCGTTTCGTTCAGTCCGCTTTCCATTCCCAAAGCCGTCTTCCATTGACTCGTGCGTAAGTTTCCCTACGCTGACCTGCTCAGTGCCTTTTCTCACCAAACAAGCCCAATTCGATTCTCGATTGCTCGATTTTCGAATACTCAGCTCTTACGTCCTCTCGAACGCTTGAGTTCTCTTCAGTTTTTAGCTTGTGTCCAAATTTTTAAAGAACAAATCGGTTTTCACCGATACGATTCAAAAATATCGTGTTATGGCGTCCCCACGGGGATTCGAACCCCGGTTACCGCCGTGAAAGGGCGATGTCCTAGGCCTCTAGACGATGGGGACCGCGACCATAACACGTTATTCTCAAATCTATCAAACAATCTGTGTGAACACCTATACAAAATCATCAGTCATATATAAGGAGGTGATCCAACCGCAGGTTCCCCTACGGTTACCTTGTTACGACTTCACCCCAGTCATGAATCATACCGTGGTAAACGCCCCCCTTCCGGTTAAGCTATCTACTTCTGGTACAACCCACTCCCATGGTGTGACGGGCGGTGTGTACAAGGCCCGGGAACGTATTCACCGCAACATTCTGATTTGCGATTACTAGCGATTCCGACTTCATGGAGTCGAGTTGCAGACTCCAATCCGGACTACGACGCACTTTAAGAGATTCGCTTAAGCTCGCACTCTCGCCTCCCTCTGTATACGCCATTGTAGCACGTGTGTAGCCCTACTCGTAAGGGCCATGATGACTTGACGTCATCCCCACCTTCCTCCGGTTTGTCACCGGCAGTCTCCTTTGAGTTCCCATCTTTACATGCTGGCAACAAAGGATAAGGGTTGCGCTCGTTGCGGGACTTAACCCAACATTTCACAACACGAGCTGACGACAGCCATGCAGCACCTGTCTCTAAGTTCCCGAAGGCACAAGCTCATCTCTGAGCTCTTCTTAGGATGTCAAGAGTAGGTAAGGTTCTTCGCGTTGCATCGAATTAAACCACATGCTCCACCGCTTGTGCGGGCCCCCGTCAATTCATTTGAGTTTTAACCTTGCGGCCGTACTCCCCAGGCGGTCGATTTAACGCGTTAGCTTCGAGAGCCACCCATACAGGCAACCCCCAAATCGACATCGTTTACAGCGTGGACTACCAGGGTATCTAATCCTGTTTGCTCCCCACGCTTTCGCACATGAGCGTCAGTCTTTGTCCAAGGGGCCGCCTTCGCCTCCGGTATTCCTCCACATCTCTACGCATTTCACCGCTACACGTGGAATTCTACCCCTCTCTACAAAACTCTAGATAAACAGTATGAAATGCTGTTCCCAAGTTAAGCTCGGGGATTTCACATCTCACTTATCTATCCGCCTGCGTGCCCTTTACGCCCAGTTATTCCGATTAACGCTCGCACCCTCCGTATTACCGCGGCTGCTGGCACGGAGTTAGCCGGTGCTTCTTCTGTGACTAACGTCAATTGCTCTGTCTATTAAACAAAACACCTTCCTCATCACCGAAAGAACTTTACAACCCGAAGGCCTTCTTCATTCACGCGGCATGGCTGCGTCAGGGTTCCCCCCATTGCGCAATATTCCCCACTGCTGCCTCCCGTAGGAGTCTGGGCCGTGTCTCAGTCCCAGTGTGACTGGTCATCCTCTCAGACCAGTTAGAGATCGACGGCTTGGTGAGCCTTTACCTCACCAACTACCTAATCTCACTTGGGCTCATCTTATGGCGGGCGGCTCGAAAGTCCCACCCTTTAGTCCTAAGACATTACGCGGTATTAGCTACAGTTTCCCGTAGTTATCCCCCTCCATAAGCCAGATTCCCAAGCATTACTCACCCGTCCGCCGCTCGTCGGCAAGAGAGCAAGCTCTCCCCCGTTACCGCTCGACTTGCATGTGTTAAGCCTGCCGCCAGCGTTCAATCTGAGCCATGATCAAACTCTTCAATTCAAGTTCAATCGCTCAACGAATTTCTGACTATAATGTTGAAACCACAAAAGTTTCAATTATGAATTTACTATCAGCACTCATTAAGACTTTAGTTTTTTAAATCTTTAAATTACCAATGCCTTGCACAAGTGCCCACACAGATTGTCTGATATATTGTTAAAGAACAGTTTCCTTCTTTTCAAGGAAAGGATTGTCATTCTACACAATCCCATTTTTTCGTCAAGCGATTTTTAAACTAACCGCTTCACTTTCACCGACTTGCCACGCCGTTTTGCGTTGTCGCCGTCAGTGGAAGCGCATTATAGGGCGGCAAAATTTTTTGGCAAGATCTTTTTTGCAAAAAGATCGTTATTTTTTGCGTTTGATCTTTTTTTAAACGTTAATTAAAACAAAACGGTTGAAATTTATCCTTTCAACCGTTTTTCTGACTATTTTTGATAATAAAGTGCGGTTACATACCGATCACAACACACTCCGTTACACCCTTGGCTTTTTGCAAGGTGGCATTGGCAGCGGCACGATCGCCAATCGGCCCAATAAAAATACGGTTGAAGGTCGAACTACTGCTGACACGCGCATCAAAACCAGCCATCACCAAACGTGCCTGCAAGTTCTCTGCTTGTTCACGGTTTTTAAATGCGCCACATTGCAAGCCGAATTTCGCAGTTGAAGCCGTTTTCTTGGTTTGCTGCGCTGCGCTGCTTTCTTGTTTTGGTTTTGCCTGTACCACTTCTGCCGGTTTACTTTCTACAGGTTTGGTATTCGTTTGCGCTTTTGGTTTTTCCACCACAACCGGAGGCGCAATCGTGGCATTCGGCTCATTATGCTTCAGTGTTTGTTGCACTTGTGCCTGCACTGCTACATTTTTATCATTTTTTGCGGCTTCTGCGGCTTCGGCATCACGCTCCAACATCTGCAAAATCTTTTTCTGTTCTTCGGTTAAGTTTTGCACTTTATCCAAACTTTTCGGGCTATTATCGATCGGAATTTCACGCGTTTCCAAATCACGAATATAGCTCCACACCTCTTCGGGACGGCTCGGCAAAGTGCTTTTTGGTTTGTTTTCTTCAACTTTATCGACTGTCGCAACCACCGCGCCGCTTTCTGTCGATTTTTCTTTTAATAGATACAAACCAGCCGCAAAAATCGCTACCATTGCAAAAGCAATGCCTAACAGCAGCCCTTTATTCACCTTATTGGCTTTTTTCTTTGATGTCGCTCTGCCCCGAGTGGCATAATCACGCTGAACCACTGAAATTCCCTATTTATTTAAACGTTATCACAATTAAACAGCAATTTTACTTAAAAAAATGTCAAAATCCTAGCCTCTATTTTCTACCTAACTGAAATCCTGCGGATCAATATCCAGCACGCAACGGATGTTTTGATCCAAATTCAACTGCGGTTTATGGCTGGAAAAGACTTGCAGGCAATGCTGCAATACCGCTCTTGAGGGGTGTTGTAACAATAAATGCCATTGGTATTGCCCGGCTTTTTTCGCCTGCAACGCTTCAATCGGTCCGAGAATTTGCAAACTGTCAAGCGGCTGTTTTTGGCTGTAATCTTGAAAGAATGCCGCCACTTGTTGCAGGTACACAACCGCACTTTGGCTGTTTTTACTTTTTACTCGAAATAACGCCTGCGCCGCAAACGGTGGCAAGCCGATACTTTGCCGCTGCTGCAATGCCTTTTTGGCAAATTCGGCATAGCCTTGTTGTAACAGGGTTTGCAGCAGGCTATGTTGTGGAAAATGGGTTTGCAGCACCACTTCGCCGGCTTTGTCACCACGTCCGGCACGCCCCGCCACTTGCACATACAACTGCGCCAAACGTTCTTCGCTGCGGAAATCTTCCGAAAAAAGCGCGCCGTCGATATTCACCATCGCCACCAACGTCACATCGGGAAAATGGTGTCCTTTCGCCAACATTTGCGTGCCGATCAAAATCCGTCGTTGCCGTGTTTTAATCTGTTGCAACCGGGTTTCCATTGCGCCTTTGCGTGCAGTGGTGTCGCGGTCAATCCGTGCAATGCCGTACTCCGGAAATTTCTCCGCCAGCGCGCTTTCCAACTGCTCCGTGCCTACGCCTGCGGTGATCAAATGGGTCGAACCGCACTTCGGACATTGGCGCGGCACTTTCACCTTGCGCTCGCAATGATGGCAAGTCAGACTGTTTTGTTTTTTATGGTAAGTATAAGGGCGTTCGCAGCTCGCACATTCGGCAATCCAACCGCACTCGTGACACAACAAAATCGGTGCGTAACCGCGTCGGTTCAAAAACAGCAACACTTGATTGCCTTTCTCCAAATGTTGGCGCATTAAGTGTAATAATTGCTCGGATAAACCGCGATCCACCCGTTGTTTTTTAAGATCCAACACCCGATGGCTCAAGGCATTGCTGTTCATCGCGCGCTGATTGAGCACCAAATGGCGATATTTGCCGCTCTGCACATTCGCCAAGCTTTCCAAACTGGGCGTGGCACTGCCGAGCACAATCGAAATGCCGTTATTTCGCGCCCGTATCACCGCCAAATCGCGCGCATGATGTCGCCAACTGGAGTCTTGCTGTTTATAGGAAAGATCATGCTCTTCATCAAGAATAATCAAGCCGAGCCGTTGGAATTGGCTGAAAAGTGCGGATCGCGTGCCGACCACCACCGCACTTTCGCCGCTTTGCGCACGCTGCCACGCCAACAAGCGTTGGCTGTCGCTTAAATTGGAATGCAACACATCAATCGGCAGATTGAACCGGTTCTGCACGCTGCGTACCAACTGCGGGGTTAAGCCGATTTCAGGAATCAGCAACAGCACCTGTTTGCCCTCTGCCAACACCTTTTCCATTAAATGCAGATACACTTCGGTTTTGCCCGAACCGGTGACGCCATCCAACAACCACGCTTGAAAACCGTCGCTAAAATTCACTGCACTCACCGCTAAGGCTTGTTGCTTGTTCAGGCGTAATTTATCCGCTTGATTCAGCCAATTTTCATCGGCAAGTGCGGTTTGCCAGCACGTAACGTGATACGGCTGTTGTTGCGCAAGAATCAGCCCTTTTTCCTGTAATGCCGTATAAATCGCACGGGCAAACTCGGTCGAGCCTTGCTCCGTTTCGCCGTTTTGCGCCAATTGCGCTAATGCCTGTCGCTGTTTTTTCGCGCGTTTCAACTCGCCGTTGGCAAGTGCGGTTTGCCCTTGTGCTGTGATTTTCCACACGGCACTGACCGCTCTTTGATTCGCCTCGCCTTGGCGCAATTTGACCGGCAACGCCTGAAACAGCACCTCGCCCAAACCGGTTTGATAATAATTCGCCGCCCATTGCAGCAACGAATATAATTCGTCGCTAAACAGCGATTGCCGATCTAATACCGCCGTAATCGGTTTTAACTGCGCGGCGGCGACCTCGCTCTGTTGCGGAAAGTCGATCACAATTCCAATCCGTTTTTGCCGTCCGAACGGCACCACGACACGGCTGCCAACCGCGAGAATCGCCGAGTCATCAACCAAATAATCAAAATAACGTGCCAAGGGAATTGCCAACGCAACTCGAATCAAACGCATAACGCCATTAAACTCGTGAGATGAATAAAGAACGGTAGTATAGCGGATTTTCGCCGATATTGTCCTGACAATAACGCGCTGACGCGGCTATTGCTTAACCGCACTTAATGCTGTATAATCCGCCGTCTTTAAAACAACTGCGCATTGCGCGTATTATTAACTACATATGGTGTCGGGCACGCTCCCGATAGCGATATGGCTTCAATCTGAGGTTTTCTATGAAACAAGGTATCCACCCTGAATACAAAGAAGTGACTGCAACCTGTTCTTGCGGTAACGTCATCAAAACACGTTCTACTATCGGACGTGACATCAACTTGGACGTGTGCGGCGTGTGCCACCCGTTCTATACTGGTAAACAACGCGTGGTTGACACCGGTGGTCGTGTAGAACGTTTCAACAAACGTTTCAGCATTCCGGGCACGAAATAATCGTTGCTATAACGAAAAAGAAACCGATTTCAGCGATGGAATCGGTTTTTTTATGCGTTATACTGATCGCCCAGACCGCACTTTTATTACAAAGAAGGAAATCCGATGACGACACCGATTCAACAACTGCTCGAGATTATGGCTCAACTGCGTAACCCTAACGGGGGCTGTCCGTGGGATTTGGAACAGGATTACCGCAGCATTGTGCCGTATCTGCTGGAGGAGAGTTACGAAGTAGTGGAAGCGATTCAAACCGAGGATTTTAGCGCATTAAAGGAAGAATTGGGCGATCTGTTGCTGCAAGTGGTGTTTCTCAGCCAGCTTGCCAACGAAGAGCAACGCTTTCAGTTTAACGACGTGGTGGAAACCCTGAGCGAAAAACTGATCCGCCGCCACCCGCATGTGTTCGGCGATATCTCGGCGGACAGCGCCACGGAAGCCTTAAAAAATTGGGAAAATAAAAAAAAGCAAGAGCGTTTGGACAAACAGCAAACCTCATTGCTGGACGATGTGCCGCACGCCTTGCCGGCGTTATTGCGGGCTGAAAAACTGCAAAAACGCGCCAAGAAATTGGGTTATCAACCCACTACCGTTGCACAAACTATCGCCCAAGCCGAACAACAACTGGCAGCAATCAAAAGTGCGGTCGCCACCAATCAAGATCACGCCGCCAAGCTGCTGGCAGAATTGCTGTTCAGCGTCAGCAACCTCTGCCGCCAACTGGAGCTACAAGCCGAAACCTTGCTACGCGACGAAAACAGCCGCTTTGAACAACGGGCGAGGGAATTTGAACAGTCTTCATCAAGCAAACATTTTAAATAATTTAAGGCGATTTTTCGGAGATAATTCAATATAGGAATTGGATTCAAAATACTTAGCCTCCAAGGCTCGGATAAATTCCAATTCCGCCCTTGCTTCTCCATAGTTTAGATTGGTGTATTTGCCATAATTAAATGACAAAATTGTTGCCATATCACCTTCAACAATACAGTGAATGGAAACATAACTATTAATCTCAACCGAAAATGGGCTCAAGACAATTTCATATTTATCTAAGGATTTTTCAAAAAAGACTAGCGTATCATCTGATAGCAACGCCATAAAATCCAAAAGGTTTTTATTAAGCGTTTACCACTTCATCGTAAAAAACTTCATCAATAATTTTTTTGTTCTGACGATATGCCGCTCGCTTTTGATTCGCTAGTTCTCTGATCGCTTCCCTACTGGTTTCAATCAGCGTATCTTGCTGTTTCACTTCGATATAACGAGCTAACAATGCATTTTCCTGTTCTAATGTTAATTGCATAAGCACTCCTTTTTTGCAATTTGTTTACTTATTCTACAACTTAACCGATTCTTACGCGATAACTAAATCTTCTCCAACTTCGCCAAATGCGCAATCAGCCATTTAATCCCTTGATTTTGAAAGGCGATTTGTAAGCGGGTGTTGTTATCGCTGCCTTCAACGTTGATAATCGTGCCGTTGCCGAATTTGGCGTGGTTGACTTTTTGTCCCATTTTCCATTCGCTTTGATTCAACAGGTTAATTCCTGAATGGCTGACCGCACTTTGCGTGAAAGAGCGCGTGACCGTGCCGCGCAGGCGGATTTCGCGGATACAGTCCGGTGGCAGTTCGCTGACAAAACGGGAAACGATGTGGCGTTCTTCTTTGCCGTATAAACGGCGGCTTTCGGCGTAGCTGATGGTCAGTTGCTGCTTGGCGCGGGTGATACCGACATACGCCAAGCGCCGTTCTTCTTCCAAACGACCGCTCTCCTCCAACGCCATGCGGCTGGGGAAAATGCCCTCTTCCATGCCGACGATAAACACGCGCGGAAACTCCAAGCCTTTGGCGGAATGCAGGGTCATCATCTCCACGCTCGGTTGGTGGCGATCCGCCTGCCCCTCGCCGGCTTCAAGCGAAGCGTGGGTTAAAAATGCGGTTAAATCGGTCATCTCGTCCGCTTCGTCCGGCTTGATAAATTCACGGGTGGCGGAAACCAACTCTTCCAAGTTTTCGATCCGCACTTCGCCCTTTTCGCCTTTTTCCTGTTGATACATTTGGTACAAACCGGAATGTTTAATCACAAAATCCGTCTGGGCAAACAGCGGCATCTCACAACTGTCCTGCTCCAGTGCGCTGATTAACTCCATAAAACGCAGCAACGCCGTGGCGGCTCTGCCCGCCAATTTGTTTTCTTCAATCGCCAAATTGGTGGCTTGCCATAACGTGATTTGGCGTTCGCGCGTCAGCTGGCGCAAGGTATCCAACGTACGGTCGCCGATGCCGCGCGGCGGCGTATTCACCACCCGCTCAAAAGCCGCATCATCATTGCGGTTGGCAATCAGGCGTAGATACGCCAAGGCATCTTTGATCTCCTGCCGTTCAAAAAAGCGCATACCGCCGTAAATCCGATATGGAATTTGCGCCTGTAATAACGCCTCTTCCAGCACGCGCGACTGGCTGTTGCTGCGATACAACACCGCACAATCATGGTAATCGCCGCCGTCTTGCTGCCATTGTTTAATCTGCGACACCACAAAACGCGCTTCGTCCAGTTCGTTAAAGGCACAATAGATACCAACCGGCTCGCCCTGATCGCCGTCAGTCCATAAATTTTTACCTAAACGGTCGCTGTTATTGGCAATAAGTTGATTCGCCGCTTGCAAAATATTGCCGGTCGAACGGTAATTTTGTTCCAAACGAATGGTTTGTGCTTGCGGATAGTCCTGTAAGAAACGTTGGATATTTTCAATTTTCGCACCGCGCCAGCCGTAGATCGATTGATCGTCATCGCCGACAATCATCACCTTGCCTTGTTCGCCGGCGAGCAGTTTGATCCACGCATATTGAATGTTGTTGGTGTCTTGAAATTCATCAACCAGAATATGCTGAAAACGCTGTTGATAGCGTTGCAAAATCAGCGGTTTTTTCAGCCACAATTCATAAGCGCGCAGCAGCAATTCGGCAAAATCCACCAAGCCGGCACGATCACAGGCATCTTGATAGATTTGGTAAATCCGAATCCATTCACGTTCGCTACGGTCATTATGATCATCGATTTGGTGCGGACGCAAGCCGTTATCTTTTTGGTGATTAATATACCAACAGGCTTGTTTTGGCGGAAAGTTTTTTTCATCGTAATTGTGCAGTTTCATCAGCCGTTTCAGCAACCGCACTTGGTCTTCCGAGTCTAAAATTTGGAAATCTTGCGGCAGATTGGCATCGGGATAATGGGCGCGCAACAGGCGGTTGGCAATGCTGTGAAACGTGCCGATCCACATACCGAACAGCCCTTGCGACTGCTCGCGTTGCAAAGTTGCGCTGATCCGATGGCGCATTTCCGCAGCGGCTTTATTGGTGAAGGTCACCGCTAAAATCGAGGATTCCGGCGCGTGCTCCACCCCGACCAACCATGCAATACGGTGGGTCAGCACCCGAGTTTTGCCGCTGCCCGCCCCGGCAAGCACCAGATAATTACCCAACGGCGCAGCCACCGCCTCACGCTGTTTGTCGTTCAACCCGTCCAATAATTCTGAAATATCCATTTTGCCGCCGTTCGCTTACGTTTTACTGTTTATTTATACAGCAGAATTATAGCAGGATTTCATATCAGGGAAATGATTTTTTCGGGGAAAGTGCGGTTACTGCAACGCAATACCGCACTTTATATGGTTTTAGTACAAATTATATGGTGAAAGTATAATTATACGTTCTAAGTATAATTTCAGCTAATTTTGACTAACCGATTGATCTAAAATCCATGTTTTAAATGCACTTTCATTGATAGACTGCTTATTTTTAGTATCTCTGGTCAGCAATTCACGATTTTCTAACTTACGTACGCTGCCCTGGATGGATGAGGTTTTCACCTCTGCCACGCCCAATCTACTTGCAAGTTCATGTCGGTTACGTTCGCTATAAAGTGCGGTTTCGCCTTTTGCAATCACTAATAATAATTGCTGATCCAATGCCGTCAATGCTTGCCACACTTTGTGGTAATCGGCACCGGTGCCGCTTTGAGTCAGCTGAATTTCAGTGGCTTGTTCAAGCGTTAATGCGGGGTTAATAATCATTCGTTCAATAATCTGGCGCAAGTACATCGGTGTTTGGTTCAGACGTAGAAAAATTTGATAAAGTGCGGTTTTGTCGATGAATGCTTCTGTTCTCTGCTGGTAAATATCCGCTAAAAAATCGGAAAAATCACGCCCCAACGGTGGAAAATCAATTTGATGCGAAAAGTGAAAAAACGGGGCTTTGCCGTCATTAAACATCACGCGCAAATCATTGGTAGATGAGCCGGTAAAAATCACTTTAATTTTATCGCGATATAAATCTAGCCCTGTTCGTAACGAACCGACCACATTGCTATTATTCACACCGCGCGCCAATTCTTGAATTTCATCGAGCAGTAATAAGGTCGGTTTTTTCTCATCCGCCAAACGCGCGATAATTTGACTGATCGGCTCAGCCGCCGTTTGCTTGTCCAGCTCAACGCCACTGCCGGCAATCGAAATACCTTTGATTTGAGAAAACCAACCTTTCACCTTATTGTTTTTATTTTCAGAAAACAGTTGTAGAGAAGCACGAAAGTCATTATCGCTGTCCATAAAACTGTGATAAAACACTCTGAAACCTTGCATCTCTGCTAGCGGGGCGACGTCATTAAGCAAAAACTGGGTTTTTCCCATTCGGCGCGGTGCAAAAAGCGTGAGCGCATGAAAAATACCCGATTTAAAGTTGGCTAACAGTGTTTCCGCCAATGTCGTGCGGTGAAAATAAAGTGGATCTCGAATCAGCA
The DNA here is from genome assembly GCF_050613185.1 of Testudinibacter sp. TW-1. GTDB lineage: Bacteria > Pseudomonadota > Gammaproteobacteria > Enterobacterales > Pasteurellaceae > Chelonobacter. Next base: position 598,725 of record NZ_CP192511.1, read on the forward strand.
TAAATCCCCCCGGCTGGATAAAATTATACTAAATTATACTCACAATGTATAATTATACAAGTTGAGTATAATTTCAGCTAATTTTACCCGCTTTGCAGAACTAAAACTCAGCTTCAACCGCAAAGGTTATCGGCTCGCCGTTAATCGGATGAGTGACGGTCAGCGATTCGGCGTGCAGGCACAAACGCGGCGCAAGGGCTTTGGCGGCAGGGTGGGCGTAGAATTTATCGCCTAAAATCGGGTGTCCCAATGCCAGCATATGCACGCGCAACTGGTGCGAGCGCCCGGTGATCGGCGTCAGGCGCACCCGTGCGCTGTTGTTCGGGTAGCGCGCCAACACTTCATAATGGGTGACCGCTCTTTTGCCGCGCTCGTAACAGATTTTCTGGCGCGGACGGTTTTCCCAATCGCAAATCAGCGGCAGATTGATAAAACCGCTGTCGGCTTCGGGGTGTCCCCACACCAACGCCTGATAGTGCTTTTTGGTTTCGCGATCGCGGAATTGGCGTTTCAGTTCTTGCTCGGCTTTTTTGCTCAAAGCGAACAGAATAATGCCGCTGGTCGCCATGTCCAAACGGTGCACCGCTTCGGCAAAACCGAATTTTTGCCGCACGCGCGTGGTGGCGCTGTCGAGATATTCCGGGCGGTTGCCCGGTACGGAAAGCAAACCGCTCGGTTTGTTGATCGCGGCAACATAGTTGTCTTGATAGACAATCTCCAGCCACGGCTCGGTCGGTGGATCGTAATGAATCAATGCCATTGTTGTTCCTTGTTGCTATTCCTTATTGCTGACAATCACGCGCAGGCAATCTAAGCGCCAGCTCGCTTGTTGCAACTGTTGCAGCGCTTGCTGTTGCAATTGCTCAAGTGCGGTCACTTCGTCCTGACGGATATTTTTATTCACTGCCTGAAGTGCGGTCAAGCGTTGGTATTCGCCGTTCAGTTGCTGTTCGGCGTTGCGTTTTGCCTCTTCAATCAAGGCGTGCGCTTTGGCGCCGATCAGATTGTCGCCCCGTTGCAACGCATGTTCAACCGCACTTCGCGTCATTTTCACCACTTTGTTCGCCATATTTTTGCCGATTGGCTTGAGTTGTTTTTGTAACGCACTCACCGCCACTTTATCCGACAAATCATTGCCTTTGCTGTCGAGCAACAAGCGAATCGGGGTCGGTGGTAAGAAGCGGGTGAGCTGTAACGCCGGCGGCGCTTGCACTTCCACCACATAAACTAGTTCCAGTAGCAGCGTGCCAGCCGGTAGCGCTTTGTTAATCAGCAACGAGACCGCACTTTTGCCGATGTCGCCGGCGGTAATCAAATCAATGCCGTTGCGGATTATCGGGTGATCCCAGGTCAAAAATTCCAATTCTTCGCGCGCCAATGCCAAGCGGCGATCAAAGGTTACCGTGCTGCCGTCCTCTTTCAAGCCCGGGAAATCCGGCACCAGCATGTGCCCGGTCGGGTGAATGACAATGCTTTTCTCGCCCAAATCTTCCTGCTCCAAGCCGATAATATCAAACAGGCTGAGGCTGAATTGAATCAAATCGGTGCTGGCGTCATCGTTGGCAATCTCGGCGGCAAGCTGTTGTGCGCTTTCGCCGCCGTTGGAATTCAGTTCCAACAAACGATCACGTCCTTGTTCCAACTCAAGTTTCAGTTGCTCGCGCTGTTGGCGCGTGGTTTTAACAAATTGGGCGAAATCGTCGCCGTCTGCTTCGTCGGTTAAAAACGCCTGCAAGCGCACTTTTTGTTGTGCGAAAATCGCCGCCCCCATCGGGCAGGTTTCTTCAAACGCATTCAAGCCGTCGTGGTACCACTGCGCCAACAATTGTTGGCTGCTGTCGGCAAAAAACGGCACATAAATTTGAATATCGTGTTGCTGCCCGATCCGATCCAAACGCCCGATACACTGCTCCAATAAATCGGGATTGGTCGGCAGATTAAACAGCACCAAATTGGACGCGAACTGGAAGTTGCGCCCCTCCGAACCGATGGTCGAACTGAGCAAAATCTGCGCGCCCTCTTCCGCTTGGGCAAAGTAGGCGGCGGCTTTATCGCGCTCAATGATACTCATTTTTTCGTGGAACACCGCGGCGCGAATGCCCTCTTTCTCACGCAAAATTTGCTCCAACTGAATCGCAGTATTGGCGTGCTGGCAAATCAGCAGAATTTTTTCCTCACGCCGATTTTTCAGGAAAGTGATCAACCACTCAATCCTTGGATCAAAATCCCACCACGCCGCACTCGGATTGAGTTTTTGGAACAGCATTTCCGGATAGAACAGCACGTCGGCGGCGACCTCTTCGCCCAACATATTCCACACCTTGAGCGCGTTTTGATACTGCTTCGGCAGTTCCAATTTGATTTGGTGCAAAGTGCGGTTCGGGAAGCCTTTCACCACTTGGCGCGTGTTGCGAAACAGCACGCGGCTTGTGCCGTGACGGTCAATCAGATTGCTGATCAGCTCTTGTCGTGCCGCCGTTTGTTGTTCGCAGGACGATTGCTTGCCGTTGATGATTTTAAACAGCGGCTCAACGTCTTGCTCGGACAATAGCTCGGCAATGCTGTTTTGCTCAACCGCACTTAGCGTGTTGTCATTTAACAGGGTATTGACCGCGTCGGCAACCGGTTGATATTGTTGCTGTTCTTGCACAAATGCGGCGTAATCGTAAAAACGCTCGGGATCGAGCAGTTTCAATCGGGCAAAATGGCTCTCTTGCCCCAATTGTTCCGGCGTGGCGGTCAGCAGCAGCACTGACGGAATCTGTTGCGCCAGCGTTTCGACCAGTTGATATTCACGGCTCGGTTGCGCTTCGCTCCATTGCAAATGGTGCGCTTCATCGACAATCAGCATATCCCAATCGCTTTGGCACAACTGCGCGGCACGTTGCGGCTGTTGCACCAGCCAATCGAGCGAACAGATCACCAACGCTTCGCTATCAAACGGATTTTCTAATGCCGTCTCAACCGCACTTTCATTATTCCGCCGATCAAAATCTTGGCTACGTTCTTCGTCAAACAGCGAAAAATTAAGGTTAAAACGGCGCAGCATTTCCACCAGCCATTGATGTTGCAAGCTTTCCGGCACCAAAATCAGCGCACGCTCCACCTTGCCGCTGAACAGTTGCTGTTGCAAAATCATGCCGGCTTCAATGGTTTTGCCCAAGCCGACTTCGTCCGCCAGCAACACGCGCGGCGCAATCCGATGTCCGACTTGGGTGGCAATGTGCAACTGGTGCGGGATCAAACCGGCACGAATGCCGCGCAGCCCACGCAACGGCGATTGGAACTGTGCCTGTTGATGAACAAGCGCTTGATAACGCAGGTTAAAATGCTCGTTGCGATCAATTTGCGCGGCAAATAACCGCTCTTGCGGCTTGCTGAAAGAGATATTGTGATCCAGCTCCATTTCCCGCAATACCGCACTTTCGCCGTTATCCAAACGAATCCCGTGATAGCTCAACACCCCTTGCTGTTCCGCAATGTGCTCAATCTGCAACTGCCAACCCTCGTGGCTTTTGATTTTATCCCCCGGCGTAAACTGCACGCGCGTTAACGGTGCGGAAGCAAAGGCATACACCCGTTGTTCATTTGCCGCCGGAAACAGCAGGCTGACCGTGCGTTGCTCCACACCGACCACCACACCCAGCCCTAATCCGTTTTCACTTTCGCTGATCCAGCGTTGTCCTATCGCAAATTGTCCTGTCGCAAAGGTTGTCATGTCCGCCTTATTACCCATGTTGTTGCCTGTATTTGAAAGGCGCTGATTATAGAGGAATCCGGCAATTTATTTAACGTTTTTATCAGAAAAATTTCGCTTAGTGATTTTTTAATCTAAAAGAGCGCAATTCCAATGCAAAAGCTGGCGAATATTATCCAAATTTTAGCTAAAATCGGGTTACTTATGTAAAGATGTGATATATAATTTCCAAAAATCATTCGCTTATCTAGGAATCCATTAACGTGAGTATTGTAACTAAAGCCAAAAACGAACTATTTTCCGGTTGGACCCATTTCGAAATCGTCTGGATCGCTCTGTTTTTAAGCATCCAAATCGCCATTTTCGTTATCCAACCCGATTCGATAATCGCTACCATTGCCGCAATCAGCGGCATTTTATGCGTCATCTTTGTCAGTAAGGGCAAAATCAGTAATTATATTTTCGGTTTTATCAGTGTGACTTGCTACGCCTATATTTCCTATACCTTTAAATTATATGGCGAAATGATGCTGAATCTGTTGGTGTATGTGCCGGTGCAATTTATCGGTTTCTATGTATGGCGCCGCCATATGCATATCAAAACCAGTGCACAAACCGACCAATACGAAGAAGTGATCGCCAAGGCATTAACCCTGAAACAGTGGGGAATTGTGATTTCAGCCGCGGTAATCGGAACTTATGCCTACATTCAACTGCTGCACAACTTGGGCAGTGCCTTGCCGGCATTGGACGGCGTAACCGTGGTAGTTTCGATCGTGGCGCAAATTCTGATGGTGTTGCGTTACCGTGAGCAGTGGGTGTTGTGGATTGTGGTCAATCTGCTAACCGTCAGCCTATGGACGGCAATGTGGATTAAAAACGGCGAAACCAGTTTGCCGTTATTGGTGATGTATATCATGTATCTGTGGAACTCGATTTACGGCTACCACAACTGGGCGAGAATGGTCAAAACCCAGCAAACCGCCTAATCACTTCGCTGTGCAGGCGTTATCGTCTGCACACGCTTTCCCCTAAAATTTCAAATAAAAGGCGTTGGTTAACGCAATAAAATCCGGGTGATAGTGATTATCCGCCTGATAAATCACAATTTCACTACGCTCAGTTTGTGCCTGAACCGCACTTCGATCGAATAATCTGAATTCCAGCAAAACCCGCTGCGGCGCTTTGCCCTGCTTGGTGATCACCTCACACCATTTCGCACAGTAAAGTGCGGTCTGCGCGACTTGTTGCTGCAAATGCCGCGCCATTGCATACGGCAACACCCACGCGATTTTGCCGTTAGGATTGAGCATGTTTTGCGCCGCCAACAGCCACGCCAAATGTCCGTTTTCCGCCATGTAACGCGCGGTTTGCCGTTCCGTATTACGGCAATCGACGCCGATATGAAAATACGGCGGATTGGAAATAATCAGGTCAAAGTGCGGTTGCGCCGCTTCCGCATACGCAAACAGATCTTGATTAAGCACGGCAATCTGCTGCGCCCACGGGGATTCGATAACATTTTGCTGCGCTTGTTGCGCCGCCTGCGGATCGAGTTCAAGTGCGGTAATCTGATAGTCTGCGTTTTCTTTTGCCAAACGTTGCGCCAGCATTAATGCCAGCAACCCGCTGCCACAGCCCATATCCAACACCGACCGCACTTGCCCAATCTGCGCCCACGCACCAAGCAAAATGCTATCCGTGCCCACTTTCATCGCACAACGATCATGGGCGACGGTAAACTGTTTGAAACGAAAACATGGCACGGTGATAACAGTTATAAGATTAGGCTCTGCGCCATGTCGTGCCGTTTGCGCCGTCTTCCAACACAATCCCCATTGCCGTCAGTTTATTGCGTGCTTCGTCTGCCGCCGCCCAGTTTTTATCGGCGCGCGCTTGGTTGCGTTGCCGAATCAGGGCTTCGATTTCAGCCACTTCGCCATCGTCGGAACCGGCTTGCAAAAACGCTTCCGGTTGTTGATATAAAATCCCCAATACGTCGCCCAATTCACGCAAACGTGCGGCTAAACCGTCGGCTTGGCTTGGATGTTCCTGTTTGGCTTTATTGACCGCCCTTGCCAGTTCAAACAGCACCGACAATGCATTCGGCGTGTTGAAATCATCGTCCATCGCCTCGTTGAACGCCGCCACAAACGCTTCGCCGCCGCTGGCGACCGCACTTGGATCGGTGTCACGCAACGCGGTGTATAAACGTTCAAGTGCGGTATGCGCCAAGTTCAGGTTCTCTTCGCTGTAATTCAACTGACTGCGGTAGTGGGCGGTCAGCAGGAAATAACGCACACTTTCGCCGTTATAGTGTTTCAGCACCTCACGCACAGTGAAGAAATTGCCAAGCGATTTCGACATTTTCTCTTTGTCGACCATAATCATGCCGGAGTGAATCCAATAATTGACATAATCATCGCCGTGGGCACAGCAGGATTGCGCAATTTCATTTTCGTGGTGCGGGAACATCAAATCCGAGCCACCACCGTGAATATCAAAATGCGCACCTAATTCTTTATGGTTCATCGCCGAACATTCGATATGCCAGCCCGGGCGACCGTTGCCCCACGGTGAAGCCCAACTCGGCTCATTCGGTTTCGACATTTTCCACAGCACAAAATCCATCGGATTCTGCTTAATCGCGGAAATCTCAATGCGTGCGCCGGCTTGCAATTGCTCCAAATCTTGACGTGACAGCAAACCGTATTTGGCAAAACTCGGCACAGAGAACATCACATCGCCGTTATCCGCCACATAAGCATGCCCGCGTTCAATCAGTTTTTGTACAATCGCAATAATTTCCGCAATATGGTGCGTGGCGCGCGGTTCGCTGTTCGGCGCTTGGATATTCAACGCGTTGAAATCATTGTGCATTTCCACCACCATACGATCGACCAACTGCTCGCAACTTTCGTTGTTTTCCAACGCACGCTTGATGATTTTATCGTCCACATCGGTGATGTTACGCACATAATTCAGTTGATAGCCACTGTAGCGCAAATAGCGCGCGATCATGTCAAAACAAACGAAAGTGCGCCCGTGCCCGATATGGCAGTAGTCGTACACGGTCACGCCGCAGACATACATCCCGACTTTATTCGGCTCAATCGGGGTAAACACTTCTTTCTCTCGTTTTAAGGTATTATAAATTTTTAACATGATTTCACTCTCTAGACCGCACTTTGACTTCGTCAGCGGCGGTAATTTGGCTGTTTTTATCGAATTTTTTGTGGAATAATAACGCGACTTTTTATCACCGTTATAGGAAACAATTATGGTAACGCTACACACCAATTTTGGCGACATAAAAATCGCATTAAACACTGAAAAAGCCCCAATTACCAGCGAAAACTTTTTAAATTACTGCAAAAAAGGCTTTTATGACAACACCATTTTCCACCGCGTGATCGACGGCTTTATGATTCAAGGCGGCGGCATGCAAGTCGGCATGAAAGAAAAAGCCACCGACGCGCCGATCCAAAATGAAGCCGGCAACGGGTTAAGCAACAAAAAAGGCACGATTGCCATGGCGCGCACCAACGATCCGCACTCCGCCACAGCACAATTTTTTATCAACGTCGCCGATAATAACTTCTTAGATTACCGCGCCAAAACCCTATACGATCGCGAAGTCGTGCAAGAGTGGGGCTATGCGGTGTTCGGTGAAGTGGTTGAGGGCATGGACGTAGTGGAAAAAATCCGCAAAGTCAAAACCGGCAACCACGGCTTCCACCAAGATGTACCAAAAGAAGATGTGATTATTCAGTCGGTGACGGTTGAGTAAATGGTATTAGCAAGATTAAGTCGGTTAAAACCGGCTGAGATTGCTGATAAACTGACTTCCCTCCCTCCGTATACGGAGGGAGGGAAATTATTCGAGAAAGAGACGTTGTCAGCAGTCTGAGCCAGTTAATGCCAGCTTTTTTCTTGAATAACTCAGAGAATTTAAAATGAAACGTTTTTTCACGTTATTAGTATTAACTACATTATTAACTGCTTGCAGTATTGATGTGCCGTTTGTGCCGCTGATTTAGTTTCTAAGATTGGAAGCCGTCCCAATCTATAAAAGTTAAAAACCATTTAATAAAAAATCTATCGCATTTTTAATGAGCTGTCATTGCGATAGTAAACTCTCCACTTCCTCCCCAGCTTGTTCTACCCCCGCGGATGAAACTGTTGGTGCAGTTTCTTCAACCGCTCTTTGGCGACGTGGGTGTAGATTTGGGTGGTGGAGAGATCGCTGTGTCCGAGCAGCATTTGCACCACCCGTAAATCCGCACCGTGATTGACCAGATGGGTGGCGAAGGCGTGGCGTAACACGTGCGGTGAAAGGGCGTTTTGATCAATTTGCGCCAGCAACGCATAATGTTTAATCCGGTGCCAAAAGGTCTGACGGGTCATCATCGTACCGCGCAAGCTGGGAAACAGCACATCGGAGCGTTGCCCTTTCAACAATAACTGCCGTCCATATAAAATAAACTCTTGAATCCAGTAACTCGCTTCCTCGCCCATCGGGACTAACCGCTCTTTGTTGCCCTTGCCGATCACCCGCACCACGCCTTGATTGAGGCTGATATTGTCCACATTTAAGCTAACCAATTCGGTCACGCGTAAGCCGGTGGCATACAGCAATTCCAACATCGCTTTATCGCGCAATTCCAACGGCTCATCGGTTGTCGGCGCATTGAGCAAATCGGTGACTTGAGCTTCGCTAAGGTATTTCGGCAAACGCGACGGCAGTTTCGGCGAGGTTAAAAGTGCGGTTGGATCATCACTGCGGTATTTTTCGCGGTACAGATATTGGAACAGTTTGCGCAGTGCACTCAACATCCGTGCCGAACTGGTGGCTTTATAGCCTTTGGCAAGCCGTTCGCCAAGAAAGGTTTGCAGGTCGATATGATCGAGGGTTAATAATGTCAGTTGCTGCGCATTCAACCATGTGCAAAGTGCGGTCAAATCCAAACGGTATGAAGCAACGGTATTTTCGGACAAGCCTTTTTCCAGCCAAAGCTCATTGAGGAATAAGTCTGTCAACATAGAGTCTTTCATTTTTTTCCTCAATAATATCCAATGATTAAGCCTATTTTAGAGGGGCGAAAGCCCCTCATACCGGCAATTAATCCTCGCCCCACACCTCTTGCGCAATTTCTTCCACCAACCGCACTTTTGCCCATTGCTGCGCTTCGGTCATCAGGTTGCCCTCTTCGGTGGAGGCAAAACCGCATTGCGGGCTGAGCGCCAGTTGTTCCAAAGGGACATATTGCGCCGCTTGTGCGATGCGATCTTTGATCAGTTGCTTATCTTCCAATTCCGGGAATTTGGAAGTGATTAAGCCCAACACCACCCGCCCTTTATTGCCTTTGAAGTGTTGCAACGGCTCGAAGCCGCCGGAGCGTTCATTGTCATATTCCAAGAAATAACCGTCAAACGTGGTTTGTCCGAACAATTCTTTGGCAATCGGATCGTACGCGCCACTGAGCATATAAGTGGATTTATAGTTGCCGCGGCAAACATGGGTGGTGATTGCCATATCCGCCGGTTTCTGCGCCAACACCGCTTGCACGTTCGCCAATGCAATCGCTTTATTTTGCTCGAAATCGTCCGCATTCGAATCGTTGCACAGATGTCCCCAATAGACATCATCGAACTGTAAATAGCGACAACCCGCTTCATAAAATGCCAACATCGCGTCGATATAGGCTTGTTGCACATCTTTCGCCAATGCTTCTTTCGTCGCATAAATTTCCGGATTGAACACATTTTTGTGCATTAACTGGTTCGGGCTTGGAATGGTGAATTTCACCACCGCACGCCCGTTGACGATACGATTCAGCGATTTGAAATGTTCAAGGAACGGATGTGCTGGATTCCATGACACCTTGCCACAGTTGCGGATATTGTAACGGCGCACTTGCACCCCGTGGAATTGATAAGCCTGCTCCGGTTCATAACCTTCGATTCCGTTTAATCCTTCCAGAAAGTCGATATGCCACCAAGAACGGCGGAATTCCCCGTCGGTAATCACTTGCAGACCAGCGGCAAGCTGCGCTTCAACCAGTTTAGCCACTTCTTGTTCTTCCAAGAGGTTCAATTCGCTGCGGTTAATTTTGCCGGCATTAAAATCAGCACGTGCTTTTTTCCAAGCCTCGCTACGTAAATAACTGCCGACGGTATCGGCGTGTAACGGTAAGGTTTTGTTTGTCATGTTGGTTTCCTTTTTAATGCGAAAAATCAAATACAAAAATCGTGGTAATCCTGCGGATCAACCTGCTGCAAAAATTGTTTGGTGCGCTCCTGTTGCGGGCGGCTGAAAAACACTTTTGCTTCACCCTGCTCCACAATCTTGCCTTGATCGATAAAAATCACCCGATCCGCCACTTCCTGCGCAAAGCGGATTTCGTGGGTGACGATCACCATCGTCCAGCCCTCTTTCGCCAGCCACTTCAAGGTGTGCAACACTTCGTTGACCAGTTCGGGATCGAGGGCGGAAGTCGGTTCGTCCAGCAAAATCACTTCCGGCTGCACTGCCAGCGCCCGTGCGATACCGACCCGTTGCTGCTGCCCGCCGGACAGTTGCGACGGATACAAATCCAGTTTATCGCCTAACCCGACTTTTTCCAACAAGGTTTTGGCTTCCTGCCGTGCTTGGGTCGGGGCTTTTTTCTGCACCACAATCAGCCCTTCCATCACATTTTCAATCACGGTGCGGTGCGGAAACAAATTGTGCTGTTGAAACACCATCGCCGTGCGGCGGCGCAGTTGCAAGGTTTGTTGTTTACTGATTTTCTGGGCAAAATCGATCTGCAAAGTGCGGTCACTGAATGCCAATGTGCCTTGATCCGGCGTTTCCAACAGGTTCAAACAACGTAAAAAGGTGGTTTTGCCCGAGCCGGAAGGGCCGAGAATCGCGATCACTTCGCCTTTTTCCACTTGCAAATCAATCCCTTTCAAAATTTCATTGCCGTGAAACTGTTTATGGATATTTTTAACCTGTAACATGATTTTATCCGTAACGTGAAAAATGTTTTTCCAGTCGCCCTTGTGCCAGCGATAGTACAAAGCAAATCAGCCAATAAATCAACGCCGCTTCACTGTAAATCCACAGGAATTCATAGGTGGTCGAGGCAATATTTTGCGCCTCACGAAACAGTTCGGTGACCAATACGGTGGAAGCCAGCGAGGTGTCTTTCACCAAACTGATAAAGCTGTTCGACAGCGGCGGCACGGAAACGCGCATTGCCTGCGGCATAATGCTGCGACGGAAAGTCTGGGCATAGCTCATACCAATAGAATACGACGCTTCCCATTGCCCTTTCGGAATCGACAAAATCGCCGCACGAATGGTTTCCGAAGCGTAGGCGCCGATATTTAAGGAAAAGGCGATCACCGCCGACGGAAACGGATCAAGCTTGACGCCGATATTCGGCAAACCGTAGAAAATAATAAACAACTGTACCAGCAATGGCGTGCCGCGAATAGCGGAAACATAAATCCGTGCCAGATAATAACCAAGCGAATACAGCGGATTGGTGCGCGGAATCACTCGAATCAGCGCAATAAAGAACGCAATGATCATGCCGAACAAAAACGACAGCAAAGTCAACGGAATGGTATTGGCAATTGCGCCGCGCAACATCGGCCAAAAAGCGTCGATTAACATCGACGCTTGTTGTTCATCTAAAAACGGCAGGGCTGACAACAGATTATTCAGTGACGTCATCGCCGAACCATTGGATTGACAAGGCTTTCAAGCTACCGTCCTGGCGCATTTCGCCCAAAGTGCGGTTGAAATCGGCGACGACTTCATCATTACCTTTTAAGAATACAAAACCTGAGCCGATTTTATTCTCATCTTTAAATGCGATTTTCAAACCGGCGTTCGGTTGTTGTTTCAGGTAATCCAAAATCGCCAACTGCCCGTTTAAGGTGATGTCGGCACGTTTTTGTTTCACCAGCTCCAATGCCGGCGCCATGCCTTCCACCGGCAGGATTTCCGCGCCGTGTTCTTTTGCCAATACATAGTAGCTGCTGTTGATACTTTGCGCCGATTTTTTGCCTTGAATTTGCGCAAGTGCGGTCAGATCGTCCGCATCGGCTGGCGTCACGACCACCGAGCGCTCAAAGTTATACGGCTCGGATAACAGATATTTTTGTTGGCGTTCCGGATTGGTTAAATCGACCTGATTGGCAATAATATCAAAGCGTTTGGCATTCAACCCGGCAAACATCGCGTCCCATTGGGTTTCAAAAAATTCCACTTGCAAACCTAAGCGTTTTGCGACTTCACGCGTCACTTCCACATCAAAACCGGTCAATTTGCCGTCTTTATCGTGAAACGTGAACGGAGGGTAAGTGCCTTCGGTGCCGACACGCAATGTTTTTGTCATCGCCAACGTGTCAGCCAATGTGGTTTCTTTTTTCTCACTGACACCGCTTTGCTGCGCTTGGTCACAGGCACTCAAACCAAACGCCGCAATGGCAAACGCAAAAATTGAAAAGAGCTTTTTGTTTAATTTCATTTTGTTATATCTCTGTTAGTTTTAAAGCAAAAATTCAGGGGCACAGTATAATAGATTGCGCGTAATCCGCCTATACTTACATTTTCTAAGTTATAACTTTTTGCTATAAAAATCGATAGCCCGCGCTAATGCAAAAACCGCTTTATTTCCCCGGCACAACAATTTATACTACGCTTCTAGTGCCAACAAGGAACTAGGACCATGCAAACATCATCTGAACATAACCGCACTTGCCCACTCATCAGCACCGTTATGCGATCCCCGCATAACCTACCGCCGTTATTTTCATTTGATCATCAATCCTCAGCTATTGGGGATTTTTTTTGTCTAAAATTCAGCCTCCTCCGTTCCTGTGCGCTTCCCTTTTCATCTCATTCACGGAGTAACCGCAATGCAACACGTTCGTACTTTTAATACCTATATTCGCGATGAAATTATCAAAAAAGGCGGCTGGGTTAATTCCCATGCGCACGCCGACCGTGCATTCACCATGACCCCGGATAAAATTGATATTTACCGCACTTGCAACCTACAACAAAAATGGGATTTGGTGGACGAAGTGAAGCGCAATTCCAGTATCGACGACTACTACGCCCGTTTTTGCCAAGCGATTGAAATGATGATTCAACAAGGGGTGACGGCATTCGGTACGTTTGTGGATATTGATCCGGTGTGTGAAGATCGCGCCATTATCGCCGCCCACCGCGCGCGTGAAGTGTATAAAAACGACATTATTTTGAAATTTGCCAACCAAACCTTAAAAGGCGTGATCGAGCCGACCGCACGCAAATGGTTCGACATCGGCGCGGATATGGTCGATATGATCGGCGGCTTGCCGTATCGTGATGAACTCGATCACGGACGCGGCGAAGAAGCGTTTGATATTCTGATGGACGCGGCAAAATCGCGCGGCATTATGTGCCACGTTCACGTCGATCAATTCAACACCCCACGCGAAAAAGAAACGGAAATGTTGTGCGACAAAACCATCGAGTACGGTATGCAGGGACGCGTCGCCGCCATTCACGGCATTTCGATCGGCGCGCACCCGAAAGAATACCGCTATCAGCTTTATGCCAAAATGCGCGAAGCGCAACTGATGATGATCGCCTGCCCGATGGCGTGGATCGACAGCAACCGTAAAGAAGACCTCATGCCGTTCCACAACGCCCTGACTCCTGCCGATGAAATGATCCCGCAAGGCATTACGGTGGCAATCGGCACGGACAATATCTGTGACTACATGGTGCCGTTATGTGAAGGCGATATGTGGCAAGAACTCAGCCTGCTTGCCGCCGGCTGCCGCTTCCCGGATATCGAAGCAATGATTAACATCGCCAGCGTAAACGGTCGCAAAGTGCTGGGATTAGATTAATCCTTTTACCATAGCCGAAATTTCATCCAAAGGACAACCAAAATGCTTAAACTTTTCACCGTTCCCGGCAACGTAAAAAGCCGTTCATTTTCTCCTTTCGCTTACAAAGCTGAAGCCCTGCTTGCCTTGGCTGGAGTGGATTACCGCCTTGAATATGTGGCGGATTTTTCGCAAATGCCAAAAGGCAAAGTGCCGGTGTTGCAAGACGGTGAGACGTTGATTGCCGACAGCGAATTGATTAAAGCCTATTTGAGCGAGCATTTTTCGCTGAATGCTGACCGCACTTTGAGCGTCGAGCAGCACGCGGTGGGGCGTGCGTTTCGGGTGATGTTGGAAGAGCGCACCTATTGGGCGGGGGTGTACGCACGTTTTCTTGACCCTGCGGGCGACGATTTTTTGCTGAAGCAAATATTAGGCGGTGCGCCTAGCGAAATGAAACCGGTCATCGCCGCCGCCATGCGTGAAAACGTGCGAAACGAAATGCACGGACACGGCATAGGTCGCCATTCAGCGGCGCAGATTTACGCCTTTGCCATTGGCGATATCGAGGCGGTGCTGACGTATTTGGGCGACAAGCCGTTTTTCTTTGGCAATACGCCGACCACGATTGACGCAACCATCGCAGGGCTGTTTTCCAATTGGCTGTCGAATGATTTTGCTTGGGCAGTGGGCGATTATTTGAGAAGCAAACCGCAAGTGGCGGAGTATGTGGCAAGGTTTGAGAAAATGGTGTTTGGCGGATAATTGACGAGATAGGTAAATGCCGTCTAAAACCGCACTTTGCTTGTGCCAAGTTTCAGACGGCATAATTTTTCTAATGCCAATCCCTTTTCCTTCCGCTGCCGATACAGCCAATCTCTAATCCCTTCAATATGATAGGCAATTCCCCATGTGCCGATGTGCGCCACGCCGAGATTGGTGTTACAGGGGCTTTTAATTGGGTGGGCAGTGTGTCTGATTTGATGGCGGCAGCGGTTACTTTTTGTCGTACGACGTGGGTTCACTGAGGGCGGTAATGCTTTTGATACTAGCGAAGGCAGAGGTGAAAAGTGCGGTGGCGAGTAGAGCCGTGAATGGTTTTATTTTAAACATGGCGCGTTTCTTGATTGCGTCTAACGATGGAAACGATGGAAACGTTGAATATTAAAGATACCCGGATATTAATATTGAGCAACCCATCGTCTGATTGTTTGGATAAACAAAAATAACGGGAGACCGCGGAAAGCGATTGATGATGTCGGACGTAAAATTCAACCGCGTGTTGTTTAAAGGCTTGGTTGTATTTCATCATAAAAATCCGCACCTTAGTCAGTTAGTTTTGCCGTCCAACTTTTGGGGTGCAGGGCATGCAAAAGTGCGGTTTGCTTTTGAAACGCTAATTAAATAGTGACGTAACGACCAAAACCCAGACAATACTGCTCAACGGCCCCAATAAACCCATCGAAACACCGCCCAACCTAAATTCTGCCTGCTTAATCAAGCCGGTACTGAACGCAATCGCATTCGGCGGCGTGGATACCGGCAGCAACAAGGCACAAGAGGCGCTGAGCGCAATCACCAACGGCAACACGGCCGGGCTAAAACTGCCGCTGGAAATACTCATCAAAGATAAAGCAATCGGCACTAAAATCGTTGTCGCCGCCGTATTACTCATGAAATTAGACAGCAATACCGTAATAAAGCCAAACAATAGCATCAACAGATAGAAATTAATCTGTACATGGCTGAGTTGATCGACAAAATGGCTGGCAAGTTCCTGCTCCTGAATTGCCATCCCCAGCGCTAAACCACCGGCGACCAACATCAAGGTATCCCACGGTAATTTACGCACATCATCCGCGTCCAATACGCCTAACATTGTCAACACCACAATCGGAATACCGGATACGGCGGCAATCGGAATCGAAAACCATTTTGAGGTTAGCCAGAAAAACAGGGTTACCGCCAGTACCGAGATCATAATCATCTTTTGCAAGCGTAACTCTTTCGCCACAAAACGATCACCCTCTTCTTCGGTATTATCCGGCAAAGCAAATTGAATATTCATCGCTTCCTTGCTAATCCGGTAACGGCGTAATAAGATTTTCCAAAAGAAGTAAATCAGAACAGTGGCAATCGGAATTCCGATAATCATCCACTCTAAAAATGAAATTTGGATTCCGACCGCTTCCAATGCCCCGACCGCAATCGCATTCGGCGCAGAACCGATAATTGTCCCCATTCCACCGATCGACGCCGCCGTTGGAATGCCCAATAGCAAGGCTTTAGAGAAATTGGATTTTTTATCCAACGAAGCAAAAATCGGGCTGACCGTGGCAATCATCATCGCCGTGGTCGCCGTGTTGCTCATCAACATTGAAATCACTGCTGTGGTCGCCATCAGCCCGAGCAAGATAAAGTGCGGTTTTTGACCGAATTTTGGCAGCAGCTGTTTTAATAACGCCTCATCTAAGCGAGTCTTTTTCATGCCCTCGGCAAGAAAAAATCCCCCCAAAAACAACCAAATCACCCCGTCGGACCAAGTTTGCACATAGCGCATGGCGTGTTGATTTTCGTCCGTCCCCATCACCACCACCAAATAACCAATCACCAAAATCCCGACCGAAAACGGCGGAATTGCTTCTGTCATCCAAAGTGCGATTGCCATAAACAGCAATAACAACACTAAGTTTTGGGTGCGGGTGAAGCTCGGATCAGACAACCAATACATCATGCCCAAACCGAATAAAACCGAAAGAAAAAATTGAATCACCTTACTCTGTCTCGCCAACGCAATCGGGTAAAGGGTTAATTTTTTAAGCGAATAATAACGTGAATCCGACATAATCTATTCCCAATAATGAACAATGGATCTATTTTAGAGGGAGCATGTCATGTTAGCCAAATCATATGAAGCTAAACTGTTAATGATCTCACAGATTATTTCTTGCGATAACAATTGGATAGTCAAATGTTAACGACTAACTTACAAAACTTGTCATAAACAATAACTTAAACGCATGATTTGATGGCGATAAAAAACCCCGGCAGATCATTCTACCGGGGTTTAAAAACAGTAACGTGTGTTAGGCTTAAACCAGCGCAACCTCTACCGCAGCCGGGCCACGTTGTGAATCTTGTACGTTAAATTCAACTTTAGCCCCTTCTTCCAAGGTTCTGTAGTTATTACCAAGAATTCCGGAAAAGTGAACGAACAGATCTTTGCTGCCGTCTGCCGGAGTAATAAAACCGAAGCCTTTAGTTGAGTTGAACCATTTTACGGTACCAGTTAATTTAGACATAATGTCATCCTTAATATAATCAATTTAATTTAATTTATTTTGCTTAACGCAAAGGGAGTTGCTAGTAACTTGAACTTAGATAGAGATTGGTATTCAAAGACTTTCAGGAAAACAAAATAAATTTGTTATTAAAGGAAGTGCCACAAATATCGAACTTAAATAAACTGTCGTTTAGCTGAGGCGCATTAGAACACGATTATTCTGGCAATACAAGAAGTTTCTGCTCTTTAGTGAAAAATAAAATTTCATGGCACGCCCTACAGGATTCGAACCTGTGACCTACGGCTTAGAAGGCCGTTGCTCTATCCAGCTGAGCTAAGGGCGCATTATAGTTGGATATTATGGGAGAAAAAGAAGTGGTCGGCGAGATAGGATTTGAACCTACGACCCACTGGTCCCAAACCAGTTGCGCTACCAAGCTGCGCTACTCGCCGACAAGTAGCGTGCATTATAAAAGCCTGAATTTTTTCGTCAATCGTTTTTTGCTTTTTTTGGTTTAGTCGCTTATTTTTTGACGGGTTCAGGCTTACAATAACCGCACTTTTCTGCCAAAATGGCTTTTTTACGATTTTAGCTTATTTTTATCACGTTAAAAGGACGGGCCATGTCAGCGCAACTTATTTCAGGCACGCAAATTGCCAAACAAATCAAAACGGAAATTGCCGAAAAAATTACCCGGCGGCTCGCCGAAGGCAAACGCGCACCGGGTTTGGCGGTGATTTTAGTCGGGGCTGATCCGGCGTCGCAAGTGTATGTCGGCAGCAAACGTAAAAGTTGCGCTGAAATCGGTATTCACTCCAAATCTTATGATTTGCCCTCCGACACCAGCGAACAAGAACTACTGGCGTTGATTGATCAGCTCAATACTGACGAAAGTATCGACGGTATTTTGGTGCAGTTGCCGTTACCGGCGCAAATTGATTCCGCCAAAGTGATTGAACGGATTACCCCAAGCAAAGACGTGGACGGTTTCCACCCTTACAATGTCGGGCGTTTGTGCCAGCGTATTCCTTTACTACGCGCTTGCACCCCTTACGGTATTATCCAGCTGTTACAAACAACCGGGATTGATCTGTACGGACAACACGCCGTAGTGGTCGGCGCCTCCAATATCGTCGGTCGCCCGATGGCACTGGAATTATTGCTTGCCGGTTGCACTGTCACGGTAACTCACCGCTTTACCAAAAATCTGGAACAGCATGTACGCCAAGCGGATATTCTGGTGGTCGCCGTCGGCAAACCGCACTTTATCCCGGGCGACTGGATTAAAGCGGGCGCGGTGGTCATTGATGTCGGTATCAACCGTACCGAAAACGGTTTAGTCGGTGATGTGGATTTTGCCTCCGCCGCCGAAAAAGCCGGCTTTATCACGCCGGTGCCGGGCGGCGTCGGCCCGATGACGGTGGCAATGTTGATGAGCAACACGCTGTATGCGTGTGAGCACTACCATTCCTGATTTGTTGCACAACGATTTTTAACACAGCCAGACTGCCTAACAACAATGGAGCGTTTAAGATGAAAAAAAATTTATTTTATTTAAGCAACACCGTTTTTATCAGTTTATTCATGGCGGCTTGTTCCGGTGGCGGTGGTGGTAGCAGTTCAAATGCGAATATCGATAATTCCATTCCAAATAACCAAACGAGATTACCAACCCAAACCGGCGGCCAATATATTTTTACCGATGAAAACGATCAAACTTCTTTCGGTAATCCGAATTCCAACAGCTTAGATTCGATTACCGTTGCCGGACGCACCTTTGATTTGGCATTAAACGGTAAATCTGACGGTATTTGGAGCATAAAGAGTAGTAACGATATAGATGATAATTACTACTGTTGTAATAATTTACAATATGTTCGCCTCGCCTCCGTCGATGACTCTGGAAAAGATGTAGCATTACACCTCTATCATGGGTTTGTTACGCCTATCGGTAATATGCCCTCAGGAACAGCAACGTATCAAGGCGAAGCAATTTATCTGCCTTCAACAGAAATTGCTGATAATAGCTATATAATTGATAAGGGCTATAACGAGGTGTTAGGTAATGCCAATATCAGTGTTGATTTCGGTGCAAAAACACTGAGCGGAAGATTATTATCCGGCACACAACGACAGTATGATTGGGTGCACGAATTTGATTCCTCAGGCACTATCATCAAAGAAGGCAATAAAATAACCGAAGTAAACCCCGGTGATGCCAACTATGTCACCCCGATTGAAATTGTGAACGGCAAAATCAACGGCAATCAATTTACTGCAACCGCACTTGCGGCAACAGAAAAAGAATCGGCTAACGTTAGCGGTCATTTTTTTGGTCCTCAGGCTGAAGAACTGGGGGCGATGATGGACAGTGGTAATAACGATGATAACTGGGGCGGCATGTTTGCCGGCAAGAAATAATTCTATGCCCAACCAACAACGGAGATTAGCATATGTTGAAAAAACGATTACTGATTACAGCCTGCGCAGCCGCATTAACCGCCTGCTCAACGAATACCGCTGACAGCGGTATCCGCGTGAAAGACTACCAAGAACCGGTGCTTGCCGCCAAATGGGTGCAATACCAGTGTGAAGCCGGAGTTGATCAGCAACGCGCCGAAGCCCGTTACCATTTTGGCGAAGCGACTGCGGTGGCGCAAGTCAAATTGGGAACAGAGATCTTAACCTTGGATTATGACGGCGAAAAATCCAATCGCGAAACTACCGTGTTCAGCGTGGATAATTACAGTTGGTCGATTAGCAATAAATTTGCCAGGCAAAAACCGGAATCGGAAGAAAACGGCTTTTTAACCGTCAGAAAAGTCGAAACCGTCAATGCAACCAATATTGAAGTGGAAGAAATTCTGAAAAAATCCTGTTTCCCACAGAAATAACCGACTCACATAAAAGTGCGGTTGACAAAAAAGCCGCTATCGGGGCTTCCTCCGATAGCGGCTTTAAACTGCCTTAAAGCGAAGTCACCGTCGCTTTCGGTTTTAACCAATACACTGCCAGCGTAGAAATCAACATCACGGCGGCGGCGCCAAGATAGAGATCTTTTGATTGCCAGCCTGCGTCGAGCAGATAACCGGCTAAGATAGGGGCGAAGATTGCGCCGAAGCGTCCGACACCAATAGAGAAACCCACGCCGGTGCTGCGGATTTCGGCTTGATACAGACTCGGGTTAAGGATATACAAACCGCTGATACAGCCGTTAATCAAACTGCCGATTAACACACCCAATATAAACGCAAAACCGACGCTTTGCAGGGAAAACACGAAGCCGACAATCGCAATGCTTGCCAAAACGCCAAACACGATCAGAATATGGCGTGCCGTCCAACGGCTGGCGAATAAGCCGAAGGTTAATGCGCCGCAAGTACCGCCGAGCGATAACATCATGCCGACGCTGATACTTTCATTTTTCGACATGCCGGCTTGTTCCAACAACGCCGGTGTCCATGAGCTGATAAAATAAAAGCTGAACATAATGGTGAAAAATGCCGCCCATACCAATAAAGTAATTTTCAAATAATTTGGTGAGAACAGTTCTAAAATACCGCGCGGTTGTTGTTGGCTTTGCGTTTGTTGTTCTAACGTCCAATCGCCTTGTAATTTTAAGCGTTTGGCGATTTTTTGCAGCCGCCCAAGGGCGTTTTTCGGTTTTTTACTCATCAAGAAGTCGATCGATTCCGGCAGGAATGACCAAATCACCAGCAAGCAGGCGCCGGTTAATGCCGCCCCGACAAAAAATACCGATTGCCAGCCGTAACCGGCTTGTAAAAAACGTGCCGACATGCCGCCTAACACTGCGCCGATACCGAAACCGGCGGCGTACAGGCTGATTGCCAAGCCGTGCCATTTGCGTGAAGAATATTCGCTGACGATCACGTTGGTACAGGCTAAAATACTGCCCACACCTAAGCCAGTAATAACACGCCAAACAGCTAATTGATAGTGATCGCCGGCAAAACCGGACAACAACATACCGACGGTGGATAACAGCACAGAGACCAATAATAATGGACGACGCCCGAATTTATCCGCCAGTGGGGCTAAAAACAGCGAACCGATGGTCATGCCAACCAAGCCTGCGCTGAGTAAATAGCCCACTTGCGCGCCGTCTAAATTAAATTCCGTTTTGATCGAAGAAGCGGTAAACGCCATTGCCAGCACATCAAAACCGTCCAATACGTTTAATAAAAACGCCAACAGCACAATCCCCCATTGAAACGGGCTCATTGCACTTTTGGCAATCGCGTGTCTTAAATCCATTTGTGTTGTCCTTAGGCTTAAAAAATCAGTCAAAAAAGAAATAAAAAATTAATTCAAACTGGGCTGACGGAGATCGACCAATTGCTGCAACTTTTTCAAAATAACATTCAACACCACGCCATAGGCAGGTACGAAAAACAGTAAACCGATAAACAATTTAAACAAATAATCGACAAAGCCGAGCGTCAGCCAGTTTTCCGCCATAAACGGATCACTGCTTTGATAAAAGGCGATCGCAAAGAACATCAGCGTATCGCAGGCACTGCCGAAGGTCATCGAACAGCTCGGCGCAATCCACCAGGTTTTGAGTTGGCGTAAGCGATTGAATACTAACACGTCTAACAGTTGCCCGAACACATAAGCGGCAAAACTGGCAATCGCTATGCGGAAGACGAACAGATTAAAGGTCGCAAGTGCGGTCAGCCCTTGAAATTGTTGGTCGACAAACAGCGTAGAAACCAGATAGCTGATCATCAATGCCGGAATCATCACCATAAAAATAATCTGGCGCGCCTCTTTTGCGCCGAACACGCGCACGGTCAGATCGGTAGCTAAAAAGATAAACGGGAAAGTCAGCGTCCCCCACGTGGTGTGAAAGCTGAAATCGCTGAACGGCAACCGCACTTCAAAGGCGTATTGCACCAGATAATTGCTGGCGGTGATAATCAAAATATGGAAAAAACTAAGAATAATTAACGCATTGCGTTTTTGTTGTGTGCTAAAAAGCGAAGAGGCTGAAAACATAATAATACCTTTTTGTTGTGTTTGGGGGCGAGGGAACCCAAATAAAATGATAAATTGTATAAAGCTTAAATTGTATAAAGAGCGGTGATAATACGGATTTTTGTGCAAAAGGCAAGCGGAATGAATATTTGAGTTTGACCGCACTTTGCTATACACTATTGTCCCGTCCTGATAAGACTTTCTTATCTCAAAATCATCTCATTCACAGACTGGATTTCAAATGGCTACCAATTATATTTTTGTGACGGGCGGTGTCGTATCTTCCCTCGGTAAAGGTATTGCTGCGGCATCTCTTGCGGCAATTTTAGAAGCGCGTGGCTTAAACGTCACGATGATGAAACTTGACCCTTATATCAACGTCGACCCGGGCACAATGAGCCCAATTCAGCACGGTGAAGTGTTCGTGACCCAAGACGGCGCGGAAACCGACTTAGACTTAGGGCATTACGAGCGCTTTATCCGCACCAAAATGACCAAGCGCAACAATTTCACCACCGGTAAAATCTATTCCGAAGTGTTACGCAAAGAACGTCGCGGCGACTATTTGGGCGCAACCATTCAGGTGATTCCGCATATCACCAACGAAATCAAAGCGCGCGTGATTGACGGCGCAGCCGATCATGACGTGGCGATTGTCGAAGTCGGCGGCACGGTCGGTGATATTGAATCGTTACCGTTCTTAGAAGCCTTACGCCAATTGGCGGTGCAAGTCGGACGCGAGCGCACCTTATTTATGCACCTGACGTTAGTGCCGTATATCGCCGCCGCAGGCGAATTGAAAACCAAACCGACCCAACACTCGGTGAAAGAGTTACTTTCCATCGGGATTCAACCGGATATTCTGATTTGCCGTTCCGATCGCAGCATTCCGGCGAATGAACGCGCCAAAATTGCCTTATTCTGTAACGTCCCGGAAAAAGCAGTAGTGTCGCTGAAAGATGTCAGCTCGATTTACCAAATTCCGGCAATGTTGAAATCACAGGGCTTAGATGACTATATCTGCCAACGTTTCCATTTCGACTGTCCGGAGGCGGATCTGAGCGAATGGGAACAGGTGTTATACCGCGAAAGCAACCCAAGCAATGGTGACGTCACGATTGGCATGGTCGGCAAATATATCGAACTGCCGGACGCATACAAATCGGTGAACGAAGCCTTGAAACACGCAGGTTTAAGCAACCGTTTAAGCGTGCATATCAAATATATCGACTCGCAAGACATCGAATCCAAAGGCACCGATCTGCTGAAAGGCTTGGACGGCATTTTAGTGCCGGGCGGCTTCGGCTATCGTGGCGTGGAAGGCAAAATCATGACCGCCCAATACGCACGTGAAAACAACATTCCGTATTTGGGCATTTGTCTGGGAATGCAGGTCGCTCTGATTGAATACGCGCGCAATGTGGCACGTTTAAGCAACGCCAACTCGACCGAATTTGACAAAAACACGCCGTATCCGGTGGTCGGTTTGATTACCGAATGGCAGGATGCCGAAGGCAACGTCGAAACCCGTAGCGAAAGCTCCGATCTGGGCGGCACAATGCGCCTGGGGGCACAACTTTGCCACTTGATCGAAGGCACCAAAACGCACGAGATTTACGGCGCAGACACCATCGAAGAACGCCACCGCCACCGCTATGAAGTGAACAACAATTTATTACCGCAAATCGAAGCGGCGGGCTTGAAAGTCAGCGGTTTGTCGGCGGATAAGAAATTGGTGGAAATCATCGAAATCCCGAACCACCCGTGGTTCGTCGCGGCGCAATTCCACCCTGAATTCACTTCAACCCCGCGCGACGGACACCGCTTATTTAGCGGATTTGTTAAAGCTGCGAAAGAACATCAGAAAAAGTAAGTAATTTGTTAAAATAAAAAAATAATTCGGTGCAGGAATCGTCATTCCTGCACTTTTTACAAGACAAATAAAACAAATCCCTTTAGTATATAACACAGTTTTTTAGTATTGATTTTAGTTTAATCACAAGAGGAAAATACAATGGCAAAAATTGTTAAAGTAATTGGTCGTGAAATTATTGATTCTCGCGGAAATCCGACGGTTGAAGCAGAAGTGCATTTGGAAGGTGGCTTCGTTGGTTTAGCGGCTGCGCCATCAGGTGCATCGACCGGTTCGCGCGAAGCGTTGGAACTGCGTGACGGCGACAAATCGCGTTTCTTGGGTAAAGGCGTGTTGAAAGCGGTTGAAGCGGTAAACGGTCCGATTGCAAGTGCGGTTGTCGGCAAAGATGCGACAAACCAAGCCGAAATCGACCAAATCATGATCGATTTAGACGGTACTGACAACAAATCCAAATTCGGCGCGAATGCCATTTTGGCGGTATCATTGGCGAATGCGAAAGCCGCGGCGGCATCCAAAGGCTTGCCATTGTACGCACACATTGCCGAATTAAACGGCACCCCTGGCGTTTACTCCATGCCTTTACCGATGATGAACATCATCAACGGTGGTGAACACGCTGACAACAACGTCGATATTCAAGAATTTATGATTCAACCGGTCGGTGCGAAAACCTTGCGTGAAGCATTGCGTATCGGTGCGGAAGTATTCCACAACTTAGCAAAAGTATTGAAAGGCAAAGGTTTGAACACGGCAGTGGGTGACGAAGGTGGTTTCGCCCCTAACCTGGCGTCTAACGCTGACGCATTGGCATGCATCAAAGAAGCGGTGGAAAAAGCCGGTTATGTGTTAGGCAAAGACGTGACCTTAGCGATGGACTGCGCCTCTTCTGAGTTCTACAACAAAGAAACCGGCAACTACGAAATGAAAGGCGAAGGCAAAACCTTCACTTCTCAAGAGTTCACGCATTACTTAGAAGAATTGACCAAACAATACCCAATCGTCTCTATCGAAGATGGTCAAGACGAATCCGACTGGGAAGGTTTTGCTTACCAAACTAAAGTATTGGGCGACCGTGTACAATTGGTCGGTGACGATCTGTTCGTAACCAACACCAAAATCTTAAAAGAAGGTATCGACAAAGGTATCGCCAACTCCATCTTGATCAAATTCAACCAAATCGGCTCTTTGACCGAAACCTTGGCGGCGATCAAAATGGCGAAAGATGCCGGTTACACCGCGGTTATCTCTCACCGTTCAGGCGAGACCGAAGATGCGACTATCGCCGATTTAGCGGTCGGTACCGCAGCAGGTCAAATCAAAACCGGTTCAATGAGCCGTTCTGACCGTGTTGCCAAATACAACCAATTAATCCGTATCGAAGAAGCGTTAGGTGCGAAAGCCCCGTTCAACGGCTTGAAAGAAGTGAAAGGTCAAGCGTAATTATTACCTTAGCTAAATGAAGAAAAGGTTGTTTGAAGCGATTCAGACAACCTTTTTCTTTATCGAAAAGAGGAGGGCAATATATGTTCTATTTAGCATTGGAAGATCAACTGTTTATCGGACAAACAAAGCAGGTCGGCACCGGATCGGAACAACATGATCACCTCTCGGTAATCTTTGAAGATGACGGCGAAACCGGTTATTTTTATGCTTTGGATACCCGCCAAGCCATGCCGATTGTCGATTCGCTGCACATTTATAACGCAAGTGCGGTCAGCGAAAAAGAAACAGCACGCAAGTTACAAATCTGCTGGTCGCAAGGCGGCGATTTTGCCTTATTGCTGATTAATGATTATCCGCACGCCGCTTTTGATTTCGTCAAATTGATTGCCTACAACCACAGCAAATATCCCGAACCGGAATTCGGCAGTCTGTGGTCGCGCAAAGTGATTGACGATGAATTAGTCAAACACTGGCTGGCATAAGCACGCATTTATGCAAAGTGCGGTTGCTGGCGGTGATCTGCACCCCAAAAGACAGAAAAATCCTTAAACTTTCTCAGTTTAAAAAAACAAGGCATTAGCGATCTTTAAGTCAAAATTTTGATCTTTGTCACATTTGGAATAAAAATCGAGTCAAATTTCAAAAAAGAGAGGGGAAAAATGGAAGTACGGTTTAGCCGCACTTCAAGCTGATGACAAAGTCCCTTTCTCTAATCATTTCCCTCCCTCCGTATACGGAGGGAGGTGTCCGAAGGACGGAGGGAGGCATAAATCATTTTAAAAATGAATATGTTGTATTTTCATATTACTCCTCCCTCCCCATTTTTCTTGCGAAAAATGGTACTCCCTCCGCACACGGAGGGAGAGCAGTAAGTTTGTCCGCAATCTCAAGTGCGGTTTAACCGCACTTTGGTTTACCAAGACGAATTAAATATTACGGAATTCACATTCCAACTGATCGTTGTCGGCAAAATACTGATCCATTTCGAATGAGGGTTTGGTTTGTTGGTGTTGGGCGATGATTTTCGCCGGTACGCCGGCGGCGGTGGCGTATTCCGGTACGGCTTGCAGCACTACTGATCCGGCGCCGATTTTGGCGAAGCGTCCGACTTCGATATTGCCGAGAATTTTTGCGCCTGCGCCGATCATCACGCCTTCGCGTACTTTCGGGTGGCGATCACCGCACTCTTTGCCTGTGCCGCCGAGAGTAACGCCTTGTAAAATCGAGACATCATCTTCAATCACCGCGGTTTCGCCGACCACAATGCCCGTGGCATGATCGAGCATAATGCCTTTGCCGATCCGCGCGGCGGGGTGAATATCCACATCAAACGCAACCGAAATCTGGTTTTGCAGATAAATCGCCAGTGCCGTTCTGCCGGCTTGCCACAAATAATGGGTGATACGGTAGCTTTGCAGGGCGTGGTAGCCCTTCAGATATAGCAGTGGCGTGGAGCACATGTTGACCGCCGGATCACGCTCGCGTACCGCCAATAAATCACAGGCGGCGTAGGCGATTAAATCCGGGTGCTGTTGATAAGCTTCTTCGATAATCTCTTTCAGCGCAATCGCCGGCATAATCGGATTGGACAGTTTATTTGCCAGAATATAACTGAGTGCCAAACCGAGATCGTAATGCTTCAAAATGGTGGCATGATAGAAACTTGCCAACATCGGTTCATTTTCCACCAGTTCTTTGGCTTCGCTGCGGATTGACAACCATAAATCGAGCAGTTTTTGCGGAGACATTTCGGTCATAATCATTCTCTTGTATATTCTTCTTTACGCTCACGGCCTAGCAGGGCAAGCGCTGCGTCGCGAGCGTTTTTGCCGCAGAATAGCACTTGATAAATCTGTTCGGTAATCGGCATTTCGATCCCTTGCCGTTGTGCCAGCAGGTGAGTTTCTTTGGTGTTGTAGAAGCCTTCGACCACTTGTCCGATATTATCCAAGGCTTGTTGTGCGCTGAAGCCTTGTCCCAACATTAAGCCGAAACGGCGGTTGCGCGATTGGTTGTCGGTACAGGTCAACACCAAATCGCCCAAGCCGGCCATGCCCATAAAGGTTTCCGGCTGTGCGCCCAAGGATAAGCCCAAACGGGTGATTTCGGCAATGCCACGGGTGATCAGTGCGGTACGCGCATTCGCACCGAAGCCCATGCCATCGGAAATGCCGGCGCCAATCGCAATCACGTTTTTGACGGCGCCGCCCAGTTGTACGCCAATCATGTCATTGTTGATATAGACACGGAAATGTTTGCTGCAATGAATGCGGGTTTGCACTTCACGCGCGAATTGCGCATTGTCTGAAGCCAAAGCGATTGCCGTCGGCAAGCCGTTTGCCAGTTCTTTGGCAAAGGTCGGGCCGGACAACACCGCCAGCGGATAGTGGCTGCCGAGTTGTTCTTTCACCACTGCTTGCAATAAGCGTCCGCTATCCCGCTCCAAGCCTTTGGTTGCCCAAATCAGGCGGCTGTCGTTGCGCAACAGCGGTTTAATTTGGGCGATCACATCGCCGAACACATGGCTCGGCACGACTAATAAGATATCGCGCGAAGCTTGAATGGCAGTGCATAAACTCGGTTCGATAATCAGCGAGTCGGGAAAGGCGATATCCGGTAGAAATTCACGGTTTTGCCGTTCTTCGGCTAATCGTTGCAGATGGTGTTTATCGTGCCCCCACAGGTAAGTCGGGTAGCCGTTACGAGAAAACGCAATCGCCAGCGAAGTGCCGAAAGAACCTGCGCCAAGAACGGTGATCGGAGTGTTGGTTAGTGCGGTGGTCATATTCTTTCCTATGTTGGCTTTTTATAATATGTTGATTTTATGGCTATTGATTATTTAGAAAAAAGGAAAATTTGATGGATCAAGCGTATCGACTTCACTGCGTAAGATCCGTAATAAAATAATTTGTGTTTCTGTGCGATAAAAATACAAATTATAGCGTTGATAAGGAAACATTAATAAATTTGGTTTAATGTCATTTCTGGCTGTTCCGAGCGTCATATTGCAATCACACAGGATATTCAGTGTCTGTATTAATCCGTTTTTAAATTTTTTGTTAGTTTCGGTAGAAAAATAACGTCGCCCGTATTCGGCAATTTCATGAAGATCTTGAATAACCGCATTGGAACGAATAAGTTGGCGTTTATTCATGAAAAATGGCGTCCAAATCCGTTTCCATATTTTCCCATACTTCAAATTCGCTTTCTTCGGCTTGGTCGATCAGCGCACGCAGTTTCACACGTTGCGCTTCAACCGATTGGAGTTGGGCAAGATAGGCTTGTTTTGAAGCATTTTCTGTTAAAACAGATTGATTTGATAAGAGCATAGTTAATCTCCCTGTAATCTACGACGTCTGATAAATATCATACAGACGGCAAATAGACGATGCAATGATTTCAAGTTGCAATAAAACAAAATCGCAGACATTTGCCTGCGATTTTTGCTAAAGTTGAACGAAATCCCGTCTTAGTGGGTGGTTTCGCTTTTTGCTTCGCCGCTGTTTTCAAGTTCGGCTTGTTGTGCTTCCAGTTGTTGCATAAACAGCGCGTCAAAGTTGACCGGCGACAGGTTCAGTGCCGGGAAAGTTCCGCGGTTCACCAAGTTGGAAATCAGCTCGCGTGCATACGGGAACAACATATTCGGGCATTGTGCGGTCAGGCAGTGCGCCAGTTGTACGCCTTCCAAACCTAACACGGTGAACACACCGGCTTGTTTGACTTCACAGATAAACGCCACATCACCGCTGTCTTCCAGGGTGGTTTCTACGGTCAGATTCAAGCAGACTTCGTATAAACCTTCCGCCAATTCAACGGTTTCGGTGTTTAAGTTGAATTGCAGTTGCGGTTTCCACTCTTGTTGGAAAATGGTCGGTAGATTCGGTGCTTCAAACGACACATCTTTTACATAAATACGTTGGATTTGTAAGGTCGGTTGCACCGCTTGTTCTTCGGTGTTTGCCGCTTGTGTATTTTCGTCAGCCATGTTCAGCTCCCTTGCTTTAGTTGGAATCGTTAAAGTGAAATTAGTGTTTAACTAACGGCAGATTTGCCGCACGCCAGCCGCCAATGCCTTCTTTCAGGCTGTAAGCTCGGCTGAAACCGTTTTTGTATAACTGGTTGGCAATCGCTTCGTTGCCCAAACCGCTGGTATCGACCACAATCACCGGCACGTTTTTATGTTTTTCCAAAATGCTTGCGGTGTTGTTTTTGATTTCGGTCGGCAAGGCTTGCACGCTGCCGATAATGTGTCCGCGTTGAAATTCATCGTTGCTGCGCACGTCAACCACAATCCCGTGTTCTTTGTTCAGCAGTTGCGTCAATTGCGCATTGTCGATGACTTTCACGCGCGATGCCGCTGATTTAATAAAGGTGACGATAACACCGATAAAAACGGCAACCCACGCGACAATCATAATGGTGTGATTACCGGCAAATTCGATAGCTCTAGGGATAAAATCTTCCATTTAAAATCTCGATCGGTAAAAAATAGTGTTAAAAAAGAGAGTCAAGTATAACCGCACTTCGGCGCTTAACCAAACAAAACTAAAGTGAGACTGTACAAATATTGTCAGATCGATGGCAAAGTGCGGTCAAAGAATACAAAAAAACCGCACTTTGACCGATCAGATCGGCAAGTGCGGTTAGAAACGTGCTAGGCGGTTAACTTATAGATAGTATTTTTTAACCACTTTTAAGTTATCGTCCAATTGATACACCAACGGCTGACCGGTCGGGATTTCCAAATCCATAATATCCGCGTCGGAAATGCCTTCGATGTGTTTTGCCAAGGCACGCAGCGAGTTACCGTGTGCAGTGACTAACACACGCTGACCGCTTAACAATGCCGGGGCGATTTGATCTTCCCAGAACGGCAGCACACGCTCCAAGGTCACTTTCAGGTTTTCACCGTCCGGCACCACGTCGCTCGGCAGGTGCGCATAACGGCGATCATTATGGGCGGAGTTCGGATCATCTTGTGCCAATAACGGTGGCAAGGTGTCGTAAGAGCGGCGCCAGATATGCACTTGCTCGTCGCCGTATTTTTCAGCGGTGGCTTTTTTGTCCAAGCCTTGCAGTTCACCGTAGTGACGCTCATTCAAACGCCAGTTTTTCACTTGCGGAATCCACAATTGGTTGGATTCTTCCAGCACGATATTACAGGTTTTAATCGCACGGGTTAATACGGAAGTGAAGGCGATATCGAATTCGAAACCGGCTTCTTTCAATTTTTGACCGGCGGTTTTGGCTTCTTCGATACCGCGCTCGGTCAGGTTCACATCGCGCCAACCGGTGAATAAATTTTTGGCATTCCACTCACTGAAACCGTGACGAATAAAGACTAATTCCATAAAAAAGTTCTCCTATGATTTAATTAAAAAGCGTGTGGCATTTATAGCAAATATTTCTATAAGTTGAAATAGTCGCGACGGATCTTTGCCGATATTCTGGCAAGAATTGCTGATCTTTTGCCAAGAAGCGATTAAAATGTGTTAATTTTGTTAGAGGCGTGTAGGTGTTTTGTCGAATGACGAAAAATAAAATCAGATGAAGCCGCTACCGATTCGAATTTGCCAGACTTAACAGGAGTGACCGTCGGTGTCAGTGCAGGGGATTCAAAAACATTTACTGTTTTTTTTATGTGCGATCGGATTTATCGCCGCAGGTATAAGTCCGGACAGTTATGCCAATCAACAAGATTTATCCAAGGTTCAGCAGCAGATTAAGCGGCAGCAGCAACAGCTGTCGCAGCAGCGTCAGGAGCAGAACCGCCTGCAACAAGAGTTGAAAAAGCAGGAAAACAGCATTAACAACGTGTTGGGCGAGTTACGCAAAACCGAGCAGGAATTGGGGCAGTTGCAGCGTAGCATTCGCGAAACCGACAAGCAGATCGCACAGTTGGAAAAGCAGTTAGCGGCGCAAAAGCAGAAACTGGCGCAGCAGTTGGATTCCGCATACCGTGCCGGTCTGAATCCGTCGGTTATCGAGAAAATCCTGTCGGAAAAGGCGCAGGTCAGCGATCGGATGTTGGCGTATTACCAAGAGTTTAACCGCTCTCGCATAGCGTTGATCGATTCGATTAAACAAACCCAAGCGGATTTGGAAGCGCAAAAAACCGATGCACAGCAACAGCAAAAACAGCAACAGGCGATTTTAACTAAGCAGAAACAATCACAGGCTTCGTTACAAAAAACGCAAAACGAACGGAAATCGACCCTGACCAAATTGGATCGTTCGATTAAACAAGGCGAAAACCGCCTGGACGTGTTGAAAGAAAATGAAAACAGCCTGAAACGTTCGATTGCGCAAGCGCAACAACGCGCCAAAAAACGCGAACAGGAAGAACTTGCCGCCTACCAGCGTAAAAAAGCCGAGCAAGCGAAAAAAACCGATAAACCTTATCAACCGACCGAGAACGAAAGAAACCTGACGCGCAAAACCAGCGGTTTAGGCGCAGGCAAAAAACAATATGCTTTGCCGACCGGCGGCAGCATTGCCAACCGTTTCGGCTCGGTGCAAATGGGGGAATTGCGCTGGAAAGGGATCGTCATCAACAGTAGTGCTGGCGCGGCAGTCAAAGCCATCGCCGACGGACGCGTCATTTTAGCCGATTGGCTGCAAGGCTACGGCTTGGTGGTGGTGGTCGATCACGGTGCCGGCGATATGAGTTTGTACGGCTACAACCAACGTTTAAGCGTGCAAAACGGACAATACGTCAAGAACGGTCAGAAAATCGCCGAAGTCGGCAGCAGCGGCGGACAAGGCAAGCCCTCGCTCTATTTCGAAATCCGGCGCAAAGGTAATCCGGTGAATCCGTTGAATTGGGTGAAGTGATGGGGAGATTATCCAAAACCGCACTTTGCTTGTTGTTACTGCTGTCTGCCGACAGCGGCTTGGCGGCGCGTTTGGCGATTGTGATTGATGACATCGGCTATCGTGCCGACGATCAAAAAATTTATAACCTGCCGAAAGAGATTTCGGTGGCGATTATTCCGTCGGCGCCGAATGCCACCGCGCGTGCCGAGCAAGCAAAACGGCAGGGGCGGGATATTTTGATTCACCAGCCGATGCAGCCGAAAGCCAAGATGAAATTGGAAAAAGAGGGCTTGCGCTTGGGCATGTCGCAGGCAGAGGTGACGGAAAAACTGGATTACGCCCGTCAGCGCGTGCCCTATGCAATCGGCTTGAACAACCATATGGGCAGTGCCGCCACTGCCGACCGCACGTTGATGAGCCATTTAATGCAAAATCTGGTTAAGCATAGCCTGTTTTTCCTCGACAGCCGCACGATCGGCAGCAGCGTGGCGAGCAAAGTGGCGCGGGAAAACGGGGTGGTGGCGTTGGATCGGCATATTTTCTTGGACGACAGCGACGAATACGCGGATGTGCAGCGCCAGTTTAATTTATCCGTTCAATATGCACGCAAACACGGCATGGCGATTGTGATCGGACACCCGCGTAAAAATACGATTAACGTGTTGCGGCAAGGCATTGCCAATTTGCCGAGTGATATTCAACTGGTCGGTATGGGCAGTTTGTGGCGCAACGAAAAAGTGATTCCGCCGAAACCGTTTATTCTGCTGTTTAACGATTTGCCGGCTTCGACTTCGGTTGCGCCTTTTGTGAAGTATCCGCTGTTGCGCGGTGTGCCGGAATAAGCGGCACGGGTTTGCGGCTTAAGGGCAAGGATTACTGATTTCTGCATGCACCGCATTGATTTGCGCCAGTGTTTCCTCGCTTAACCGCACGTCCACGCTGGCAATATTTTCCGCCAACTGCTCAAGGGTGGTCGCACCGATAATATTACCGGCGACAAACGGCTGTTGATTGACAAACGCCAGTGAAAGTGCGGTCAGGCTGATGTTGGCTTGCTCGGCAATCGCGGCGTAACGCTCGATCGCTGCAAAGGCTTGCGGTTTTGTGTAACGTTGGAAACGTTCAAACAGGGTTAAACGTCCTTTTTCCGGCCAAGGCGAAGTGCGGTATTTGCCGCTGAGTAAGCCGAATGCCAACGGC
Organism: Testudinibacter sp. TW-1; assembly: GCF_050613185.1. GTDB lineage: Bacteria > Pseudomonadota > Gammaproteobacteria > Enterobacterales > Pasteurellaceae > Chelonobacter. The sequence continues at coordinate 631,918 of NZ_CP192511.1, forward strand.
GAATACGCCAATAAACCGACCTGCTCGCGCAACGAAATTTCGCTCAAACCCACTTCATAACTGCGATTGAGCAGGTTATACGGATTTTGCACCGATAGCACGCGTGGCAGGCTTAATTCGCGATGTAGGCGCAAACACTCCATCACGCCCCACGGCGTTTCGTTGGATAAGCCGAAATGGCGGATTTTTCCTTGTTGCTGCAAGGTTTGCAGCGCTTCCAGACTCTCTTGCAACGGCGTCACATCCGCTGGTTCATCAAGTGCGGTCAGCCCTAATTGCCCGAAATAGTTCACTTGCCGCTCCGGCCAATGCAGCTGATACAGATCCAAATAATCGGTTTGCAGCCGTTTTAAACTGGCGTCACAGGCGGCAAAAATCTGCTGTTGAGTAAAGCGCGAACCGCCGCGAATATAGTTTTGGTTATCGTTGGCGCGCGACGGACCGGCGATTTTACTGGCGACAATCACCTTATCGCGCTGCTGTTTCGCCAGCCAACTGCCGACATATTGCTCGGTACGCCCATAGGTTTCGCCGCTTGGCGGCACAGGATACATCTCGGCGGTATCAATAAAATTGACTCCGTGTGCCAGCGCGTAATCCAACTGTTGGTGTGCGTCCGCTTCGCTGTTTTGCTCGCCGAAGGTCATCGTGCCCAAACAGATTAAACTGACGTTCAGATCGCTGTTGCCGAGTTGCCGATATTGCATTGCGCTTTTCTCCTATTGGTCCGCTTGGGATTTGGTTTTGACCGCACTTTTCTCTCTTACTGCACTTTCAGTTGCCACGGCACGTTGCGAATCACTTGGTTTACGCCGTTTGCCGATGTTTTTGCTGTCGCGATGGCGCAGTTTGACCTTTTTCTTCTCTTGTTGTTTCTCGGCTTTTTTCTCTTTTAAACGGGCTTTCTGTTTTTTGCTGACGCGCTTTTGATCGCCGTCTTTCGGCGGACTGGTGCGCGGTTCAAGCCCTTCGACAATCCGCGATTTCAGGGCTTCGTCGGTATAACGGCGGATTTTACCCAACAATTTATAATCGTGTCCTTCCACCAAGGAAATCGCATTGCCTTTCTTGCCGGCGCGCGCGGTGCGCCCGATACGGTGCAGATAGGTGTCGGCACTGTACGGCAGATCGTAATTGAAAATATGGCTGATGTCGTCAATGTCAATCCCACGCGAGGCGACATCGGTGGCAACCAGAATATTCACCACGCCGTTTTTCAGTTTATCAATCGCGTTGTTACGCTGGGTTTGCGCCATTTCGCCCTCTAAATAGGTGCTGCGAATGCCGCGTTTACGCAGGTTCTCCGACAGCTCGCGCACCTCTTCGCGTTTGCGTACAAATACGATCCCGCGCTCGACATTTTCATTGTCGATTAAGCGTGCCAACAGCTTGAATTTATGTTCTTTACTGTCGGCATGATAGATCCATTGTTGGATTTTTTTGCGTTCGCGCCGGCTTGGGTCGGCGTCGATTTGCACCGGCTCATTTAAAATCCGCTCGGCAAAATCCGCCAGCAGTTCGCCTTCCAACGTGGCGGAAAACAGCAGGGTTTGTTTGCGCCAGCGGGTTTCGGCGGAAATGGTTTCCGCATCTTGCCCGAAGCCCATTTGCAGCATTCTGTCCGCTTCGTCGAAAATCAGGATTTCCACCGCGCGGCAATCAAAGTTTTCTTCTTTGATGTATTGCAGCAAACGCCCCGGAGTGGCGACCACAATATCTTGATTTTTATTGAAAATCTCACCGTGATTTTGGTAGGCGACACCGCCGGTGATGGTGGCGATACTCAGGTTGGTGTATTTCGCCAGTTCTTTGGCTTGATCCGCCACTTGCATTGCCAATTCACGGGTCGGGGTCAGCACTAACACGCGCGGCGCACCCGGTTTGCGGCGTGGGAAATCCAATAAATGCTGAATTGCCGGCAATAAAAATGCGGCGGTTTTGCCGGTGCCGGTCGGCGCAGAGCCGAGAATATCGCGCGCTTCCAAGGCGTGCGGAATCACCTCCGCCTGAATCAACATCGGACGTTGATAGTTTTTATCGCGCAGGGCTTTCAGCAGTTCGGGCGCTAAGTCAAATTGTTCAAAGTGTTGTGCTGTTGTCATAAATTACCTCAATCTTGGTGTGCACTGATTATAGCCTTCCGGCGCTGATACCGCACTTGTTTTATGTGATTTAGATTTTGATCTTCTTAGGAAGTGCGCAGTCGCAGGGCAGTAAAGCGAAATTACGGCAACAAAAAACCGCCAACGGCAACCCCGCTGGCGGCTTACCAAGCAAAAGTGCGGTCTAGCCCGCAATGCCTTTATGTCTTAACAGCGCGTCCAGTTGCGGTTCGCGGCCGCGGAAGCGTTTGAACAGTTCCATCGGTTCTTCCGAGCCGCCGCGGGTGAGAATGTGATCCAAAAAGGCTTGTCCGGTTTGCGGATTGAAAATGCCTTGTTCTTCAAACAGCGAAAATGCGTCGGCGGAGAGCACCTCTGCCCATAAATAGCTGTAGTAACCGGCGGAGTAGCCGCCGGCGAAGATGTGGCTGAACGAATGCGGGGTGCGCACCCAATCGATCGCTTTGAATAGCGAAACTTGATCTTTCACCGTTTTCAGGGTTTGCAACACTTGCGCTCCGCACTTCGGGTCATATTGATAATGCAGGCGGAAATCGAAAATCCCGAATTCCAACTGGCGCAACACGAACATCGCCGCTTGGTAGTTTTTCGCCGCCAGTAGTTGGGTCAGTTTTTCCGCCGGCAACGGTTCGTTGCTTTGGTAATGACCGGAGATAAAATCCAACGCCTCTTTTTCCCAACACCAGTTTTCCATAAACTGGCTCGGCAATTCGACCGCGTCCCACGGCACGCCGTTAATACCGGATACGCCGCCGACATCAATCAGAGTCAGCATATGGTGGATACCGTGTCCGAACTCGTGGAACAGGGTGGTGACTTCGTCGTGGGTGAATAACGCCGGTTTGTCGCCAATCGGGCGGTTAAAGTTGCACACCAAATACGCCACCGGCTTTTGAATCTCGCCGTTGGCTAGGCGTTTGCGCCCGATACAGTCGTCCATCCATGCGCCGCCGCGTTTGTGCGGACGGGCGTATAAATCCAGATAGAAGCTGCCGCGCAGTTCGTTGCTGCGGTCATACAGCTCGAAAAACCGCACTTCGTCGTGCCAGGTATCAATATCAAACCGCTCTTTTGCGGTGATCCCAAAAATACGGTTTACCACCTCAAACAAGCCGCTTAATACCCGATTTTCAGGGAAATACGGGCGCAGTTCCTCATCGTTGATCGCAAACAGGTGTTGTTTCTGTTTCTCGCTGTAAAAGGCAATATCCCACGGCTCCAGCTCGCTGATCCCAAAGGTTTCGGCAGTGTACGCCGTCAGTTCCGCCAGCTCTTTTTCCCCTTGCGGTTTGGCACGGACCGCCAAATTTTCTAAGAAATCCAATACTTGCTGCGGGCTTTGCGCCATTTTGGTGGCGAGGGAGTAATCGGCGTAAGTGGCGAAACCGAGCAGTTGCGCCAGTTCAAAGCGCAGTTGCATAATCTCTTCGATTAACGGGCTGTTGTCCCACGTGCCGGCGTTCGGGCCTTGATCGGAAGCGCGGGTGTTGAAGGCGCGGTACATCTCTTCGCGCAAAGTGCGGTTTTCGCAATAGGTCATCACCGGCAGATAGCTTGGAAATTCCAAGGTGAAACGGTAACCGTCCAGCTCTTTGCTTTGCGCCGCCGCTTTCGCCGCCTGCAATGCCGATTCCGGCAAGCCTTGCAGCTCACTTTCGTCGCTAATCACTTTGTCCCAGCCCATGGTGGCGTCGAGCACATTGTTGCTGAATTGCGAACTGAGTTCGGACAAGCGCGCCACGATTTCGCCGTAGCGTTGTTGTTTTTCCGGCGGCAAAGCAATGCCCGACAGTTCAAAATCACGCAAGGTGTCGTTAATCGATTTTTGCTGTGACAGCGACAGCTCGGCGAACTCGGCGCTGTTTTTCAGCTGCGAATACGCTGCGAACAGCCCTTGATGTTGCCCGATCCAGGTGCTGTATTCGGATAATAACGGCAGGCAGGCTTGATAGGCTTCGCGCAGTTCGGGGCTGTTTTTCACCGCATTTAAATGGCTGACCGGCGACCAAGCGCGCCCTAAACGGTCGCCGGCTTCGCTTAACGGCTGCACGAAATTGTCCCAGCTAAAGTGCGGTTGTTGCAGCACCTGTTCCACGGTTTGGCGAGCTTCGGCGATCAGTTGTTCAATCGCCGGCACGATGTGTTGCGGTTCAATTTGCGAAAAGTGCGGTAAACCGCATTGATTTAATAATGGATTGTTCATAATTTCTCTTATTTGCGATTGTTTTTAAATAAAGTGCGGTATGTTTTACCTGAATTCAAGCGAAGAATAAAGAAAAAGCACGCAAAGTGCGGTAAACTGTCGCCAATTTTAAAAATAGGAAAGGACTAACTATGCTGAGCTATCGCCACAGCTTTCATGCCGGGAATCACGCCGATGTGCTGAAACACCTGGTGCTGGTGCGGATGATTCGTGCGCTGCAACAAAAAGAGAAAGGCTTTTTTTACCTCGATACCCATGCCGGGGTCGGGCGTTATAATCTGACCGGCTATGAGGCGGAAAAAACGGCGGAATATTTGGACGGCATTGCCCGTTTGTGGCACCGGGACGATCTGCCGCCGGAAGTGGCGGATTATGTGGCGCAAATTAAAAAACTCAATCACGGTGCGCAATTGCGCCATTATGCCGGTTCGCCGCTGATTGTCGCCAATTTATTGCGCCCGCAAGATCGCGCCTTGCTGACCGAGCTGCACCCGGGCGATTTTCCGTTATTGCGCAATAATTTTAAACAATATGAAAATGTTACCACCAAGCGCGACAACGGTTATCAGCAGCTGAAAGCCGCCCTGCCGCCGAAAGAGCGGCGCGGGTTGGTGCTGATCGATCCGCCGTATGAATTGAAAGAGGATTACGAATTGGTGGTGCAGGCGATTGTAGAGGGTTACAAACGCTTTGCCACCGGCACTTATGCGATTTGGTATCCGGTGGTGCTGCGTCAACACGTTAAGCGTATTGTGCGCGGCTTGGAACAGAGCGGCATTCGCAAAATTTTGCAGATCGAACTGGCGGTGCGCCCCGATTCCGATCAGCGCGGAATGACGGCAAGCGGCATGATTGTGATTAATCCGCCGTGGACATTGGAAGCGGAAATGAAAGCGACCTTGCCGTATTTAGCCAACACCCTTGCGCCGGAAACCGGCGCGTGGAAACTGGACTGGATCACGCCGGAATAAGCGGAAAAGAGCAGATTGTTACCGACAATCAAAATAATTAGTTTTATTGAATGGTTTTTCGTGCGCGTATTCGGCAGAATGGGCGCAATTTATTATCAGTTTTTGACAAGGACAAGGATTATGAGCAAACATTACGATTATCTGGCAATCGGCGGCGGCAGCGGCGGTATCGCTTCGATTAACCGTGCGGCGAGCTACGGCAAAAAATGTGCGATTATCGAAGCGAAATATCTCGGCGGCACTTGTGTCAACGTCGGTTGCGTGCCGAAAAAAGTGATGTGGCACGGGGCGCAAATCGCCGAGGCGATTAACCTGTATGCGCCGGACTATGGCTTTGATGTCAAATTGAACGGCTTTGATTTTGCCAAATTGGTTGAAAACCGCCAAGCCTATATCGGACGGATTCATCAGTCCTACGAGCGGGCGCTGGGCAACAACAAGGTCGATGTGATTCAGGGTTTTGCCAAATTCGTCAACAGCAACACGGTGGAAGTCAACGGTGAACGGATCACTGCCGATCATATTTTGATTGCCACCGGTGGTCGCCCGTCTATGCCGAACATCAAAGGGGCGGAATACGGTATCAATTCCGACGGCGTATTTGCGTTAAACCAACTGCCGAAACGCGTGGCAGTGGTCGGTGCAGGTTATATCGCGATCGAACTTGCCGGGGTGCTGCACAGCTTAGGCGTGGAAACCCACCTGTTTGTGCGCCAACACGCACCGTTGCGCAATTTTGATCCGCTGATTGTGGAAACCTTGCTGGAAGTGTTGACCAGCGAAGGCCCAACCCTGCACACCCACGCCATTCCGCAGGAAATCGTGAAAAATGCCGACGGCAGTTTAACCGTGAAACTGGAAGACGGACGTGAGCAAACTGTCGATACCTTGGTTTGGGCTATCGGGCGAGAACCGATGACCGATAACATTAATCTTGCCGCGGCAGGGGTGGAAACCAATGCCAAAGGTTATATTACGGTGGATAAATTCCAAAACACCAATGTCAAAGGCATTTATGCGGTCGGCGACAACACCGGCGCAGTGGAATTAACCCCGGTGGCTGTGGCGGCGGGTCGCCGTTTGTCCGAGCGTTTATTCAACAATAAACCGAACGAACATTTGGATTACAACCTGATCCCGACCGTGGTGTTTAGCCACCCGCCAATCGGCACCATCGGTTTGACCGAACCGCAAGCGATTGCGCAATATGGCGAAGCCAATGTGAAAGTGTATAAATCCTCTTTCACGGCGATGTACACCGCCGTGACCCAACACCGCCAACCGTGCCGTATGAAACTGGTTTGCGTCGGTCCTGACGAAAAAATCGTCGGCTTGCACGGCATCGGCTTCGGCGTGGACGAAATGATTCAAGGCTTTGCCGTCGCCATCAAAATGGGCGCAACCAAAGCCGACTTCGACAACACCGTCGCCATTCACCCGACCGGCTCGGAAGAGTTTGTGACTATGAGGGGTTAATGTCGAAAACCCACCTGCATACGTTCGTACTGTAGAAAAACTGAGAGGCCAGGGCATCGTTCTCTGGCCTTTGTTTATTCACTCATATATCCCCAAAACTTTCACATGTGAAAGTATCAATAACGTTCACTAATCACAGTAAACGCTCAAACTGCCCTGGTACATTACAGGCCTTAGGATCTCGATAGCTATAGCAGATACTGGATGAACCAACAGTTATTACAAAGTTAATCCCGTGGTTTATTTGATCAAATCAGACGATGTACATATAGGTGGCGAAATCATCACTGAACAAGACTCCATAGAGTTTCTGAATGGCCGAAATTTAGGACCATTGCCAACCGCACTTGAATTTATAATAATCCTAAGGCATAACGCGCCAAGCTAAAGGCGATCAGCCACATAATACAGCCGATAGCGAAATCCAACACCCGCCAGGTTTTCGGGCGTTTGAACAGCGGAATCAACAGGCGTGCGCCGTAGCCCAAGCCGAAGAACCATAAGCCGGAGGCAAACACCGCGCCGAGTAGAAATTGCAATTTTTGCTCAAATAACAAAGTGGAGGCGATGCCGCCGATAATCACCACGGTGTCTAAATAGACGTGCGGATTGAGCAGGGTTAAGCCAAGGGTGATCAATACGATTTTGACCGCACTTTGCGGTGGTCGCTCAGTTTTGTCGAGGCTTAAACCGCTGGTGCCTTGATAAGCACTGCGAAACGCGCGCGCACCATAAACCAATAAAAACAGCGCGCCGACCACCGCCAAGGCTAAGGTTGCGCTCGGGTTTTGACCGATTAAGCTGCCAAATCCCAGCACGCCAATACCAATCAAAACAAAATCACACAGAAAACAAGTGAGCGCGACCCAGAAAATATTTTGTTTCAGCAAGCCTTGTTTTAACACGAATGCATTTTGCGCGCCAATCGCGATGATCAGGCTGGCGCTGACAAAAAAGCCTTGTAATAACTGTTCCATATTGCCTTCTTAACCCGCCAAATTGGGGTTAACTGCATTTTCAAACCCCAATTGCCGCCAGGCTTCATACACCGTCACCGCCACCGCATTGGATAAATTCATGCTGCGGCTGTTCGCCACCATCGGCAGGCGGATTTTCTGTTGCTGCGGCAAACTGTCTAAAATCGGACGCGGAATGCCGCGGCTTTCAGGACCAAACATTAAAAAATCGCCGAGCTGATAGCGCACTTGCGCATGATTGGCAAAACCTTTGGTGGTTAGGGCGAATAAGCGGTTAGGCTGCGCTTGCTGCATAAAGGTTTCAAATGACGGGTATTTTTTAATCTCGGCAAATTCGTGGTAATCCAATCCGGAACGGCGCAGTTTTTTGTCGTCCCAGGCAAAACCTAGCGGCTCGATCAGGTGCAAACGAAAACCGCAGTTGGCACATAATCGGATAATATTGCCGCTGTTTTGCGGAATTTCCGGTTCGTATAATACAATGTCTAACATAATCTCAATTAATCAGGTTCAAAAACAGAGGCAAACTATACCACTCTCGCCTATTTAAACAAGTGCTGAAAGTGCGGTTAAAATTGGATAAAATACCCCATTCGAACCCAAAAAGAGAACAACCATGCCTGAATTACCCGAAGTCGAAACCACCCTGCGCGGCATTGCGCCGTTTGTGTTGGGGCAGCCAATCGAGCAAATCCGCGTCCACCGCAGCAAATTGCGTTGGGAAGTCAGCCCGGAACTGAGCGAGTTTTACAACGTGCGCGTCACCGGCTTGCAACGGCGCGCCAAATACCTGATTTTAGAAACCGAACAAGGTTATATCATCGGGCATTTGGGCATGTCCGGTTCGCTGCGGATTGTGGATATGGATGATGAAAGTGCGGTGCGTGATAAACACGATCACCTCGAATTTATCTTCGGCAATGGCAAAATTTTACGCTACAACGATCCGCGCCGCTTTGGCGCATGGCTGTGGACGGAGACGCTGGACGGTTTTCCGCTGTTTGCCAAACTCGGGCCCGAGCCGCTGTCGGAGCAATTTAACGCCGACTATTTCTGGCAAAAAAGCCGTAACAAAAATACGCCGATTAAATCCTTTTTGATGAACAATGCGGTGGTGGTCGGCGTGGGCAATATTTACGCCAATGAAACCCTGTTCCTGTGCGGCATTCACCCGCTCACGCCGCCCAGTCGATTAACCCGTGCGCAATGTGCGCAGTTGGTCGAACAGGTGAAACAGGTATTAAAAGACGCAATCCGTCAAGGCGGCACATCCTTGAAAGATTTTGTCCAACCGGACGGTCGCCCCGGTTATTTTGCGCAACAGCTGTATGTTTACGGCAAAGCCGGCGAACCTTGCCCGACCTGCGGCACCAAAATCGAAAGTGCGGTTATCGGGCAACGGAATAGTTTTTATTGTCCGAGATGTCAGAAGTTATAACGGTAAGGACTGCTCTGTTCCCTTCTCCCTTGATGGGAGAAGGTGTCCGCAGGACGGATGAGGGTGAAAGAAACCGCAATGTAGCCCCCTCATCCTGATTATCGCTTCTGAACGACGCGATAATCTGCCCTTCTCCCACAAGGGGAGAAGGGGGATTATCAACTCATTCCCAACAATCCTTTCATCTGCGCAATCACCGCTTCCGCCTTAATCTGCCGCATTAAATCCTTGCCTTTGGCGCGTGTTGCCCAAGGCAGTTCTGCGGACGGTTTGCCGTATTGCGCTTGGATATTTTGTTCGTACACCGACACCACATTGGCAAGATTGTTATAGGGTGCGGTGCGCAGCGGATTATGAATGGCGTACAGTCCGATCACCGGCGTGCCTTGTGCGGTTGCCATATGTGCCGGGCCGGAATCGGGCGAAATCAGCAAATCCACTTTGCCGATTAATGCCAACAGTTGCAACAACGAGGTTTTGCCGACCACATTGGTCAGGGCGAAACCGCACTTTTGCTCGATTTCAGCCGCCATGGCGATCTCACGTGGCGCAGGCGAACCGGCGAGAATCACGTTAATATTCTGCTCGGCAGCGTAACGTACCAGCGCAACATAGCCTTCGACCGTCCAATCCTTTTCCGCTTTACTGGAACAGGGGCAAATCAGCAGGTTTTTGCGTTGCGGATCAAGCAATTCAGCAGCAAACGTTTGATCCGCCTCGCTCAATGGAATCTCCCAACTAAGCTGCCCCGGCGGCACGCCGATTTCGCGCGCAAAGGCTAAAAATCCGTCCAAAACGTGCGGTTTGCTCGGTTCACTGATTTTGCGGTTAGTGAACAGCCACTGCCCCTCGCGCGCGCGCTGTTTGGCGAAACCGATTTTATAGCGCGCTTTAATCCCGAGTGATAACACCGAGGCACGAAGTGCGGTTTGCATATTCAGCAAAACATCGAAATGCTGCGATTGCAACTGCCGCCAAACCGCCAATACCCCGCGCCAACCGCTTTTTTTATCAAACACCACCGTGTTGATATTCGGCAGCACCGAAACCAGCTGCGCTTCGGTTTTGCCGACAATCCAAGTGATTTCGCTGCTTGGGTAGTACCGCTGAATCTGCTGCACCATCGCAATCGCATTACAGACATCGCCTATCGCCGACAGGCGCAAGATACAGATTTTCTTCGGGGCTGAAGTTTGGCTAAAAAGCGGTTGTGTTTGCATAGGGTTAACTTATTTTTTAATTGGGATTTTCGTTATTCTAAAGTAAAATCGAAAAATGATCATTTCTTACTTGAATGGTGACATCATGCCTTATCTGCAACACGCTAACCACTACTTTTTACTCAATGTCGAAACCGCACTTACGCCGGAACAGTTGTTTGATATTCACTTTTGGCAGCAACAACAGCGGGTGATTGGGCAGGCAAAGGGGCGTGGTATCACTTGGTTTTTGCAGGCGCAAGATTTGGACATCGGTAAAAATTTGGCGTTGCGCCACTATTATCGCGGCGGTTGGTCGGCAAAATTTAACCGTGATCGCTATTTTGACCGTTCGTTAAAAAACAGCCGCAGTTTTAGCGAATTCAAGATGTTGCGCCGTTTGCATAAGGCTGGCTTGCCCGTGCCGCAGCCGATTGCCGCGCGCACCATTAAAAAAACCATCGGTTATCAAGCCGATATTTTAATTGAACGCATTGCCGATTCGCAGGATTTGACGGCGGTGCTGCAACAACAAACCTTGTCGGACAGCCAATGGCAGGAGATCGGCGAACTCATTCGGCAAATGCACGATTTACAAGTGTGCCACCGTGATCTGAATGCGCACAATATTTTGCTACAGCAGCAACACGGGCAACAAAAATTCTGGCTGATTGATTTTGATAAATGCGCTTTTCTCAGTGGCGCGAGTTGGAAACAAAGCAATTTGGAACGGCTACACCGCTCTTTTGCCAAAGAAGTCGGCAGAATGCGGATTCAATTCAGTGAGCAGAATTGGCAACAACTGCTCACCGGTTATAACTTCTAATACTTAGCCGCTAACCTTGAGCGCGCTTTTGTTGCAATGCTTGATAAACCACTTGCGGCACCAGGGCTTGGGTGTCGCCGCCGTGTAAGCTGATTTCGCGGATCATGGTGGAGGAAACATACGACCAGCGATCAGACGGTGGGAAGAACAGGCTTTCCACGCCGTTGGTCAGCAAACGGTTTAAATGCGACAGTTGTAATTCATATTCAAAATCCGCCACCGCACGCACGCCGCGAATAATCGCTTTCACTTGATATTGCTTAATCACATCGGCTAATAAGCCGGAAAAGCCGATCACCTCGACATTGGTTAAATGTTGCGTCGATTGACGCACCAGCTCAATCCGCTGTTCCAACTCAAACAGCGGTTTTTTACTCGGGCTCGCCGCCACCGCCACCAAGATTTTCGGGAACAGTAACGCACTGCGTTCAATAATATCTAAATGCCCGTTGGTAATCGGGTCAAATGTGCCGGGATAAATCACGGTGGTTTGCATTTTCAACGTCCTATTTTTCAAGATAAGGGCGCAATAATAACATTAAGCGATCCAATGCGCCGCGGTTTTTGACTAACACTTGATAGCCGGCTTCGCCATATTGCCGCGCTCGTTGCGGTTCAGCCAGCAAACGCGCAACGCTTTCCGCCAGCAGCCCACTCTGCGCCTCAATTTCGATCACGCCACGCACACGGCGTAATTCGCCGAAGACTTCGGGGAAATTAAAGGTATGCTTGCCGGCGATCACCGGCAGTTTAAACGCCAACGGTTCGAGCGGATTGTGTCCGCCAATCGGCAGCAAACTGCCGCCGACAAAAGCAAGATCGCTGATACCGTACATCAACATCAGCTCGCCCATGCTGTCGATTAACGCCACTTGCGTGTTGTCCATCGGGGCTTGCCGTGCGGAACGGCGCACCGCACTTAGCCCGGATTTTTCAATCAGTTCGTACACCGCTTGAAAACGTTCCGGATGGCGCGGCACCAGCAGCAACAATAAATCGGGGTAGCGTTGCAATAAAGTGCGGTGCGCTTCCAACACAATTTCATCTTCGCCCTGATGGGTGCTGGCGGCAATCCAAACCGGACGTTTGTGCGGCAACCATGTTTGGCGCAATTGCGCAATTTGTTGCTGCAATACCGCACTTAGGCTTAAATCATATTTTAAATTGCCCATCACCGTCAGATGTGATTGGTCGTAATCCAAACTTAAATAACGGCTGGCACTAATGCTGTCTTGTGCCGCAATATGCGTAATTTCAGACAACATCGGGCGCAAAATCGTTTTCACTTTGCCATAGCGGCGCGCCGAACGGGCGGACAGGCGCGCATTGGCAACGATAAACGGAATATTGCGCCGGGCTGATTGATGGATAAAATTCGCCCATAATTCGGTTTCCATCACTAAACAGAGTTTTGGCTGCACAAAATCGAAAAAGCGTTTCATGGCTGTCGGCGTGTCGTAAGGTAAATAAATATGCGTGACTTTATCGCCAAATGTCGATTTCACTCGTTCAGAACCGGTCGGCGTGACAGTGGTTAAAGTAATTGCCAAGTGCGGATAATCGTTTAACAACGCATTCACCAACGGACGCGCCGCCATCACTTCACCAACCGAAGCGGCATGAATTAACACCCCATTCGGCTGCGGCTTACGGTACTTCGCCGAATAAAAAGCATAACGCTCATTCAACCGCTGCCGATACGCAGGAGCTTTACGGCTGCGGTAAAGAGTAAACAGCAAGACGAAGGGCTGAAGCAAATAGAGCAACAGACTGTAAACATAACGTATCATAGCGTATTTTCCGATAATAAAGTTAGCTGGGATTATACCCTATTCCCAACTTCTGTTAATATAGCGCAAACTATCTGAGATAAAGGATTTTCCATGTCAAAACACACTCTTGCCGTTGCGTTGATTGTCAAAAATGAAGAAAAACACCTTGCCGCCTGTTTGGATACCGTGAAAGGCTGGGTTGATGAAATCGTGATTTTAGACTCGGGCAGTCAGGATCAAACTGAAAATATTGCCCGCCGTTATACTAATAAATTCTATCAGAACCTTGATTGGCAAGGCTTCGGCAAACAACGCCAACTGGCGCAGCAATATGTTACGAGCGATTATGTGTTATGGTTAGACGCCGACGAACGTATCACCCCTGAATTGCAGCAGGCGATTCAACAGGCGGTGAACGCAGATAAACCGAATGTCTTATATCAAATCGGGCGTTGCAGCGAAGTTTTCGGGCGTGAAATCCGCCATTCGGGCTGGTATCCGGATTGGGTTTTGCGCTTATACCGCACTTCGGCAACACAATATAACGATTCGTTAGTTCATGAAAAAGTGATCGAACCGGCTGGTTTTACGATTGAGCAATTATCGGGGGATTTGCGCCATTATACCTATGAAAACTTACATCATTATCTAACCAAATCCGCATTTTATGCACAGGCTTGGGCAGAACAACGACAGCAAGCGGGAAAACGTGCCAGTTTATCGCAAGGCATTACTCACGCCATCACCTGTTTTATCAAAATGTATCTACTCAAACGCGGATTTTTGGACGGGAAACAGGGATTTTTATTAGCGATGCTATCGGCACATTCGACTTTTGTCAAATATGCCGATTTATGGGTTCGCAACCAGACTAAAACAAAAAATTAGTCCTATTGCCAATGTTTTTGTACAAATGGAATGATCTCAGCAACTACATCTAAAGGACGAATAGATTGCATTTCATTGGCTTCAATCTGTCCGCTCGTCGGCATGAATGCCAAATGGCGCTCGGATTGATTAATCGGTTGCCAACGTAATGCTTTCGCCGAACGCTTGCTCGGAAAAAAGCCGACGGTCAAACCGTTCAAGGCAGCAGTTAAATGCAATGGTCCCGTTGAACCGGCAATAAACAGATCGGCACAAGCCAAAGAGCGGGCAAAATCCACCAAACCATCATTTTTGGCATAAATTTTCACCTGCTCCGGGCTAAGTTGCGCCAATTCTGCCAGTTGCTCTGCTTTTTCTTTCTCTCCCGGACCCGCAGTTAAAATAATCTGACAAGGTAGTTTTTTAACGAGTTCCCGAATAATCTCGGCATATTGCGATAGATTTAAATTATTAGCCGAACCACCCGTACCGGCGTGTACAAAAATCCATTTTTTATCTGGCACTAAACCCAGTAAATCGACTAATTTTTGCTTTTGTTGCACCAATTCCTGCACGGAAAATGTCAGATAAGGCGCTTGCGGCTCAAGTGCGGTGATATGTTGATCCTGCAAGAACGCGCGAATAAGATCCAAATTATATTGATATTCCGGCTTTAATGATTGTGAGCGGCGTTGCTTAATACGTTTATTATATAAAAATTGAATAATTTTGGTTGCCGGTGCTAAACGATAGGGAATTTTTGCTTTCCATGCCAATAACGCATTATAACGATCCGAAAACAGATTAATCACCGCATCAAATCGCTGTGCACGCACCGCTTGCAGGGTTCGATTTTGCGCCGTTTTCTCACCATTTTTCCCTGCGTCAATAATCACCTCATCAATATAAGGACAAAGTCGCGCTAAATCCGCAGTATAAGTTGGCACAAGTGCGGTAATTTGGCTATTCGGCATAGATTTTTTTAACATGGCGAAACTCGGCCACGCCAACATAAAATCACCTAATTTATCATTTCTGACTACTAAAATTTTTTTCATCATCACGTCCTACTTATTTGAACCAATCTGCGGAAATATCAGCAATTTGAATTTGATTAATATTATCCGGATAAAATAAGATATGTGTTTCCGCCTGATTATTTGGATGCCAATGGGCAAAATTAATCGGATCTTTTTGTTTATCTTGATAAAAAGCAATGAGTTTTTTATTTAATCCACTGGCAATATGCACAATTGAAGTATCAGGTGAGATCACCCATTCCGCCTGTCGAATAATTGCAATGGAATCAAAAATCGTTTTTGTATCTTGATAAATAATAATATTATCGTATTGCGCAGCAATAGACTGTAATTGCGCAGTGACTTGTGGATAGGTCAATAATGCTATCGTTTTTTGTGGGCAAAGTGCGGTTAGCTGCGTTAATAATGCGGTAATATTAGTATGGTTTAATTTTCTTGAACTGGCAGCGCCAAAACAATTGATTGCAATGAATGGTATTGTCTTATATTGCTGCAGAAATTCACTAATATTTTTTTCACTTTGCGTATCGCAAGGCACATCATATTGTTGATTAATATTTTCAATCCCTAACAAGCGCAACGCATTGGCATAAACATCGGCAAAATGTTGCCCAGAGATATTCATATTTAAATTAAACAACTGATAGTCTTGTTTCTGATAACCGAGATTAATTTTGGCATTAATTAGCCGAATTAATAATAAGTCACGATTACGCAAAAAAATGGTTGGGTCAATCAAGGCGTCATATTTTTCTTTTCTTATCTGCAAAGCAACACGAATGTAATCAAAAATATTCTTCTTTTTTACACGATAAATCTGATCAATATTGGTATTACGGGAAAAAAATGTATCATCACTACAAACAACACCAATTTTTATATTAGGATTGTCTTTTTTTAATTCGCGGAAAACAAAAGAACTCACAATATAATCACCGATTTTTCCATCTTGACGTAAAAACAAAATGCTTTTTATCGGCAAGATATCTGTAACCGTATATTCCTTTTTTCTTTTATCTAAAATTAACTTGCCTAAGGTAATACGAAAATGGCGTAATAATGTTTTCAGCTTTTTCATAAGATTTCCAATATATTAAACTCAATATTCCATTACTACAAAAAACCCCGCAATGCGGGGCTTTATCGACAGTTGAGAAACTTATTTCGCTTCTGCTTTAGCTTTTAAAGTTTCGACACCTTGTGCCGCTTCCATCAGTTTCTGAGTCGCTTGTTGTTGCAAAGCCACCAACGCTTGTTGTTGTTCTGCGGTTGGCGGGGTCACAACATAAGTGGCGGAGTCCGTCATTAATTTGATGAAATCATCAAAACCGGAAACAAATTTGTCTTTCAAACTTTTAGCGTCGGCCGTTTTGATGTTTAATGCAGTCACGCTGTCTTTAATCGCTTTGTATTTATCCGCGATTTTATTGAAAATCACCGCTTGCTCTTCCGGTGTTGCCGCAGCCATTAATTGAGATTGCAATTGTTGAATTTCAGCCAGATTGCCATTTTGCTCGGTAGCGGCATTAAAAGCTTGTAAATCGGCTTTTAAATCGGCATTTTTGTCACCACAGGCGACAACCGCCAGCGCAACGAATACAAAAGCAAAAAATTGATAAAAACGTTTCATTGAATAATCCTCATAGAATAATAAAGTGTTTATTCCGTCATCCTTGACAAGAATTTGGTTAGTTTACGACCTTTGTTACCTAAGGTAAAGTCATTGTCATTTAATCGGCGGAATAATACAGTTTGCCGATTTCGATTTTTTGTCTGCCTGTGGCTTCACGCCATTTGTTGGTGTCGCGCAGAGAATAGACGCAGCCGCAGTATTCTTGTTGGTAAAAACGTTCGCGTTTGCTGATTTCGATCATCCGTTGTGAGCCGCCGCCTTTGCGCCAGTTGTAATCCCAATATTCCACATCCTCGTATTTTTCTGCGGCACGGTGTCCGCAGCCGTTGATTTGATTCATGTCTTTCCAACGGGAAATGCCGAGGCAACTGGTGAACACCGGAAAGCCGTTTTTGTGTGCGTATTCCGCCGCTTTTTCAAAACGCATATCGAAACACATGGTGCAGCGAATGCCGCGTTCCGGCTCGTCCTCCATGCCTTTGGCGCGATCAAACCAGTTTTGGCGGTCATAATCGGCGTCGATAAACGGAATATTGAATTTCTGCGCAAAACGGATATTTTCTTCTTTGCGGATCAAATACTCTTTTAGCGGGTGGATATTCGGGTTGTAGAAATAAATGGTAAATTCAATTCCCGAGGCTAAAATCGCTTCCATCACTTCGCCGGAACAAGGCGCGCAGCAGGAATGCAACAACAGCTTGTTGTGCCCGTTCGGCAGTGCCAAGTGAGGGCGTACAAACGGCGCTTTCTCTTTTTGTTTACGGCGTTTGGCGCGCACCGAGTTAACGTACGCTTCAGGGGTTGTTGCGGTTTCGCTAACCGCACTTTCAATGTTTAAATCTAAATCAGTCATCATTTTGCTATTAATAAGTGCGATCGACGGAGAGATACGCCAACGCAATTAAGGCTTGTTTGTAATCACTCTCAGCCAGAGGCGCAAGTGCGGTCACCGCTTTTTGCGCTTCTTCGCGTGCTTTTTGCATCGCATAATCTAACGAGCCGTGTTGTTGCATTGCCGCCAAAACTTGCGGCAGTTGATCGCGCCCGTCGCCGTTTTCGATCACCGCGCGGATCATCCTTTGCTGTTCGGAATCACCATGCCGCATGGCGTGTAATAAGGGCAAGGTCGGCTTGCCTTCGGCGAGATCGTCACCGATATTTTTACCCAGTGCCTGTTGATCGGCGCTGTAATCCAACACGTCATCAACCAACTGGAATGCCGTACCGAGATAGCGTCCGTAATCCTGCATTGCCTGTTCAATCTGTTGATTCGCGCCACTGACAATCGCCGCGCACTGGGTCGCCGCTTCAAACAAACGTGCGGTTTTGCCGTAAATCACCTGCATATAACTTTGTTCGGTGGTATTCGGATCGTTGCAGTTCATCAGTTGCAACACTTCGCCTTCGGCGATCACATTGGTTGCGTCCGACATGATCTTCAGGATCTTTAACGAATCCAAGCCGGTCATCAGCTGAAATGCGCGGGTATAAATGAAATCGCCGACCAACACGCTTGCCGCATTGCCGAATAGCGCATTGGCAGTCTCTTTGCCGCGGCGCATATCCGATTCATCCACCACATCATCATGCAATAAGGTGGCGGTGTGAATAAATTCGATAAAGGTCGCCGCGGTGATATGTGCCGCACCTCGATAGCCGAGCGCACGCGCCGCCAGTACGGCGATCATCGGGCGGATCCGCTTGCCGCCGCCGCTGATAATATAGTGCCCGAGCTGGTTGATCAGCACCACATCGGAATTCATTTGTGCCAGAATCAAGTCATTGACTTTGCCCATGTCCTCGGCGCAAAGGGCTTGGATCTTGTGAAGATCAAACGGGATTTGTTGTTCTGTCATGCCTGCAAACTTGTTAGATTAGGATTATTCGAGGGCTGATTGTACCTGAATTCCGGCAAGAGCTAAATAGGCTTTCGATCACCGATCAACCTCAGGATCAAATTTTTTAATCTGATCCAAAATAGTTGCTTGCTATCGGCAGAATTTTTGCGTAGAATTCGCACCCTATTTATATGAATTTTGATTGTGCCTGGTTCAGTAAACAGTTTTTGTTTATTCGGCACATACTTTTAGCGGAGTTTCTTTCTATGTACGCGGTTTTCCAAAGTGGCGGCAAACAACACAGAGTGAGCGAAGGTCAAGTAGTTCGTTTAGAAAAACTTGAAGTGGCAACTGGTGAAACAGTTGAATTCGATTCAGTGTTGATGGTTGTCAACGGTGAAGATGTAAAAATTGGTGCCCCATTAGTTGATGGCGGCAAAGTAGTGGCTGAAGTTGTAAATCACGGTCGTGGCGATAAAATTAAAATCGTTAAGTTCCGTCGTCGTAAACACAGTCGTAAACAACAAGGTCACCGCCAGTGGTTCACGGAAGTGAAAATCACTGGTATCAGTGCCTAATTTAGAGGAGATCGAAAATGGCTCATAAAAAAGCTGGTGGTTCCACTCGCAACGGTCGTGACTCTGAAAGTAAACGTCTTGGTGTTAAACGCTTTGGCGGTGAATCAGTATTAGCCGGTAGCATTATCGTTCGTCAACGTGGTACTAAATTCCACGCAGGCAGCAACGTTGGTATCGGTCGTGACCACACTCTGTTTGCCACTGCAAACGGTAAAGTTAAATTCGAAGTGAAAGGCGACAAAAATCGCAAATACGTAAGTATTATCGCTGACTAATTTAATTTCAGAGTTTAAGAACCCCGCACCTTAAAGGCGGGGTTTTTTATTGCTGTGATTTTCCTTTCTATTCTGGTTGTAGCGAGTAAAATAACAGCTTATCCGTCAATGTAATCCAGTCATGCCAATCGAGTTCAAATGAAACAGACAAGCCGACCGCTAAGCGGTTTTCTTCTTGCCTTAACCACCGCAATTTGCTGGGGCACTGTGCCGCTGGCATTAAAACCGTTGGTGCGTTATATGGATATCAGCACCATTGTCTGGTATCGCTTTGCCGCGGCGGCAGTCGGGCTGTTTCTGTTATTGGCATTTTTGGGCAAATTACCGCACTTTAAGCTGTTGCTCGGTCCGCGTTTTCGTTGGCTGACGCTGATTGGCGTATTTGCGCTCGGCGGCAATTTCTTATTGTTCAATACCTCGCTGAAATACCTATCGCCATCGGTAACACAGGTGATTGCCCAAGTTTCGCCGTTTTTGATGATGATCGCCAGTGCGGTTTTTTTAAAAGAAGTGATCGGCGTAACGCAAAAGATCGGTGCGGCATTGTTAGTGCTCGGCTTACTGCTGTTTTTTAACGAACGCTTGGCGGAGCTATTCACCAGCTTAACCACTTATACCATCGGCGTGTTATTCAGCCTGTCGGCGGCATTGGTTTGGGTTGGTTACGGCTTGGCGCAAAAATTGATGTTGCGCCGTTTTAATTCGCAGCAGATTTTACTGATTTTTTACGCCGGTTCCGCCGTCTTGTTTACGCCACTGACCGAAATTGGCAGCGTTGAACGCCTGCCGTTATTGGAATTGTTTTTATTGGCATACTGTTGCTTGAATACCGTCGTGGCTTACGGTGCTTATGCCGAGGCGGTCAACCGCTGGGATGTATCCAAAGTAAGCGCGATTATCACGCTGACACCGCTGTTTACCATTCTGTTTTCCGAAATCGCCCATCGGCTGGCGCCACAAAGTTTTGATTTGCCCGAACTCAATTTGTTATCCTATCTTGGGGCAATGATTGTGGTCAGCGGTGCGCTCTGCTCTGCGATCGGACACAAATTTTTATTTCGCCGCCAATAACTTGCGCGACGAACAGGAGAAAAAATGAAATTTATTGATGAAGCGTTAATTCGCATTGAAGCCGGCGACGGCGGCAACGGCTGCGTCAGTTTCCGCCGTGAAAAATACATTCCGAAGGGCGGTCCTGACGGCGGCGACGGCGGCGACGGCGGCGATGTTTATCTGATTGCCGACGAAAACTTAAATACCCTGATCGATTACCGCTTTGAAAAACGCTTTGCGGCGCAACGCGGTGAAAACGGACGCAGTGCCAATTGCACCGGACATCGCGGCAAAGACATCACCCTGCGTGTGCCGGTCGGCACGCGGGCGATTGATAATGACACCAAAGAAGTGGTCGGCGATTTAACCCAACACGGCATGAAAATGTTAGTGGCAAAGGGCGGTTATCACGGTTTGGGCAACACCCGTTTTAAATCCTCGATCAACCGTACCCCACGGCAAAAAACCAACGGCACAGCAGGTGAAAAACGCGATTTACAACTGGAATTGATGTTGCTTGCCGATGTCGGTATGTTAGGTTTGCCGAATGCGGGTAAATCGACTTTTATCCGCGCAGTTTCAGCAGCGAAACCGAAAGTGGCGGATTATCCGTTCACCACCTTAGTGCCGAGTTTGGGCGTGGCGCGTGTCGACGCCAACCGTAGTTTTGTGATCGCCGATATTCCCGGCTTGATTGAAGGCGCGGCCGACGGCGCAGGCTTGGGAATTCGTTTCCTGAAACACTTGGAACGTTGCCGTGTTTTAATCCATTTAGTCGATTTGGAGCCGATCGATCAAACTGATCCGGCGGATAACATTGCGATTATCGAATCCGAGCTGCTGCAATACAGCGAAGCCTTGGCGGAAAAACCGCGCTGGTTGGTGTTCAATAAAATTGATATTCTCAGTGATGAAGAGGCGCAAGCCAAAGCCGCCGACATCGTACAGCGTTTAGGTTGGGAAGAGGATTATTATTTGATTTCAGCGGTAACCGGCAAAAATGTCCGGGCTTTATGCCGCGATATTATGCAGTTTATCGAAGACAATCCGCGTGAAGTCAAACAGCTCGAAACCCAAGCCGAAGAGGTGAAATTCAAATGGGACGATTACCATCAACAACAAATTGCGGCGCACAGTATTGATGACAATGATGATTGGGACGACGATTGGTCGGAAGAGGACGAACAAGGCGTGGAAATCATCTACAAACCATAAGGCTGAACCGCACTTTTGCGGTCAGCTCATCATTATTGCCGCGCAATTTTATGGCTTGCCGCTGTCGCCGAAGGTTTGTGCCACCCAGTCGGCAAACACTTTCAAGCGGGTGCTTTGGCGGCGGTCGCGGGTGAGCAGGTAGGCGGGCAGGGGCGGGCGGCGGTAGTCGTCGAGCAGGGTTTGCAGTTCGCCGTTTGCCAGCCACGGGGCGATGAGGGCTTTGAGTTGTTGTCCGATGCCTAAGCCGGCGCGGATCATTTCCAGAATGCCGTTGGCGCCGTTGGCGGCGTAATGAAAATCGCGCACGGCGTAGGGTTTGCCGCCGGCCTGTGCGAACAGCAGCGGTTTGATACCGTCGCTGTCGGAAAAATAGCCGATGATACGGTGCTGTTGCAGCGCTTGCGGTGTGTGCGGCGTGCCGTATTGCGCCAAATAAGTGCGGGCGGCGCAGGTGACGAAATCGAATTCGGCGAACTGGCGCCCGATCAGCGATTCGTTGCGCACGTCGCCGATACGGATGACGCAATCGACGCTCTGTTCGACCAGATTGACGGTGCGGTCGCTGATACCGAGGGTGAGTTTGATGTCGGGATAGCGGGCGTAAAAGTCGGGCAGTTTGGGGATAAACAGCCGCTCGGCAAACATCATCGGCATATCCACGCGCAAATGCCCCTGCACCGCCTGCCGCCCGTGTTTCATCTGTTGCTCCAGTTCGTCGAATTCCGCCAGCAAATGTAGCGCCCGTTGGTAAAATGCCAGCCCTTCGACGGTCAGCCCGACGCTGCGGGTGGAGCGGTGCAGCAGTTTCACGGCGTAATGCTGCTCCAAGTCGCTGATTTGCTTGCTTAAGGTGGAACGGGGAATGCCGAGCTGTTGCGCCGATTGGTGAAACGACAGGCTTTCGGCAACACGCACAAAGGCGCGCATGGCTTGAATCGGGTTCATGGGATTCCTCGCTTGATTATCCATATTTTTGGATAGTATTGCCGAATTTTGCCGATTGATAAAGCATTTTGAACCAATATAATAATGATCGTCTTTTCCATTCACTTGAATACGCGTCAAACCCGCTTGCGGTGCTGCTTGCATTGTCTTGCGCGTTTTTGTCTTGAAGTGGATGGAAAAGACGATCATCGGTTATTACAAGGGAAAAATATGCAGTTGATATGGATTTTGGCAACGGTGCTGGCGGGCGCCGGTTTGGCGGTGGAGGCGGGTTTGCTCGGGCCGTTGGGGCAGCAGGTGGGCAAATTGTGGGCGACTTTCAGCATTTTCAGCATTGGCGCCTGCGTCAGCTTTTTGCTGATGTTGTTTTTCGCCCCGCGCCGACGTCCGTCGCTGTTTGCCCAGCCGGGGTGGCAGTTGGGCGGCGGGGTGCTGGGGCCGGTTTATGTGGTGGTGCTGACGCTGGCAACGCCGGTTATCGGTGTGGCGGTAACCATGATCGGCGTGCTGATGGGGCAGATTGCGCAAAGCCTGATTAACGACCATTACGCCCTGTTCGGCTCGAAACACCATCCGCTCAACCGCCAACGCCTGATTGCGCTCGGCTTTATCCTGGCGGCACTCGGTTTGATTGCGTGGGGGGAGCTGTGATGATCTTGCTGATGTTGTGTTTTGCCGTGTTGGGCGGCGTGGCGCTGGCGGTACAGGCCAGTATCAACGGCAAACTGGGCACGCAAGTGGGCGTGTTCGCCGGCACGTTTTTGAATTTCGGACTCGGCACGATTGTCACCGGGCTGCTGGTGCTGTTTTTCGAACCGAAATACAGCCTGACCCTGCTCGACGTGCCCAAATGGCAGCTGACCGGCGCGTTTCCGGGCATTGTCTACATCGCCGTGATGGTGTTGGTGGTCGCCAAACTCGGCACCGCCGTCGCCACCGTGGCGGTGATTTTCGGGCAGCTGGCGATGAGTTTGCTGATCGACACCTTCGGCTGGTTTCACAATCCCGCCATCGCCTTTTCCCTGCCGCGCCTGCTCGCGGTCATTTGCCTCGGATTTGCCTTGTATTTTATTTACGCGGGCAACCGCAAGCAGTAAATAGATTGGAATCTCTTGTTTGAGGCCGTCTGAAAGCCAAGCGCTACAAATACCCCAGCGGCAGCGTGACCAAATCCGTGTCCAGCCACAGTTTGTCGGGATATTGGTTGATCAGCGTGCCGTGGGCGACGGTGAGCTCATTGCCGGAAATATGCTCCTTCAACATCTTGAAATGTTTCGACATTTGTTTATTCGGGCTAGCGCTTTGCTTGATTTCCACCGGGTATAAAGTGCGGTCATATTCGATGAGTAAATCGATCTCTTTCTGGTTGCTGTCGCGGTAATAATACAAGGGCGGCTCTAGCCCGGCATTATAAAACGATTTGACGATTTCGCCCACCGCAAACGCTGGACTTGCCCAGAGTAAACTGGTGTTTGATGAATTGGTGGCGATACTGGAAAGAGAGTATTCGGAGAATGCCGTCTGACGCTTTATTTTCAAGAATGCCGTTTTCAGACGGCAGCGGTTTGCTTGATCACGGTGTTGCCGTTGGCGCCGGTTTCAGGAATCGGTTGTATCAACTGCGATGGCGGCTGCCATAGTCAAAAAACTTTCGTCAAAATTCTTATCCAAACGAAACGCTTTGCCGTGTACATCAATACAGGCGTGCCATTCTTTGCATTGCTTGAGTGAACAGTGCTCCGTCAAATGGTTGAAATCCTTGCGCATAGCGTCATAATTAGGATAATCGCCCAGCCCAAGCCGTTTGAATAGGCGTAAGGCGTATTGATCGGCGATAAACACTTTACGTTGGAAAATATACAACAACATGACATCCGCCGTCTCCGAACCGATACCTTTAATCTGTAGCAATTCGGTGCGTAAGGCGTCGTTGCCCAGCGCTTGGCAGGCACTCAAATCGAAGTTGAATTTGGCAAACCACCTCATCAGGTTTTTCAGATAACGCGCTTTCTGTTTAAAAAATCCAGCGGGGCGAATCCGCTGTTCCAGCTCGTCCGGCGCCACCTTATGCAGCCACTCCACACTCAACACGTCCGTTAAATTTGCCAACGCCTTTTCAGCGTTGGCTTGTGTGGTCTGCTGAATCAAAATCATCGCAACCCAATCTGCCAACCGGTCATCGCTTTCCCACCAATGCTGATACCCATGGTAGGCAACAAGATGGTTCAACACCGCCAGACGGCGACGATCAAGGGGTGAAAGTGCGGTCGATTGGGGCATAATCTCATTCTTCCATTTGCGTTTCCAAGCTATTGCGATGACTCGTGGTTGCGCCAGACGGATTAAAATATGGCTTGCCATTATTCATCCGCCATGCGCCGCGCCCCTACTATCCGCAAAAATGCCCAATCAACTTCGTCAATAAATCCCGGGTCGGCTGCACATATTTGCTTTCTAAAAACTCATCGGGCTGGTGCGCCTGTTCGATTGAACCCGGTCCGAGCACCAATGTCGGGCAAAGTTGCTGAATAAACGGCGCTTCGGTGCAATAATTGACGGTTTCGGCTTTTTCGCCCAACAGTTTTTCCACCACTTGCACCACTTGCGCGCTGTGTTCGCACTCATAGCCGGGAATCGGTTCGTAAAGTGCGGTCAGGGTCACGCGGTCGCCCCAACGCTCAATCAACGGTTGCAATGCCTGTTGCATCATCTCGTTTAAATCTTTCAATTCCAAATTCGGCAACGGGCGAATATCAAATTGCAGCTCGCAGCAGGCACAAATCCGATTGAGCGCGTCGCCGCCGTGAATATTGCCTAAATTCAGGGTCGGATAGGGAATCACAAAACCGTCGTGGCGGTATTTTTCGCGCAGGTGATTGCGCAAATCAAGCAGTTTGCCGGTTGCCGCGTGCATAATTTCAATCGCATTAATGCCCTTGTCGGGATCGCTCGAATGCCCCGACTTGCCGACCACGCGCACCGCATTGCCCATGTAGCCTTTATGGGCGCGAATCGGTTTTAACGACGACGGTTCGCCGATAATCGCACAATCGGGACGAATGTGGGCGTGCTTGACGAACGTGCGTGCGCCGAGCATGGTGGTTTCTTCATCGGCGGTGGCGAGAATGCGCAACGGCTTTTTCAGTCGACTTAAATCCATATTGGCAACGGTATCGACGATAAAGGCAAAAAAGCCTTTCATATCCGCCGTACCCAAGCCGTAAAACTTGCCGTCTCGTTCGGTCAGTTTGAACGGATCAAAAGTCCAGCGCCCCTCGTCAAACGGCACGGTGTCGGTGTGCCCCGCCAACAGCAATCCGCCTTCGCCCTCGCCGAACGTCGCCAATAAATTATATTTATTGCGGGCGCCTTCCACGGCGATGATTTCGGTGTTAAAACCCAATGTTGCCAGCCAATCCGCCAATGTTTCAATCAAAGTGCGGTTGGATTGATCCTGTTCCGCCTCCAGACTGCTGATGGTCGGCAAACGGATTAAAGTGCGGTATAAATCGAGAAATTGCGGTACCGGCATGATATTTTCCTGAATAATAGTTGATTAATTTAAATAATTATGCAAAATATCGCATAATTAATCATTGTTAAACTTTATTTAACGCTTGGTGCAAATCGTGTATAAATCACATACAATAGCTTTAACGTTGTCATTCTTCATGTTATAAGGATTAGCCTACCCTATGTCAAAATTAAAAGCTATCATTGTCGGCGCCAGCGGCTACACCGGCGCAGAACTCGCCCTGATTTTAAACCGTCATCCGCAGTTTGAACTGAGCGGCTTGTTCGTTTCCAGTCACAGTGCCGATGGCAATAAACCGATTTCCAGCCTGTATCCGCAGTTGCGCAGCTTGGTGGATTTGCCGCTGCAACCGTTGCCCGCCGACAATGCCGCTATCGGCGAATTGGCGCAGCAGTTTGATACCGTGTTCCTCGCCACTGCCCACGAAGTCAGCCACGATTACGCCCCGATTTTCTTAAATGCCGGTTGCCAAGTGTTTGATTTATCGGGTGCATATCGCGTAAACAACGCCGAATTTTATACCCAATATTACGGTTTCGAACATCAGCACCCGCAACTGTTGCAAAGTGCGGTTTACGGCTTGGCGGAATGGAATCACGAACAAATCAAGCAGACCGATTTAGTCGCGGTTGCCGGCTGTTATCCGACCGTGTCGCAACTGAGCCTGAAACCGTTGTTGGCAAACGATCTGATTGATCGCACACAATTGCCGGTGATTAACGCCGTCAGCGGCGTGAGCGGCGCAGGGCGCAAAGCCAGCATGACCAACAGTTTTTGCGAAGTCAGCTTGAATGCCTACGGCGTGTTTAACCACCGTCATCAACCGGAAATCGCCGCCCATTTGGGCTGTGAAGTGATTTTCACCCCGCACTTGGGCAATTTCAAACGCGGCATTTTGGCAACCATCACCGCCAAACTGAAAGCCGGTGTCAGCGCCGAGCAAGTACAAGCGGCGTTTGAACAAGCCTATCAAGGTCGCCCGTTGGTGCGCTTATGCGGACGCCATTTCCCGGCGATTAAACAGGTGGAATTCACCCCGTTCTGTGATATTGCCTTTGCCGTTAAAGATCAACACATTATTATTATCGGCGCAGAGGACAACCTGCTGAAAGGCGCGTCGGCGCAAGCGGTGCAATGTGCCAATATTCGTTATAACTTCCCGGAAACAACAGGACTCTTTTAATGAAAGCATTAGTCTTAAAAGTCGGCGGCGTGTTGCTCGATACGCCGCAAGCGATGGATAACCTGCTGACCGCACTTAGCCACTACCGCCGGCAGCATAACCGTCAAATCGTGATTGTGCACGGCGGCGGAATTGTGGTGGATAATCTGATGAAAAAACTCAATCTGCCGGTGCAGAAAAAAAACGGTTTACGTATCACCCCAAGCGATCAGATTGATGTCATCGTCGGCGCATTGGCAGGGATTGCCAATAAAACCTTGCTGGCTAAGGCATTAACTATGCAGCTTAACGCTGTCGGTCTGTTTTTGGGCGATGGCAATATGACCGACGCACAGCAATTCGACGAAGAACTTGGACACGTTGCCAATGTCAGCGCAAATGATCCGACCCTATTGCAACAGTTGCTGCAAGCGGATTTCCTGCCGATTATCAGCTCGATCGGTTTGGATCGACAAGGGCGGTTGATGAACGTCAACGCCGATCAAGCGGCGATCACCATTGCCAAATTGATCGATGCCGATTTGGTGATGTTATCCGACGTGGACGGCGTGTTAGACGCGAATAAACAGCGCATTCCACAGCTCAACGCCGCGCAAATCGCGCAGTTGATTGCGGACAAGGTGATCACCGACGGCATGATCGTCAAAGTCAATGCGGCATTGGAAGCGGCGAAAGATTTAGGGCGCGGTGTGGACATCGCCAACTGGAAACACCCCGACAAACTGACCGCACTTTTAAGCGGTGAAATTGTGGGCACACGGATTAATCCGTAAACATCAGTTAAAATGCAGATTGGGAATGTAGGGGTGTATTCTTGGCCACAAGCTCAATCTGCGGTAATTCAATAGTTATTCAAAAAGGAAATTTTATGGCACTTTGGGGCGGTCGCTTCACGCAAGCGGCGGATCAACGGTTTAAGCAATTTAACGATTCACTGGTGTTCGACTACCGCTTGGCGGAACAGGATATCGAAGGTTCAATCGGCTGGTCGAAAGCCCTGACCGCGGTCGGTGTTTTAACAGCGAGCGAACAGCAACAACTGGAAAACGCACTGCAAGAATTACACGCCGTGGTGTCAGCTGATCCGCAGATTATCCTGCAAGACGATCACGAAGATATTCACAGTTGGGTGGAAAGCAAGCTGATCGAAAAAATCGGCGACTTGGGCAAAAAACTGCACACCGGGCGCAGCCGTAACGACCAAGTGGCGTTGGATATTAAACTGTGGTGCAAACAGCAAGTCACCGAGTTGCAAAAATCGATCCGCCGGTTGCAACGTAAACTGGTCGCCACCGCCGAAGCCAATCAAAGTGCGGTTATGCCGGGTTATACCCACTTGCAACGGGCGCAGCCGGTCACTTTCGCCCATTGGTGTTTAGCCTATTTTGAAATGCTGGAACGCGATTATTCCCGTTTGGCAGACGCTTACCAACGCATGAACAGCTGCCCGCTCGGCTGCGGCGCACTCGCCGGCACGGCGTATCCGATTGATCGTGAACAACTGGCGCAAGATCTGGGTTTTGCCTATGCCACCCACAACAGTTTGGATACGGTTTCCGACCGCGATCATATTATCGAACTGCTGTCGGTCGCCTCATTAAGTATGGTGCATTTATCGCGTTTTGCCGAAGATTTGATTATCTTCAACAGCGGCGAAGCCAATTTTATTGAATTGTCGGATAAAGTCACTTCCGGCTCATCGTTAATGCCGCAGAAGAAAAATCCTGACGCTTGCGAGCTGATCCGCGGCAAAACCGGGCGCGTGGTCGGCGCATTGAACGGCATGTTGATGACGGTCAAAGGCTTGCCGTTGGCGTATAACAAAGATATGCAAGAAGACAAAGAAGGCATTTTCGACGCCTTGGACACTTGGCATGATTGTTTAGATATGGCGGATTTGGTGTTGAACGACATTAAAGTCAATCGTGAGCGCACCAAAGAAGCGGCGTTGAAAGGCTATTCCAACGCCACCGAACTGGCGGATTATCTGGTCGCCAAAGGCATTCCATTCCGTGATTCGCACCATATCGTCGGCGAAGCGGTGGTGTATGCCATTCAGCAACAAAAAGCGCTGGAAGAACTCAGCCTTGACGAATTCCACCGTTTCAATGCCGTGTTCGGCGAAGACGTGTACCCGATTTTATCGCTGCAATCCTGCCTCGACAAACGCTGCGCCAAAGGCGGCGTCGCTCCGCAACGCGTGGCAGAAGCAATTGCAAACGCCAAAGTGCGGTCGGCGTAACGGTTAACCCTCAAATTAAAAAATCGCTAACACGGTATACGGTTAGCGATTTTTCTTTCCGCCTTATAAGTTTGAGCGTGATCATATTTTTATGATGAGTCATTTGAAGTGCCGGAGCGATAAATGTAAAATTCAGAGGCTTCATGCTTACAATTCTATTTTCATTTATTTCAATAAGGAATTAACTATGCCGATTAACCAATCTATCAAAATGAGCTTAACCGCACTTTGCGTCGCTGTCTTAACGGCTTGCGGCGGTAGCGGAGGGGGAAGTGGCGATAATGCCAATTCAACTGTGGCGATTAATAATGGCGGAACAGCAAATCCAACAAATTCAAACACAAATAATGCGGCGACAGCGACTGTAAGTGGGCAGGTTTTGGTTACGAGTGGAGATACCTATTCAGCAGAAGCGTCTTCCAAACTACAAAGTCTCAGCGGAACTGATTTAAAAGCGATTACGGTTGATGGCGTTACGATTCAACTAGAACATAGCGGCATTTATGCTGCTGGCTGGTCAACATTCAATCTCGGTAGTGGTGCCGCACAGAAAAGCACCATCATTTGTTGCGGCACTCAGCAAAATGTGAAAATTGGCGCACATGATGAGGGGGAAAATGGCGCTGCTTATCTATTTTACACGGGCAACCCAACCTCTGAAACACAAATCCCGACAAGAGGCTCTATCCGCTATCAAGGACATTCATTATACCTGCCTTATAACGAGAATTTAGACGAAGATTATTACCAAGGCAGCACAAATCTGGTCGCGAATTTTGATTCAAAATCCCTGTCCGGCGAACTGAAAAACGATGTTGCCACCATCGCCATTGCGGCAGACATTGTCGGAAATGGATTTTCGGGTCAAGCAACCTCTTCTGCTGAAACCGCAAGTGCGGAATTACAAGGAAAATTTTACGGTACAAATGCGCAAGAAATTGGTGGAATGGCGTCTGCCAATGAGCGTGATAGTCGCTGGGGCGTAGTTTTTTCTGGTAAACGACCATAATCACTTCATGCCAATATAGTGTCATAGGAGGGTGTTAACCTACCTGAGATTGCTGACACACCAACTTCTCTCCCTCCACGTGCGGAGGGAGTACCATTTTTCGCAAGAAAAATGGGGAGGGAGGGAGGGGGAATATGAAAATACAACATATTCATTTTTAACATTCTTTATGCCTCCCTCCGTCCTTCGGACACCTCCCTCCGTATACGGAGGGAGGGAAATGATTCGAGAAAGAGACTTTGTCATCAGTCTGAGGTGGGTGTTAACCTACCTATAACCCATAAACGGCAATAATCAATCCTATTGGCAAATAAAACGAAATAATCAGACAAGCGAACCGCACTTTGCTATGATAATCCCTGATTTCATTTATTTTTCGCAGGATAATCTATGGCTTTTAACCGCACTTTTCACGCCGTGGTGTCCGATCTGGACGGCACGCTGCTCACCACTCAACACATCGTCGGCAACTACAGCGCCGAAACCATTAAACGTCTTGAAGATCAAGGCATTGATATCGTGCTGGCTTCCGGGCGCAACCACACCGACGTCTCCCATATTTTGAAAAAAATCGAATCCGAACGGGCGGCGATGATCACCTCGAACGGGGCGCGCATTCACGATTTGCACGGCAACTTGTTGTACAGCAACAGTCTGCAAGAAAATATCGCGTTTGAATTGATGAATTTGGAATTTGATCCGACGCGGGTGGTGCTGAATTCCTATCAGGACGAGGGCTGGTTTATCAATATCGATTTGCGCCAACTACGCAAATACCATAAGGATTCCGGTTTCGATTATGAGGTGATCGACTTTTCCCGCCACCACGGCAGAGGCACGGAAAAAGTGTTTTTTATCGGCAAAACCGCCGCCGATCTCGCCCCGATTGAACAGACCATCCGCCGGCAATATGGCGATCAAGTCAGCATGACCTATTCCACCCCGATCTGTTTGGAAATTATGAACCAAGGCGTAACCAAAGCCAATGCGCTGGCGCATTTATTGCAGGATCGCAGCTATGAATTGGGCGATTGTATCGCTTTCGGCGACGGCATGAATGACGTGGAAATGCTGAACGAAGTCGGGCGCGGTTGCATTATGGGCAATGCCGATCCGCGCGTGAAACAGGCGTTACCGCACTTGCAGCAAATCGGTTTGAACCGTGACGAGTCGGTCGCCAGCTATTTGCGCGCGCTGTTCAATTTGGTTTAAGAGGTGAACATGAAACTTTGGTACTCCACCACCAGCCCGTTTGTACGCAAAGTGCGGTCGGTGATTGCACATCACCAGTTGGAACAGCAGGTTGAGCTGCAAGCCACCGTCGCCGCCAAAGCGGAATCGCCGCACAATCAGGACAATCCGCTCGGGCGCATTCCGGCATTGCAGACCGATCAGGGCGACTGGCTGTTTAACAGCACGTTAATTGCGGAATATATCGACAGTCTCGGCAAAAATCAGCCGCTGTTTCCACAGGGCGAAAACCGTTGGCAGGTGCTGAATTTGCATGCGGTTGCCGACGGCATTATGGAAAATACGCTGATGTACTTGGGCGAACGCATGCTGCGCGATCAAGCGGAATGGTGGCACAGCCGCCATCGGCAAATGATTGAGCGCAATATCCGCTCGTTGCAGTATCTGGAGCAACGCTTGGATCAGCTTGGCACGGAACTGAACATTGCGACGCTGTATGTGGTATGCGTGATCGACTTCTTCCATTTCCGCCTGAGTATTATCGGCGTAAATCCAAGCGAAATCGTACCGCACTTGGATCGCTGGGCGCAGCAGATGAACGAAAAATATCCGTGTCTCGCCGCCACCAAACCGTACCAAAGCTAAACGCGATGAACAGCTTGTTATTACTGTGTGGCGGCGCGAGTTTAGGCGCAACGGCGCGTTGGCTGTTGTCGTTATGGCTCAACCCGCTGTTCAGCCAAATTGCGCTCGGTACATGGCTTGCCAACTGCCTCGGCAGTTTGCTGATCGGCGTGTTAATGGGCGTCTTTTTCAGTTTTCCGGCGCTCAGTGCCGAATGGCGGCTGTTTTTAATCACCGGTTTTCTCGGCAGCTTCACCACTTTCTCGTCCTTCTCGGCGGAAGTGATCGAAAAACTGTTGAGCGATAAATGGCTGAACGGGTTCGGCATCGTCTCCGCCCATGTCGTTGGCGCTTTGCTGTGTACCGCACTTGGCTTTTACTTATGGAGATGGCTACACTAAATCTCTTACCGTTTTAAGGGGCAGTCGATGAAGATTTTAAATGCGCAACAAATCCGGCAAGTGGATGCTTATACCATTCAACACAAACCGATCTCCTCGATTAATCTGATGGAACAAGCCGCCGAAGCCTGCTCCCAATGGCTGATTCAACATTTTCCGCGCCATCCGACGCTGATGTTTAACATTCTGTGCGGCTACGGCAATAACGGCGGTGACGGCTTGGCGATTGCCCGTCAACTTTATCTGCAAGGCTTTAGCGTGCGGGTTTTTCTGTTGGGGAATGAACATTATTCGCCCGACTG
This sequence comes from Testudinibacter sp. TW-1, assembly GCF_050613185.1. GTDB lineage: Bacteria > Pseudomonadota > Gammaproteobacteria > Enterobacterales > Pasteurellaceae > Chelonobacter. Next base: position 664,834 of record NZ_CP192511.1, read on the forward strand.
CCAAACCAATTTACAGCGGCTACAGGAATTGGATGTCGCAATAACGTTATTGCAAGACAGCCAAGACTTAAACCGCTTGCAAGATTGCCGCGGTATTTTGGTTGACGCACTGTTCGGCTCGGGCTTGAACCGCACTTTACACGGTTTCGCCGCGGAATTGGTTAACACCCTGAACCAACTCAAGCTGCCAACCGTCAGTATCGATCTGCCGTCGGGTTTATCTTGCCGAACTGACGGCAATCTCAGCAAGCAAGCCATCATTCGCGCCGATTACACTCTCTGTCTGCAAATTCCCAAACTGCCGTTATTACTGCCGGAAAATCAGGATTATAGCGGCGAAATGGTACTGCTGCCGATCGGCTTGTTGCCGGATGCGATTGCCCGCCAAAGCAGCGAACTGTTTTACACCGAGCTGCACGATGTCCAACGGATTTACCGTCCGCGTCAACGTTTCAGCCATAAAGGCAGTTTCGGACATGCGCTGATCATTGCCGGCAGCCACGGTAAAATCGGTGCCGCAATATTAGCGACTCAGGCGTGTTTACGTGCCGGCGCCGGCTTAGTCAGCGTGGAAAGTCCGAAGTGCGGTTATCCGATTTTGCAAAGTGCGGTGCCGGAAGCGATGGCGATCATCAATCACGGCGAAACGGTGTTAAGCGGTTGCAGCGCGCATTATCGCGCTTATGGTGCGGTCGGGATCGGACCGGGTATCGGGCAAGATCCGTTGACCCAATATTATCTGCTGCAACTGCTGCAACAAATGGATAAACCGATGGTATTGGACGCCGACGCCTTGAATCTGTTAAGTCAGGATCATGCCGCGCAAAAACTGATTCCGCCCAACAGCATTCTCACCCCGCACCCGAAAGAGTGGCAGCGTTGGATCGGCGAATGGAAAGACGATCAGCAAAAACTCGATTTAAGCCGCGCTTTTGCACAACAACACAGGGTTTATATCGTGTTAAAAGGCGCCTACAGCGCAATTTTCTGCCCCGACGGCAGCATTCACTTTAACAGCAACGGCAACCCCGGCATGGCGAGCGGCGGCAGCGGCGATGTGCTGACCGGCGTGATTACCGCACTTTTGGCACAAGGTTACAGCCCGAAACAAAGTGCGATTCTCGGCGTCTACTTGCATGGGCATGCCGGCGATTTGGCAGCACAGGCACTCAGTCAGGAAGGCATGATTGCCGGGGATTTGATCCGTTACCTGCCGTTGGCATTCCGCACATTATCATAGTCTTTCATCACAAGAAAAAAGGATAACCAAACGGCTATCCTTTTTCATTGCTTTCAATCGTCAGGCAAAGTGCGGTTTTATCCTAACAAGCCCAATTGCTGTACGATAAACAATAGGGCAAAGGCGGTCAGGTAAATCAAGCCGATCACCGATAACCAAAATAAGCCTTTACTGATTTTATGTTCGCCTTTCAGAACCAATAATAAATTCAAGGTGGCGAAAATCGGCGTGGAAACGAACGAGGCGATCATCGCAAATTGCAACATCGGCGCCAAGGCGTTGTTAAAGAAGAACAGCACCACCAAGCCCGCAACGGTAGTGAACAGCATTGACAGGTTCAAAAAACCTTGGCGGGTTTCCTGCTTCTTCAAAATCAAGCGGATCGCTTCCACATTGGTGCGGCTGTAGCCGTCGATGACGGTGATGGTGGTGCCGAACATGCACGCAAATGCGATAAAGGCAATCAACATACGTGACCATTCGCCGATAGTCACGGCATACATATTGATCAATTGCGCAATATAGCGTCCGCCGACTTTCTCGACTTCCACGCCTGAGCCGTGCTGCACCAAGGCGCCTAACGCCAAAAACACAATCGCCAGAACCGCCGTGCCGATATAACCGACATTGAAATCGAATAAACCGTCACGGTAAGAAACTTTGGTCAAACGGCGTTTCGCCACCACCCACATTGAGTTGATCGCAGAAATTTCAATCGGCGCCGGCATCCAGCCCATCAACGCCACGATAAATGCCAACGCGCCCAAATTCCACGGCGTTGCGCTGACATAATCCGCCGGCGCAACCGCGCCGCGGCTCATGGCGATCACCACCGCAGTAACCGTCGCCAAGGTTAAGCTGATCATAATGATTTTAGACACACCGTCCAAAACGCGATATTTGCCCAACAGTAATAATGACAGACTAAATCCCAGCACAATGGTGCTTAAAATCGGCATTGGCACGCTGAACGGCAGCACGAACGATAGGATTACCGCACACAATAACCCGACCGCCGCGGTGTTGATCACCGCAGCAAACACGTTCAGAATGGTAAAAATCCACAGATAGAACTGCCCTTGCTGGCGGTAACCTTCTAACAGGGTGTTGCCGGAATCGAGGGTATATTGTGCGCCGAAACGGAAAAACGGATATTTAAACAGGTTGGCTAAAATAATGATGATTGCCAACTGCCAGCCGTAAATCGCACCGGATTGGGTCGAAGCGATTAAATGCGAGCCGCCGACGGCGGCGGACGCCATCAAAATGCCCGGCCCCAATGCGCGTAATTTACTTTTCCAATTGGAAATCTCTTCACTTTGAATGAATTCTGTGTTGCTTGTCATAATGTTGTTCCCAAGGTTTTAATCAATTTTATCCAGAAGCTGAATTCGGTTAAAAATCACTGTCTAAAAAAGCAAACAAACCGGCAAATAAACTTGACGATGATATTTGGTTTTTTATACAAACTATACGCATTACTTCTTCGATTTGGCATTAAATCAAAATAAAATGCTATTTTTAACCCAATACATAAAATAAAAAACTGTCATTGTATTTATAAAACAGGCTTATCTTTTCAGATAAGGTGTTTGAGTTTACTGATTATTTAAGGGATTAGCAATCTGATTTGGCGGAAAATCAGCAAATCGGATTAAAATACAGGATAGCAGAAAGTGCTTTAAATGCGCTGTGCTAACGGGGTTTAAACATCCCGCTCAACAACCATAACACCCCCGACAACAAAAACATCGCGGCGGGCGCGATCCAATGCCAACCGAACTGCTGCCAGACTGTCAATAAATAGTTACCGCCGACACTGGCGCCGAGATAATAACTGGAAAGATACAGTGCCGACGCCAAGGCGCGGGCGTGAGTGGCATTTTTGCCGACCCAAGCGCTGGCAAGGGCGTGGGTAAAGAAAAAGCCGATACTGCATAGCAGCAACCCGGCTATCAAAATCCATAATGAACTGCTGATCAGCAGCAACATACCGCTCATCAATAACAACCAACCGAGCAACATCCCGCGCGGCGCACTAAATCGGCGGCTGAAACGCCCTGCCATCGAAGCGGCAAAAGTACCGCTCAAGTAACACAGAAACAGTAACGAAACCTGCAACGTATTCAGCAGCCAAGGCGCTTGTTGCAGCCGCAAGCCGATCACCGAGAACATATTGACGAACATCCCGAAGCAAATGCCGCTAATCAGAAAAGTACGCCACAACAACGGATTTTTAATATGTCCGCACAGATTGGCGAGCATGCTTTTAAACGCCAACGATTGCGGGCTAAAATAGCGCTCTTTCGGCAAACAAAAATAGGTCAGCAATGCGCCGCCGAGAGTGAGCAAGGCGGTAAATATCATCGGCGCATTCAAACCGAACATCTCCGCCAAGATCCCGCCCAGAATCCGCCCGCTGATCCCGCCCAGTGAGTTGGCGGCAATGTAAATCCCGACGGCAGGCACCACCGCACTGGCTTCAAATTCTTCACTGATATAGGCAATTGCCACCGCCGGCAGCCCCGCCAAGGCAATGCCCTGCAAAAAACGCAAACCAATCCATGCCGTCACCGAATCACTGAACAGCAAGCACAATGAAAACAGCGCGCTCAGGCTCAAACTCAGCAACATCACCAAACGCCGCCCGTAACGATCCGCCAACAGCGCCCACGGAATCAGGCACAGACTCATGCCCAGTGACGCGGCGGCAAAGATCCAGTTTGCCAGATTGAGCGAAACCGCATAGCGTGCGGCAAACAGCGACAACAACGGCTGCACCACGTACAAATTGGCAAACACCAAAAAGGACGAGACTGATAACACCAGTGTTGCCCAAAAATAGGCGCGGGTTTTGTTTTTAATCATCTTGCTTTCATTCTCATAACAATTTGATTACATCATAGACTCAAGTGCGGTTTATACAAGATTTTGATCACAAAAATGCCTGCCATATCAAATTTTTCTTTATCTGCGGTGAAAATCCGCTTACGCTATGCTACCTAATTTGCTTAAGACAGTTTGCTTTATGTTATTAACCGTGCTCTATATTATCGGCATTACCGCCGAAGCGATCACCGGCGCCTTAGCGGCAGGACGTGAAAAAATGGATCTGTTCGGCGTGATTATTATCGCTTCCATGACGGCAATCGGCGGCGGCTCGATCCGCGATATGCTGCTCGGGCATTATCCGCTCGGCTGGGTGGCGCACCCCGAATATATTATGATTGTTGCCGGTGCGGCGGTGCTGACCGTGTTTATCGCCCCCCTAATGCGCTATTTCCGCACCGTGTTTTTGGTGCTGGATGCGTTGGGGCTGATTGTATTTTCGATTATCGGCGCACAAGTGGCGTTGGATATGGGACATGGCTTTATTATCGCCTTGGTTGCGGCGGTGGTCACCGGCGCCTTTGGCGGCGTGCTGCGCGATCTGCTGTGCAACCGTATTCCGTTAGTGTTTCAAAAAGAGCTGTATGCCAGTATCGCCCTACTCTCGGCAGCAATTTATTATGCCCTGCCGTATTTCGGCGTACCGCATAATCTGGTGGTCATTCTGACCTTGATCGGAGGCTTCGGTTTGCGGTTGTTGGCAATTTATTTCCATCTGTCACTGCCGGTGTTCGATTATCAAGAGCAAGAAGAAAACTATCAGCCGCTGCTGAAAAAATTACGCCAAAACCGCAAAAAGTAGCAACCGCCAACGGCGGGGTTATTGCAGCTCCGCCAACATCGCCAGCACCATTGCCGATGATTGCTGTGCCGCCAATGGTAAAAACTCTTCAAACGAGAGATGGGACGCTTTATCGGCGACATCCGACACCGCACGCACCACCACAAACGGCAGATCAAACGCATGGCAGACCTGTGCAATTGCCGCCGCTTCCATTTCCACTGCAATCGCCTGCGGAAAATCGGCTTTAATCCGCGCAATCTGCTGTTCGCCGTTACAGAACATGTCGCCGCTGCACACCAACCCTTTGACCGCACTTTTACCCTGCGCCTGAAGCGCTTTTTCCGCCAATTCGATTAGCGCCTGATTCGACGGAAACGTTGCCGGGCAGCCCGGTAATTGCCCTTTGGCATAACCAAAAGCAGTCACGTCGGCATCGTGGTAAGCGGTTTGGTTGGAGATAATCACATCACCGATATTGAGTTCTGCGCTGATCCCGCCTGCCGAACCGGTATTAATCACGCAATCGGGTTTCGCATGCGCGATTAAGATCGTGGTTGCCATTGCCGCCGCGGTTTTACCGATACCGGATTGGATCAATGCCACTTCCAGGTCATCAAGGTAGCCTTGATACAAGGTGCAACCGGCAATTTCACGGTTGCTTAATTCCGTCATTTTATTGCGTAAAATTTCCACTTCTTGCGCCATGGCGCCGACAATTCCGATCTTCATGCTCGTTCCTTTGTTCTGCATTCGCTATGGTTGATTGGTTGTTTTTTTGCTTTCTGCGGTAAACGTCATGTTAGACTGCCGCTGCTGCAAAATGCGTGAGACTAAAAAATCCATCACCGCAAAGGTATAGTCGTCATTATACAAGGTGCTGCTGGTCAGCACATATTGCCCGTCAATCACCACAAACGGACTGGTGAACACCCCGTATTTTTCGGTCAATTCCACCGCTTCCTTCGCTTTCGCCGCCACCGCTTGCGAGTTCAGTTGCATTAAAAACTGATCCAGCGCCACATTATGGCTGATCAGCCAATGGTATAAATTCTCGCCGGCGACCAACGATTTCCTACCTTGCCGCTCGGCACTGTCGAACAGCAGCAGCTCCGCCAACCCTTGCCGATCAAGATTGCGCAAACTGTAATACACATTCGGACCGAATAGCGCCTCTTCGGTGGCGATCGGCTGCAACATCAAGCGCACCTGCTCGTCATGCAAGCGCTGATACAGGCTCAAATTATCAAAGGCGGTCAGGCAATGGGCGCATTCATAAGTGAAAAACAGTCGGACTTCAATCCGATGGTCTAGCGGGTTGGCTTTAATTGGAATGGTATAGGAAAAATAGTCTTTACCGTCTTCAAAGGCAAATTCACTGCCCGGACTTGGCGTTGGCTGCACTGCTTCCGCTTGCGCCATTTGTTCGGCAGCGGTCTCGGCGTCTGATACGGACGGGTTGGCAACCGCACTTTGCGCCGCTGCCTGAGAACAAAACAAAGAAAAAAAGACGCCTATCAACAATAGCCAAAATTTTTCAGTTTTCATGGTATAACTTGGAGCACCCTACCTACTATCATTTGTTAATTTGCTTGCGCTTATCCGACTGTACACGCGGCATAATCGTTGACATACCAAACCGCACTTGACTATTTTACGCCATTTTTACAGCGGTTGCAGATATTCTACCATTAACTGTAGCTGACGGTTACCGCGAAATTCATTAATATCCAAACGGTAAGCGATTTTCATCCGTTTCAACGAATGATCGGGATAAATTTGCGTATCCACATTAAACGCAATCGCATCCAACAACAATGAGCCGCCGGGCGGCTGTAACATCATTTTCAAATGCCGTCCGCCGACCAAGCGTTGTTGCAGCACCTCAAATTCGCCATCGAATACCGGCTCGGGAAATGCCTGCCCCCAAGGTCCGGCGGCGGCGATCAGTTCGGCGGTGTGCAAGGTCAGCTCGCTTTGCGCCAATTCGCCGTCGCTCCAAATCACGCCGGTGAGTTGTTCGGCATTTAAACTTTGCTGCACGACCTCGGCGAAAGCTTGACGAAAATCATCAAAATGCGCTTCGGCAATGCTTAATCCCGCCGCCATGGCATGACCGCCAAATTTTAGAATCATGCCCGGACAGCGCTGATCAACCCTTTCCAACGCGTCGCGAATATGCAGCCCCTCAATCGAGCGCGCCGAGCCTTTCAAAATGCCGGCTTGATCTTGTGCAAACGCCACTACCGGGCGGTGAAAACGATCTTTAATCCGTGACGCCAGAATGCCCAACACCCCCTGGTGCCAGTCCGCCTGATACAGCGTAATCGCCCACGGCAAATCGTTTTCCAACTCGTTCAGACCACTGCAAATCTGCAACGCTTGCAGCTTCATACCCTGTTCGATCTCTTTGCGGGTTTGATTCAGCGCATCCAGCTCATACGCCAGTTGGCGTGCGGTCTGCATATCCTCCGCCAATAACAGTTCGACGCCGACGCTCATATTATCCAAACGTCCGGCGGCGTTGAGGCGTGGTCCGATTGAAAAACCCAAATCCGAGGCGACAAAACGACTAAGATCACGCTTGGCAATTTCCGCCAGTGCTTGAATTCCGTAGCGGCAACGTTGGGCACGAATCCGATTAATCCCTTGATAAGCCAGAATACGGTTATTTTGATCGAGCGGCACCACATCGGCGATCGTCCCCAGCGCCACCAAATCGAGCAGTTCGGCAAAATTCGGCAACGCCTGCGCACAGATATACCCGCCGTCACGCAATGCGGCACGCAGCGCCAACATCAGATAAAAGGTAACCCCGACCCCGGCAAGGGATTTGGACGGAAAACAGCAGTCCGCCAGATTCGGATTGATAATCGCGTCAGCCGCCGGCAAGTCGCTTGGCGGCAAGTGGTGATCGGTGATAATCACCTTGGCGCCGTGCCGTTGAATAAACGCCACCCCCTCATGCGACGAGATACCGTTATCCACTGTAATCAGCAAATCAACCTGCTTTGCCAACGCCAGTTTTGCCACCTCGACACTCAGCCCGTAGCCCTGCTCAAAGCGGTTCGGCACCAGATAATCCACCTGCCCGAATCCCAACCGACGCAAAGCCAACACCGCAAGTGCGGTACTGGTGGCGCCGTCGGCATCAAAATCGCCGACGATCACGATTTTTTGCTGCTGTTCGCGCGCGGCGAGCAACAGCTTGACCGCACTTTGCGTGCCGCTCAGTTGTTGCGGCGGCAACATCGCCTGTAAAGTGCGGTCGAGTTGTCGTTTATCTTGAATATGACGGGCGGAAAAAAGGCGGTCAAGCAACGGATGATCCGCCAACGGCAAGATCACCGGTGGCTGTCGGCGGCAAATGATTTTGTTCACGGGATTAAAAATGCCTTGATTAAAAAACGGTTCAGATAAATAACGGGGCTTCGCCCCGTTTGTTTATTGTGCTTCCTGTAAAGCCGCCAGCAGCTCTTTCGGCGGTAAATAGCCGCCAATCACTTCACCGCCGTCGGTTACCATGGTCGGAGTGCCGCGCACGCCGTATTGGCGCCCCAACGCATAATGCCGCGCCACGATATCCGGTGTTTTCAGCGCTTTTGGCGGTTTGCCGTTTTCGGCTTGATCCAAGGCTTCGTTACGATCTGCCGCCTGCCAAATCGCTTCCATCTGCCCGGCAGTTTGTGTATCCATGCCGCCGCGCGGGAATGCCAAGAAGCGCAGGGTAATGCCTAAATCGTTATACTCTTTCTTCTTGCTATACAGCAAATGGCAGTAATGACAGGTGATGTCCATAAACACCGTGACCACGTATTGTTCATTTTTCGCCGGATAGACGATCATCTGATCAGCAAAACCATTTAATTTATCCAACAGCATTTTTTCGCTTAAATTAACCAATTCACCGTTTTTCAATTCAAACAGATCGCCGCGCAAAATATAGTTGCCGTCGTCAGACACATAAAAAATGCCTTGGTCGGACACCACCGACTGAATTCCTTTTAACGGGGTGGCTTGAATTTGCATATTGCTCATGCCCAATGCGGATAAATTCTGCTGGATGGTTGCATTTGAAGCCAATGCCGCCGTGCTGACCAATGCGCTCAATAAAATTGCCGATTTTTTCATGGGTAATGGATTTCCTTGTTTTTAATTTATTCTAAACTGAACGGTTTCACATACGGCAACATGCCTTTGTGCAACATACTGCGCAAACCGCTGCTGTCATTGCTGCCTAACCCCCGAATCTCAAAATTGATCGAGAACGAGTTGTCATAAAAAACCTTATCACTGCTGTAATTCACCTCGTTGCGCGCCGAGGTCAAATAGCGGCGTGCACCGACACTGACGCTCCAACAACAGGTGTTATATTGCACCCCGCCGTACTGTTCCACCGCTTTATTCAGCGCCACATCATGGTAATAGCGTCCGATCACGGCCCAGTTGTCATCCAACTCCCACGCCACGGTTGCGCCGACTTGCTTAATGTCCTGATTATACAAATTGGAACCGCTTTGCAAGTTTTGGTCGATATAACTTTGGCTGGCATAGCGATAATTCAACTGCACCAGATTATTGCCGCTCGGATTATACTCCAACACCATATTGGCAAGTGCGGTTTTGTTCAAGTCGGTATCATATTGGTAACTGCCGCGCCAATTCCACGCACGGTTGATTTTCCAGTTCGATTCCAACGCCCACGCCGACGAGTGGCGGTTGGTGCGGGTGTCTAAACGCTCGTCAATCCGCGACGCCGTTAAATAATAAATCTGCCCCAACGAAAGATTAAAGCGTTCATCGGCGTTTTGGTCAAACAAACGCGTGGTGCCACCGACCGTGACCTGATTGGCGGAAGCAATCCGATCCAAACCGCTGTAACGGCGATCACGGAACAGTGAAAAATAATCCTGTTGTAACAAAGCGCTGTCATAACCCAAGCCTAAATAATTGGAATAAATATCCTTGGCGCCAATATTGCTCTGGTTTTTATACGGGCGGTACAAATACTGCACGTGCGGTTCTAAAGTTTGACTATAACCGTCCAGAAAAGTTTGCGACTTAAACAGCACGGTTTGCAAATCCGCCTTGAATTGCGGCAACACGCGGTTGACACTGCGCTCCACCGCTTCTGCGCCAACGCCTTTGCCTTTGGTCTGCTGATAGTGGGTGGCGTATAATTTGGTTTGCAAATTCAAGCTGCCGTAATCATTGCTCAATGGCAGGTTCAACTCGGGCTGAATATGGAAACGCCAAGCCTTCGGTAACCAATTACTGTCATTATCAAACCGCACCGCCTGCGAATATAGGGCGAAATCCAACCAACCGTCCGCCAACCCGTTTTGATAATAATTAAAATCAATTTGCGGCAAAGCACGGTACGGAGCGATATCGGTCTCGTCAAAAATCTGGAATTGCCGCCCTGACACGCTCAGATTGTAATTCGGCTGATAATAACCCACAGTAAAGCGTTGATTGGCATAACCGTCGGTGCTGTTGCCATACACCGAACTAAAATCATTGAAATAGCGCTTATCACTCACCCGGGTATAGTCTAAATTCGCACGCCAATTGTCACCAAAACTCGCAGAATGTTGCCAAAAGAACAAATGACGGGATTTATTCTCGCCGAGATACTCTTTCAGCCGATCCTTATGCAAATATTCACTGGCGAGCGTTCCCGTTCCCAATCGGGTGAGATAGCGAAATTCCGTTTGCAATTGTAACCCACGATCAAACATATATTTCGGCGTTATCGTCGCATCATAATTCGGTGCAATATTCCAATAGATCGGTTGGGCATAGCTAAAACCATCTCGACTAGAAGAACTGAATTCCGGCATCAGCAACCCGCTGCGGCGGCGGTCGCCTATCGGTAGCTGCCAATACGGCGAATACAAAATCGGCACGCCCAACACTTTAAAGCGGGCGCCCCACATCTCCGCCACTTCTTCCTGCAAATCTTGCCGGATTTCGTCCGCTTCAATTGACCACGCATTGTCGTTCGGCAAACAGGAAGTGAAAGAGGCATTGCGCAAAGTGCGGTAGCGTTCGCGCATTTCCGTTTGTTCCGCCGTGCCGCGCCCTTGCCGCCCGACAAACTGATAATCCACCGCTTCAATATCGCTGTCTTTACTGTTCAAATTGATCTTGGCATTGCGCCCGCTCAAATCGATCTGCTCGTCACGATAAGACAACTCCCCGTCAACATGGGCGAAACGCTGCAACTGCTCGCCGCTGCCCTGAGTGGTAATTTTGGCGTGTTGCGATTGCAAATGACGGTTGCCTTGCTTAATGTCGACATCACCTTGGTAGGTCGCCTCGGTCGCATGCCGCATTTCACCGCGATCCGCTTCAATATATACCGGCAATTCATTCGGATTGCCGTGCACCGGCTCACCGTTAAAGTGCGGTACGCCCAGCAAACATTGCTGTCTTAAATCCGCTTGCGCCGCGGTGCCGTGCAACGTACCGTATAATGCCGTCACCACAAGGCTCGCCAACAGGCTATAGCTGTTCTTTTTCATTCCGTAACCTATACGTTAAAAACAGAGAAATTGCCCTGATTGTACTCGAAATCCAACTATTGATCATGCGAATATTTTTATCACAATCGCAGGGTTAGCAAATGTTGTTGCAAATTTGAACTGCCGGCAATGTTGAGAACCCGACGACAAATCCTATTTTTATTAGTAATAGTGGAAAAAAAAGGATCTATCGGAGAAATCATTGGAACATCCCAAGGGAATGGGGGTAGAATAAAAATTATCGATTCATTTCATGTCAATTAAATCTAACGAGGAAAAACTATGTCGCAATTACAAGAATTACGCAAAATCACCGTGGTTGTCGCCGACACCGGCGATATCGAAGCCATCAAAACCTATCAGCCGCAAGACGCGACCACCAATCCGTCATTGATTCTGAGCGCCTCATCCCTGCCGCAATATGTCCCCTTGATCGACGACGCCGTTGCCTATGCCA